>CAKZSV010000001.1 GCA_937921485.1 uncultured bacterium
AAACTGTGCATGTTACGATAAATGTATAGAAGAAGCGACGGTGTTTCACATCTGGTGGGGATTACCCGGCGATCCGGCACTATTAGCCGCAGAGTTTGCGCGTTAACATAATTCAAAATATCCCAAAATCTACAACCGGCATCTTCCCGGAAGGGATATCTATTTTATTACCCGATTATTTCAAGAATTCGGTGCATTATTTCTCCGCGGTGAATATCTCGTAAGCCCCAGCGATAGCGTCACCACCGTCACCGAGCTTAGCGCCATCGCCAATCCTGCAAGTTCCGGTTTGAGCGTAATTCCCCATACGGGATACAGTGCCCCCGCGGCAACAGGGATTAAAAGGATGTTATAGGCAAATGCCCAGAAAATATTTTGTCGAATTCGCCGCGCTGTTTTTTTGCCGAGCATAAGTGCTGAAGGAACATCGCGAAGATCGTTTGTGAGCACAACCGCCGATCCTGCTTCAAGCGCTATATCCGTCGCAGTAGCAAGCGCGATGCCGATATCTGCCACGGCAAGCGCAGGTGCATCGTTGATGCCATCGCCCACAAAGGCGACTTGCGAGCCATCGTTTTGCAATGCGCGAATTTTTTCCGCCTTCTCCTCCGGCAAAACCTCCGCGATGGCTTCATCAATACCCAGCGATGCGGCTACCGATTGTGCCGCACGGCGATTGTCTCCCGTAATCATCATCACCGAAAGGCCCATGTTTTTTAATAGCGCAACGGCTTCCCGGGCATGAACTCGCAGGGTATCGGAAATTTCGAAAAGTCCTATGCTGCGTGTATCCTTGCCCACAAAAATTGCGGTGTGGCCGATGGATTCAAGTGCTTCCGCTTTTTGCATGAGCATATCAGTGATAGCGTAGCCGCGCTTGCGCAGAAAGCGCATGCTGCCAGCACATACTTCATGATCGCTCAACGTGGAAAATACGCCCATGCCGCTTTCGGCTGAAACACTTTGAAATGCGAGAGGTGCAATATAACGTGATGATGCGAACTGGACGATTGCGCGCGCAATGGGGTGTGATGCATGGCTTTCAAGCCCCGCGGCAAGTGCAATCATCTCGTATTCAGGGAAATCCTCGGTATGGACGTGTATCACTCCGGGTGCGCCTGTGGTAAGCGTACCGGTTTTATCGAACACCACGGTGGTAATTTTCTCTGAAAGTTCAAGCGCTTCGCTGTGCTTTATAAGGATGCCGAGTGTTGCGCCTCGTCCAATACCGGCGGTTACTGCAGTGGGTGTGGCAAGGCCGAGCGCACAGGGGCAGGCAATGACGAGGACCGAAATGAGGCGGGCAATCGCAAAGGATGCGGATGCATTTAGTACGAAGAACCATATTGCAAAAACAGCAATGGCAATAATGAGAATTACCGGAATGAAATATCCCACCACACGATCGGCCAGTTTCTGGAGCGCAGGCTTTGACCCCTGTGCCTCTTCGACAATGCGGATAATCCTCTGTAACACCGTGTCGTTGCCCGTGCGTTCCGCTTTCATGGTGAACGAGCCATCGAGGTTGATGCAGCCGCCGGTGATGGCATCGCCCGGTCCACGGAATACCGGCAGTGGCTCACCGGTGAGCATGGATTGGTCGATGGAACTCTCACCGGAGACGATGCTTCCGTCGGCAGGAATTGCTTCGCCGGGTTTGACGAGCAGCATATCGCCTGCGCGGATTTCCTCACAGGAAATGTCGATGATAGTATCGCCGTTTACTCGATGTGCAATAACCGGCTGAAGCTTCATGAGGTTGCGTATTGCATCTGACGTTTTGCCGCGCGCCCGTGCTTCTAAAAACCTGCCGAGCATGAGAAAAGAGGATAAAAACAGGGCGGTTTCATAATACATAAACTCATGCGGGAGAATGCCGAAGGTGCCCAGAACACTTGAAAAGTAGGAAATGCCAATGCCCATGGCATACATCACATCCATGGTGAGGACGGCGTTTTTTACCGCGCGGAATGCGGCGGAGAAAATCGGATACGAGATGAAAAGAAACACCGGCGTGGTGAGCGCAAAAAGGATATACTGCAGCGGAAAGGCAGCCGGCAGTGGCAGATACATAAGCGCCATGGCAATGGTGCCGGATGCAAGTCCGATGGAAAAACGCAGTTTTTTCCGGAAAAGATCATGTGTGGTGAGTTCATCATCTCTGCCGGCATTGCCCGATGTACCCGCATAGCGGTATCCCGCTTGTTCAATGGCTTTTTGGATTGTTTGTTCCGATACGAGTGATGTATCCAGAAGAATTTCAGCCCGGCCAGAGGAAAAATCGACAGTTGAAGAATAAATCCCATCAATCTTCGACAGCGCCTGCTCAACTGCGCGCGAGCACATCACGCAGCTCATTCCGGCTATTTTAACGGCAATGGTGCTTTTCATTCGGCAGCACTTCCTGGTTTGCGATATCAAGCAGCGTCAAATACGCGTACCAGATATTATAGCTCAGGAAGCGGAAATTTAAAGTGTCAATGGTGTCGTTTTCGGTGTGGTAATTGGTGTTGCGGAAAAAAGCAGTATCGGTGAGCATAATGCTTTTATAGCCGCATTTATTGAATGAATAGTGATCCGAAAGGCTTATCCCCGGCACTGATGAGGGGCCGATCATCTCGTAGATTTTTCTTTTCCCGGCAAATTTATTCCATGTGTGTTTCCATAGGTAGGCGAATTCGGAAGAAGACGGCAGAGATACCACGGCAAGATAGTTTCCGAAAGCCGGATAGAACTTTTTCATGTCCTCAAGCGGATAATTCTGCTTCGCATGCCTTCCTGCAAAACCGAGCATTTCAAGGCAGATCATGAAATCAATAGGCTCTTTGCATTTTTCGCATGATTTTGCATAATACATGCTTCCCATTGCGTCGCTTGAAAAAAACGGCGGTTCTTCGAGGGTGAAGGCCACAAAGCGCACGGTACGGAGGGGTGTATGTTTTGAAAAAAGGCGGTATATTTCGAGCAATCCTGCCACAGCAGTTGCATTATCGTCCGCACCGGGTGTTCCCTCAACAGTGTCATAATGCGCGCCTATGACAATAATGCGCTCCGGTTTTTTCGTTCCTCGAATTTCAGCGATGAGATTGCTCACTTTTTTTGATTGCACCACATAATCCTGCGATCTGACCGAAGCGCCTAAGGACTGAAACCGAGAAGCGATGTATTGTTGAGTTCGAAGAAGGTTTTCGTACTTTGCAAGCGGCCTTTCGCCGATTGCCACGGAGAGATTGTGGATAATTTCTCTGGAGTTATGTAGAATTATCTTCCTCTCTTGCCTTTCCTGGAAATACTTTTGTAAATTCATAGAGCGCCGTACGATGATTGAAATTAGGGCGATTTGTAAAACGGCATAAAAAAAATACAATGAAAAAAAGAAATATCGTTGACGGAAAAATATTTTTTATCTATGGTCGCAACATAATTGATCTTAATAAAAAAAGTTCTTTTTTTGCCGTTCATCTTTATGCGCTGTGGTTTATGGTTTCTGCAAAAAGTTTATTATGTGCCCGCAGTATGAATGCGCAGCGATTGTGGTGGTGTGATGAATGCCTCGAAACGGAGGTTGAGGGCGTGAGTGATACTGTTTCATTGTTGCACGCGGTGGAATGTATCACAGGGAGGTTCTTTAAAATATTTCGGGGAAACAGGTGTCCGGCAATATGAAAGTTAGTTTCGAAGCAGAGAAATATCGCGTAAGCAGGGGATTAAACATTTTAGCTCGGCGGATCGTTGAAGAGGAGTTCTCCCCCGAAATGGTAACCGCGCAGATCAATCAGCAGTTTAATTATATTTCAAAAAAAGAAAGAATGGGACTGATGAGAGAAGTAATAAACAGGTCGTACCGGTATGCGTGGTCGGTGCCCGAAGCACAAGGCATATTCAGGGAAGAAAATGATTGTAATGCAGTTATGCCGCTGGAGAAAATAAATCCCTTTCTGGATACAATAAAAGAATGCGTGGCGATGAAAATAGCCCGACAGGTGCTCTCTGCGCTTCAATTGCGGTCATGCGAAATTTCTGTCAATGGTTCCTTTGGTAGTTCTTTCTATCGATATTGCCTGAGCCGCATAAAAAAAAGCAATATCATTTCGCAGATTAAAGATCTTGAGGTACTGGAAATTCATCTTAAACAGATGGGCCACCTTATTAGAAAAACAGAAATCTTTGCAAAGAATGCTTTAAAGGGTGCGCATAATGGCAATATTTCTGCGTTACATTCCGATCTCTTTCTCGCATTCTGGGAACGCGTTCAGTGGGAAGAAATCTTTCCATCTAATCCGGCCGCTTCGCGCGAACTTTCTCAGTGCAAAAGCATTCTCATCGATATCATCGCCCGGCAGAAAGGCACATTTGCGTTAAGAGAGATTGCAAATGAGTTTTTTGCTCTCACCGGCTTCAGCAAACCCGACGATATATTCATGATTTCATTTCTCGATTTCTACTTCTTCACCTGGCTTTCGCATTTCGGCATTCTTGACTACTGCCGTCCTGTTCCCGAAGTGCGCATGAAAGTTACGCCTTTTGGAAGGGAGTTCCTTGCGCATCTGCGCGAGCGGCGGTGAGCACAAAATTCAGTTGCCCGGTGGTCACAATAATTATTGTCGGCTGTGTCGTAAAAATCGCTTTTACATCATCCACCAGGGAATTACCGGGAAAGGGGTATTTTGATACAATAATTCCCCATTGTACAGAACGTACCCTTTTTTCGCCTCGCTGAAATTGCAAAAATGCTTTATGGTGCTGAAAAAATCTTCATGATAGGTTTTCGCTGCTTTTATTTCAATCGGAAGGAGCTTATTTCCTGATTCCAATAAAATGTCGATTTCATTTCCAGTTCTATCGCGCCAGAAAAAAAGTTGAGGAGAGGTTCCCGTGTGTGCGATTCTTTTATATAGTTCGGAAACTATAAAAGTTTCGAAAATATTACCATAGAGAGGATGGGAAGTGAGGTTGTTGGCAGAGCGAAGCGATAATAGAAAACAGAGCAGTCCGGTATCGGAAAAATACAATTTTGGAGTTTTTATGAGCCTCTTCCTGTAATTTTTATAGTAAGGTGGTATGAAAAAAATAATACCACTCGTTTCAAGAAGGGAGAACCATTTTTTTGCAGTTGGCTGAGATATTCCAACCGTGTTTGAAATCGCAGCAAAATTGACAAGCTGTCCTGAAAAGGAAGCCGCTGTCTTTAGGAATATTTCAAAAAGGCTTAGATTTTCAATATTGGAAATCAGGCGGATATCGCGTTCAATGTAGGTGGCAACATAGTTTTCAAGCCACTTCGTCGCATCTAAATTTTTATCATGAATTCGAGGATACATTCCTTGAAAAATCAATTCTATGGTTTTTGCGGAAATGTTTTTAAGCTTATGATTTTTTAATGTAATAATTGATTCGGTGCTTTCATCAAATTCTTTGAATATCAGTTCGTTGACAGTCAAAGGATAGAGTTTAAAAAGAATAATCCTTCCTGCAAGTGATTGGGTAATCTTTTCGAGCAGAAGAAACTGCTGTGAACCGGTGAGCACATATTGGGCCGGTGAATCATTGGTATCGACCAATTCCTGCAGATAGGAAAAAATTTCAGGTGCCCGCTGTGCTTCGTCGATGATAAGTGGCGGGCAATAATCTGAAAAAAAACCTCTCGGGTCTCGGGTTGCATACTGCCGCAGGTCAATATTTTCGAGGGATACGTACGCATAATCATTGAAGAGTTTTCGTGCAAGCGTGGTTTTACCGCTCTGTCGCGGACCGACAATGCCTATCACAGGATATTCTTTTTTATAGCGCGCAATGGGTAATGAGAGATTACGAAGTATCATCAGGCTAATATAAAATCAGAATTTAGATTTGTCAATAGAATTTTAATAGGTGTTACGGATTAAATTGATACTGCTTTTCGATATTCAGGTACGATTATGTGAATTTGCGGTATGTGTGGTATCGTGGTTGTGAGAAGGGGGCTGATATCCACCTGTGAGGATATTGGCGGAAATGTATCATCGAAATGGTGTAAACAGACCGCTTTCGGTTGAAATTTTTGAATAAATTTCATCGCGTGCTCCTTTAGATCAGAACGGCCCTGGTAGGGAATGGTAAGCAATGACGGGCGGCATGGATACTCCTCGGTAGTATCGTATGCCAGGCTTCCAAAATGCAGGATATTTGTTTTTTTATGGATGATTTCGAAGGCAAACACCTCGCCCATCGGCATTGAGCAATGAGCAGGAATAATAGTTTTTAAATTTTTAAATTTGGAGATCATGCGCGGATTAAAGATTGTCTGCAAAATGAGCCGCACATCAAACTGAATGTGCCGGCTTTTATACACCTGAATGGCAAGCGGGCCGATTTTGAATGCATCGCTGTGAGCGATTGAGTGGATATTTTTTGGTGGAATGCCCAGTTTCTGTAATGTTGTGCTAACCGTTGGTCCGCAATAAATCTCACATCGATTGTACCGCATAATTTCCGGCAGATGCATAATGTGGTCGAAATGCCCGTGAGTGATGAAGATGGCAGAAACGCCAATAAAATCTTCGATATTTGCAGCATGTATTGCCGGATTAAATGAAAAAAACGGATCGAATAGAATGGCAGTTTTGCCCTGCGTGATTTTAATTGATGCCGTGCCGTACCATGTGATATTCATGGAGGAAGCATATCATACATATCTTGTTTCGTCAAGGCAACAAATTGCGATGCTGTAGAGGTAATCATTTTACACGCATGATCATCTGGATGCCCTGCTCTTTCAGAATGGCCTCCATCTGGGAGCGTTCCACGATAGTGAAGAGGCTGGTAGGTTAAATGCGGTTGATCAGGATATCCGTTGCTGCCTTCGCCAGTGTCTCCGGACAGTTGTTGGCACGGAGGTCAATCACAGCGGCGGTGTTACGGGTTTGGGCGTTGGAGTGGTGTTTTAACATTATAACCATTGCGATAACCAGAACCGCAATAAGCAGTTTCATTATTGCTCGATTCATCGGATACACCTTTTCGTTTATTCCATTGTGCTCAGTATTTAGTTATACCTCGATTGTGCAATTTGATTTATCAAAGATTATTGATAGCCACACAAAACTGTGCACAATTGAGGTATAACTTCATTTTTGTCATAAATCCATCTATTGCATCCTATTTAAAACTGAAGTAGGTATTCACTGCCGCAGGACAGTCCTTTTTAAGATTATAGACGTCTTTAACGACATAACGGGTGACTTTCGGCAATTCGTAATCTTTATAGGCACATCTAAAAACCGCTTTCATCCTTAAAATAAATTAGCATCAAAAAAAGCGGTTTTTACTGTATTGTGCCCACAAGGGAACATCCTTATACATGGTTTTTAGAAGTTCCCTTATGAAACAAGTGCCCGGCATGTCCAGGCTCTTCAATGACCTATTTAACAGGCATAGATACTCGTAATTAGTATTGAAAAATATCGTTATAATCGTCGCTGTTTGCTGCTATTTTATCGAATTCATAGTTATTCTTACAAATCTATTCGCTCTCCGGCTATAGCGAGCGATTCCCTTAGCATCACCATGGATGGGTGGCTTGCCAGCGGCTCTATTGTTGGATCAAAAATTCTTCTGCGAACCATGGAACTAATTAAGGGACGTGTGTCATTCCTGTGAACAGCTGAAAGCGCTTCCTGCTCGTGTTCCGCGTCAACAATGTACACTCTTTCGTGAAATTCAAGCTCCCGTGTAGTAATAATAAACCTCATGATTATCTCCTTTTTCCTGTTGCTGGCGGTATAGCATCACCGCTTTGATACTGTATAAAATGGCACAATTTTACGATAATGAAAAGCATGGTCATGCACGCACGAGCCGTCTGATGGGAGGTGCGTGTTATTTTTCTGCGATTTTTTTCGTTTTTATCTAAATTTTTTGTGACGGGAACGCCTCCAACGACAAGGAGCTTTCGTACAATTATTGGACAGCGTCAAATGCAGATGGGAGTATTACAAGTTTGCATTGCGAAAATTGGAATAGGGGTGATAATGTCAGTTTACCGGATTTTTATTTTGGAAACCGCGGAACTCAAGATTCTACCTCGGATAGATGGCTTTTAGATTCCGGTATGGGTTGCGGTGAAACCCTTCCCATCCTCTGCATCTGCTGGTAGTGCCCTTCGAGAGCCTCAGGGAACACCTTCGAGAGCCGTAAAGTACCGTGTGGCCAATTACACCGACGCGCTAAGCCAAAAATTTCCCCGGATCGTCGCAACTGCCTACTGAAAGCTTATTCCCTAAAGCCGCTTCTTCATTTTGAGAACACATCACAATTTTCTTTTCTATTTTATGCGGCGGTATTAATTTTTCAATTTCATTAAAAATTTCTCGTTTGTTATCCGGATCAAAAAACCATTTCGCCTCAATAAGTATAAGCTTTCCGCCTCGAGGAATAACAAAATCAACTTCATGGCCATAAGCATCTCTAAAAAAATATACATTTGGCTGCATTGCTTTGTTTGCATAATACCGTATGATCTGGCCGAAGCACAGTGTTTCAAAAACGCTTCCAAGAAGAGGGCTCGCCAGCAGTTCATCAACGGAGTGTATGCCAAGAAGGTAAAGCAGTAAGCCAGTGTCTAAAAAATATAATTTCGGCGTTTTTACTAATCGTTTGCCCAAGTTTTTATAATAGGGTGGTAGCAAATGTATTATGTTTGATATTTCGAGAGTAGTAAGCCAGCTTTTAAGGGTATGACCGCTTACGCCCACATCAGAAGCTAAACTGTTTAAAGAAAGCAGTTGTCCCGAGCGTACTGCTAACAATCTAAGAAATCTATCAAAGTCACGGATGTTTTTTACATTAACAATCTGACGCACATCGCGTTCGATATAGGTTGCAATATAATCATTAAAGAATTCAAATGGATGGAGGTTTGCAGCATGTATTTCAGGGTAGCCCCCTAAGAACATATGATTTAATAGTGTATTGCGATTCATTTTTTCTTTTAAGCTTTTCAGTTCTTTAAGTGAAAGAGTATAAAGATTCATGATGCCGATACGCCCGGCAAGACTCTCAGATACTCCTTCCATTAATGAAAATTTCTGCGAACCCGTTAAAAAAAATTGGCCGTTCACAGTTCTTTGCGCATCAATATGAACTTTTATATACCGCAGAAGTTCCGGCGCGTATTGAATTTCATCTATAATGAGGGGCGTGCCGTACTTTTGAAGAAAAAAATCTCCAGCTTTCGCCGCCTCTTGAGCATGCAAAGGCACATCCAGGGTAATATATGAAATATCCGGAAATTCTTTTTTTAAAAGGCTCGTTTTCCCTGATTGCCTGCAGCCTGTTACAAGAATCGCAGGACGCTTTTGCGCAAGCTTTTGCAATGCGTGAGATATTTCTCTTTCTATCCACATAAAATTCATATAATGTAGAACGGATGGTGATTATTTTAATAAAATATGTCAAGAATTAATGTATTCAAATTACGGATATTTTGAATCAGTACTTCGTATTATCCGAAGTGATAGTGCGAAATGTGCTATAGCGAATTAATTTTTTAGCGTTTTCTGCAAATTTTCCACATGTCCTGAAAGTTCTTCTGAAAGCTGTCGGAACGAGTGAGAGATATTTGTAAGATTGTGATAGAACTGCTGGATCTCTTCGATCGATTCCTGCGACTGCGCCATCGCGGTGGAGTTTTTTTCGCTCAGTTCGGTGATATATCCCGTGTACTTGAGTGAATTTTCGAGATGGTCGATGACCGTGTGGATATTTTTTTCCTGAGAAGCTACAAGCTGCTGAAATTTTAAGAAAAAAGACCTGTTGGTTTCAAGAAAACCGATGATTTCAGTCAAAGCTTTCGATGCTTCATCGATCTGCACAGACGCACTTAGAATCCTTTCGACCGAACGACCGATGATGCCGCTGATTTCCTTTGCCGAAGATTGGCTTTTATCTGCCAGCTTTGAGATTTCATCGGCAACGACGGCAAATCCCCGGCCATGCTCGCCCGCGCGTGCAGACTCAATGGATGCATTGAGGGAAAGAAGATTCGTCTGGTCGGAGATTTCGTTAATCGTCTGCGATATTTCCTCAATCATTTTCGATTCATCGCGAAGCCGTTCAATCGTTTCGCGCGCCTCCTGCAGTTTGCGGTTACAGCCGTCGGACAGCTCTTTGATTTTTTTCGCTTCCGTGCTCGCCTCCTGCCCCGTTTCGGCGGCATTGAGCAAATCAGCTCCAAGGCCCCATTCCCCTCGAAAATCCCACTGAAAAAAAGAGGGCAACTGAAATGAGAATTTCAGCCCATAATATGATGCGGTTCATCGGCGCCACAAGCGGAATCATGAGCACGAAAAAATATCCTCCCATGTACACCGGGTCGCCTTTCGCAAGGCCGGTGATGATGCCCGTGGCGATTTCCAGATATAAGCCGAGGATGGCGAGAAGGAACATGCTGCGGCGCTTCATAAAGCGGAAAAATTGCAATACAAACACCAACAGGGAAACGATTGTTAACCCATAGCGAAGAAGAAGAATCATCGGTTCACCGGGGCAGAGCTGCCTGTCAACAGCAATGTAATTCAGCCAGGGAAAGATACAAACGACTGAGGCCAGAAAAATAACTCGGCTGCACTGGTAGTGCAATTCACCGGCATAGGTGGCGGGGAATTCATCCCTCGAAAGAAATAGCACTTCTTTGATTTTTTCGAAAACCGGCAATGGCATAATGCAATATATAGAAGTTGATAGTTGCGATTTTGTCAAATAGTAAATTTTAGAAGGTGATTGAATTGATATTTATAAAAAATTTTTCTTGACAGAAAGCACCATAAAAAATGTTTGAAAAAGTCGTATTTTTGCGCACATGTTTCTGCGCCGGTGATGGAGTTCACCGCAACTGCCGCGTGGCTGATAACTCCTGAACGATTGTAGCAAACAGCGATTCGGGATATCGGCAATGGCACAGCAGAACAGTTACACCTCAGCATCACACACATCTTCAAAAGAAAGTCCGAACCTGCATATTCTCCTTTCCTCTTTAAAGGAAACCGCGGCCGCTGAAAAGGAGTTCCGTTTTTTCGAGGAAAAGATTGCCGACATCGATGAGCGGTTGCGCGGCGAACGGGTGCATCTTGCCGTGCTCGGGCAGTTTAAGCGCGGGAAAAGTTCGTTTCTCAACGCGATTCTCCGGGCGCAGGTGCTGCCGACCTCGGTCATTCCGCTCACATCCGTGCCGACATATCTTCGCCATGCGGGCACGAGGTCGGTTAAAATCCGATTTCAAGGTGGGCGGGAAGAATCATTTCAGTCCGATTCTGCGGATGAATTGAGGGAGTATCTTTCGGGTTTTGTTTCCGAGGAAAAAAATCCGGAAAATACATTGCATGTTGAAGGCGTGGAGCTTTTCTTCGATTCTCAAATTTTAGAAAGAGGGGTAGTGCTCATCGATACTCCCGGCATTGGATCCACTCATCTGCACAACACGGAAGCCACGCTCAATTTCCTTCCTCTGTGCGATGCTGCGCTCTTTCTTCTTTCTGCAGATCCGCCTATCACCGAAACGGAAATCCTTTTTCTCAAAGAGGTGATGACGCGCGTCTCAAAGGTGTTTTTCATTCTCAATAAAATCGATTATCTGTCCCCGTCGGAACAGCAGGAAGTCGCCGACTTCATAACGTCCGTTCTTCGTCAGAAGGTGATCGGCCAATCTGAAGTGGAATTGTATGCACTATCGGCAAAACAGGCGCTCGATTCAGCGAGAATGAATGATTTGACTCTTTTACAAAAAAGCGGCATTCCGAAATTCGAAGAAAGACTCGAGCAATTCATTGTACATGAAAAGAAAGATGTGCTTGCCGACGCGCTGAAGCGCAAAACGGCTGATATTGTAAATGACATGCTGATGCAAACGCGGATTTCACTGAAGGCGTTCAGGATGCCGGAAGAAGAGCTGAATCAGAAACTTGCGCTCTTTAATGAGAAAATTTCCGAGGCAGAACGTCAGAAGACGCTTTCTTCCGACATGCTCGCCGGCGACAGAAAACGGCTTATGCAGCTTCTGGAGGAGCAATCCGAGCTTTTGAGAAAAAAATCGCGGCAGCATTTGCATGGAATTATGAACAGCTTTTTTGAAAGCGGCGAAGAAGTGAAAGAGAATGATGTGCGGGCGGCGTTTTCCGCCGATATCCCGGTGTTCTTTGAGAAGGAGCTTGGCACGGTGTCGGATTTCTTCGACAAAAAAGTCGCGGAGATCATCGCCTTCCATCGGAAGCGGGCCGATGAAATCATCGACGCGGTGCGGAAAAGCGCTTCGGATGTTTTCGACATTCCCTATCATGAACACGAGGGTTCTGTGGGGCTGGAATTCGTGCGCGAACCGTACTGGGTGCTGCATCAGTGGAAATCGACGCTGCTTCCGCTTCCGGAAGATCTCATCGACAGGTTGCTGCCGCGAAAGAGGCGTGAACGAAGAGTTCGCAAGCGCCTTGAGTCGCAGATTGAAGGGTTGGTGCTTTCGAATGTGGAAAATCTCAGGTGGTCAACGCTTCAGAATCTGGATATGACCTTTCGCCGGTTCGTTTCGAACATCGATGCGGAATTCAAAGAAATCGTGGAAATTACCAAAGAAGCGGTCAATGCCGCAGTTGAAAAGCGGAAGCTCTATTCAGAAAGCATTGCCGAAAATGTTGCTCATCTGGAAAGCCTTGTTGAATCGCTTTCCCGCTACATGCAAAAGCTCAGCGGCTGAGAGACTCTCGCCGGATACCGGACAGCAAAAACAATTGCATTTCAATTTTACATATGTAATTTCATCAAGGGGGTTATCATGCTCGAACTTTTTACCATTGCAAGTATATGGCTCGCGCTTGCGGTCTTTTCAACAATTCTTGCAAATCGCCTCAAAATATCCATGGCGCTTATGGAAATAATGGTCGGGGCGGGTGCGGGATATCTGTGTGCGAGATTTCTCGATCCGGATATCCTGCATCCGAATTCCGAATGGCTGAAATTTGTCGCGGGTGCGGGAGCAGTGCTTCTCACCTTTCTTGCGGGTGCCGAACTCGATCCGGCATCTTTAAAGGAAAAAGTGAAGGAAGTATCGGTTGTCGGCATGATTGGTTTTTTAGCGCCGTTTTTAGGATGCGCAGCGCTTGCATATTATGCCCTTCGGTGGGATCTGCGCGCAAGTTTGCTTGCCGGCGTGGCGCTTTCCACCACCTCGATGGCGGTTGTCTATGCGGTGATGCTTGAATATGGATTCAACAAAACAGAATACGGCAAAGGCATTCTGGGCGCCTGTTTCATCAACGACCTGGGTACGGTCATAGCGCTGGGCATCATTTTTGCTCCGTTTACCTATAAAACACTGGTTTTTGTGGTGATATGCGTGCTGGCGATGATGCTGCTTCCGGGCATCACTTCATGGCTCACACGGGTGTATGGAAACCGCACCGCGGCAATACGGACGAAATGGATTGTGTTTGTCCTCTTCGCCCTTGGCGCGCTTGCGCTGTGGGCGGGCAGCGAAGCAGTGCTTCCGGCATACATCGCGGGCATGGTGCTTGCGGGAAGTATTGCGCGAGATGAATTTTTTATGCGCAGGCTTCGTACGCTTACCATCGGTTTTCTCACACCGATTTATTTTTTGCGTGCGGGATTTCTGGTTTCAATTCCTGCCGTAGTTGCCGCGCCTCTGGTGTTTCTGGTTCTATTCGGGGGCAAGGTCATATCAAAGATTTTCGGCCTGTATCCGGTCATCGGCATATTCCGTGAAAGCCAGAAGGAACGATGGTACTATACGCTGCTCATGTCCACGGGGCTCACCTTCGGTTCCATCTCGGCGCTGTATGGCCTCACCAACGGCATCGTAAATCGAGATCAGTATTCGTTCCTCATTGCCGCGGTCATTGCCAGCGCGGTGATTCCCACGCTCATTGCAAACATGGCATTTCTGCCCGATCATCTGCTCGAAGCGCCCATGGCGGATGAAGAAATACCTCAGCTCGACCGTGCGGTGGATTTCTGGCGGAAGGAAGAGCTGGACCATTATCTGAAACAGGATCATGAGCGATAAACCCGCAAGGTGGTATAAAGAAACCGGTAGCGTTATTGTAAAAACTGGTTTACATTTATTCCGCCATTGGCTTTAATGTAACAGCCGGCTACTGCTGCGTGCATTTTCTTAGATTGCAGTTCAGCCTGCGGCACTTATCTGCGGCATGTATCATTTCAAAGGAGGAAGCATATGATAGGGAACATCAAAGAAGTGAGCGCGATTGAAATTTTAGATTCGCGGGGCAACCCAACCGTCAGAGTATTTATGAAGCTCGATAATGGTGTGAGGGTTTCATCATCCGTCCCCTCCGGCGCATCCACCGGTGAAAACGAAGCGGTGGAGCTTCGCGACGGCGATACGAAGCGCTATGATGGCAAAGGAGTCTTGAAGGCGGTGTCCAATGTCAACACCATCATCGCACCAAAAGTGGTGGGGATGGACCCTTCGAAACAGAGTGAGCTGGACAGGCTTCTCATTGAACTCGATGGCACGCCGAACAAAGGGAAGCTTGGCGCAAATGCAATTCTTGCGGTATCGATGGCTGCGGCAAAAGCAAGTGCCGTTTCTGCGGGAGTGCCTCTGTATCAGTATCTGGGCGGCGCAGGCGCACGCCGGATTCCCGTTCCCATGATGAACATCTTAAATGGCGGCAAGCATGCCGAAAACAGCGTCGATTTTCAGGAGTTCATGGTAATGCCCATCGGAGCGCCGAATTTCGCGGAAGCGCTCCGCTACGGAGCCGAGACCTTTCATGCGTTGAAAAAAATTCTAACGAAAAAAGGGTATTCAGTGGGCGTGGGCGATGAAGGCGGTTTTGCGCCCAATCTGAAGAGCAATGATGAAGCGTGCGAGGTAATCATCGAAGCGATTCAGGCGGCGGGATACGCACCGGGGAAAGATATAGCCCTTGCGCTCGATCCCGCAGCAAGTTCTTTCTGCGAAAAAGGAACGTACGTCCTTTCAAAATCGGGGCAGGGCAATAAAACCAGCGCGGAGATGACCGAACTCTATAAAAAATGGGTGGAAAAATATTACATCGTTTCGATTGAAGATGGCCTTGATGAAAATGACTGGGATGGTTTCAAAGCTCATACCGCCGCGCTCGGAGATAAAATTCAGATTGTCGGCGATGACATTTTTGTCACCAATCCACAATTCGTTGCGCGCGGCATTAAAGAAAAATCTGCAAATTCAGTGCTCATAAAGCTCAATCAGATAGGCACGGTGAGCGAAACCATCGATACCATAAACCTCTGCCGCAAAGCCGGCTGGGGATATGTGATTTCTCATCGCTCTGGAGAAACCGAAGACGATTTCATGGCCGATTTTGCCGTCGCCATGGGCGGCGGACAGATTAAAACGGGTTCCGCCTGCCGCAGCGAGCGCATCTGCAAATACAACCGGCTGCTCGAGATTGAACACGAACTTGGAAAAGCTGCGCTGTTCGGCAATCCTTTCGCGAAATAAAGTTTCAGTACATACGTCAGTTGCGTTCTCTGCCGGGGTGTGTGGTGCAATTACACACCCCGGTTTTGTTATTCATATTGAATTTCACAATTATTGAGTAGACAGGAAATGTGAATAATTTCGGAGAATAAGGGAACTTCTAAAAACTGTTTTAAAGGATGTTCCCTTGTGGGCACAATACATAGGTAAAAACCGCTTTCTTTGATGCTAATTTTAAGGATGAAAGCGGTTTTTAGAGGTGCCCATAATCGCATTCATTGAATGTACGTTTTTTATGTTTCAGGAGGCAGATGATGGCGCATGAACACGCAGTTGCCGGACGCGGGCATTCCCGGCGGTATTATCATGAAGGTCGTCAGCCCGAAGTATTTTTTATTGTAAATGGAAAATCCTATACCGGCATCGTGACCGATATTTCAGAAAATGGCCTTGGAATTGCCACCGACTGGAAACTGATGGCTGTACAGGGCGATGAGATATCGCTTATGTATATCATGAAAACAGAGCCGGAGTTTGCGCTTAATGGTCTTCGCATCGCGCAGATTCGGAACGACTACACGACCAAACGCATCATCCTCGGCATTTTTGTGCCTGATACTACCAACGCGAAGCGCCTCAGAGACATTATCAGGCTCCTCACCGTGGAAGCGCCCGTCAAAATAGAAGAAGGCATGGATATTGACCGCATGCCCCCGTATCCGGGCAACAAACACTATTCTCCCGAGGCGGTTGAAGCACGCCTCGGATGGGCAAGAGGAGTGACGGGAAGTGCGCTTGAAAATATCAGCAAAACCATTCTGCGTCCTGAAACACTGGCCGGAAATATCGAAAATTATATCGGCGCAGTACAGGTGCCGATTGGTCTGGCAGGGCCGATATTAGTGAAGGGCGTCTATACTGACGGATATGTGCCGGTGCCGATTGCCACGACTGAAGGGGCCCTTGTCAGTTCCATTTCGCGCGGTGCTCGGCTTTGCAATCACGCCGGGGGAGTAAAGGTGCATGTGACGCGCCAGCGCATGGTCCGCGCGCCGGTGTTTTTCTGCCAGGATATGGACGGTGCGGTCAATCTTGAAAGATGGCTGATGAACAATATCCGCCGCATAGAGGAGAAAGCGCATAGCGTCTCATCGGTTGCCCGGCTTACCGAGATTATTCCGTTTGTGTTTGGAGATACTGTTCACGTGCGGTTCTACTATAACACGGGCGATGCAGCCGGACAGAATATGACCACTGCATGCACCTGGGTTGCCTGCGAGTGGATTGCCGAACAGATACGCCACGACCGCGCCATAAAGTTTTCTCATTACAATATAGAAGGCAATATGTCCGGCGATAAGAAGGCGAATTATCAGAACTACATCGACGGGCGCGGCGTCGGTGTGGTGGCATCCTGCTATGTGGAGGGGAGACTTCTTGAAAAGGCAATGCGCGTGAAGCCGCGTGATTATCTCAAAGCGTGGCAGGCCGGAGAAGTGGGTTCAATCCAGATAGGAATGATCGGTTCGAATATAAATTTTGCAAACGTCATCGCGGGGATTTTCACCGCAACGGGGCAGGATATCGCATCGGTGCATGAATCCTCCAGCGGAATTTTCAAAATGCGCGAAGAGGGCGACGGGCTGCTTTTCACCGCATATCTACCCTCGCTTGTTATTGGTACCGTGGGCGGCGGCACAGGCATTCCCACTCAGCGGGACTGCCTTGAAATGATGGGCTGTCATGGTCCGGGTAAGCTTTTCCGCTTCGCGGAAATAATCGCCGCCACCTGCCTTGCCCTCGACATCTCAACAGGCGCAGCCATCACCGCGAATGAATTTGTCACCGCTCATGAGCGCTTTGGGAGAAACCGTCCGAGCAAATGGCTCACGAAGAATGCGCTGACGTCGGAATTTTTTACTTCGCTCATCAATCGTCCGGGGGTTGAAGTCATAGCCGCAGAGGAATGCGTGATGAAAAGCGACCAGGGCATCGTCACCAGCATTCTTCGGAAAAAATCAGCGGGGCTGCAGGGGCTTTTTAAATTTAATCTCACCATCCGCGAGAACAATGAGGAGCGCGAAATGCCTGCGGTGCTGAAGCTGAAATCGGCCGATAGCGAAATACTCAATGTGGGCACGGGACTTGCGAAGCTTTCGGGTGAGGACCGGCTTCCAGGATTGTTTGAAACGCACATAAATATTTTCGGATTCGAGAACAGCCATATCCGCGAGATTGAATTCTACCGCCGGGCGGGCGATGCTCTGCTTTCGTTCTGCCCGAAAGTGTACGGCACACGAATAGAAAAAGAAAGAGAAATATTTGCCGTCCTCATGGAAGATATTTCCGACTGCAGTCATCTCGATACCGTAAATGAGCCATCACAATGGGATGATGAAAGCGTGAAAGTTGTACTCGATGATCTGGCTTCACTGCATGCCGTGTTCCTCGGGAAAAAAGATTCTCTGCCCCAGGACATCGGACTGCTTTCGACAGATCGGGATTCTCTTCTCGGAGGACGCGATTTGCTGCGTGAGCTTACGCACTACAATGCGAGGCGATTTCCTGAAATTGTGACGAAAGATTGCGAGCGCACAATAATGGCATTTCTGGAGGATTTGCCTGCCGCGCTTGCGGCGATGGAAAAAGGACCTCTCACCATCACGCATAATGACTTTAACACCCGCAATATCGGACTTCGTCCCAAAGGCAGCATCCCGAGGCTGGTGGTCTATGACTGGGAGCTTCCCTGTGTTCAGAATCCGCAGCGGGACCTCATCGAGTTTTTAGTATATGCTCTTCCGGGAGATATACCTCTGGACTTTTTTTATCACTATGCGGAATTTTACCGGAAAAAGCTTGAAGAAAAATGTGGTGTTGATATTAATAAAAATGAATTTGGGATGTTGCTCATCTATAATGCATTGGTACTGGCGTCTCGGAGGTTCAATCTCTATCTGCTTGCGCACAATGTGATGCAGTTTTCATTTATGGAGCGCGTGTACGGGAATGTATCGCGCTTCATTCTGCATACGTATAAAAAGGAGGGATAATCGTGGGAGCAAAAGGGAAAAGCGGAATGGCTGCAGTTCGGGTTATAGCAGTACTTATGATGATTATTGTTCCAATCCTGCTCACCGTATCTGTTGCACATGTGCTTTTTACAAGTGCCGATTTCTATCTTGAAATGCTCAAAGGCTCATATCTCATCAGGGCATTTGTTGAAGGAAAAAATGATGAGACGAACCGCCGCATTCGACAGGAAATCGAGGAAAAAGTACGTCTCGATGAATTTGCTATCGTTGCCCAGCGCGCCAAGGAAAAATACGAAAAAGAGAAAGAGCGCTATGAGAAGATACATAAAACGAAAGAATATCTTGCACACGAAAAGCAATTAAAGGAAATCAGGAAAAGCACCTATGAAGAGGCGAAGCAATCGTTTCCGAATGAAAAAGCTTTTGAAGAGTTCAGAGAAAAGGAAATTGCACGATTGAGAAAATCGCTTTCCGATATAGAATCCTACCGCGATAAGAACGAAAATGAAATTGAACGTGTTGAGGAAGAGATGGACAAAGCGCGCCGAAATATGGAGCGCGCGATGGAAGAACTTCAGGAGAAAAACGAAGAAGCACAGGAAATAGTTGAGAAACACAAAGGAACATTTGCCGCACGAATTAATGACGACATGCGCCTGCTTCTGCCGGTGCTTGAGCCGATGCTCAATGAAAAAATCATCGACGGAACGGTCAGAAGGGAAGTTGAAACCATGCTTGCGTTTGTGACCGATTATTCCCGGCAGAAGATGCTTGGAAATGTATATTCTGCAAAAAATGCTGATTCCGGAAATGAGGAGTTGAGAATACGGCTTCCGAGAGTAACGCTGAGCCTCTGGATCGATGATCCGCAAAAAGGCAAGCGGCATTTATTGAGCGATGTATTCGTGGAGGAAATCGGCAAAATTGAAGGGCTTCGAAATAAGTTCCTGTTCACCACCGTGTTTCGTCTGTCGGATACCGTCATTGCGGAGTATCTTGCGAACAGATTTTTGAAAAGCGCCGGCGTCACCATCCGCGAGGGGATTATCAGCGTCCCGCCGGTAGTGCTGGAAGGGAAAACGGCCGAATCGTTCAAACATGCCATGCTCTTTGCCACCTATGGGCACTACGTGAAGTATGGTGCGGGCGCACTGCTTGTGCTTTTCATTGTGTTTTTAATTTTTTTGAACATTCCGCGCATGAAAAAAATTATATGGCTGAAACGAGTTTTGTTCTGGCCTTCACTCGTGATGGTGATTTTTTCAATAGGGCTTATTATTGCATCGCGTTTTGTGTTCGAAATGTTTCCTTATATTTTCCCCGACGCGATGCTGGTGGGTTTTGTGAAGAACATCGCGTATTCCCTCGCGTGGTGCATCGCAATACCAACCGGCGGGGTATTTCTGGTGTGCGCGGCGATTGGATTTTTCATAGGTGCAGTAAAGACATTTTTTACCGAAAAAAATTGACGAAATGTGATTGCATCATTACTTTATAAATAAGTAATGATTACATGAGGTGTACTATGAAATTTTCAAAAATTACAAGAAAAGGTCAGGTGACAGTCCCTAAAAGAATAAGAAATATTTTGGGCTCGCAGATAGTAGAATTCGTGATTACTGATTCAGGTGTGATGATTAAGCCTGTTGAAAGTGTTGCCGGAAGCCTCGGCCGCTATGCTGGAAAATCAAAAGCTTTTAATAAAATTAGGGAAGATGTATGGAAAGAGGTTGCTGAAGAAAAAGGAACGCGATGATTTTTTATCTGGATACGAATGCAGTTCTTCGATATCTTTTAAACGATAATGATGAACAATTTAAAAAGGTTTCTGCTTTTTTAAAAGGGGTTTTTGTCGGCAGCACAAAAGCGGTTATTCTTGAAAGTGTTATTGTGGAGTGCGTTCATGTTCTTACAAAGTTTTATCGTGTAACTCGGTTGGAAACCGCAGAAAAGCTTGCAGCGATTCTTAACTATCGCGGAGTCGTAAATCAGGATCGGCAGGAATTGGCCAGGGCATTACAGCTCTATGGGGAGAGCAGCCTTGATATCGTTGACTGTATCTTGGTGGTCAAGACAGAAAAAGAGCAAAGAACTCTCTTTACTTTTGATGAAAAATTAAAAAAAATGCAAAAGAAATGGCGATAAAGACACAATGCACGCCGCTTATGTGCCCAAAAGCTCTCTCAATTCCTTCACCAGCGCCTTAATTTCCATCATTGTGCCGACGGTGATGCGCACGTATTCGCTCTGAACGGGGCCATCGAACCAGCGCACGAGTATTTTGCGTTCCTTCAGCTTTTCGTATAATTTCTTCGCTGGTACGGAGGAATGCTTCGCGAACACAAAGTTTGCTCTGGAAGGCACAATTTCGAACTCAAGGCTTTCAAGCATTTCTTCGAGATATTCCTTGTTGTTGCGCACCATCTCCATGCAGTAGCGGAAGCTTTTCGCGTCTCGAAGCGCCGCGAGCGCTCCTGCCTGGGCGAGGCGGTCCACGTTATAGGAGTCCTTGAGCTTGATAAGCCCCCGAATGATATCAGGATGCGCCACAGCAAAACCGACCCGAAGTCCCGCCAGCGAATACGATTTTGAGAGCGAGCGGGTGATGATGCAATTGTCAAATTCCTTCACAAAGCCGATGAGCGTTTCTCCATAAAAATCGACGTAGGCTTCATCGATGACGAGCAGCCCTTCGAATTTTTGGAGAAATGAACGCACCGCCTTTCCGTCGAGTCCCTTGCCGGTAGGATTGTTCGGATTGGCGACGATGGCCAGCGCATAATTTTTTTCGAGGAATTGCGCGAAATCCACATCCAGCGATTTCGTGAGCGGAATCTTATCGTATTTTATCCCATGTGCTTCCGCAAGGGTATAATACAGCGAGTAGGATGGATAGGGGAAGGCCGCTCTGTCTTTCTGTTCAATAAAACCGCGGAAAAGAAGCGTGAAAATTTCATCGGAGCCATTGCCCACAAACACATGGTCGGGGGTAAGCGAATGCATTTCTGCGAAACATTCACGTACTGCCATAGCGGTAGGATTTGGGTAGCGGCGCAGGTTTTCATCGCATGCGTTCTCAAGCGCTTCGAGCACCGATTTCGAGGGCGGAAAAGGATTTTCGTTGGTGTTGAGTTTAATGAACTCTTCGAGGTTTTGCGGCTGTTCGCCGGGTATGTATTCCGCCATGTTTTTGAGATTTTTGTTCCAGAATTTCATGATGCCTCGCTGTGATGGTCATGTGTTTTGAATTATTGCCGATGAGCTGCGCCGATGAGCTCTCGCACATCGTGAATATTCTCTTCGTGCATATATGCTTCAATTTCTTCAATGATTTTTATGGCTATGGCAGGATTAATCAGATTCATGGTGCCAATCGAGATTGCCGAGGCCCCGGCCATGATGAATTCAAGTGCATCTTCCGCGCCCGCAATCCCACCGATGCCAATGATGGGAATTTTTACTTTACAATAGATTTCATACACGGCACGTATTGCCATCGGACGAATCGCCGGGCCGCTTAAGCCTGCGACCCGGTTTGTAAAGTATGGCCTTCTTTTTTTTATGTCAATTTTCATTCCCAAAAAGGTATTCACCGCAGAAACGGCATTTGCTCCCAAATCCTCCGCTGCGCGTGCAAATTCTGCGATGTCGGTTACGTTCGGGGATAGCTTCACGATGAGAATACCACGGGTAACTCTGCGGACATTTTCCACCAGTCGTGCAAATACGGGCAAATTTCTTCCGAAAGCCATTCCCCCTTCTTTCACATTGGGACACGAAACATTCAGCTCAACTGCCGCAATGCCTTCAGTGTGCGACAGCGCTTCGCAGAGAGCGCAGTTTTCTTCTTCGGAATGCCCGGCGATGTTTGGGATGACAGCCGCGCCTTTGCTTAAAAGAAAAGGTAATTTTTCCCTGAGAAACACCTCAAGCCCCACATTCTCAAGGCCGATTGAATTGAGCATCCCCGCCGGAGTTTCGATGATGCGGTTTCCCCTGTTTCCCGCGCGGGGTTTCAGTGAAAGCCCTTTGGTGAAAATCGCACCCAGGCGCGCAATATCGTAAAAGCGGGAAAGTTCCTCGCCGTATCCGGAAGTGCCCGACGCAACCGTCACTGGATTTTTCAGAACAAGGCCATTGATGTCCACTGCGAGATTCATTGGCACACAGAGATGCGATGTGTGCAGAAAGGCAAGAAATAATTTTTATAGTTGTATATCTTTCAGCCATTTTTGCTCTTTCAGGTGCCATTCCACTGTCCTGCGAATCCCTTCTTCGAACGATACAGCTGGTTTCCATCCGAGCAATTTTACGGCTTTTGATATATCCGCCCAGGTTTCCTTCATGTCGGCTTTGTGAAACGGCTTGTTGTTGATGCGCGCTTTTTTGCCGAGGTATTTTTCCATCAGCGCAATCATCGTGTGGAGGGAAATGGGATTGTTTCCGCCTCCCAGATTGATGATTTCATAGCCGACGTTTTTCAATGCCTGTACCGTGCCTTCGGCAATATCGTCCACATACGTGAAATCGCGCGCCTGGCTTCCGTCGCCAAAAAGTTCAATGGGCGTATCGTTGATAATCCACTGAATAAAGCGAAACGGGCTCATATCCGGCCGCCCGGCGGGACCATACACGGTAAAATAGCGGACAACCGTGACGTCGATATCGTACAGATGGTGGTAGGTATAGGCCATCACCTCTGCTGCCTTTTTTGATGCGGCATAGGGAGAAATGGGTTCGTTGACCGGCAGGTCTTCGGAGAATGGCATGGGAAGCCCGGCATAGAGCGATGAAGTTGATGCGAGCACCATCTTTTTCACATTGAATTCGCGCATCAGTTCAAGAAGGTTGAGCGTACCAAGCGCGTTGGTGGTCATATACACAAAGGGGTTTTCCATGCTGTAGCGCACCCCGGCGCGAGCGGCAAGGTTGATGACGGCATCGAATTTTTCTTTTTCAAAAAGTGCTTTCAATGCCTCACGGTTTTCAATATCGCATTCAAAAAAAGAAAAGCGTTCCGGTTTTTTATTGAGCAAATCGCGCCGGTATGATTTCAGGCGGACATCGTAATAGTCGTTCATATTATCGATGCCGGTCACGCGGTGCCCGTCGCGCAATAATAACTCCGCAGTTTTATAGGCAACGAAGCCCGCAGCGCCGGTAAGCAAAATATTCATTCTTTTGTTCCCTCGCAGAGTTAAAACGAATACACGTTTCTTGTGACTCACATGCGCAGTAGAGAGTGTCAAGCAATATATGAAATGTATGGCGTCTTTGCTTTTTTTTATGGGCACATCTAAAAACCGCTTTCTTCCTTAAAATTAGCATCAAAGAAAGCGGTTTTATCCTATGTATTGTGCCCACAAGGGAACATCCTTGTAAACAGCTTTTAGAAGTTCCCTTCCTTATAACGTAAAAAGCGCAAAGCTCTCTCGCTGGCATAAAAATGCCATAAAGGTTACTTGATTTTTTTATAATTTTGTTTATGTTATTTTGTGAGTAATAGCTTTAATTTCTCAGGTACACCCCACCAGATGCGCCAGGTCGGGATGTTTTCTATACATTTTCCCATAATTGCATAGTTTTGGAACGGGTAAGTATCCGCAAGTACCGTATCGTTAGTCTTACTCAAAATCGCCTCTACAATTGTTTCAAGATAGGTACGTACTGCAATCGCCATCACCAGCGAAATAGACCGCCGAAAAATTCTTCGCATGTCCTGATAATAATTATAATCAAAGCTGTGCACTCTCATTTTTACTCGCTGCTTATTGATGCGATGGCCACTTTTTTCATCGAAGCGCTTCTGATACTCAATCCTGCCATCAGCGCGTTCATAGACCTCATAGTCCTTCATCATTTTTCGCATTGCAAGCAGCAGCAGTTTTTCCCTTGGCCATTTCGTCTTTTCTTCCGCTTCGGTCAAAAGCGCAATGACTTCATCGCACATCACATACGTGGTATTGATGTTCATGGAATCCTCCTGAAAAAAATATCCCTCTATCCATTAATACGATGGAATGTAATGAAACGGAAAAATTTTTTCAAAAATTATTGAAAAATTAAAAAATTCTATGGACGTTGATTTAGCCCTGGAACTTGTTCTGATTACTGGTGGTAGTAGTACGCATTGATCGTCATTTCGAATTTCTATTGACGAATTTCGTTCTAATCCGTATAATATAATATAGATGACATTATTACCGTATTAATTGTGAAGATACTATTTCCTTCTTGAGGTGAGTGCAATGAAACGATTTTTATTAATTTTCGCCATGACTCTTATTTTCACTTCCTGCAAGGCGCCGTATGAACTGGTGAGAACCGGCCCTGCGCAGCCGCCGCTTCCAAAAGATGCTGAAATAAAAGTTGTCTCGTGGAGCGAAATCGACAAATACGAGCAGATTGCCATAGTCGATGTGGGAGAATTCACGCTTGAAAAAAGGATGAAATACGCGATGGACGCCGCACGGGCTGCAGGGGGAGAATTCATCGCCGCGAAGCTTTCAGGTGATGAAGCGAAGGACAAGCGCAGCGAGTATTTGGTGCAGAGCTTTGTGGTTTTAAAGAAAAAAGCAATTCAGGAAACCGCAGCGCCGAAAGAAACTGCAATTATACCGAAAGTATCCGAGGCAATGCCTTCCGAGGAGAAGAAGATTCCGGAAGAGAAGGAAGAGATTCCCGCAGAGGCTCCCGATTATTCTTCCCTGCCGCGGGCGAGTTTCCGCATGCTTTTAAAAGAAGCTCCTACCCTTAAAGGAGAAAAATTCAGGGGTTCCCTCTATCCCGTAAAGTATTTCAAAGTACCTCTCGAACTCAAGAAGGAAACATCGGCAGGCAAACAACTGTTGATGCTGAGCAATCAAAGCGGGAGCGCGAAGGTGCTGCTGATTTTGCCGAGAGATAAGTATCAGGACATGCAGGATATGATTAAAGCAAAGAAACGGCTTGATTTCATCTATACGCCCGTAACGGTGTATCGTTCAAAATATCCCGTGCTTGAGTATGTCGATACAATAAAATAGCACTGCCGCGTCAGATGCGCCTGGATTATTAATCGCAAAAACCTGAAAGAAAGAGGGAATTCTCCCTCTTTTTTTACTTTACTTATTATCAATTATGAGATATTGTTATTCGTACATCTGAAAAATTTATGTCACCAAGGAGCTTTCAGTGGATAAAGTCCAGGCCCCATTGAGCAGCCTCTGCCGCTTCACTCTCCGTGAAGAGCATCTGATTGCCGATAGTAGCGTGAAAAGAGAAATTGCGGAGGCGTTTTCCGAAAACAGATGTTTTGAATTTTTCCCTTCATCTGCTTTAATTGATAGAATGAAATCCGGTGCCGCGGATGCAGACCTTTCTTCCGACATCGACGCAATTCGCAGTTCAGTCATCGATATGGCAACCGCGGGTGATGGAACCCTGAAAACCCGCTTTGCAAGCGACGTGCGCCTGATTGGAAGGCTCTCTTCCGCCATTTTAATTATACATCGCGCAATTGCTGAATCATCAACTCCCCCGCCCGTTGACCGGCGCTTTGTGCTCATCAAGGAGCGGCATGGAGTGCCAACCCTGTATCATGTTTCCGACCAGACAACCGTTATCGCGCATGTGGGGCAGGGGCCGTCGTGGGCTGAAATTCCCACCATCTATTTCGGGCTGAATATGTTCGATGCCATTACCCTTGAAAAAAAACGCAACGAACATTTCCTCTATGACACGTTCAAAATCATCCTCCTCATTGAGGAGCGCGCCATCCAGACCGGTTATTCCCATACCGAAATCTCTTCGCCCGAAATTTCAAAGGCGCTGAATGCGTTCGTCGATGAAATAATTCGCATCTCAACGTTGAAAGAAATTGAGATTGCGGAAATTCCTGAAATCAAGCGCGTGAGACCGTTCAGTTCACGAAACCGCGAAAGTTTCATCAAGATGCTCAATGCGCGCATTCCCGGCGATGAGCTCAACTTTCACTATGCCCGCAATCTCAAGGCGATTGAATCGCTCGAGCGGTTTGCACGTCGCTACAAAAAAGGCGGCGACAGAAAATCGCTTAAAGAAGTGGTGCGCTTGCTTGTTGCGGCGTCGGGACACGACCTGCATGAGGTGCGCAACCGTGCGAATGTTGCGCTGGAAAGAATTTTTGCTCCCAAAGAGTACGATGCGCCGCTCGCTACTAAATTCATCAATCTTAAAGTTGGCGACGAATACCGGTTCAGCTTCCCGCTTCAATTCCGCAAAAGCGGCTATTTCCTTCGAGTGTATCGCAATACACTGGAAACCGATAAGCAATTCATTCTCGAAAGCGAACTTTCATATTACGATATCGAACTCGCGTGGGATGAATCAACCAGGCAGTATTTTGCCGTTCACCGCTTCGATGAATACGGACATTTTGATTTTGTTGTATTCGAGCGCAAACGCAAACATGGCGAGTGGTCCACGCTGCACGGCACCTCGGGACGCGTGAACGTCATTCCCGATGTGAGGGGCGAAATCATCCTTGAAATCTTCACCGATATTCATGGCCACACCGGAATGTACTGGCGCGACAGAACCGGACATCCCGGATTGGTGTACAACGAAAATGGCGAGGTCATCCGCCTTGGACGATTTTCAGACATCAGCGCGCATCTTGAAGATTTGAAATCGCGCTATCTCATCACCGCCATATATGTGCTTGGCATGCAGAAGCGCGGTTCCAACAGGGAAGACTGGGCGCCCGAAGCCACCTCGCCTTCGCCTTTTTCGCCGATGAGCCTTGTTGAGCCGGAGCCTTCCCTCGGCGGCGAAGCTGAGTTTAAGGAACTGGTGCAGCGCGCGCATGAGCTTGGCATTAAAATCATCGTCGATGTGGTGCCGCACTTAAACCGCACCAGCAAAGAAGTGCCCGATTCGTATGCGGTGCTCTGCTACGACCATGAAGGCAAGCTCATCAAGCGAGCGTCCACCGATGGCAGGTTCGGAAGCTGGAACGACGGTATGCTTCTCAACTACCGGATGTTTGAAGTGTGGGAATGGCTTACCAATTCCATTCTGACGCTGATTGAGCGCTTCGACATCGACGGAATCCGATTCGATTCCGCACATGCCGTGCCCATCATGATGAAGCGCAACAATTATCTCTCAGTCTGGGGCTCTCCGCGGGACGATGAGTCGATGCTGCTGGGAACCATCATCGTCAATGACCGCGAATACGACCATTTTATCACCACGGGGTATTTCGATTGCGCCTGCCGCGACCTCATCGCCATTCCCATTCACAATTACCTCATGCAGAATATCCAGGCCAGGATGCGTGAGCGAGGGAAAAATTTCTTTATCTATCTTGCGGAATGCTACTGGGGGCATGAGCGATTCCTCGCCCGAAGCGGCATCATCCCCTACAATTCCTCGCTTTTCAAAATCTGCGAAAACATCATGCACGGCAAGACCGACGTGCGTGAAATATACCATTTCTACGACAATTACCTTCCTGCGTCGCTGCCGGAAGGCACGGAACTTTTGGGGATACTCGGAAATCACGACGAGCGGCGCGCGCTCAATACCTTCGGACACAGGGGACTGCGCGCGGCGGTTGGTCTGACCATCATGATGAGCAACATCATTATGGACTATGAGGGCAGTGCCGAAGGCGAGGGATGGAAGGTCTTTCTGGATAATATTTACGTGAACTGGAACAGCTTCGAGTACGCGGCGCATCGAAGCGTGGAACGCTTTTACCGCGACTGGTACGAATTTCACAGGGAAAACACCGGGGAAAGCTATCTCGTGTGGGCGAACAATACCATGGCGGCAGCCGCGGTGCGTTTTTCGCGCACCGGTGTGTGGCTTGCCGTGTTCAATTTTGCGGAATCAAATCAGACCGTTTCAATTCAGTTCGACAATCCGAAGCTGCCTTTTAAGGATGATGATAACATCAAAGTGATTGACCTTCTCTATTCGCCAATCACGGGTCACTACAGCTATTTTACCGGCAAAGAGCTCAAAGTATCAAAAATAAATACCGTCGTTTCCTTCACCGAACGGGTGAAGCTCTTCAAGCTTGAGATGCTCGAACGCATGGAAGGGTATTATGATAAATTTCTTATGGATTCCTTTTTCAGGCTTTGTTCAATTTCCAATCACGCCAATTTTCCGTCGAATTTTGCTTTCACGGAAATAGCGCGGCATTTTACCACGGACGAGTCGCTCATCAGCTTTATCCAATCCGTGCTCGTTTACCTCTTCTGGCAGGAGCATCGCTGGTTTCTCGAACTCGGGCTCAAACGGGCGCTGTTTCATCTGTTCAATTTTTCTTTCAAGGATGGAAAAGAAATTCTTGCGTTCATTGCACGGCTTGCGTCGCACGAGGATGCCGTTCTTCAGTCGCTCGGGAAATCGCTGCAATGGCACAATGAGCGCGGGTCGCTCGTGTTTATGTCAGCCGAGGCGGAGCCGTTCTCAAAAAGCGGCGGGCTTGCCAATGTAGTCTATGAGCTTCCGCGGGAGCTTGCCGCGATGGGCGAAAACGTGTTTGTAATTACGGGATTATATCGCAATGGCGATGAAAAGTCCGTGAAGAAAATGTTCGATGCCATCGGGCAGTACGGCGTCGCCTATACCGGGAAAAATGTCCGTTTCAAAATTCTGAATTATGATTATGAAGTGGGCGTTCATTTCGGAATTGTTGACGGCGTTGGATATTATCTGCTGGATCATTATGAATTTTTTGATGGCCTCTACTGGGGCGTCACAGGTCAGGAGAAGCTTCGGCGCCGCATTGCCTTCGCGCGCGCCTGCGCGGAAGTCATCTGTACCTTTGGACTGCGGCCGCATTTTACCTTTACCAACGATGCCTACGCCGGGCTTTTTAACGGCATCGTCCGAAGCGACCATGTGTATTATTCCAACCCGAATTTTCAGCGGACAACCTTTTTGCACATCGTCCACAATGGCGGGTGGCAGTACTTCGATTCGTACCATCGCTTTGAAAACGGCTTCGACCTCTTTTCACTTTTCAATTTGCCGCAATGGAGGGTTTCGGAATTTCTGGATCCGGTTGAAGGGAATAAGCTGAACTGCATGGCCGCCGGCATCCGCATGGCGGACAGGACAATCACCGTAAGCCCGAGCTACGCAAAACAGATTGAGTACGCCTGCGACGGGCTGGAGAGGATTCTTTTTAATGTCATTGGCATCAGCAATGCGATTGGAAGGGATTTCAAAGCGCGCATTGCGCAGCGATTTGAAAAATCGAATTTTCAAAAGAAATATTACCCACAGCTTCTTTCAATGCTGAACGCTGATGCAGCACTCAAAAGCAAAATTGCTTCTCGCTATCCGGAAATTCTCAAGGGCATCGATGCGGTGCGCGCAATCGCCGATCCGATGAAGCGCGGCATCGTGTCGCGCGCGCTCAATAAAATGCTCATCCAGATTGAGCGCGGTTTTGCCGTTGATCCGGACATTCTTCTTTTCAGTATGATCCACCGCATCACGGAGCAGAAGGGATTTCAGTTGGTTCTGGAAGCGTCGGAAGGGCTGTTCCAACATCTAGGGTATCAGGCCATCATCGGCGGTGCGGTATCGTCCGGAGACCGGCGCGGCGAGGAAATCGCCCACGGCCTTTATCTTCTCTCGCAGTACTATCCGAAAAACGTGTCGGTTTCGTTCGGTTTTCAGGACATCAGCATTCCGCTTTTTTCCTCGGATATTTTCTGCATGCCGTCGATGAGCGAGCCGGGAGGCATTTCCCAGCTTGAAGCGTTTGCTGCCGGATGCCTGGTGGTGGCGCGCGCGACAGGGGGACTGCGCGATACGGTGTTTCCCATCAGGGTATCCGGCGATTCGGTGGAAGGAAACGGCTTCCTGTTTTCAGACTATTCCGCGTGGGCGTTCTACGATGCGATGGAGCGCGCGCATGCCTTTTTCAAAGAGAACGATGAGATAACTGTGGCGCGCGCGCGGAAGAACGCGGAAAAATCCGTGTACTTCTGGGACACCCCCGCGAAAAATTACATCAGGGAAATATACCGGATTAAGGAAATTATCCGCGTGATTTAACTGTTCGCGGCATCATTGTAAACGGAAATAAAATCATTGGTGCGGTAGATTACGCCCCCGCATACACCTTGTGAGCTGTAAAGCGACGAAAGGTGCACCTCTTCGGTGTAATCCGCCTGCGCGTCCTCAATGTGGATTGCCTCATATCCTCTGTCGGATGCGTCGCGCGCGGTAGTTTCCACGCACTGGCTGGTGGCAAGGCCGGTGAAGGCGATTTTTTGAATTTCTTTGTTTTTTAAAATTGATGCGATATCGGTCGATGAAAACGGGCTGAAGGTGGTTTTATCAAACACAATGTCGCTGTCGGAGGGTGCGATTTCACTGATGATATCAGCCATCGGCTCTTTCGCAAGGGGATAGACCGATGGATATCCGCACTTTTTTCCGCGCAGCCAGCTTTCTCTAAAAAAACGGTGCAGGTCGTTACGCTCGGGATCCGTGCCGCATAGCCGGAGGTAGATAATGGGGCTTTGGTGTTCCCGGAAAAAAGAAATTAATCGCACAATATTGGGAATGACCACCTCGTTGCAGCGCCTGTTGATGTACGACATGCAGCCGGGCGCGAGGCTTTCGAAATAGCGGCAAAAATCGGAATGAGTATCCAGATAGTAGCGCTGCATATCGACAATCATGAGGCAGGAGTGTGCAAGAGGGGATTTATTTTTCATGGTATTGAATTATTTATTACATCGCTTTCTGTATTCGTATCATCTCATCCTCGTACATTCTGAAGGTGAGTGAAAAGAAGTCTGCAAACCGGTTTTTATCGCGACAAAAAATAAGTTTTCCTTTCAACGCTTCGTATGCAAGAAGTGGGCTGGCTGTATTCAAAACCGAAAGGTCTATTTTTTCGAAATTAATTGCCTCCTGGCATAAACCGATCACTCGCGAAACTACCTCAAGTGAAGGGCGTTCTGAAAAATAAACCCCTACATCAATATCGGAATGTGGTGAAATAATTTTTCCATCCAGAGCCGAGCCGAATAAGAGTGCGAAAACAACTTTTGGTTCAATCGCCAGCGCATCGCCGATATTTTGGGGATTAAAAGTCTGCATGGCTTTTAACCTCTTTGATAAAATCCTCGAAATCAGATAATTTTTTTGTGAGAATCGAATAGAGTATTTCCGGTTCAACCGAATCGTAATTATGCACAATAAAATTTCTGAATCGAACCATCGGGATGTATTTTTCGGAATTTTCAATTATACCCAGCTCGCCAATTCTTTTAATTGCGTCTGCGGATGTAGCGGGCGGAGCACCGCCAGAAAGAGCGATACACCGTGAAGCAATATCAATCATTCCCTCGATGAGAATCTGAAGCACTCTTTCGGCAATTTTCTGCTTTCCCCAGTCATGCTTAAATTCATCAAATGTTTCTGGAATATGGTTTCGAAGTTTTAGCAAATTCGATTCCATAGTCGAAAGTTTAGCTGTAATTATACCATTTCTCATATCACACAACTCAACAAAAGTGTAATAGCTAATAGTTGCAAATGTCAAGCAGCATTTGAAATTCTTACTACAAATTCTCTACAAACAATTGCAAAAAACGCTTGCGTTTGCATTGCGCCTGCATCACCCTCCGCCTTAATTTCTGTAGTAATGATTCCATGAGACTGATGGTCATTTCCCTATGAAAAAATTCATCGCCTTCTTTGCCGAACGTTCCCTCATCGTCAACATGATCACCATAGGGGTGCTGCTCGCCGGCATCATGTTTATCTTCACCGCGAAAAGAGAAGCCTTTCCCCGCATCGATTTCGATTATGTGGTGGCAAACACCATATATCCGGGCGCGACTCCGGAAGACGTGGAAAAGCTCATAAGCATACCTATTGAAGACCGGCTTCGCGAAGTGGACGGCATAGAAGACATCTGGTCGAACTCGATTGAATCGCGTTCAATTGTGGTGGTGAAGCTCGATCCCGACGTAAAGAATCGCGATAAAACCATAAATGACATTAAGAATGCCATCGATCGCGTTACTGATCTCCCAACGGATGCGGAAGAGCCGGTGGTCACCGAGCTTTCAACCGCGCAGCAGCCGGTCATTTCCATTGCCCTTGTACATAAAAAAGGCATTTCAAATGATAAGGAAGAATTTGAGCTTCGCAAATATGCCAAGATGCTGAACGACCGTCTGCTCGAGCTTCAGGGGGTGGCGCGCATCGACAAGCAGGGATATCGCGAACGCGAGATGATTGTGGAGGTCAATCCCGCGCGGCTCGATGAATATCAGGTAGCCATCAACGAAATCATCTTTGCGCTTGCCAAGCAGAACGTGAGCTTTCCCGGAGGCGTGATTAAAAATCCGCAGGGGGAAATGCTCATCCGCACCATCGGCGAGGTCGATACACCTGAGGAGATCGGCAATGTGCTCATCAGGGCAAACGATGTGGGAAGCTGGGTTCGCGTGCGCGATGTTGCAATCGTGCGCGATTCCTTTGAAGAAGAGAGCGTTATCAATAAAACGATGGGAAAAAAATCCATCACGCTCACGGTGCTGAAGAAAGAATCGGCCGATATCATCACGCTGGTTGATCACGTTTTTCGGGAAATCGAACGCTTCAAGCGGCTATTGCCTGCGGACTACGACATCGTTACCAACAACGACCTTTCGTATTTCGTACGGCGACGTCTGACGGTTCTTCAGGGAAACGCGCTCATCGGTTTCATCCTTGTGGTAGTGACGCTCGTTGTCACTCTCGGATGGCGCATTTCGCTTGTGACCGCGCTTGGCCTTCCGATTGCTTTTTCCGGCACCTTCATCTGGATGGCCTGGCAGGGAGTGACGGTAAACCTCATGTCGATGTTCGGGCTGATTGTGGTGTTGGGGATGCTGGTGGACGATGCCATTGTGGTGTCGGAAAATGTGTATCGCTATCTTGAAGAAGGCATGGGGTTGAAAGAGGCCGTCATAAACGGCACTTCTGAAGTTGCGGTGCCGGTGGCGGGCACCATCCTCACCACCATTGCTGCGTTTGCGCCGCTGATGTTTATGAGCGGCATTATGGGAAAGTTCATGTGGACGCTCCCGGCAGTTGTTTCGGTTGCACTTCTTTTCTCCTGGGCGGAATCCACGCTCATATTGCCGGCGCACATTCTGGATATCGAACGCTTCAGAAAATCGCCGATAAAAGCGAATGAAGAATCCACTCCCATTATCAATTTTTTCAGAGATCGCTATGTCCGCTACCTGACAATCATTCTGCATAATAAGTATAAGTTCTTTGCCGCCGTGTTTGTCTTCGTCTGCCTCACCATTGGCCTGTATGTCTGGAAGATAAAATTCATCCTCTTCCCCGCCGCAGGCATTGAAGTGGTGGTCGTCAAAGCGCAATCGCCCAACGGCACGAGCGTCCAGAAAATGAGTGAAAATCTTGCCCTTGTGGAGCGAGAAATAGAGAAGCTTCCGAAAGAAGAGCTCGAAAGCTTCACTTCCCGCGCGGGAATTATGCAGGAAAACCCCAATGATCCCGACACCAAGCGCGGCTCAAAATACGGCATCATCATGGTCTATCTCACGCCGGAAGAGAAGCGCACACGCAGGGCCGACCAGATTATGGATCATATCCGCGATAGGACGAAACATCTTACAGTCTTTGAAAATATTGAATATAAATATCAGCGGCATGGCCCGCCGGTTGGGGCACCCGTCGCGGTGACAATCAAAGGTGATAATTTTGACCTGCTGAATAAAATCGCAGCGGAATACATGGCACACTTGAAAACCATCAAAGGCATCAAGGACATAAAGACCAATTTTGAAGAAGGGAAGGATGAAATCCGCGTTGCCATCAATCAGCGGATGGCCGCGATGGCGGGCGTCACCGTGCTCGATATTGCGACCACCATTCGTTCGTATTTCGAAGGTGCGGTTGCCACAAGCATACGAAAGACCGATGAGGAGATTGATGTCCGCGTGATGTTTCCTCCCGATCTTCGCACGCGCGCGGACGATCTTCAGAAAGTGAAAATTGCCAATAAGATGGGGCGGCTGGTTCCTTTTTCAATGGTGACTACGCAATCGAAGGCAAAAGGCATTTCAATCATCAACCGCTATAACTGGAGACGTACCGTGAAAGTCACCGCCGATATTGATGAACACGCAAAAAACGTGACCTCCGTTGCGGTGAACCGCGAACTCATGCGTAAGTTCAGCGATATTGAAGAACGCTATCCGGGATATTCGGTGAGCTATGAGGGAGAATTTAAAGACACGCAGGAGTCGGTCATCAACCTCGGGCGCTCATTCATCCTTGCAGTGCTGGTCATCTACATCATTCTTGTGGCGCTGTTGCGTTCATTGCTGCATCCGCTTGTCATCATGGGCGTGATTCCGCTTACCATCGTGGGCGTCATCTGGACATTTTTCTTTCATGGCCTGCCGATTTCATTTCTGGCGCTCATGGGGCTTGTGGGTCTTGTGGGCGTGGTGGTAAACGATTCAATCGTCATGGTGGATTTTATCCGCAATGCGCGAAGCCGCGGCTGCAATAGCTTTGAGGCGACTATCGAAGCTGCGCGCACCAGGCTTCGCCCCATCTTTCTTACCACCATCACCACCTTCTTCGGGCTCATCCCCACGGCCTACGGCATTGGCGGAAACGACCCGTTCCTTAAACCCATGGCGATTTCCATGTCGTGGGGGCTGGCGTTTGGAACGCTGGTGACGCTTTTCGGTACGCCGGTGCTGTACAATATTCTCAACGATATTCGCCGGCTCTTTTTCAAAGAGCGCATGGAAGCCTACGAACGTGAAGCGATTGCGGAGAAAGTGGCCGATACCATACGGTGTATTGAGGCTTCATCGGTAGAGCAGTTTCCGAAGAGGGGAAGGAAGAAGCCGCAATAAGCATCGGGACAGTTATTCGCGATGCGGTATGGACATTGAGCTGTCCCGCACGTGGTGCTTTTCTATTGACAGGCAGTATTATAGGTGCATTTATGATGGCATGTATAATGTGAGCTATGTCAATGTACATTAAATCTAAAAAACGCGTGGCCGATTATGGCGAAGTGCTGACCCCGCCGCACATCGTGGAGGACATGCTCCTTTTAGCGTACATTCGCGTTCATTCGCGGATAGACAGGATTACTTCCCGCGCCGGTCTATCCCCTGTTTTTATTATTGAGGAGTTTTCTATGACATTTCTTGAATTGGCCAAAACAGTACTTTCGGAAGAACAGCGTCCGCTGACTTCAGAAGAAATCTGGAAACTTGCGCAGGAAAAGGAGTATGCCGCGCAGGTCGGATCCAAAGGCAAGACCCCCGAAAGAAGTATAGGTGCTCAGCTTTATGTAGATATTCGGGATAATCCAAAATCAATTTTTGCCAAAGCGAGCGAACGCCCAACCCGCTTTGCCTTAAAAGAGTTTGCCGGTTTGCAAAGCATGCCTGAAAGCAGCCCCGGTGATTCCGCTAAAAAAGGGCATACATACAAAGAGCGGGACCTCCATCCCTTTTTAACCTATTTTCTGTATACCTATCAAACCATCTACACAAAAACGATCTATCACGAAGAATCTGCCAAAGATCGCTACGCTCAATGG
>CAKZSV010000002.1 GCA_937921485.1 uncultured bacterium
TCATATTATAAAGATAAAAAGAAAGCGGTTTTTAGATGTTCCCATAAACACTTACTTTTCACGGTTCAATATTATCGTTTTTGATTTTCTTCTTATTTGTGCTAAATTCTAATTAAACGTCGATTGAAATATTTATGGTCAATCGCGAGAATATTATTCATTTTATGGTGCATGCGATTTTTTATTTTAACAATAATTCAATATGAAATTTCTCATTTTTATTCAATTATTCATCATTATTTCCCCTACACACAGGTGCTCAGACATGAACATACCCCACAAAGATAAAGCGCGTCCTCTCGCCATACAGGTTTTCAGCATTGAGAAAAACGCCCTGATTGAGGTCGCAAGAGCTGTTAAGAGCGATGAAGAATGGAAAAAAATTTTATCTCCCGAGACTTTCGCGGTTGCGCGGCAAAAGGGCACCGAAAGGCCTTTTTGCGGGCCGCTGAATTTCGAGAAGCGTACGGGCGTTTTCCGCTGCGCATGCTGCGGGAATGATCTTTTTGTTTCAAGGGCGAAATTCGATTCCGGCACAGGCTGGCCGAGTTTCATCGAACCCGTTCATAAAAACAATGTGCGGTACGAAAAAGACTATAGCTTTATGATGATTCGAACAGAAGTTCTCTGTGCAGTCTGCGATGCACATTTAGGACATGTATTTGATGATGGCCCTCCTCCCACAGGCAAAAGGTACTGCATGAATTCCGCCTCTCTTGTATTCGTGCCACTGCCGAATCTGGAAAAAATTTTAGAAAAATGAAACCAGCAAAGCCCGCGCGCGATTATCGCGCGCGGGCAGTCGTGTTTACGAGTAACACGTCCTGTTAATAATGATTTTCTTTAAATCATCGGACAGATCGTTGAAGTATGCGCAGTATCCGGCCACGCGTACCAGAAGATAGGGATACTTCTCGGGATGATGATATGCATCGATGAGGATTTCCCTGTTGAGCACGTTCGGCTGAAACTGCATGCCGCCTTTTTTAAAATACGACGCAATGATGCCGGCAAGATTGTCCACGCCATCGGGCCCCTGAAACAGCGCCGAGTCAACCGTGAAGGTCACCGTGGTTCCGTTCGGGGCGAAGCGCCGGAAATCAATGCCCGCCACAGAATTCAGCGCGGAAGTGAGATCCGTCATCTCCATGCCATAATGGGGAGTGATGCTGTTGGCAAGCGGCACGCCGGCGAGCCTTCCTGATGGAAGCGCAGGCGTCTTCGAGCCGTACACATCGCTCACGTTCAGCGCATAATAGCCGGCAGAATAGATGCCGTTGCGCGGGACATTCGGCACGGATTTGAGCGCATTCACATACATCTCAAGCGCTATATTCACCCACGTAACCGCCTCGAAAGAATTGTCCTGTCCGAATTTCGGCACCTCTAAAAGCGCCTTGCGAATCTCAGCATTCTTCTCGCCTTCAAAGTTGTTATCGATGGCTTCAATGACTTCCCGCATGGTATAGAGCTTTTTCTTAAATACCACCTCATCGATCGCATGAAGAGAATCGCCCGCATCGGTGATGCCAACTCCCTGGATGCCGCTGGAGTTATGCCGAGCCCCACCTTCGTTGACATCCATGCCGGTTGCGACGCAGTTTTTAAAGAGCGTGGACGCAAGCGGCGTGGTGAAATGCGTGCGTATGACTTTTTCGATTTTCTGATGATCCGCAAGAATGGACTGCGCAAGCGCATTCAGCCTTTTCTGATATCTATTCAAAAGCTCATCCATTGATGCCGGCGGATTGTATTTCGAAGATGCTTTTTTGATTTTTCTTCTGTGACGCGCGGAAGCATACCTTGTGCGTATGAATCTCGAAATTTTTCCTTCTCTGCGGAAATTGTATTCAACGAATTTCGCAATAATTTTATCAATCTGCTCGCCGAACGTGAGATTCCACAAATCGTTTTCCTCGCCTTTAAGCGCCTGAAGAAGCGGAAGCGTCACGTTGACATTGGCGCAATCGGTATTTCCGAAATGATCGTCGGAAGCATTCGGCTCCACGCACCCCACAATCGCGTAATTGCGCGCATCTTCAATGGTGGTGTCATAATGCGAACGCAGGGTATCAATATAAATCGAATCGTTATAGAGCGCCGGCATGGGCGCGCCGTTTAGGTACACCTCGGCAATTCTTCGCAGATACGCCTTTGGACTTTTTGGATGTATGCGCGCCGTCATGTTTATGGCATAAGGCTGAAGCTCGCAGATATCAAGCAGCATGTAGGTGATATCGTTCGTCGCATCCTTCCCATCGGGAGTAAGGCCTCCCATGGTCACGGTCTGGTCGGTGGACATCGTTTCGAAAAGCCTTCCGATGCGAAGATAGGTATCGCCGTCATTGACAAGAATTGCCTCATCCATTTTGATAATAAAAAGCGCGAGCAGTTCCTTCGCCTTTTCGTAGGTGATGATGCCATCCTCCATGTCTTTTTTATAATACGGGTAGAGAATTTGATCGAGCCTTCCGGGAGATATCGCGTTTTCGTACGATTCGATGCACAGCGCAATATGCAGAAAAAGCATGCTCTGAAGCGCTTCATGGAATGTTCGCGCGGGATGTTTCGGCACACGCTCGCAGATTTCCGCCATCCGGCGAAGCTCTTCTTTTCGCACCGGATCGCTTTCGTTTTCCGAAAGCGCTCGAAGCTCACGCGCATACCGCGCGGCGAATATTTCGAGCGCTTCCAGCGCGATAATCATGCCATCGTAAAAATCCTTTTTATCAGGATTCGATTTTTTCGCTGATTCAATTTCAGAAATGAGGCCGCTGGTGCCGTTGCGCAGTACGCGTTCGTAATTCACAATAAAATGAGCAATCGAGGCCATGTTATTGTTAAAACCGGCGTTCATTTCCGATGCGCGCGCAACTAAAAGGATGAAATCACGCAGCGTTTTATTCACGCGGCCGAGTATCCCCTTTCGAAGCCAGAAGGGGAAAATATTGAAATAAAAAGAAAGCTTATCGCGAAAAGAGCATTTGAAGGCGACCGGTTTCTGCCGATGTATCTGATGCAGGATTGAAGCAAAAAGCACACCATAATGCTCCTCCCACACCTGCCCGCCTTTGCGCTTGGAGGTGAAATTGCCCACCAGAAGCTCTTTGGGATAAATTATAATTTTTTTATTTGAAAGCACATATTTCAGTCGCTCGGCGCGATGAACCGGATTTGGTTTTGTAAAGCCGTTTTTTCTGTAGAATTCAGTTTTGAGCTTCGCAACTTCGAAGCAGAGATGATGTTCGCTTGACCGTATATCATTCTGAATATCATACACGCGCGGGGTGAACGCGGCTTTCTTTCGGGGATAATCAAGATCATAGCATTCCGCATCGATTCCATATGATTGAAATTTCGAAATAGCATCTTTGAGCGCCTCCATGCTTTCCTCTGGCGAAATGTGCAGATGTTCCACCGCAACGCCCATCCTGTTAGCCTTGCCTTCATACAGATTATGATATTTCAAAAGTTCAATTGAAGAAAAGCCGAGGGATTGTACGTACTCCGCTGCCCGGCGAATATCATCATCCGAATTATTGTAGCCTGGAACGATGACCATTCTGAATTTCGCTTTGCCGCCAATGGAAAGAAGCTTTTTCACGTTAGCTTTTATACGGGAGGTATCTGCTCCGGTAATGCGCCGGTGCTTTTCATCATCACCCACAACTTTCAAATCGACGAGGAAAAGATCCACATACTTCACAACCTTTTCGATGTTCCGCCACGGCGCATGCAGCGTCGTTTCAACAGAAATGGAAATGTTCTTTTTTTTCAATTCATATAAAAATGCAACAAGGCTTTCGGAATTCTGCATCAAAGGCTCGCCGCCGGAAAGCGTCACTCCGCCGCCCGTAGCCCGGAGATAGTCCGCATCCCTTTCAATGATGTCGAGCACTTCCCGCACGTCTCGATACTCACGCCCCGGCACGTATCCGAACGGCCGCGCTTCGGGATTCTGACACCAGATGCATGCAAGATTGCACCCCTGAAAAAAGACGGTGGTGCGAATACCAGGCCCATCGTGCACACAGGTTCGTTGCACTGATATGATGTTTAGGCTATCACGAAGTATATTCTTTTTATGGGGTAGCAGCGCCCTTGTGCCGCTATCTCTGGTAGGTTGAATAACCGTGGTCTGCATGCCTGCCTCCTCGATTTATAATATATACTATTAGTCTATATTATAAATAAACATACAAACCGTCCAATCGTCAAGTGGTCGTGGTAATTTTTTTTATTTTGTGGATTTTTTTTTATAATACTGCTTTGTAGCAGATCATTCCTTTTGTTCAAATTTCACGTTTTAAAAATATTTTTGGATTTTTACTTGCAAAAATACTATACATTCGTATTGCTATATATGCGAAAATTATTAAATTCACTATATTGTACGGAGATCGCCCTATGATTAAAACAACGTATATGATGACGAAAGAAGTATTAATGCTCCTCAAAGACGCTGAGAAGCGCACCGGATGGACGATGATTGATTTAATTATAGCCGTGATGCGCTATGCAATGCGGCATCACGCAAAGTACGAACGGGAACATGGAAGGATTGCATACCAGAAGCGCCTGGACGGCGAGGGCATGCCAATACCGAAAATCCGCGTGAAGGTAAAATTCCTTGAAAGGGAATATGATTATTGTAATGATATGCGGAGGTTTTTCAGGCGCTCGATTTCGCATGTGATCGCGATTGCAGTGCTGGCGTATCTTCCCGAGTTGGTGGAGCGCATTGAAAGCGGTGCGTATGATGAGGACATGGATTCTTATCCCTATAAAAGCTGTGCAATTTATGATAAATGTATAGAAGAAGCGACGGTGTTCCACATCTGGTGGGGATTACCCAGCGATCCCGCACTCTTAGCGGCTGAATTCGCTCGTTAACATAATTCAAAATATCCCAAAATCTTCAACCGGCATCCTCCGGTGAGGGACGCCTGTACCTTTAAAAGATAAATACGCCAAAAGCTTCCAATTTGAAATTACAAATTTGATAGCTTTGTTATTCCTACAACATTCCATCCCCTTTCATGAGCGCTTTATAAAATTCGATGCGATGACGGTAGGATTTTTCCAGCACCGCATGGTACTTCTTAGCAACTTCCGGCAATTTTTCCACAAGATTATCTTTCTCATCTGAATCGGCAATGACATCGTACAGTTCCACTGTATTTTTCGTATAATTATACAGATATTTCCACCTCGTATCGCGCACGCCCATCATGTGGTCAGGTCCATACGTCTGAAAAATGGCCATCTGCTCCCTTCGACGAGAAAACATCGATATCCCCTCCTGATGCGCCAGCGGCGGAAGTCCCAGTATATCAAGAATGGTAGGCGCAATATCGATATGGCTTGTGATGCCGTGAAATTCAACTGTCGCAGGAAACAGCTTTTTATTGTAAATAATACACGGCACATGCACATTCTCCTCATATATTCCCAGCCGGTGCCGAAAATTTCCTTTATGCTCCAAAAATGCCTGCCCGTGATCGGCAAAAATAACCACAAGCGTGTTTTCGAGCAGCCCCTCCGCCTCCAGGCGGTCAATGAGCATGCCGAGCACCGCATCTGAATAATGCAGCGAATTGATGTATTTTCGTTTGCAGTCCTCTTCAAAGGTTGCATTCTTTTGAGGCGGCCCGGCAATATCGAATTTATCTTCCGGTATGGGATACGGAAAATGCGGACTCAACGGGCAATAGACCGCGAAAAATGGTGTGCTGCGATCGGATGTGAGTGCGCGCATACTCGGTTCAATGAGCGCACGGTCGTCAATGCCATATCCGAGTTTTTGATTGTACGATGAGGCGAGCTTTAGCTGATGCATGTCCAGCACCACATCGAATTTGCGCTTCTGCAAAAATCGTCGCGTGCCCACATAGCCCAGCGTCCAGGTGTGAAAATAATACGTGCGGTATCCTCTGCCTTTTAAAATCTCCGGCAGCATGGTGATGGAAATTTCGGGATAATTCTTCACCACGAGCGTGAGCGTTTCAGAGTTTTTAATCTTTCCCGGCTCAAACGGCTCCTTTAAAATTGGGTCATACGCGGAAGCGAACACCGAAAAGAGCGCATTGGCAGTGAGAGGAAAATTCGCGTAGTGATTGCGCGCCACAAAGGCATTCTGCATAAGCCGCCGCCAGTTCGGCGCGACCCTGCGGCCGTGTATTTCAAGGTCGATATATTTCGACGGAAAAGACTCAAAGAAATAGAATATAATATTGTAATTTTTTCCGCGGGGGATGGCCTCACTTCCCGGATGCACAATGCTGCTTTCAATGGAGTCAGTATTGAATCGCTTCGAATTTTGTACCTGGCTGTGAATTTCATCCCTGGCGCAGAAAAGAAAGGATGATACAATAAAATAAAAAAAGATACCTCTGAGTAGTGTTATTATACGCATAGCGATACTCAACTATCTGAGATGAAATTCAATGCATTCTCGCAATCATCACCCCGAAGCAATGATAGCTGTCAAGGGTTTTTGATATGGACTCATGCAGGTGCGCGGCTTATGGCTGGATATAAAATTCCCCTACCATCCAGGATTTGTGATTAAACTGCGAAGCTGGCATCTGTGGCAACATCGGCAAAATCCTGATTACACCACTGGCGCTCTTTATGTTCTGCTTCTGGTGGACCGGCATTGGCCAGCACAGGCTGGGATTTTTTCGCTAAAAGGACATCGCCCGCAGGCGAAAAGCTTTTCAACGCGATATTAAATGCTTCTTCGTATTGGTAAAATGCCTTGAGCGGCGCGCTGCACACGAGTTCATACGCATATTCTTTATCGCGCATGTGCAGCGTTCTTTTGAGGTATTTCTGTCCTTCTTTGAAATATTGATGTACGGATATAATACCGATTTCTTTTTTTTGCACGACAAAGGATTCGCGATCGATGATTGCAATAAAAGCGCGCGGCACAGTTTTTACGCTACCTGCTACCACATCGGCTTTTTCATCGCTCTGGAGGGATACCCGAACCACAATTTCCGCATCTTTCGTGTACGCTGAAAATACTGCGAGCGTAGCGGTGCTGATCTCGTCAGTACTCCAGCGGGTTGGCACAAGCAGAGAAAACCCGATGGTGGGATTTCGGTATATCCGGTAGGCGATTTCAGCAACGCTATCAACTAATAATACTGGCAAAAGCGTAATAATAATCAGTAACCGTCCAATCTTCCCACCCCGTCAAAAAAATGTCAAATTCATAAAAATCAGGGAACTTCTAAAAACCATGTATAAGGATGTTCCCTTGTGGGCACAATATATAGGTAAAAACCGCTTTCTTTGATGCTCATTGCAAGGAAGAAAGCGGTTTTTAGATGTGCCCATAAAATTCACTTAAAAGGACATACAAGAAATAGGAAAAAAATAATTTATTTATTGATAATACCCCACCGCATTTTTAAAAATTGCCAGCCCTTCCCCTTCCTCCGGCAATTCTTTCCCTTCCCGCGCATATTTTTCGCGCAGATACGTCCAGTCGTCGCGGTGGGTAAAGAAGATATTGCGCTCAGGATGCGGCATCATCCCCATTCTCCTTCCCGATGCATCGCAGATTGCGGCAATATCGTGCATCGAGCCGTTTGGATTAAACGGGTATTCCCCATTCGCCCTTCCGCCGTCGGGTTTTGCATAGCGCAATGTTATGAGCTTTCTATCTTCAAGCGCATCAAGCACAGCTTCAGGAGCGTAAAAATTTCCCTCTCCGTGCGCAACCGGCACATGCAACCTTTGTATGCCTCGCAAAAACACCGAGGGAGTTTTCTCTTCCACCTCAAGGTCCACCCAGCGGCAGATATAGCGCGACGATTGGTTATGCATGAGAGCAGCCTGCGGCTTTCCAATTTTTTTTTCAAGCGCGGGGACAATCCCGAGATTTACCATCACCTGAAAGCCATTGCAGATTCCAAGCATGAGCGTATCGCGCTCTAAAAATCGTTCGAATTCATCGCGCAGATTATTCAGTATTCTATTTGCGAGCGCTTTTCCGCTGCCGGTATCATCCCCGTACGAAAAGCCGCCGGGAAATGAGAAAATCTGGAAATCGTGTAACATTGTACGATTTTCAATAATATCGTTTATGTGGACAACGCGCGCCTCGGCGCCTGCAGCTTCAAACGCAAAGCGGGTTTCATCATCGCAATTTATTCCATATCCCGTAAGCACGCAAACCTTTGGAACAGCCATCATGCCTCCTAAAAGCCGTGAAATCGCGCGCGATATGAGGCAAGAAGCTCATCCACCCCGAGATGCACCATGCCCTTCCCGCCGATGTGTATGATAAAATGATTGTCATCCCGCACCACGCCAATCCTGCTACAGGAAACATCCTTCATCATCGTTTCAAACGCTTTTCTGTTATGCGGGGCAACGCTCACAACGACCCTTCCCTGCGACTCCGAAAAGAGAAGCGCGTCGTTTCGTAGATTTCTCTCAAGCACGTCAATCTCACATCCGAGCATCCCGGCCATCGAAGATTTCGCTACAGCCACCCCAAGCCCGCCGCGCTCCACGCTTATGCATGATGCAACAAGTCCCCGGGCAATCGCACGCTCAAGGCGATTGTATATTGTAAGATTTTCCTTCGCATCGACTTTTGGCACATTGGCTCCGAGATATTTTTTCCCGCTTAATTTCTCGCCCATATACGCAAGATATTCGCTTCCGCCAAGCTCATTCGATGTTTCGCCGAAAAGATAAATCAAATCTCCTGGCATTTTAAAATCGATCGTCTGGCAGTTTCGCACATCCATAACGATGCCGATGGAAGAGATGAGCAGGGTGGGCGGAATGCTCACCATCACGGGATTGCCGTTTTCGTCGAATCCGCGGAAATCGTTGAACATGCTGTCCTTGCCGGAAATAAACGGCGTCCCGTAGGCAACGGCGAAATCATAACACGCACGCGCAGCCTCTTTAAGCTGCGCGAGCCGTTCGGGATTGTTCGAATCGCACCAGCAGAAATTATCGAGAATTGCCAGCCGCTCCAAAGTCCCGCCCGCCGCGATGGCGTTTCGCACGGCCGTATCGACTGAACACGCTGCCATCCAGTAGCAATCGATATCGCTGTACGACGGATACATGCCCTGCGAGAGCACCACGCCCCTGTACGAAGTAAACACCGGCCGAATGACGGTGGCAGAGCCATTCACGCGGCCCTTGCCCTGAAGCGGCTTTATCACAGAATTGGCCTGCACTTCATGATCGTACTGCATCGAAATGAATTCAAAGCTTGCGATATTCGGCCTGCCGACCATATCCCGTAAAGTTTCCGAATAATCGTTCGGCTCATCAAACGGCTCATACTCCACATTGGCTAAACAGCTTTTTGTTTGTAATGTCTTTTTTGGAAGGCCTTCATGCAGAAACTCAAGGTCCAGATTGAATACCACATCCCCATGATATCGAACAATGCCTCTGCCGCTTGAGTTGAACCTTCCAATCACGGTCGCTTCAACACCTCTTTTTTTCATCAGAGCAATGAATTCGTCCAGCGCCTCCTCGGGCACCGAAACGGTCATTCGTTCCTGCGATTCGCTCACCCATATCTGCCAGGGAGCAAGGCCGGGATATTTCAGCGGCACTCTCTCAAGCTCCACCTCAAATCCACCCGCCTCGCGCGCCATTTCAGCCACAGAACAAGAGAGTCCCCCGGCGCCATTATCGGTAATTGAGTGATACAGTCCCTTATCGCGCGCTTCTTTCACTATTGCATCGGAAAGCTTTTTCTGTGTAATCGGATCGCCAATCTGCACGGCGGTCGCGGGGCTTCCCGAGGAAAGCGCTTCGGAGGAAAACGTTGCGCCATGAATCCCGTCTTTCCCAACACGGCCGCCCACCATGACGATATAATCGCCGGGCATCGCCTTTTTCTCATATAGTTTGCGTCCGCCTGTTCCCCTTGGCATGAGGCCGACTGTGCCTACAAACACCAGCGGCTTACCCTTATAGCGCTCATCGAAATAGACAAAGCCCTGCGGGGTGGGAATTCCCGAACAGTTACCGCCTACATTGACACCATGAATCACGCCTTCTATTATTCTTCTGGGGGGAAGAAGACAGGAATCGGGTTCTTTTCCCCGATACAGCGGTTTTTCATCGCACGGATCGGCAAAACAAAAGCCGTATCGGTTTGCAATGGGCCGCGCACCCATGCCGAAGCCGATGGTGTCCCGATTCACCCCCACGATTCCCGTGATCGCTCCGCCGAAAGGATCGAGCGCGCTGGGGCTGTTATGCGTTTCAACTTTATCTGATATTAAAAAATTTTCATCAAACTCTATAGCGCCGGAATTATCGGCAAAAACCGAAAGGCAAAAATCTTTTTCTCCTTTTTCCCGCCGTATGCGCATGGTCGCTTCGCGGATATATGCCCTGAAAATGCCCTCATCGATTTCGTCGATTTTTGCCGCGAAAATCGTGTGTTTGCAATGCTCGCTCCATGTCTGCGCGATTGATTCGAGCTCGACATCGGTTGGGTTTCTCTTTTCTTTATTTTGAAAATAGTCTTTTATCACTTCAAGGGAGGCCATATCGAGCGCGAGCGGCCCGCGACGGGAGCCGTCCGATTCGGGAATGCCTTCCCTGCCCAGGCGCAAAAGCTCATCGCCTGGAACATCAAGATTCACTTCATCCGCGCTCGGACGCTCATCGAGATGCACCACAGGAATTTCCCTGCCCATGCCGCCCATTTCAACATAGTCATTTTTTGAAAGGATTTTCGCGCGCTGAATGAGCGGATTGTGCAGCTCGTTTGCAATTCTTTTCGCATCCTGAGCGGTGATATTGCCGGCGATAAAATACGTGTTCGATGTGAACACCGAACGGTCGGGATCGAGCGATCGCTTGAACCGATCCTCAATCGATTCGCGCACCGTATGCGCCACATTATCGGTCACTCCGGGAAGATATCCGATTTCTATGGCAAAATCAAAATTTTCCGGATAATAGGGTTCGTTTATTGTAAATGACTGAATCACCGGTTGAACTAACAGTTTTGCTATTTCAACCGCATCATTGCGCGAAAACGGTACGTTAATCAGGTAATTATCAGTAACAATTATCGCCGCAACATCAATTTCCAATTTTAAAAGTTTTTCCCGCAGCACAATCCCTCTCGGATCGGGAATAGTGCTGTACACTTCAATGCGGATTTCTGCGCGTTCCATTTACCACATCCAGATATTATAATCGCTATCGATGTACGCATTTTTATTGACAAATATCAAAGGCCGTCTCCACCGAGACGGCCCTGTATTCTGCACATGACCATTACGCCATATCAAGCGAAAAATGTTATTTTTCAAGCATCGCAAGTTTCAGACGCCGTTTGGTCTTTTCAATCTCAACCTGGCGGAGGAAGCGCTCTTTTGCGTCCACTGCTTTTTCAGCCGAGGTAAGGTCGGAAAGTTTTTTCTTCAGATCGTCAGCCGAAAGCTCTTCTTTCCTCAGTGCGTTTTCGGCAAGAACAATCATCTCATTGTTGCGTATCTCTACCAGCCCGCCTTCAATGTGGAGATAATCAACTTTGTCGCCGGTGTACAGCCTCAGCATTCCGATGCCAAGCTGCGACATAAGAGGCACGTGGTTGAAAAGAAAACCCATCTCTCCGTCTTTCGCCTGCACCACAACGAAATCGACCTTGTCGTTGAAAAGAACCCTGTCGGGAGTGAGTACCGTGCAACTGAGTTTCAGTGCCATGATTATTTACCCGCCTGAAGTTTCTTCGCTTTTTCCACCGCTTCGTCGATATTCCCTACCATGTAGAAAGCCTGCTCGGGAAGATCGTCGTACTGGCCGGCTATGAGGCTTTTGAAGCTGCGAATCGTGTCTTCGAGTTTCACGTATTTGCCCTTGAAACCGGTAAACTGCTCCGCCACGAAGAACGGCTGCGAAAGGAAGCGTTCGATCTTACGCGCCCTCTGCACCAGAAGCTTATCTTCTTCGGAGAGTTCTTCCATGCCAAGGATCGCGATAATGTCCTGGAGGTCTTTATACCGCTGAAGTATGCGTTTGACTTCCATCGCTACTTCGTAGTGTTCCTCTCCCACAAGCTCAGGCGCCAAGAGACGCGATGACGAATCGAGCGGGTCCACTGCCGGATAGATTCCTTTTTCCGCTATCTGGCGCGAAAGCACCGTGCTCGCATCAAGGTGAATGAATGCCGTCGCAGGAGCCGGGTCGGTGAGGTCGTCTGCCGGAACGTAAATCGCCTGCACGGAAGTGATTGAACCGTTTTTCGTGGAGGTGATGCGCTCCTGCAATTGCCCCATCTCAGTCGCAAGCGTAGGCTGATATCCCACTGCCGAAGGCATGCGTCCTAACAGAGCGGACACTTCCGAACCTGCCTGCGAGAAACGGAAGATATTGTCAATGAAAAGGAGAACGTCTTTTCCCGAAAGGTCGCGGAAATATTCACACATGGTCAGCGCGGAAAGCGCCACGCGCAGGCGAGCTCCGGGAGGCTCGTTCATCTGCCCATACACCAAGCATGCCTTATTGATAACTCCGGACTCCTTCATTTCGAGCCAGAGGTCGTTTCCTTCACGGGTGCGTTCGCCCACTCCCGCAAACACCGAGTAGCCGCCGTGCTGCTGAGCAACGTTATTGATGAGTTCCATAATGACAACCGTCTTGCCCACGCCGGCGCCGCCGAAAAGGCCTGTTTTACCGCCTTTAATGTAGGGAGCCAGAAGGTCGATAACTTTGATCCCCGTCTCGAAAATCTCAGCCTTTGGCTCAAGCTGATCGAACCTGGGTGGATCCTGATGGATGGGGCGTTTTTCCTTCGCGCTGACGGGCCCGAGCTTATCGACAGGATCTCCTAAAAGATTGAAAATGCGGCCGAGCGTCTCCTCGCCGACGGGAACTGAGATCGGAGCGCCGGTATCTTCAATCGGCGTTCCGCGGCGAATGCCATCAGTTGAAGCGAGGGCAACCGCACGCACCCTATTTCCTCCGAGGTGCTGCTGCACTTCGCAGACAATTCTGATTTTTTCTCCCATAACCTCGGTTTCAAGGTTAAGGGCGTGATAAATTTCAGGAAGATGTCCTTCCGGAAATTCAGCGTCAAGTGTTGATCCGATAACCTGAACTACTTTTCCAATATTCTTGCTCATGCGATAACCCCTCACATCAATAATAATCTACGCAAATTTCCTACTGTAGCTGCAGTAATCATCTTAGACGAGAGCTGAAGCGCCGCCGACGATTTCAGCAATTTCATTCGTAATCTTGGCCTGTCGGGCCCTGTTGTACCTTATGGTAAGTTCGCGCACCATATCTGTGGCTGCATCGGTCGCATTTTTCATCGCGACCCTTCGCGCGAACTGTTCCGAAAATCCCGATTCCAGAATGCACGTGTACAGCTTCACCTTCACATAAAGCGGCAGGAGAGAAGACAGCACCTCATAGGGATTGGGTTCGAACACGTAATCGCGTTTGAACTCCCCACCTTTATCGATTATCTCATGCTGTTCCGTTGATATGGGGAGCAGCCGAATGATGGCCGGTTTCTGGGACGACGATGAAATAATTTTCGTATAGGCGATATACACTTCATCAACTTCCCCGGAGACGAACTGATTGATAAGTTCATCTCCGTACGCCGCCGCATCAGTGAATGATATTTTGTCTTCGGGATTGGGCATCGACTTGTACATGGTCTCTTTTGCGAACTTGAAGTAGTTGATGCCTTTCTTGCCCATCACGGAGAGAAGCACTTCCTTGCCTTCTTCAATGGAAAGCTTCTTTTTAAATTTAATCGTTTCATCGAGCACATTGGTATTGTAGCCGCCGCAAAGTCCTCGATTTCCGGTAATGGTCAGAAGCATGACTCGAGTCGGATTGGGGCGCTCCAGAAGAAGCGGATCGTACAGATCGTCAACTGCCGTTTCCTGAATATGCGCAATCATTGTATCGATCTTCTGGGAATACGGCTGCGTTTTGAGCAACCTGTCCTGCATCTTCTTCATCTTGGACGTTGAAACCATTTCCATGGTTTTCGTTATCTTCTTGGTGCTCGTTACCGAAACAATGCGTTTTTTAATTTCTCGTTGTGTTGCCACGGTCCTTACCTGCTCATTGATAATGTATCTGGAGCCATAACCACATTCACATTACTGCAATTTAGCCCTGTAGCTTTCAACGTACTCTTCGCACACCTTCTGGGCCTTGTCAATGCTTGTCAACTGCCCGCTCTTAATGATTTCGTCAAGAAGGTCGGAATGCTTTTCGTTGAGGTGCTTCAGAAATTTTTCTTCAAAATCTTTCACTTTTTCAACAGGAATCTTGTCCAGATAGCCCTGAGTACCGGCGAAGATGATCATGACTTGCTCGGCAACTGACATGGGCACATATTGGCCCTGTTTGAGAACTTCAACAAGGCGTTTCCCGCGCTCGAGCTGCGCCTGTGTCGCAGGATCAAGCTCGGTACCAAGCTGGGCAAACGCTTCCAGTTCGCGGAACTGGGCCAGGTCGAGCCGAAGCGACCCGGCATATTTCTTCATCGCCTTAATCTGCGCATTACCGCCAACGCGCGAAACCGAAATACCCACATCGACCGCGGGACGGATACCCGAGGCGAAAAGACCTGGCTGCAGATAAATCTGTCCGTCAGTAATGGATATGACGTTTGTGGGAATGTAGGCCGAAACCTCGCCTTCCTGCGTCTCAATTACCGGCAATGCGGTAAGCGACCCGCCTCCGCGCTCTTCGGACAGTTTCGCCGAACGCTCAAGTAAGCGTGAATGGCAGTAGAAAATGTCGCCCGGATACGCTTCGCGTCCCGGAGGTCTCCGGAGAAGCAGAGAAAGCTGTCGGTATGCATTTGCCTGTTTCGACAGGTCATCGTACACACAGAGCGTGTGACGATTCTTCTCGTACATGTAATATTCCGCCATCGCACAACCGGCGTACGGCGCGATGTATTGCAGAGGAGCGGGGTCGGACGCGTTGGCTGCTACGACGATGCTGTATTCCATCGCTCCGTATTCCTCAAGTTTCTGGACAACAGCAGCAACAGTGGATGCCTTCTGCCCAATCGCCACATACACGCAGATAACATCTTTGCCTTTCTGATTGATTATGGTATCAATCGCGATAGCCGTTTTCCCGGTTTTTCGGTCGCCGATGATGAGCTCGCGCTGCCCCCGTCCAATCGGCGTCATCGAGTCGATGGCCTTGATACCCGTTTGAAGCGGCTCTTTCACCGGCTGACGATCCGCGATGCCGGGCGCGGTATATTCCACCGGGCGCATCTTTGTAGTGTTGATGGGGCCCTTATTATCCAGCGGAATTCCGAGAGGATTCACCACACGGCCTAAAAGTTCATCACCAACCGGCACCGCCAGAACGCGGTTCAGGCGCTTAACGGAAAATCCTTCTTCAATTGCCAGGTAATCGCCTAAGATAACCGCCCCGATTGAATCTTCTTCAAGGTTGAACACAAGCCCCTGCACGCCATTCTGGAACTCGAGCATTTCACCCGCCATTGCGTTTTCAAGGCCGTAGATGCGCGCGATACCGTCGCCCACCTGAATCACCGTCCCGACTTCGCTGACATCGAGTTCGGACTTATATCCGGTGATTTCCTTTTTGATTATTGACTTTATTTCTTCCGTTTTAATCTTCATACGCCGCTCCACTCCTGATCTTGCTTGATAAGAGATTTCTTCGTATATTATTCAGGTCCTTGATCAAAGAACCGTCAATTATGAGATCCCCGATTCTAATAATGATTCCGCCTAAAATCGACTTGTCGATCTTTTCTTCAATCAGGATTTCCTTCTTAAATTTCTTCGCAAGAGCATCTTTGATTTTATCAACCAATGCGCGGTCAAAGGCTTCTATTCCCGTAATAACAACCCGCAGACGTCCGTTCTCCTCATCGAGCATCTGATGGAAAGCTTCATTGATTGACCTGATTTCATTAAGCCGGTTATTGTCGATGAGCACTTTCAGGAAATTTATCATCTCCTCCGAAAAAGAATTCTTGAACACTTTCTCAATGAATTCCTTTTTCGAATCGGCGGAAATATTCGGCGTTTCGCAAAACATCCCGAAGTCGCCATCTTCCACCACCAGGGCGCTGAGCACGGCAAGTTCATCTTCAACGCGCTGAAGAATATTCTTTTCCCTGGCTATTTCCAGCAATGCTCCCGCGTACACTCTTGCCACTTCGTTAACTGCCACAGTGCTAACCCTTTTAATTAAGATAATTTCACCGCGATAAAAACAAAACGGGGACAGTCCAGATTTACTGAACTGTCCCTATTTTGGATATTGCATCTTCGACCAGCTTTTTCTGGTCTTCAGGATTCAAATTCTTTGCAATAATTTTGGCCGCCATCTCGGTAGAGAGCGTCACCACTTCTGCCTGAATTTCCGCAAGCGCCTTGTCCTTTGCCATCTCGATTTCCTTTTTGACCTTTTCGCTGAGCTCTTTCGCTTCGGCGTTGGCCTTCTCGATGATGCCGCTTCGGACGCGCTCCGCGTCGGCTTTTCCCTCGGCGATGATTGCCGCTACCTCGGCATTGGCCTTGTCCATCATTTCCTTGTGCTGAGCGAGCTGTTTTTCCGCTTCGATCCTCATCATTTCCGCATTTTCGATATCGGAGCGCACTTTCTCCGCTCTGGCATCGAGCGCGTCAACGATCGGCTTCCACGCCGCTTTCCAGAGGATCAAGAACAGAACCGCGAACGTAATGACCGTCCACAGAAACAAACCCGGATCAACTTTCAATAAACCTTCTTTTAATACATCCATCTGATTTACCCGTTAGAAAGAATGTTGATACTGCTAAAACCGGAAAAACAATCAACCCAGCGCGCAACGATAACGCATCAATGACCGGCAGGTGCGGTTTGCTGAGGCGCAGTTGCGGGAGCTGCTGCTGGAGCCTGCATTGAAGAAGGCTCTTTCGTGGCAAGCATAAAGGTCACCACAAGGGCAAAGAACGTAAAACCTTCGATAAGAGCAGCGGCGATAATCATTGCAGTTCTCAGGTCACCGCTCATTTCGGGCTGACGCGCCATCCCCTCGAGAGCTCCGGTTGCAAGCCTTCCAATTCCGAGAGCCGCGCCAAAAACGATAAGTCCAGCGCCAAAACCGGCTCCAAGGAAAGCCATACCCATTGCGTTTTCCATCTGGATTCCTCCTGTAAAATTTATTGGTGATTGAAATTCATTATGGGCTTAATCAAAACCGCCCGCGTCGGATACCTCTCCGCCGCATTCGGCTTTACTTAATTTCATGCCCACCAGAGACCGGCAACTGCCATAGCGCCCGTCTCGTTATTGCAAATTCATCAGTGCGCGTGCATCGAAGATCCGATAAACATCGCCGAGAGCGCCGTAAAAATGTACGCCTGAATGAACGCCACCAGGAGTTCAAGCATATTAATGAGAAGAGCACCCGTCACCGAACCGATTCCGACAAGATAGCTCTTAAACATCATTACAAGATAGATGAAGATAATGATAACAATATGGCCCGCCGTCATGTTCGCAAAAAGACGAACGGTCAGCGCGAAGGGCTTGATAAGCAACCCAAGAATCTCAATCACCCACAGAAGAGGGAAAATGACAATCGGAATGCCATGCGGCACCACGCCGGTCACGATCCACAGCGGCCCCTGTTTCACGGTACCGACAATAATCATGCCAAGAAGCGTGAACACTGCAAGGCCCGCGGTGACGGCAAGATTACCCGTCGCCGTTGACATGCCCGGTATGAGGCCCATGAGATTGCAAAAGAGAATGAAGAAAAATACCGTACAAAACCATGGCATGGCTTTCTTCGCATAGTGGTGCTCGAAGTTCGGCTCAACAATCTCATCGTGGACAAAGCCGATGATGGCTTCCCAGAGATTGACCCACTTTGAACTGGAGCCCATTTTCGCCTTTTTGATCTTGCGCGCAATGGGAATGAAAACAATCATGCAGAGGAACGCCGCTATCCACATCATCAGAACCCAGCGGGTAATTCTCATGTCGAAAATGCCGAAAAGCTTTTCGCTGAAAACCGTGGTATTCAACTGATGAATGTACTTGACGATTACATTTGAACTTTCGGAGGCAACAATCGGATGGTCGGTAAGATGGTGCATTACAACTTCGCTTACAGACTCTTCACCGCCGTGCGATGATGTAATAACACTGGTAACGGTTCGCAGTATGTGTAGCATCACTCACACAACTCCACTCTTAGGATTGAACAAAGCCCTTTATAGCCATTTACGCCGCTTCTCTTCCGGCGAATCACTTTTCTTCAAATACCTGTCAAGTTCCTTCAGGCCTTTCAGCAGATTGTACATCCCTCCCGCCAGCCCAAGAACCGCCCCGAGGAGCACAAAAACAGGACTCGTTCCGAATTTCACATCGAGCCTGTAACCGCCGTACGTAAAAAGAACAAGAAAGAGGGCCAACTGCATACCGACGGTTGAATATGCGAGTATCGCGTTTTTACCTTTTCTTCCGCGCAAATGAGTTTTGAGTGATCATAATTAAGTTTGGAAACCATACAATCAGCGAGGCCGTTTTTGTCAACAAATTAGTACAACTTTTTAAAAAATTTTATTTGTTCACTTTTTTTCAGATAATTTTTTCTTCGAGTTTTATTAAAAATCAAGCTGCTTTCTATCAAGGCGCTTTTTCGACATGACGATAATATTTCTGGAAGAGAAAAAACGCCGCGAAGCTTTCTCCTTTCCCTCGGCCTATCGCCGCGGCGGGAGCCGGCATCCGTCTTCACATTTATATAATATTACAAAATTAAATATAAAAAACGGTGAGAAAAGTGAAAATCCACGTCAGAATAATCGAATCGGAAAAAGAAATCATCGCAAACTGTCCCGAACTCGACGTGAACTGTTACGGGAAGAGTAAAAACGAAGCCGTCCGCCGCCTTGTGAATGTGCTTCAGTTCTACATCGATGCAGCTTCTGAACTCGGGCTTGATGTGGAACGCCTTGAAACCGTTACTGTCGATGGAGAAACAGTCGCGACGGCTCCCGCTGCCGAAATGGTCCGTCATAATTCAGAATCAATTCACTGACCGATAGAACTGGCAGCGTGAATCTTCGCCATGCACTCCAAAAATAAAAAATCGAACGGCAATCGAGTAGCGGAATGCTACAGCCGCTACGGAAGTACGCTTCTGAAAATAATCGACAAAAGGATTCAAAATCCGCATATTGCCGAAGACATCCTGCACGATCTTTTTCTGAAATTACATCGCAATGGATTGGAAATCGACCCTCTCGGAGAACGGACAAGGGGATATCTTATTACCGCGGCGAAAAATCTCGTGAAGGATTATTTCCGGAGCACCGAATTTGAAAATGCCAACGTGCTGAACGTAAACTTCGAAACACTCGACCCCGATCTCTACCCAACCCCAAGTCTGGAAGAAATCTATATAGAGGGCGAAGTGATATCAACCCTCTGCGATAGCATTGAAAAGCTGCACCCCGATGAGCGCATCATCTATCTCCGGCATCATATTCTAAAACATCGAACCAAGGAGATAGCCGCCGACTTCGGAATCTCCGAATTTCGCATGAGAAAAGTGCTGCGCCGCATTGCTTCATTTCTAAAAGATAATCTGCATGATTATAATGGCGATTAAAACTTCAGAAAAAAATCCTTGCATTTCTATGCAAACGCTACACCACAGTCATCCATGATAAAAAAAGATAAAACCCCAATGATTTCACCGGACGAAGCGGTTGCGCTGGTGCTCGGGCAGTCCTTTTTGATGGGGATAGAAACAGTGCCGCTTCTGGAGGCGGCATTTCGATTTCTCGCCACGGACATCATTTCGGATGTTGACATCCCTCCCTTTGACAATTCCGCGATGGATGGATTCGCCCTGGTCGCCTCGGCAATTCGCGGTGCATCAAAAGAAAACCCGGTCTCACTGCCCATCACCGGCGAAGCGAAGGCGGGCGACATGGAAACAAAAGTTTCATCTCAAAGCGCAATCCGCATTATGACCGGGGCCATGCTCCCCTCAGGCGCCGATACGGTAGTACCGGTGGAAGACACATCGGAATCGGATGGGATGGCAATTTTCTATGGGTCCGCAAAACCGGGTGCGAACATCCGCCGCGCTGGTGAAGACATCCGCCGCGGAATGAAAGTGCTGCGAAGAGGCGACCGCATTACTCCCGCTGTGATGGGAATTTTAGCCTCGCTCAACATTCCCCGTGTTGAGGTATTCAAAAAGCCTGACATCGCAATCATTGCCACAGGCGATGAATTAGCCGAACCGGGTACTGAACTTTTGCCGGGACACATCCGCAACAGCAATGCGTATGCACTCTACGGCGAAGTGCTCAAATGCGGAGGCACTCCTCATTATCTCGGCATTGCGAGAGACTCCAGAGAAGACACCGAACGTCTGCTTCAAGAAGCAAGCCGCTGTGATATTATCATCACCACCGGCGGGGTTTCCATGGGTGAATACGATTTCGTTCCAGAAGTTCTTACCGCACTCGGGGTGCACATTATATTCGAGACAGTAAAAATGAAGCCGGGAAAGCCATGCATTTTCGGAGTTTCTCACGTGCATGACGCAAAAAAACTCTTTTTCGGCCTTCCGGGAAATCCCGTATCATCGCTTGTATCGTTCATGCAATTCGTGCGCCCCGCCCTTCTTTCCCTCATGGGCGCGCGAAAAATCCGAAAACCGGAAGCGCACGCCACGCTCAGAGAGAAAATCACAAAGAAAAAAGGGCGGACGCACTTTGTGCGTGGTTTTTTTTCAATTGAAGGAGAAAAAATATCCGTCGCGACGACAGGCCCGCAAGGTTCGGGAATTCTTCGTTCAATGCATGAAGCGAACTGCCTCATCATCCTTCCCGCCGAAAAGGAAGTATTCGAAGCGGGAGAAGATGTCGTCATTCAGCTTATCAATCATGAGGAAATTGAGTGAACAGGCGCGGCATCCTGCTTTATTCCGGCGGGCTGGACAGCCTGCTTGCGGGAAAACTTCTCTTAGACCAGGGCATCGACGTAGTCGGCTATCACTTCATTCTGCCCTTTGTGGCGCCTGATGCAGATCCCGAAACGCTCGCGCCTTCCATACTTGCAAAACAAATCGGCCTTTCCCTCAAACACATCCGCCTGGGCAAAGACTACATGGCGATGGTACAGAACCCGCCTCACGGACACGGGAAGCGGATGAACCCCTGCATCGACTGCAAGATTTATTTTCTGAGGTACGCAGCGCAGTTGCTTGATGAAGAAGATGCTTCATTTGTTGCAACAGGCGAGGTAATCGGCCAGCGGCCCATGTCGCAGATGCGGCACATGATGCGGCATATCGAAAAGGAAAGCGGACTGGAAGGAAAACTTCTGCGCCCGCTGTGCGCCAGGCGGCTCCCTTTGACTGACGCCGAAAAGGAAGGAATTGTTGACCGCGAGAAATTGCTGGACATTGCCGGACGGGGACGCTTCCGGCAGATAGAACTTGCCCGTCAATTTGGCATCACGGAATATCAATCGCCCGCGGGGGGTTGCCTTTTCACCGATGTAAAAATCTCAGAGCGCGTGCGCGATCTGCTCAGCCATCATCCAGATTATTCGATGCTGGATGTGTATCTTCTCACCGTGGGACGCCATTTCCGCCTGAGCAGCAGCGCAAAATGCATCATCGCCCGCAATGAAAAGGAAAACAATGAGCTTTTGAAATACAAAAGCGAAGCCGATTTTTTCTTTGCGCCGCAGTTTAAAGGTCCCTGCGCCTTTGTGCGGGGAACGCTTGATGGCGACGCAATAAATATAATCGCAGCGGCAATTGCACGCTACGGGAAACCTGATGAAAATAACAAATTGATTGTGCAGCATAAGCCCGAGAAAGCCATCATATCACTGCCGGATAATCGCATTTCGGAAGAATACCTGAAAAAAACAATGATTTAACCAGCTACTATACAATAGCCCTCTTGAATCAAAAAAAACAGCAATTATTATCTTTACAAATGTAATTACATAATACTATTCTCAATTTATGGGCACCTCTAAAAACCGCTTTCTTCATATTATTAAAGATAAAAAGAAAGCGGTTTTATCCTATATATTGTGCCCACAAGGGAACATCCTTATAAATAGTTTTTAGAAGTTCCCTTATTGTTTATTTGATATTTTTTAGAATTGCTGTAATTTTTACTTGCAATAATTACTATACATATGTATTGTTGTATTTACTGCATATAGAATTTCCATGTTATTTTGTGGAGGTCAAACCATGATAAAAACAACGTACATGATGACAAAAGAGGTGTTATTGCTCCTTAAAGACGCCGAGAAGCGCACCGGCTGGACAATGATTGATTTGGTCATTGCGGTGATGCGCTACGCGATGCGGCATCACGCGAAGTACGAAAGGGAGCATGGCAGGATTGCATACCAGAAGCGCCTCGACGAAGATGGCATGCCGATACCAAAATTCCGCGTGAAGGCAAAATTCCTTCAAAGGGAGTATGATTATTTTAACGATATGCGGCGGTTTTTCCGGCGGTCGATTTCGCATGTGATTGCGATTGCGGTGCTGACCTATTTGCCCGAACTATTGGAGCGCATTGAAAGCGGTGAATACGATGAGGAAGCGGATTCTTATCCCTACAATAACTGTGCAATTTACGATAAATGTATAGAAGAAGCGACGGTGTTTCACATCTGGTGGGGATTACCCTGCGATCCGGCGCTGTTGGCCGCTGAATTCACCCGTTAAAACCAATAAAAATAACTCAATGATGGCAGCCGGCATCTTACCGGAAGATACACCTATGACATTATGCAACACATATCACCTGCTTTGGCAATTTTCCGTGTACATTTTGAAAACCTAAACACATGCGCACCCAAAGCCATATTGCGCAATCTCCATCGCATTCTTCATATTGATATAATGAAAAATTATTTTTTTAAATCGATAAGAATAAAAAAATATTGATTTTCTTCTTTGATTTAATATACTAGTTAATCATTTCAATTTTATCTCGCAATTACCATTATGCAACCGGCTAAAGTTCTCATTATCGAAGACGATGGTATCATCGCGCATATGTTAACAAACATGCTCGAAGACGCGGGCTACCTTGTGGCAGGCATTGCAACAAACTGCAAGGGCGGTGAGCACATTGCGCGGGAAACAAAGCCCGACATCGCGCTGGTGGATATTATGCTCGCCGACGTTGACTGCGACGGCATCGATCTCGAACACAGCCTTCGTACTGAAATGCACATTCCGGTTATCTTCATCACTGCCTTATCCGACACATCGCTTCCCGTGCGGCTTCAGGATACCCACTGCTACGGCTTTCTTTCAAAACCGGTAACTGCGCACGAACTCATTATCAACATAGCATCTGCCCTCAAACGGCACAGTCTTGAAAAAGCACTCCGCAAAAGCGAGGAGAAATTCCGCCTCATCTATGAGTCCTCCCCTATTGGCATCGAACTGTATGACGAACAGGGCGTGCTTCTGGATGCAAACCGCGCGTGTCTGGATATTTTTGGGGTGAGTTCGGCAGACGAAGTCCGCGGCTTCAAACTCTTTGAGGATCCGAATGTATCGGATGATCTCAAAGAAAAATTGCGAAATGGCGAAACCGTCCGCTATGAGGCGCCGTTTGATTTCGGTTTGGTCCGATCGCTCAATCTCTACCACACATCGAAAAGCGGCATCATTCACCTGGACGTGCTTATCACCCCGCTTCGGACAAATGACAACGGCATTTACGGATATCTGGTCCAGGTGCAGGACATCACCGCGCGCACGCTTTATGAAAACACTTTGCGCGAGCTTTCGATGGTGGATCAGCTCACCGGCCTCTACAACCGCCGTGGTTTTATCAAGCTTGCCGAACAGCAGATGAATTTAGCCAAACGGAACGGCGAGCGCATGATGTTGTTTTTCATCGACCTTAATAACATGAAAAAAATAAACGATCAGTTCGGACACCCCGAAGGCGACAAAGCGCTGATTCTGACCGCGGGAATTTTGCGCAAGACATTCCGTACCACCGACATCATCTCGCGCTGGGGTGGCGACGAATTCGCCGTGCTGATGATCAACGCAAAAGAAGGCTGCGGGGACAATATTGGAATCCGCCTGACCGAAGCAATCAAAGAAACCAATTCGGAAGCAATTTTGAAAACAGAACTTGGCCTGTCGTGGGGCTGTGCTTCAATAAGCTCTGAGGGAAACGACGAAATCGAAACGCTCATCGCACGCGCCGATCAGGCGATGTACTACCACAAACACCACCGCACATAATCACACGTCGCGCATGAGTTTGATTCTGTTCAGCTCGCTTATTTTGCCAATGAGCAGCTTATCGGTCTCGGCGAGCCTTTTGCAAAGTATCTGCACCATCTTCGCCGCAAACGCGGGATTGCGCATTAAAAACGCCTTTAATTCTTCAACTTTATCAATATAGGCAAGCTTCACTTCCCCGACCGCAATGACGTTCGCGCTTCGGGGCGTGTTGGTAAAAAGCGATATCTCTCCGAAAAAATCTCCTTTCCCGAGTTCCGCAACCTGCATGGTATTGCTTCCGTCCGAAAGCGTGATGGACACCTTCCCCTCGAGAATGATGTACATGCGCTGTTCAAGCGTTCCGGCTTTTATTATTTTTTCATTGTTTCCATACTGCAAAATTCGCTGTGCCATATATCCTCTTTGCTGTTGTATCGCCACCCGTTTCGCATCCACTTCACGGATTTTAAGCAAAATGCCGGCCACCTTTTCATACTATACATTTCGGCAATGATGCCTTTGAACTTTCATCAATTATTGCCGCCTGAACGCATTGACACAATAACAAGCAACAAAAATACTAAATTTACATTGACATAATGGCTCATAAGGTTTTTCATACGGAAACGCCGTTTGCGCATTTTCGACCGCGGCCGAAATATCAACCGGAGGACATTATGCCATCACGCCTGCTTAGTATTTTCATAGCGTCATGTTTTCTTACAATCATCGCTTTTTTCTGCTTCGCACACAGCGCGAAAGCCCAATCTTTCGGCGATTCTCAAAATACGTACAACCAGAAGGGGACCATAAGCATCGGCGAGGCGAAAAAAGGAACTTTAGCGCCAAACGAAAAGCATGTGTACGAATTTCAGATACAGGCAAAAACCATGATTGTCATCGATCTGAAAAAAGACGCCTCAAACCTGGACCCCTATCTTTCACTGCAAACCGAACAGGGGTACCTCATTCAGAACGATGACGACGGCGGCGGAGACCTCAACTCAAAAATAATATCGAGGCTTGCGCCGGGCCGATACAAAATCATTGCGGGCGGACTGGGCACTTCCAGTGGCGCGTACGAACTGAGGTTGAATGCGACCGACATAAAGAGCATTTCAATCGGCGATACTATCAATGATACTCTGAAAGACGGGCAGGTGAAGGTCTACGAATTCACTCTCAAGTCCGAAGGCCTTGTGCGAATAGACGGCAGGAGAACCGATGATTCCGCTTTCGCGCCCTTCATCGACCTGAAATCCGAATTCGGCAATCCAATCGGCAATGACCTTAACAATGGCGCATGCGCGTGTTCCGAACTGATCTCGTACCTGAACCCCGGAACGTATTTTATTTTCTTCAAGGGCTACAGCGACCGGGGGGGCTCGTATTCGCTCTCGCTCACACGAAAGGAATACAGGGCACAGGAGTTCACTACCATCAGCGCAGGCGAAACACGCAAGGGCTGGATTTTTCCAACGCAGAAGCACAGTTATGATTTTACCATGCCCAAAAGCGGTTTTGCGATGATTGACCTTGTGAAAGATAATTCCAATTTAGACGCATACCTGTGGCTGTACAACAGCGCGGGAATTGAATTGGCGTCGGATGACGACGCTGGCGGAAACCTCAATGCGCGCCTGCTGAAAAAACTCGAGGCCGGTTCGTACAAAATCATAGCGGGCGGGCTTGGCAATTCCAGTGGAAAATATGCACTTTCGGCGAGGACGATTGAAGCTAAAAACATCGGGTTGAACCAGACTTTGAACGACTCGCTCGCCGACAATGAAATAAAACTGTATCTTTTTACGCTCTCAAAGGAAACAAATATCTCTTTCATCGGAAAGGGCACCGGCGCCACTCCAATACGGCCATATATGGAACTTTTAAGCAGCAACAGCCAGTTTATTGAAAAGGACAATAACACAGGTTCTCTTTATGAATCGCTGATTTCAAAACAGCTTTTCCCGGGTGAGTATATTATTCTTCTGAAAGATTACAGCGGTAAAGCAGGCCAGTATTCTTTTTCGTTAAAAGAAGGCGCGGGTGATGCATCAAGAGGCGCCATTGAACTTGGAAAGGAAATCAAGGGAAATCTAAGTCAGAATGAAAAGCACAGCTACAGCCTTCAGTTAAAAAAGGACGCGTATGTGAGCATCGACCACACAAAAGACGGCAACTCTCCACTCGACGCATTTCTCTGGCTGTATGATGCAAACGGCATGCTCGTTCAAAGCGATGATGACGGCGGAGGCAACAGAAACGCAAAAATCATGCGGCAATTGAAAGCCGGGAAATACATCGTCACGGCCGGAACCTACAGCGGTTCATCGGGAGCGTACAAACTCATCGCCAGCGAAATCATCATCAGCGATATCACTCCCGGTCAGGCGGTGAAAGACTCATTGAAATCCGGAGAAATGAAGATGTACATTTTCGACGTAAAGAAAGAGGGCCTTTATACCATCACCGGCAAACGCCTGGGCCAATCGAATTTCGCACCGTACATCGACCTGAAAATGGAATCGGGCAAGGTAATCGGAAATGATTTCAATACCGGCTCGGAACCATCATCGGGCATCAGCATGCACCTTCCCAAGGGCAGATTTCACATCTTAATGAAAGGGCATAATAATACCGGGGGAAGCTACAGAATTCTGGTGCGCGAAGAAAAATAACACTGCCTGCTCAAAAACAGACGGGACAATCAAACGCCCGCAGACTGATACTGCTGCGGGCGTTGCATGTTCTCCACGATGTTTGAGAGATATTTGACGCGCTGATACGTTATCCGAGTTTTTTCATCAGCTCATCGGTGACTTCCTTCACGCCGGGTTTGCCGTCGAGCTCGATGATTTTGATTCCCTTTTTTGCGGCAACCTGCTTAAAATAATTCACCGCCGCAAGCGTGCCGGTTTTGGTATCGTAATAGATGTCGTGGCGCTTGCCGATTGCGGTTTCATCCTGGTCATCTGAACGGGCGGAAAGCTCACCGCCGCATACGCGGCACACGAACGTGCCGTCTTTCTCAGCAGGTTTAATGGCATCGATATAGATATTGTTGGGATGATTGTTATCGTTGGCACAGAGCCTCCGGCCCATGATGCGGTTTTTCGCGGTTTCGCGGTCGAGCACAATTTCAATCACGAAATCAAGCTTCATGCCGGCTTTCTCGAGCGCTTCATCCAGGGCTTCTGCCTGTTCTATGCTGCGGGGAAAGCCATCCAAAAGCCATCCTTTCGCACAATCGCTTTCCTGAAGGCGGCTGATAATCATGGGAATGGTGATGCTATCGGGAACCAGCTCTCCGCGATCGATGTATTCCTTTGCTTTTTTTCCGATTTCCGTGCCCTTTTTAATGTTCTCTCTGAAAATAACACCCGATTCCACATGTACCACATTGAACTTCTTCTGAACAACCGCGCCCTGCGTACCTTTACCGCTTCCATTGGGACCGAATATGAGAATATTCATAATAGCACCTCTTATGCAAAATTTTCCGGCCCGTGCGTTTCTTACTCCTCCGCAATTCGTGCCGCTTTCGACCTGCTTAGTGCGACGGGGGCTTTCTGTCAAGATAGAATGCTAATCAAAATAAAAAAAGAATCCCCACGCTCTGTATTATTCCGGCAGTTTGACAAAACAAGATGATTTTTTCTGATAAAATATTTGATCTGTACGAATTACCCCGCAAACATGGCCATTATTGCCGCTTCCGACGTGAGGGCCTCGAATGGGCAGCATTCCGGGAACCGGACAATACCATTTCACGACACCAATCGATGCGGAAAAAAGAGGTACACAGATGATAACAACAAAGGATCTCAGGCGAGGGGTCGTCTTCAAGCTCGACGGCGAGCTGTGGGCGGTGGTTGAGCAGAATCATCACAAGCCCGGTAAGGGCGGCGCGATAGTCAGGACCAAGCTTCGCAACGTCATCAAGGGCAATGTCAAGGATGTGACATTCCGACCGGAGGAGAAGGTGGAAGACGTGAGGCTGGAGCACCGACCCATGCAGTACCTGTACGATGAAGGCGACCACCTGGTCTTCATGGACACCGAGACCTATGAACAGGAATCGATCGCCAAGGACCTGGTAGGCGATGCGGTACATTTCATGAAGCCGGAGGACATCTGCGAGATAGCCATATATGAGGGGGTTCCCATCACCGTGACCCCGCCGGCGACTGTGATTCTCAAGGTCACTTATGCGGAGCCCGGCGTGAAGGGAGATACCGCGACCAACGTCACCAAACCCGTGAAGGTAGAGACCGGCGCCGAGGTAAAAGTCCCGCTCTTCATCAACGAAGGCGATTACATCAAGGTGAACACTGAGACGGGCGAGTACATGGAGCGCGTGAAAAAGTAGCGTGGTTCAATATACAGGAAGTTGGGCTTCCCTCGAGGTGCGGATCATCTATATTTGTACCACCATGAGAGTGCCATCGTAGTCGGCAATTTCAAATCAACCGGTATACACAACGGCAAGGATGACGGCGTTGGCATCTCCATTGTTTTTGAGCGCATGCGGCACAGTTGAAAGATAGAAAATGCTGTCGCCTTCTTTCAGCGTTTCTTCTTTCTTGCCGAGCTTAATCGTCAACGAACCTTCAAGAACATAGAGGAATTCTTCCCCTTCGTGCGTCGAGGGTTCATCACCGTATTCATTGCCCTTCAGCGTGACGATGAACGATTCCATGTGGCGCGAAGTGACGCCCATAGAAAGCGAAACATATTCATATTCCGGCTTCTCCTTTCGGCCCGACATAGCCCTGTCGATGCGCCTGCGGTCTTCACTTCGCACAATCGAATAGCTGTATCCGGAATCGGCATCGAATATAAAGCCGGTGGATATCTTGAGCGCCTTGGAGAGGCGTATGATGGTCCCAAGGTCGGGGAATACCTTTAATTCTTCAATATCCCTAAGATAGCCCTCATCTATGCCCGCAATGCCCGCAAGCTTCGCGGTATCCATCCTCTGCATCTCCCGAAGGGCTTTGATGCGGACGCCCACAGGCCTGCGTTCTTCCTGCGGCTCCTGCCCCCCGTAGTATCCTTTGAGATCCTCAAGGTAATTGCGATAATCAGCGCTTTGAATATTGGATTTCATGCTACCTCCACGTGTTGAACATTGGTAGTCCTGGATGCGATGATGATACGTATAGCTGTTTTCATGTCAAAAGGTCAAATACAATTTAAGGGTAAATCTGAAAATATAGGGAACTTCTAAAAACCATTTTTAAGGATGAACACTTGTGGGCACAATATTATAAGTAAAAACAGTTTTATTTGATTCTAATTTTTAAGGATAAAACAGTTTTAAGAGGTATCCATAATTGATTTTAATACCTTTTGCCTTTCGGTAATCGTAGTGCGCAATACAGGTTATATAACCGATGATTTTCAAGACGCTGATATTATTTATCAGGATAATTGAAATACACGCCAGATGCGTTTCTCATTAGTGGTGCCTGGCATATACCGTGCATGGAAACATAGATGTCCCTCCCGGGAAGATGCCGGTTGCTGGAATACGGATATCGTGATGCGTGTTAACGAGCAAATTCAGCGGCTAATAGCGCCGGGTCGCAGGGTAATCCCCACCAGATGTGAAATACTGTCGCCTCTTCTATACATTTATCGTAAATTGCACAGTTTTTGTAGGGATAAGAATCCACGTCCTCATCGTATTCACCGCTTTCAATGCGCTCCACCAGTACAGGCAGATATTCCAGCACCGCAATCGCAATCACATGCGAAATCGACCGCCGGAAAAACCGCCGCATATCGTTAAAATAATCATATTCTCTTTGGAGGAATTTCACCTTAACCCGCAATTTTGGTATCGGCATGCCTTCATTATCAAAGCGACTCTGGTATGCAATCCTGCCATGCTCCCTTTCGTACTTCGCGTGATGCCGCATCGCGTAGCGCATCACCGCAATGACCAAATCAATCATTGTCCAGCCGGTGCGCTTCTCGGCGTCTTTGAGCAGCACTAACACTTCTTTCGTCATCATGTAGGTTGTTTTTATCATAGTTCTACCTCCATACGGTATAGTGTTCTTTGAATACGTCGCATTAACAACACTACGCATGTATAGTATTTTTTCAAGAAAAAATTATGAAAATTTTCTTTTTGAAAAAATGCGTACCAAACATCAACACTTTGGAAACAAAATTCGACTTCTACCCGAAACCATTTCAACAGCTATGACATCGGGCTGGATTGTTGTATAGCGTGCTAACAAGGTAAGTGCCATATCCGGATGAATTCATAAACACCTCCTTCAAAATCGTCGTATACTCTTATCTGTAGAAATTCCGATGGTAGTAACGATATTCTGCAGGATAACATTTTTTACAGGGTTTTTCTGTGGAAGGTAAATGCTTATTATTTGGTCAACCAACCAATTTTTTCTTGCAAAAATTTAGTTATCATGTAAAATGGGAAAATAACTGCGTTCATTCACATGTGAAGCTATAATGATATTTGCTGTATCAAAAAAATTTGCGATGAGGTACTGCTATGAGCACCCAGTATAAAGGCTACATGGGAAAAATGTTAGATATCAATCTCACCAGCGGCAAAATCAGCGAATACAATCTCAGCGACCGCGACAGGGAACTTTTTATCGGCGGACGCTTCCTCTCCACAAAAATTTTATGGGACGAACTAAAGCCCGGCACCGACCCGCTTTCTCCGGAAAATGTTCTGGTGGTGATGACCGCCCCTCTCACCGGCACCGGCGCCCCCTGCACCAGCCGCTACGATATTTCGGCCAAAAGTCCGCTTACCGGAGCGATTGGCCATTCCAACAGCGGCGGCAATTTCGGCGTGTATCTCAAACGAACCGGATGGGACGCAATGGTAATCCGCGGCAGATCAAAGAAGCTCGTGTATATTGAAATCGACGAAGAGAAAGTCTCAATAAAAGATGCTGCCAGACTCAAAGGTGCCGACACCCAGAATGCCCAGGAGAAAATGCTTGCCGGACGCAAAGGCGGCAGTATGGCGATTGGCCCGGCCGGTGAACATCTTGTAAAATATGCCTCAATCGTATCACAGGAACGAAGCCATGGCAGAACCGGCATGGGCGCGGTAATGGGCTCAAAAAATCTTAAAGGGATGGTTGCCTTCGGAAATAAAAAAATTGAGCTGGCCGACCCGGATGCCTTCAAATCGCTGGTGAAAAGCTGGCTCAAACTCATCCAGAAGCACCCGGCAACCGGTGAGCAGATGCCGCGCTACGGTACTGCAACGTTTCTCACGCTTCTTTCGGCACACAATGCGCTTCCCACAAAAAACTTTCAGCGCGGAAGCTATGAAGACGCGGCGCTCATTGGCGGTGAGAGATTGGCCGATGAATTTTTAGTGAAAAATTTCGGATGCCTCTCCTGCCCTATTCGATGCGGCCGCGTCGTCAATATCGACGGCAAAGAAGTGAAAGGTCCGGAATACGAAATCCTTTCCTTGCTCGGCTCAAACATGCTCATCAACGACATAGAAGCCATCATTCGGTGGAATTATGAGCTTGACCTTCTGGGAATGGATGCCATATCCGCCGGCACCACGATCGGATATGCCGCCGAGCTTAATGAAAAGGGACTCTGGAAAACCGGCATTGAGTGGGGAAAGAAATCAAATATTTCAAAAATTCTCCACGATATCGCACATCGAAAAGGAATCGGAAACGATCTTGCCGAAGGCGTGCGCTTTTTATCAAAAAAATATGGTGGTGAAGATTTTGCGCCCCATGCAAAGGGACTGGAAATTCCCGCCTATGAACCGCGGGCGTCGGTGGGCCACGGCCTTGGATACGCGACTGCCACGCGCGGCGCATGTCATCTTGATGGCGGATATATGATCTACTTCGAAGTATCTGGCCCCATCACCCTGAAACCATTCAACTACCGCTCAAAACCGGCATTCACCATTCTGGATCAAAATCTCCTTGCCGCAATTAGCTCCGGCGGTCAGTGCCTTTTCACAAGCTGGACCATGTTACCGCCAGCTGTGTACAAAGTGCCCGGGCGCAAATGGCTTTCAACGCTGGTAACCGGAATTCTCACCTATACATGGTGGCTGGTATCGCTCACGGTGAAACTTCCCGCCTGGCTACTCAGTTTTCACATGCCGGGGCTTCCTCATTCAAAGGCGCTTAGATTCGCGACCGGCATGAAAATGACCTATGGGAAATTTTTCAAGCTTGGCGCTCGAGGGTACACCATGGAAAAACTTTTCAATCTCAGGGAAGGCATCACACAAAAGGACGACACACTTCCAAAACGCTTCACCGAGGAACGGCTTATCCCCGGCAAAAAAAATTCAGTGGTGCGACTCGAGCGCATGCTTCCGGCGTACTACCGGCTTCGCGGCTGGGACAAAAACGGAGTTCCCAAAAAGCGGACACTTAAAAAATTAGGGCTTGACTTTGTGAATATCGACCGATTACCCTCCAGGTGATGGTTGTCCGGATTGTTGAAAATAGAATCTGCGAAGTCTGCGGCAAAAACGAAGCGGTGGTTCTCTGCAATGGTTGTGATAAAGCATTGTGCGAGGACTGCCGCATCTTCGATTTATGGGCTTACGGCTGCGGAAGCGGTGATTCGAAAACCTTTTGCAAGAAATGCTACGATGATCCGGAAATCAATGTATGGAAGGGACTGGAATGAATGGTGTTATTGTAAAAAGTTTTTATAGTCGTAAAAATCAGTCGTTTTGCTAAGAAAAATGCCATAGACAATTATAAACGATTATGACACCTCAATTTCACACGATTGTGATGTATGCATGAACACTATTCCGTAAAACTTTAAAGGTATATTTTTTTTTCGGCAGAAAGCAAAAAGCATACGTCATCCGCCCATCTTCTGAAATGGTATGATTGTATTGCATAATTGGTTGAAAACTGTTGGGTTTTTATGTAAATAATAGCTCCAGTGTCCAGGGTATTCCCCACCAAATCTTAAACGTAGGGATATTTTCTATACATTTTATGAATTTTGCACGGTTATCATATGGATAAAAATACTGGAATTGAAAATTTTTTTTTGAAAAGATTCTTTTTTCCGGTTTATTGTGCACGAATGCTGGAAAATGTTCAGGGTTTATAAGGTATCATACCACAAAATTAATGTTATAAAACGCTGCGCAGCAGCCGACGCACGCACATTTCATGTCAGATTATCAATTCTCCGCACATAGGCATCAATATCGAATTTTCTTTTTAATCCCTGCGCATTCATGTAGCGCACTTTTCCAAACACGGGCCGCGCAGGCCAGGCGCGATCGTGCTTCCCAAAGCACCACGCCACTCCCGCGAAGCTATTCGGATCGCGGCCATCGAGCAGGTAGGTATTATTCAGATAGAGAGCACGCTCAAAAGCTTTTTTCGGTGTTGCACTCCATTCTAAAATCTTCTTCCCCCAGTACATGCGCATGTAGCCGTGCATGTAGCCGGTGAGAAGCATTTCCTTCTGCGCGGCATTCCAGTACGGATCGTGCGTGCGGGCATTTTCAAGTTCTTCAATTGTGTAATTATATTCGCGCGGATCATCAGCGTGCTCCTCGAGCGTGCGGCGCGCCCATTCTGGAAGGCATTCATAGGCATCGTAGTGCGGATTATAATACACAAAATTGATGGCAAGCTCGCGGCGGACAATAAGCTCTTCTAAAAAAATATCCGCGCCTTCCGAGGGATGTTTCTTTACTTCCATCGCAATTTCAAGCGGCGAAATCTGCCCGAAATGCAGATAAGGGCTCAGGTGCGAGACGCATTCCTTCGAAGGGTCATTGCGGCTTTGAGGAACATCGCGAAGCTTGTGTGTGATGAATTCTTCAAGGTTTTTCAGCGCATACGATGTTCCGCCCCGGTAGTGAAACGCGCCGCTGATACCGCCAACGCCCGCTTTTGTCATCAAGCTCTCGATATCATCCAGCGATTCCGAAAAAAGGCGCAATCCAGGTGAATCTTTTTTCGGCAGGCGCGATGCAAGGGGCAAAAGAAATTCTTCGATCCTGCGCAATATTTTGGGGCGAAACGTCCCCGCGGTGTATTCCTCTTTGGGCGATGCTTCCCGTACCGGCACCACGGCATCGCTTTCCAACTGAACGAGCGCGCAGTCAATTTCTCGTGCGACATTCGTTCTCCATACTCGCTGAACGCGCAAATATCCGCAATCGGCAATGACCATCGCCGCTTCGCGCGACAGTTCAGTTGCCACATCATCCGGACTTCCAATGCGAAGCACAAACGCGATGCCGCGCGCGGCAAGCGCATCTTTTGTCTCGCGCAATCCTTCGAGCATAAAGCGATAATGCCGCCTTTGCGCTTCGGGAAACGCTGCGGTCAGGCCAAAGCAGACCACAAGCGGAAGCGAAAGCTCATCGGCGCGATGGATGGCATACTCCAGCGCATGATTATACCGCGCGCGCTGGGACTGCTGCATCCAGTAGAGGACATAGCGGCGCGCGCGAACAGGTTTGTCGTTGAGATGTGAAATTCTAGTATCTGGAATCACAGATACATTCCCTCCCACAGACCGGTGAAAAAATAGCGGGCGTTGATGCCTAAATTTCGGATATTGTAGCCGCCTTCCTGCACTACCGTAACTGGCGTACGAAGTGCGCCAATCATTTTTCCCGCGGCGCGAAAATCATTTTTTTGAAGCTTCCATGTTCCCGTGGGATCTCCGCGCGCGGTATCAAAGCCGAGCGCGAGAACCAGAAAATCAGGATTGTAGGCGCGTATATTTTTGAGTGCTTTTTTCAAAGTCCGAAGATAGAGCACACCTCCAACCCCGGGTGGAAGCGGGTAATTGATATTGAATCCTTCACCAAAACCTTTTCCAGTTTCATTTTTAAATCCGAAAAAGTGCGGGTATTCAAAATCCGGATCGGCGTGTATGGAAACCGTCAGCACGCTCTGGCGCTGATAGAAAATTTCCTGCTGGCCATTGCCGTGGTGATAATCGATATCCAGAATCGCGACTTTCCCGTAGCGGCTCAAATAATTGGCCGCGATTGCCGTTGAATTAAAATAGCAAAATCCACCAAATGAATCGGCATCGGCATGATGGCCGGGCGGGCGCACCAGCGCATAGGAAATTCGCGTTCCCTCTAACATTTCATCAGCGGCGCTCAGCGCGCAGTTCACAGCTCCGCGCGCGGCAAGGTAGGAGTTTCGGTTGATGGGGCTGTACACGTCGATGCAATAATATCCCGCGCGCGAGAGAAGCTTTTTCGGCGGCTTTACCATACGCCGGATGGGAAACACATCGGGATAGAGCGTACGTCCCGGCTCCATAGCCATCGTCACTCTTTTGAAATAATTGACGAAATCCGCGTTGTGCACCTCGCGTATCCATTTTTCCGAAAAGCGCTTCGGCATCACTTTAAAAAACAGGTCGGTTTTATCGAGCTCTGAAAGAATGGACTTTATTCGCACCGGGGATTCCACATACCCTCGCTCCCGAATGTGATGAATTTCATGACCTTCGTTACAGATAAGCACAATTTTCATGTCATCGGGAATTTTCTTTATGGGATGCTCAGCTTCGGTTTTCAGATAGCGCGGGGGGCGAAGCGCAATCGGATCTTTGACCGAGCGAAGAACCATATTGATGTCTTTTTTCGGACAGGGCGGTTCGTATTTTCTTTTTAGAATTGCAGAGATAATTTTTTGTAATTCCTCATTGCCGGGAAGAATATTGCTATCCAGGTCGTCATACATGAGGAAATAGGGATAATCATAATGAAGCCTGCTGTGATATTCATAATTGGTGTTCGCAATCGGCAGCACTCCGTACTGTTCGTAAAAGCGAAGCCGCGCACGATTCTGCCGAAGCATCTTTTTGTCCTTAAAGACTCTTCCATCGTCCGTGAGGCACTCAATGTAAATACCCCGCGCATGTAAGTATTTCGCCTCCTCCCGGACGCGCTCATAGAGCGCGCTTCCCATTCCGCCGCCCACATTCCCGCGGCGCATTGCCATGAGATCCAGAAAGCAAAATTTCAAGTCCGGCGCATAGGAAAGCTGCGCGAATCCTCTCACGTCTCCCCTGCCGTCATCAACCACGAAAAAGATATGCCGCATTTTCCGATAAATCGGGTTTCGGAAAAGCCCCCGCATCACTTCGAAATACTCTTCTTTCATGTCGGGAATCTGCCTGCGCGTGATGCTGATGATCTGATCAATCGCGCGCTGATTCGCAGGCAGAAAATCATCGTAGATGCGCCTGATGCTGAATCCCATCATGAACTCCTTGCGCTGTCATTTGGCACTTTCACGAATGTAATTACTGCGCTCAATTATTACAAGAATAAAAAGATACTATTTTGCATTGACAAACGACTATACGGCGATATATAATCGTAGTATGTAAAATCATATGAATATTCAAACTCATTGGTAGCGCATAAGAAAAATGAAATAATAGCGGAGGTTCATGCATGAAAAAACGCATTGCCGCCATATCCACGATATTTTGCATCATCTGCTTCAGCTATGTTTACGCAGCGCAACTGCGCTGGGAAATTCCGCAAAACGAAAGGCTTGAAATCGTTCGTACCTCGTCTGTCAAATACTTCATGGACAGCAATCTGATAAAAAATTACGGAGAACGCAATATTATAAATCTCACCTGCTACGAAAAAGAACATGACGGAAGCCGCGTGAAGGGGGACTTCACGGTATACCAGAAAGACGAGGAAAAAGAAATCTTCAAAAAGCTCGACGAGTATTATTCCGATTTCAAAATACTTACAAACGGAAAGTTCATCGTCGACGATAAATACATCATGCCCAATGTACGGCATCTTCCTGCTTTCCCTTCAAAGGATATTCCCCAGAAGGGCAAGTGGCAGGAGAATGGAGAAATATTTTTCAACAACTTCCCCGTTCCTTTTGCCATAACATTTCCCGTCAGCTATACGCTTTCTGAAATAAAAACGATCAACGGCACGGAAATCGCAGTTATCGATTACTCTTTTCTCATCAAAAAATTTTTCAAGGACGCCTATGTTTCAGGCATGCCCCTGAAAATATCCGGAAAAAACACGGGAACGCTTTTGTGGGATATCCAGAACAAAAGGCCATATCAAATGGACGATGAATATTTCATACAATTCATTTTCCCCGATGCTAAAAACAAGCTGTTTTCTGCCGAATTTCAGATGAAGATAGCAACGCGGTTCACCATGTACAGGAATACCGATGACGAAGAAAAGAAAAAAGCCATCAAGGATATCGAAGACGTTCTTCCCAAAGGCGGCGGCATCAGCGTGGACGATGACAAGCGCGGCATTGTGCTTCGGCTTGGAGAAGTCCTTTTCGATTTTGATTCCTACCGGCTAAAACCTCAATCCGTACAAAGTCTGGATGAAGCCGCAAAAATCATACGCGATAAATATCCCGACAGGGAGATCATCGTCGAAGGCCATACGGATAATATCGGTTCAGCAGACTACAATCAGCGGCTTTCGGAAAGCAGGGCAAATTCTGTCGCAAAGCATCTCAAAGAAAAAGGGCTGGGCGATAAATTATCCTACCGCGGCTATGGCAAGGATAGACCTCTTTTCGACAATGCCACGGCGGAGGGCAGAAGTAAAAACCGCAGGGTGGAAATAATTATAAAAATGAAATAGCGGGTTTATCTTTGCATTGTACAATGTTAATATTCTGAATATAATCCACCGCAATTGCAAAAAATATAACACCTGTGCAAAAAATCAAACAAACAGCTTGACGAAATAAAAGAATTGTATTATATTTTATAAAATAATTAAATTCTTTATATCAGGAGTATTCCATGAACGTGAATCCTCACCGATGTCCTCAAAATCACCGCTGCCCTGCTATCAGAGTCTGTCCGTTTGATGCAATTCATCAGGAAGGAAATTCCCTGCCACGGATCGATGAATCCAGATGCCAGAATTGCCACGCATGCGTGCAATTTTGCCCCATGGGCGCAATTACCGCGTAAGCACTACCACGTAATGGCTCTACCAGAACTCAGGATTCGAGGAAACGCGAGAATTTTCGAGCGAACAATTAAAAAAGGCGGGCTTTTGCCCGCCTTTCAAATGTACTATTTTATCTGATACAACTTATTCAAGCGGCGCGCCGGTGAAGCAAGGATCGGACGCTTTGAGCACTGCGGTTTCTCCCCAGAGAATCGCTTCGATTTTTCCGAAGTATTTCGGAAATTCCGCGCCCAGGAAGAACTGTGAGGACAGCACGCGCCCGTTGTAGTAGGCAGCTTCCGCATTGTCGGCAAGCAGCGCATCGAGTTCCGCGCCCTTCTTGTCGCCGACCAGAGCTTTTCGCTTTGGCGTGGTGATGGTGAGGCTCCAGAGATGCACCCACGCCATTGACATCATGAACATGGCCTGCTGCAGCGGAGTGGCGTTCATGAAAAGATGCATGAACTTGCCTTCGGCCATCTGTTTCTTCATCATCTCGATCACTTCGTCGAGTTTGACCATGCCTTTTTCAACGAGATCAACATATTTGTCCTCTACAACCCCGCGGGCTGCCTTTACGGTATCTGCCACTCGTTTGCGCCATACCTGATAATTATACTGTTCGGGGTTCATGAGGATTTTACGCATGGTGAGGTCCATCGACTGTATGCCGTTGGTTCCTTCGTAAATCTGGGTTATCTTGGAATCGCGCATCAACTGCTCAACAGGATAATCGGAGCAGTAGCCGTATCCGCCGTAGCACTGTACCGCTTCTGAAGTGACCAGAACCGCAGTATCGGTATTGCCGGCTTTGCAGATTGGAATGAGCACTTCGGCAAGCGCAAGCGCTTCCTTCGCTTCATCGCCCTGAGCAACATGCGAAAGATTGAGGTTGTGGGCAAGATAGTACACCAGAATCCTCATGCCTTCCACATAGCCCTTCATCCACAGAAGCATGCGCTTCACATCGGGATGCTGGGAAATGGTGACTGATTGCGCTTCGGGATTGAGCATCTGTGTCACATGAACGCCCTGCTTGCGGTTTTTGCTGTAGGTGACCGCATGCATGTACGCAGTACTCGAAAGAGCAAGACCCTGCATACCAACGCCGAGACGCGCTTCGTTCATCATCTGGAACATGATCTTCATTCCTTTGCGCTCTTCGCCTAAGAGATATCCAATGCAATCGCCATTATCGCCGAAGCTCATGGTGCAGGTTGCGGAACCTTTAATACCCATCTTGTGTTCGATACCCGCGCAGGTAACATCATTGAATTTCCCGAGTGAACCATCAGGATTTACCAGATATTTGGGAACGATGAAAATAGAAATTCCCTTCGTTCCTTTGGGGTCGCCTTCAATACGGGCAAGCACAGGATGAATCATATTCTTGTAGTAGTTATTGTCACCGGAAGAGATGAAAATCTTCTGACCGGTAATCTTGTAGGTGCCGTCGGGCTGTTTCACTGCTTTGGTCTTCAGCGCACCCACGTCGGAACCTGCATCGGGCTCGGTGAGACACATCGTCCCGCCCCATTCGCCGCTCTGCATTTTGGGAATGTAGGTTTTCTTCTGCTCTTCAGTGCCGAAAGATTCAATGAGAAGCATAGCGCCGTGTGAAAGCCCGGGATACATAAGCATTGGAATGCTGCCGGCAGAGAAAATCTCATTGCAGGCAACGCCGATGGCGTAGGGCATTCCCATTCCGCCGATTTCGGTCGAGTCCGCAATATTAAGAAAGCCCGCTTCATAGAACGCATCAAGCGCGGGCTTGTACATCGAAGGAATTTTTACTTCCTTGGTATCGGGATTGTAGGTGCATCCTTCCTTGTCGCCAGGGGCACTTGCGGGATACACCTGTTCCACCGCGATTTTTTCGGCCAGGTCGTAGGTTGATTCCATCGTATCGCGATCGTAATCAGCATACTTAGGAAACTTCTGACCCATCTTATCGACTTCAAGCAATTCGAAAAGAACAAACTTCGCGTCACGTACGTCTACTAACGGATTGAGAGCCATAAAGACCTCCTTTCAGGTAACTTAATTTAACGTAGTACTTGCCGGTATCTTCCTTAAAGATGCTGCATGTGTTTTGTTAACAAACTAAAATCACCCGTTTTTCTGTCAACGAGGTTTTCGTACTTTTCTGTTGTTTGCGGTAAAGAAATATATATCGGCATATCAACAAAACACTGAAAATGCATGGCACAATATACCATACGGTAAACCCCATATACTGCATGGCTCCCGGATTATTGCACAAATAACACCATCACGCGTGATAAACAGCCATTATCCCTTCATAGATAAACTTCGCACCGAAGATAATGAGGAAAACCGCGCATATTCCCGATGCCACCTGCTGAAACCGGATGCCAAAAGAGCGGCCTCCGCGGAAAGAAAGGATTGAAAGAAGATAATACCACACAAAATCGCACATCCAGTGGCAGAACATAAACGCAATACATATTGATAATCCATATTCGGCGGCGCTTACAATGAGCGCGGCTCCAACCGTCGCCCACCAGATGATAAAATATGGATTTCCGGCCGCCAGCAGAATGCCCGCAACCACCGGTGAGGCAGTATGCGCCCCGCCCTTCATTTCGCCGCTTTTCATGCTTCGAAGCAATGCGACACCCATACCGATGAGCATGATGCCACCAACAAGCGCAATGCCTGTTTTCACCATTGCCCCGGTGAGGAAAGAAGCTATGCCGAAAAAGATGCCAATCATGAGGGGAAATTCAACGATACCGTGCCCTATGGCAATCAGCGCCCCTGCATGCGGCGATTCATTGCCCTTGCCGATTGCCGCGGCGGTCATCGGGCCGGGCGAAAAGGCGCCGGAAAGGGAAATTAATACAGCCTGTAAAAGAAACATCGCTGCGGACATTACAATCACTCCCGTAAAATGTCTTTTTACTATTTCACGTCTCATCCGGATTCATATCAGGCGCCGGAATGAACTTTTATCAATTTATCACCGTTATCATGAAAAATCATTGTATAAAATTCCGCGGAAAGTCCCAGGCTTAAAAGCCCCGAAATTTCCGACTCGCGCGGAAACAGCAGATTGGGAAAGTCGGAACCATACACGATGCGATTCCGGTATTTTTCAAGCACTTCACCACCCAGATTGAAGCTCCCCTCAATCCCCGGATAGAACACAAAAGCCGTGTCCAGCATCATATTCGGATAGCAATCCAGAAGCGCAATGAATTCTGCGTACTCGAACGCACCCATGTGCGCAACATTCACGGGAAGCTCAGGATAGCGCTCCATAAGCTTCCGAAAATGGGAAGCACCAACAAACTCATTCCCCACAGGCCCCGTGCCGACATGGAGAAGAAGCCGTTTATTTTTTTTCATAACCATTTCATATAGCGGAAAAAGCCGCTCATCGTGCGGATAGAAGCGCTGAACAAGAAGCTGCAGCTTGAATCCAATCACTCGTTCATATTCCAAAATCTGCTCAGCCATTTCAAGACCATCATCATCGGCCGGATGATAGGCTGCAAAACAATACAGGTGGGGATATTGCTTCAATACATCCAGATTCCACTCATTAAGCCCACGTGCCACTCCCGCGCGATGGGCATAATTTGAAAACACGATTTTCTCCACTCCGCAGGCGTTCAAATGTTCAACACATTGCTTCCAATACAGGCGCGGCTTCACATCCCATGCATAATATTTGTAAAAATAATCCCATATCGCCTCAAACATGCGGTCGGGAAAAAGATGAACGTGAAAGTCGATGATCTTTTCGGGCATGATGCTCATGAAAAATTAACCTTTATGAAAATGCATCGCAAAAATCACCCGCCGCCACTCGGCTTGAAACACTGAACCTCGTCGCCGTCGTAAAGCTTACTCCAGAGTCCAATGCGCTCTCCCCGGCGGAAGTAGGCGTTGGCAGAAATGTTTTTCATGCCGATGGATTTCAAAAGCGTTCGCAGGCGCGTGCCCTTTTTCACTTCAAGGATGATGCCCTTGTGGGTATCATACTCAGGAAGATTCACTTCCCGGTGAAGTCCTGAGAAAAGTTTAAGATGGATCTTTATGGGTTCCGATTTCATTGACATACCATGTTACCCCCTGATTATTTTTCTGTTAATTGCCGGCGGTTCATCCCCGCCGCTTTCCACCATGGCGCGGATATCGGGGCTTGCCTTGAAGCGCAGCACGTTGAGCATGAAAATCTCAAGCTTGCTCACCACGCCGGGCGGAAAGAGGTTGCCATCAATTTCTATGGACATCACGGGAAAGTTCCGCTCCCGTGCCCATGGCGTGTAGATGCCTTCTATCACCCGGCCGATGAGGCAGGCAAACGGGGAGATGTTGACAACTCCGGAAAATCCATCGCTCATGGCCGTGGCCGCCACTCCGCTGGAAATGACGATTTCCGAGTGAAGTTCGTGCGTGGTAAAATTCTTCTCCGCATTGTCCATGATGTGATGCATATCGTGCGGCGTTTCAGGTATCAGGCCGGTTTCCGAAAGGACATCTTTTATGAGATGGTCAACGCGGTGTTTATATGCCATTTCAATTTTAAATACTACTAAATCTTTGAATTCACGACCGAAAAACCGCCTGTACCATGGCTTCAACGATAGCATTTTCTTCAGTTCGTATTCCCGCACGAAATCGCAGTAGTACACCCACTCGGAGATGCCGGACACCTTGCCGATGATTCCTCTGCGGCTGAAATGCTGGATGAGTTCATCAACCGCGAAATCATCCCGACGCACGTAGATTTCCCCCACGATGAGAACCCTGGGGCACTGGTCGATGGTTTTTTTCAACGGAATTTTCGATATTTCCAGCGCAATCTCTTTAAGTGCCGGCCTGATATTGCGCACATCCTTTTCCGCCACAGAAATAAGCCGCTGCCAGAGGGCGTCGTACACTTCCATTGCGCTTCTTGGATCTGCCGCGCAGGTGCGAAGCGAGGTTTCGATATCCTTCATGTAATCGCCCGCGACAATCGCCCACCACGCCTTCTTCGAAAAATCCGCTCCAAGTTCATTGTACGAGTTGTCGGAATCCAGCGTGAAAACAACCACGTTTTCCAGACGCAGGTCTTTGAAAAGATTTTCATAAAACACAAAGTACTGCCCTGTGCGGCACGGCCCTTTGGTGGTGGGGACGAAGAGCAGATAGATTTCGTCCTTGCGGTATTTTCCCGAGGAGAAATACTTGAGCGCACTTCCGAGCACCAGGTGCGAGGGCAGGCACTCTTTGCCGGACGCATGATTGCGCGCAAGCTGCAGCGTATAAACATCGGGCACGGGCATCGCTTCGGCATTGACACCGTATGAGCGCATGGCCGCGGCCAGTATTTCCGTGGAAAGCCGCCCCATATTTGAAAGCAGAATTTTTACCTTCGGATTGTCCTTTATCTCAATGCGGCGGTTCTGATGGACATCCATAAGATACATATCGTTTTTGCCGTCGCTTAAAAACCGAAGGCCGTTATCGTAGCGCGCATCCTCACCGCCTTTGTATTTTGTGCGGTATCCCTCGACGATATCAAGAAACGCCTCAACGCGCGTATCCACGCCCGCGTCCGCGGTGTGCGAATCGAATTCGAGCACCAGAAAGGGCTTTGTGCCCATCATCCACTTTAAATAATGAAGCATAAAAGAATCGGGGGCACAGGAGAAATTGCTGATGAATGTCACATACACATTCTGTTCATCGCGAAGCTTTGCGCACGCCTTCATGTCGAGCTGGCCATAGTACCAGTACATATTGGGATATATGCTTTCATCGCCCGATGGGAGAATGTCGAAAGGAATTACAGAGAAGCCGCGCGAGGTGAATTTTCGTGGAATGCCCATATTCGCATCAGAGGTAAATGCATTATACGGCCTTCCCAGAAGGGCGATGACCGGCGTTTTGCTCTGCCGTGCCTCTGCAATCGCGCGCTCTCCCAGCGCTTTTGCTTTTTCCTCAAATTCTTTCTGCTTTTTGAAAGCAATTTCAAACGCAAGGCGCGTTTCTTTCTCGGAAAATCCAAGCTTTTCCCCCATCTTCATGAAATGTTCCATGGCTTTCTGAAGGCCATAATGGAACGAAACCACCGGTGCTAAAATTTTTTCCTCCGGTATTTCCGGAAACGCTTTCTTTATGTAATATGGAAAACTCTGCGTGATGGGACAGAAATTCCCGGGCATGTTTTCCTCAAGGCTTTCCATGTCGCGGAAATGCGGCACGAAGATATAGTCAACTCCCCTGTCGAAGCAATCCTGCACCGCACCGTGCGCAATTTCCGCAGGAAAACAGTAGGTGCTCTCGACCCGGGCTGTTCCTTCGTGCGAAATGTTTTTCGAAAGTTCCACTTCCACACCCAGTGAATGAAAAAACCATGAATAGAACGGCCAGAGCGTATAAACAGAAAAAGCACGCGGAATACCAACAAGAATATCGCGTTTTTTTTCGAAGCGCGACGGATCGGGTGCGCATTCTTCGAAAAGCAGCCGATTGCGCTCCTCCACATAATTCGGAATCTGCGATTCATCAACCGAACTTTTTTTGCGCATGTTCGCGTACTTATTGCACCGCCCGCCGAACATGTACTTATGACCATTGACGCTCAGCACGCGGATAGGGCAGAAGTTTTCGCATGCGCGGCATTTGAATTCCCGCTCGTAGATTATTTCTGTTTCGATGATTTTATCAAGTTCGAATGATTTTTTCTCAATTATGCCTTCCTCTAATTTCTGACGCGCAAGGATCCCCACGCCGAAGCATCCCATCAGTTCCGGATCGGGCGGCACTAAGATATCTTTATCAAGAAGCAGCGCGAAAGCAAGCGGTACGGCTTTGTTCTTTGCCACGCCTCCCTGCAGCACAATGCGCGAACCGATGGTGCGATTGCCCACCACCCTGTTTAAATAATTCGACACGATTGACGTGACCACTCCGGCAGTGATGTCCTCACGGCTGGCACCCTGGTTGATGGCGCTTCGGATATCGGAATTGATGAACGCCGAACAGTGTTCGCCGAATTTAAGCGGTTCGTTCGCTTTTACTGCGATATCGCCGATCATGTCCGCGCGGGGAATATTCAAATCGCCCTGTGCCGATTCTTCCAGAAAAGAGCCCGTTCCTGCCGAGCAGGCCTCGTTCATGGCATAATCAATCGGCACCACGTTTTGCAAATACACATACTTCGCGTCCTGCCCGCCTATTTCGAATATTGTGTCGATATCGGGACGGAAGAACGTGGTACCCACCGCATGCGCGATAATTTCATTATATACTGCCGGCGTTTCCAGAAACACTCCCAAAATTTCGCGCGAAGAACCGGTAGTGGACGCGAGTGTGATGTTGATATTCCCTTCGCCGATGGCGTCTTTGACCTGCTTGCGTATTTCAATGAGGCAATTTTTTAAAGCGCGCACCGGATCTCCATGAGTCCTGCCATAGTGCGACGCGACGATTTCGTTTGTATGTATGTCGATGAGGCAGGCTTTGGTGGTGGTCGATCCGCCGTCAACACCCAGGATGTATTCACCCCCTTCCCGCACGTTTCCATGCCGCGATTCAAGATAGGTCACGCGGCCTTCCGCGCTTCGCAAACTTTGAAAGCGCTTAAACTGCACCTTCGCCGGCTTGAAAAGTTTCTCAAGCGGCGGCAGAATGCTCCCCTGCTGTTTAGCCAGCAATGCCGCGCCGAATGCTTCGAAATAGGGTGCCTGTTCCGGCACGATGAATTCAATCTCGGGCAAACGCTCGCGAATGAATTGCAAAATGTATTTGTTGAGCGTCACCCCGCCGGTGAGAAGCACGTTTCCCGAATGAATTCGTGCGCGCTTGAGAAAATCTATCACCTTGGTAGCCATCACATCGCTCAACGAGAGCACAATGTCTCCCTTGTTCGCCTCGCCCTTATTGAGCCGATGGGTGCAATCGCTCTTCATGAACACTGAACAGCGAGAGGAAAGCTTCAACACCTTGCATGCCTCAGGTATGCTGTTGATATCCGGAAGCTTCATGTCCATACGCGCAAGCTGCTGCTTAAAAAATTCGCCGGTGCCCGAGGCGCATTTGTTTCCGGAAAAGTTTGTGATTATTTTCTTGTTATCATCAACCGTATAAACGACGAGGTCTTCGCCTCCGAGCGAGACCACGGCGTTCACCTGATGCCGGGTATTTTTCAGCGCCTCTTCAATACATAGCGGTTCAATCACGCTGTTGACATTGAGAAGATGCCGTCCTTCCGTGCCTGTAGCCATCGACTTGAGATTTGTGGGAAGATCTTTCGTCTCCAGAATTCTTCGAAGCGCTGCGGGAAAATTCCCTTCGTGCGGAAGCACTTCACTCCACAGTATTGAATAACCCTCCAGCATGGTAACCTTCACGTTGGATGAGCCGATATTGATACCAAGGCTGTACATATAAAACTCCGTTACGAATTAAAATTTTGTAAACATGTGAATCACATATATGCTTTGTCCATGATTTTTTTGCTTGTTCAATTCAGGGCGGCAATTACTATATACTTATAGTATATAGTAATTATTTTTTGAAGTAAAACCTTATTGACAAAATGTATTTCATTGAATACAGAATACGTCAGACACCTATTTGTATGAAAAAGCGACGCCTGATATTTACTATCACTGAACAAAAACATCAAGAAGCTCAGATGTCGTTCTGGCAATCGAAGACACCGGAAGAACGGCTCGAAGCAGTGGAAACCCTCAGGGAACAGTATTATGCGATGCTCGGTCACACCTCCCCCCCGAGGATAAAGAAAATCATCCGAATACTATAATAACACCCAATGAATAGAGATTTCCTTGAATTTATTGAAATTTTAAAAAACAAAAACGTTGATTTTGTTATTATTGGCGGTATGGCATTGGCATTTTATGGTTATCCGAGATTCACTGGCGATCTCGATATATGGGTGATACCAACGCTGGAAAATATTCAAAAGGTTTTTTTATCGATACAGGAATTCTTCGGAACAAAATTAAAAGCAACCCCCGAAGAATTCCTTCAAGGGAAAAAGATGATATCTCTGGGTGAGGAACCCGTAAAAATTGAAATTCATCAATACTTAGACGGCCTTACTGCTGAGGAAATCTGGAATACACGAATAAAAGGAACATTTGGAAATCATGAAGTTTTCTTCATCGGCAGAGATGCGTTCATAAAAAACAAAAAAGCCGTGGGAAGAGATCAGGATCTCGTGGATGTTAAAAGGCTCGAAAAAAAATAACGAGCAGAAGGAATATCATATGACCAATTTCAACATACAATCGCGCGCTCTACAAATCCGGCTACAGCAAAACCAATAGAAGATAGCTTCATTCCAAGGAATTCCCGACCGATTCAATCGCAACGATTTTTCCCTTCAGGTCCTCCGCCATCTCCGATATCTTCTGCGAATGCGTGGTGATTTCCTCGGCGGTCATCGCGTTGGCCTGCGACATCTGATTGATATTGGTGATGGTCCCAACCACTTCTTCAGCGGCGTTTTTCTGTTCACGCGCCGCGCTGTCGATTTCATCGGAACGGGATTTGACCTTTCGAACTTCCTCGTGAGATCTTTTATTCGATGCAACATACGTTTCCATTCGTTCGCTCAAACCGGCAATGAATGAACTGCTTTCTTCCACACCCTGCAGAATTTCCTGGATGATTTTCACGGTATCCTGCACATCCGCAGTCCCCTGCCGTACTTCTTCATCGCTTTTTCGGATGAGCGACGCAATCTCTTTTACGCTGGAGGACGTCTGGTCTGCAAGTTTCGATATTTCATCGGCCACCACGGCAAACCCGCGGCCGTAATCGCCCGCCCGCGCGGCTTCGATGGCGGCATTGAGCGAAAGAAGATTTATGCGGTCGGATATATCGTTGATCATGTTCAGGATTCCGGCCATCTCCACCGATGTTGATGAAACCTCCAGCATGCTCCTTTCCATATGCGCGATGCGTTCCTCTCCCGTACGCGCTTTCACCGCAATCTGCTGCGTACGCGCCAGCGTCTGCCCGATGACCTCCGCCATTTCCCGGGTGATGGCCGAAAGCTCATCCATCATGCCCGCCAGACTGGCCATCGCTTCGGATTGCGTGCGCGCACTTGTACTGACGTTTTCAGAACCGCCGGATATTTCTTCCATGGTCGCGGTGATTTCTTCAATTGAGGCCGCCTGATTCTGAATATTCTGCGCGAATATCTGCGCATTCTTCGCAAGCTGGCGGGAAGACTCATCCAGGCGCGCGGACACATCGCGCATCGACAGAATAAGCTCTTCATTGATGCTCTGCTGACGCTGCCGCTCGCGCTCATTTTCTTCCTGCCGCAGGCGCCTCCCTGTTTCGTGGATGCGCACAAGCAGATACCCGATAATGAATGATATAATCAGCGTAAGCCCCATCGTTCCGAGAATGATTGCTTTCACCTCACTTTCAACACTCTTCGAAACAATCGTGCAATAGAAGGTTCCCAGAAGCCCCAATGCCCACACGGCAATATACGCGAACTTCTTGCAAAAAAGTATGCTGAAAAAAATCGGCATAAAAAAGGCGCACATGCTGGCGATAAAGCGCCCTCCCGAACCCTTCGCATCCGTGTTAAGCGCGTTCAGAATGAGCCCTGCCATCACCGCAAGGGCAAAAACGCTGACGGCAATATTATAATACCCCCGCGAGGTGAGAAAAGCGCCGAGCATCATCAGGCAGCCGATGCCCACGATGACAATATTGAGCGTGTCGAACGCGGTGCGGTGCGTCACCGTATTCATAAAAATAAAAAAAAGCACCAGAAGCGGTATAACCACCACGCTCAGATAGGCGAATAAACGCACCCGTTCCAAAAACTCGAACGACGCATCCGCGTACGGTTTCATCATCACTCGTAATATTGTTTTCATCAATGACACCTCGCAAAATGCTCCGCGCTAAAAGTATTATGCACAATTATCCATTATGATTTTTATGTCAAACGTAAAAAAGTTAATCGCACCCCTTCAGCCAACCATAACCGCAGAAATTTTATCTTGACCGCCGAAGCTTTGTGCAGCATGTCAGTATGATTACAGCACAATCAACATCAGAGTGACAACTATCATGCCGAGCCTCATTCGTTCGTTATCGATTATGAAGGTCATTATTAAAATGAAATTTGAAAAAATTTTTGTTTGCATTGCAATATCGATAATGATCATCACCCCCTGCTTCGCGCGGGACATCAAAATTGTCACGTTCAACGTGTGGCACGGAATGAACAGGGCGACGTTTTTCAATGTTGACGAATATGAATCTCCTGAAAGGCGGAATATGCGATTTGCACTAATCGTAGAATCCACGAAAAAATTGGCGCCCGATATTTTAGCTATTCAGGAAGCGAATACCATTCCCGCATATGTGAAAAAACTTTCTCAATCGCTCGATTATCGCGCTTTCTGGAGAATCACCAACTGCGGCATAAAGCTTTTCGGTCTTGGATTTCCATCGAATTTCAGTGAAGGGCTGGCCGTGCTTGCGAAAAAGGAACATCGAATTGAGTACATTGGCGACAGGAGAATTTCCGGCGGGGGAATTCAAAGTGATTATTTTTCTTTCCACACTTCCTCGGCGCGCTACATTACGGCAACGAAAATCACGATTGATAACCGCCATCTGCTAATATTCAACATCCATGCGCATTTCGCGCTCATACCGCACGAAGGGCTCGACAAAAAGATTGATTCGCTGATTGCAAAAGAAAAACTGCCTCCTGAAAACAAAAAAACAATCGGTGATGAAATATCATCCGGCTATCAAAAGACGGAAAACGAAATTCTGAAATTGCTTTCATTTGTAAAGGAAATAACATCGAAGCACAATTACCCCTATCTCATCGCCGGCGATTTTAATACCACGACAGGTTCCCCTGCTGTTCAAAAATTAATACGCGAACTCGGATTAATCGACGCATTTGCGGTGAAAAACCCCGGTGCCGACGGCTTCACGTGGGATCCGTTCACAAATTCAAATGCGCGCAACTACGACGGCTCTCCTTTCCGCGCCGACGGCAAAACGCTACGAAAAGGCGTGACAGCGTTAGAAGCTGATTTTGACCGGAGCGTCCCGCGGAGAATCGATTTTATATTGCTCTCAAAACATTTTACTATTGAAAAGATAAAAAGTGCGCGGATTGTTTACAATGAACCAAAAGATGGTCTTTTGCCGTCTGATCATTACGGCGTTGAAGTAGTAGTGGAAGACATTCCGAGGAATTAAAATCGAAAAAAGGAATCAACACAGATGAGCACAATTGATGCATGGAAACAAAACTTTCCGCAAAAATTTTTATCGGCTGATGAAATATTTTCCCATATCCGCCGCGGAGACAGAATTTTCATCAGCACCGGCTGCGGCGAGCCGCAGCATCTCATCCAATCGCTCATGCGCTACATCGAAGCACATCCGAAAGCATTCGCGGAAGCTGAAGTTTTTCACGTATGGACGATGGGGGTCGCACCCTATGCAAACGAGCGCTTCACCTACAATTTTCGGCATAACTCATTCTTCGTCAGTTCAAGCAGCCGAAACGCGGTGAATCAGGGCATTGCCGATTACACTCCAATCTTTCTTTCGAAATTGCCGGAGCTTTTCCGCCGCGGGAGAATCCCGATTGATATCGCCCTCATCCAGACTTCCATTCCCGATAAAAACGGCTACGTGAGTTTAGGCATCAGCGTGGACATCACGAAGGCCGCAATTGAAAAGTCCCATCTTGTCGTGGCACAAATGAATCCACGCATGCCCCGCGTGCACGGCGATTCCTTCATCCATCTTTCTGAAATCGATTATATTGTGCCATTCGAAGAACCGCTCCTTGAATTCAATCCTCCCGTTGAAGATGAAGCCGCGGCTTTGATTGGAAATTACGTCGCCCGTATTGTGAAGGACGGCGACACACTCCAGATCGGCTACGGCAGCATGCCGAATGCCATTCTCTCCCGGCTCAAAGGCAAAAAACATCTCGGAATACATTCCGAACTTCTCACCGACACGATGGTGGATTTGCTTCGCGAAGGCGTAATCGACAATTCATTAAAAAATATCGACAGAGGGAAAACCGTGGCATCATTTTGCATGGGAACATCGATGACCTACAATTTTATCGATGACAACCCTGCCATAGAATTCCGTACTATTGATTATACCAATCACCCATCGGTGATATCACGCATACAGAACATGACCGCCATCAATGCGGCGCTCCAGATTGACCTCACCGGCCAGGCGACGGCCGAATCAATCGGCAACACATTTTACAGCGGGATCGGCGGAAGCGCCGACTTCATGCGTGCTGCAACGTACGCGCCCGGCGGAAAAACAATATTAGTTCTCAAATCCACCGCGCGCGATGATGCAGTATCACGCATCGTGCCGTTTTTAGACAGCGGCGCCGGCGTGACCCTAAACCGCGGCGATGTGCAGTATGTGGTGACGGAATACGGCATCGCCTATTTGCACGGAAAAAACGTGCGCGAGAGGGCAATGGCGCTTATCGCAATCGCGCATCCGAAATTCCGTCCATGGCTCATCGAACAGGCAAAACGGCTCAATCTCATCTACCGCGATCAGGCCTACATCCCCGGGAAAGAAGGAGAGTATCCGGAACATCTCGAATCGCATAGAACCACTTCAAAGGGTGTAAACATCTTTTTCCGGCCGGTGAAAATAAGCGATGAACCGCTCATTAAGGATTTCTTCTATGCGCTTTCCGACAAGAGCATGTACCGTCGATTCCTGTCCATGCGCCGCGATTTTCCTCATCCCGTGCGGCAGGAATTTGTGGTGATTGATTATACACATGAAATAGTATTGTTAGCCTGCATTGAGGAAGAAGAAAAAGAGCATCTTGTGGGCATTGGACAATTCATCAAAGAAACGGACTCACACTATGCCGAGCTCGCATTCGCTGTGCGCGATGACTGGCAAAACAAAGGAATTGGCAGCGAGTTGCTCACCTATCTCACCTTGCTTGGCAAAAGCGAAGGCCTCCATGGGTTCACCGCCTATGTGCTTGCAGAAAATATGCCGATGCTGCATCTTCTGGAGAAGGCATTCCCAAATTTACATAAGGCAATTGAGGAAGGAGTGTATAATCTCAAAATGGAATTCAGCGAAGAAGCATAATCCTGAGTGCGCGATTTTCCAATCGCGCACTCAGATACATTACACAATGCAAAGTTTTTAAATATGCACGCCAAGGTCGAGGAACAGTTTCACTGTCGCCGCGACGCCGTAATCCCTTGAATTTTGCAATCCCTTCGCGAATTCGTTCTGGAAATAGAGATTGCCGAAATTAAATCCGACAAAAAGGCTCGCGGCCGCTTCGCCTTCAGTGAGGCGGCGATTGAGCGCGCTTGAGCTTTGAGCAGAAGCATATTCAGCCCCGATGCCGATAATGCCACGATTATTGACATTATAAAAAATTCCGCCGTGTCCGCCCCAGACATACTCGTTTGCACCCGATGCTCTGGTCAGCTCGTACACCGGATGAATCACCAGAATAAAATTGCTGATGTTGAAAATATTTGGGACAGAAAAAACAGTGGTATTTCCCTCCGCGTCCACGCCGGTGTGGTGTTCAAGTATGAGGTCGAGATAATAGGTGCCTCCTCCCACATTAAGTGCGTTGAACACGCCGCGCGCGCTCCACGAGTCTACGGCATTTCTGCTTTCATCCCTGGTTGTTTCAACAGTGCTGACGCCGAATTGTACGGAAAAACGCTCCGCAAGCCCATAATAGACATTGTAGTTGGTGAAATACGAATCCCCAGCCGCATCGCGCGCGTCGTTGACCGAATATTCCGCCAGCATATCAGCAGCCGCATACCCGGTAGGATACACCATCGATTTTTTGTGAAGGAAAAGGAATGTGTCGAAACAGGGATAGCCATTGGTGGTGAATGCGAAAAGCGCCAGCCCCAGTACCACTGCATAAAAACTTTTTTTAGCCATGTCACAATACCTCCGAACGTGATATGCCGGTACATTCGTCATCGTGAAGAGATGATACTCATTTCTACCAGCAATGCTACTATAAATAAAATAATAATATTTTATGTCAATTATTTTATTTTAGTACTACGATTCTGCTCTATTTTTCCTTAAGATTTATTCTACAGAAGAATATTATGTACGGCAATCAGTAGATAATAACGAAAAAATTTTTGAATTACTGCAACATCCCCTTAAATCTTTGATGCACAAATTTTTTTTAAAAAACCAAACACAAAAAAAATTTTACGATTTTGCCGTCAGCATCGTATTAATAAATAGAAGCAGCAATCTTTAGCAAAGGGGAGAAAAGCTATGAATATCCGCACCACCTATGTCATGCGCACAGAAGTGCTCCAGTTGCTTGCAAAAGCACAGGAGCAAACGAAGCTTTCCATGGAAGAGCTTCTCATCCACGTGATGCGAAACATGTGCAAAAATTACAGGGCATATCTTATGGATGATGGGCGCATACAGTATCAGAAGCGATATGATGAAATGACAAAACTGCCCATAAAGAAAGTTCGGGTGAAAGTGAAGTTTCTGGAATGCGATTATAACTATTTTCAG
>CAKZSV010000003.1 GCA_937921485.1 uncultured bacterium
TGTATCACGGTCCAATGAGCGATACGCGCGCAAAGTAGAAAGACATCACAGCAGTTAAAGTTGAACTTTTCACGCCCGGGCAAAGGAAAGGAAGATACAGCACTCCATTTCATATATTGGTAATTGAAAAGCGTAATACATCAATTGAAATTTTTCCCGATGATTTTGAAAATTCACGTTTCGAAGAATTCACAAGAGCACTTGAAAAAAATGTTCGGGCTTTAAATCCGAAGTTCCTGGGTATCGCTGGCAATTTGGAGTTAATTCGCAAAGAGATTCCACAACCAAATATCCCGACGCAAGAAGAAATTGAAGAAGACAAAAAGGCTGATGAAGTGATACGCCGTGTTGAAGAAAGAATAGCCGCACCCGGCCGCCCGGTGAGTCAAAAGGAGCGAAGGAAAATCGTGATGGAAGAGCTGAAAGAAATGAAAGCAACGATTCCGAAGCGATTATGAAGCAGGAACAAATCTCTGTGGATGAAGAATCTGTCTTCGGTTTCGGTAATATCGTCTTCTTCGTTGAAGCAAGTATGCAGTTTTAGCAATATTACATAGCTTTTATGGGCACCTCTAAAAACCGCTTTCATCCTTAAAATTAGCATCAAAGAAAGCGGTTTTATCCTCTGTATTGTGCCCACAAAACTCGCCTTAATAATCGCCACCGCAGCAGTCGGTATTCTTCAAAAAATGGGGTTTTTCCAATGACGCCGCGCAGGTACAGGGTGCATCATCTCTTCCAGAACCACGGCATGAAGATTACCAAAACCGTGTAAAGTTCCAGGCGTCCCACCAGCATCGCGAAAGAAAGCGTCCATTTGATATAATCCTGAAAAAATCCGTAATTCTCAGCAGGACCAATATTGCCAAATCCCGGGCCTATGTTTCCGAGCGTTGCCAGCGCAGCCGTGAATGCAGTGATAATATCGTGTCCACCGGACGCGACGACAAATGTAATGATGAGCAGAGAAACCACGTACAGGAAAAAAAATCCCGAAACCGCATACACGATGTTTTTCTTCACCATCGAGCCGCTGATTTTCAGAGTAAACACACCCCGCGGATGAATGAGCAGCTTCATTTCATTAAGCGCCTGTTTGAAGAGAATCACCAGGCGGATGACTTTTATTCCGCCCCCTGTTGAACCGGCACACCCTCCCACGAACATGAGCATAAAAAGGACGATTTGCGCAAGAACTGTCCACTGCTCGAAATCGGCGGTGGCAAATCCGGTGGTAGTCATAATGCTTGCCGCCTGGAAGGCCGCATAGCGAAAAGACGCGCCTATTCCGCTGTAATTCTTTCCATACAGCGCGATGGTAATGACAAAAGTGGCGAGAGAGAACGCCAGAAGATATGCTTTCAATTCCGTATCGCGCAGCAGGGATTTGATTCTTCCTGTGAAAAGCCGATAGTGCAGCGAAAAATTTATTCCCGCAAGCAGCATAAAAAGCGTGATGATGCCATCCACATAGGCGGAATTATAATGCCCCACACCCGCGTTTTTTGTGGAGAACCCTCCGGTGGCAAGCGTGCCAAACGCATGCGTGAGGCTGTCAAACCAGTTGAGCCCACCTGCCATCAGCAAAAGCGTTTCCGCGAAGGTAAATATCACATACACAAACCAGAGAATTTTCGCAGTTTCGGTGATTCGTGGTGTAATCCGGTCAACCGTGGGGCCGGGCGCTTCCGCGCGGATAAGCTGCAATCCGCCTATTCCCATCATGGGAAGAATTGCAACAGCCAGCACCACAATCCCCATACCGCCGAGCCAGTGCGTGAGCGAACGCCAGAATAGAAGCGAGCGGGGAAGCGCTTCGATATTGGTGAGGATTGATGCTCCGGTTGTGGAAAAACCGGAAATCGTTTCAAAAAACGCGTCGGCAAAGGAATGAATGGCATCGGAAAAGTAGAAAGGCATTGCGCCCACAAGCGAGGCACACACCCAGCTCATCGTCACGAGCAGAAATCCATCCCGGGTCGAGAGAGATTCAACGCGCCTGGTGCGAAGCACCAGAAGCGCAACAAGCGATATCGCAACCGTCACTCCTATCGTTATTGCGAAACTTAAAAAAGCCGCCTCTTCATGATACACAAACGCCATGAATGCGGGAACTGCCATAAATCCCGAAAGAATAATGAGCAATAACGCGACAATTTTTATTATTATCAGAGGATTCAATAATTCCTCTCATCCCTGTATAAAATTTTCTATTTTCGGTATTGATGCCCGTTCTGCAATAATCAAAACGAGATCGTCCGGCTCTATTGCGAGATTTCCATGCGGCAGGATGCTTGTATTGTTTCGCACTATCGAAAGTATGATTGAATTCTCCGGAAACTCAATATCCTTAATCTGTTTTCCGGCAAGCGGATTTTCGGAATCAACTAAAAATTCAATGACCTCGGCTTTGCCATGAAATGTGCTGTGCAGGCTTTTGATGTTTCCGCGCCTGATGAACTTCATTATCGCATCAACCGTACTGATTTTAGGATTGATGGTGACATCGATATCGAGCTGTGACGCAACGGCAAGATAGCTCGAATTGGTCACCAGCGCAATCGAGCGTTTGATGCCCATGCTTTTGGCATACAGGCTCATGAGCATATTCAGTTCCTGATTATCCGTCACGCAGACGATAAGATCGTGCTTTCCGATTTCCTCTTCCTGAAACACGCTCTCGTCGGAAATATCGGCATTGAGCACCAGCGCACCCGGAAACCTGTCGGAAAGATATTTGCATCGCTCATAATCGGCTTCCACCACCGTGATTTTTCTTCCCGTTCTGATGAGGTATTCGCACGCAAGCGAACCCACCCTTCCCCCGCCCACGATGACGATGCGATCGATTTTCTCCTGCTTTTTTCCTGCCTGAATGAATATTTTGGTAAAATCCTTCTGGGTTGCAAGAAGATACACATTGTCGCCTTCTCGCACAACGGTATCGCCCAGAGGAATGAGGAAATCGTTCTCGCGAAGAATACCGGCGATGAGAAACGGTTCATCAATTCCCTTCCGAATATCTTTCACTGTTTTATTCGCGAAATATGAACCGCGGCCGACCACGATATTTCGCATCTGCAGATCGGTATTTTCAAAAAACAGAACGTCGCTGTCGGCACCAAGCGCGATGGTGTTTGCAATTTGCCGCGCAGTTTCCACTTCGGAGTTGACGATGAGATCGATGCCGAGGAACGATTTGCCCATGATTTTTGATTTTGAATAATCGATATTGCGCACACGCGCAATCTTGAGCGGAACATTGAATTCGCTCGCCACAAGGCCGCAGGCAATCATATTCACCTCATCGGAATTAGTGGCGCTGATGAAAATCGAAGCATCGGACATGCCCGATTTTTTGAGCGATGAAATATTCGTCCCTTCATCGTTGATGACGATGCAATCGAGCCTGCCGCTTAAATATTTAGCCCTCTCCTCATTTTTCTCAATGATGACGACATCTTTCCCTTCCGAGATGAGCTGTTCTGCAATCTGAAAGCCAACCACGCCGGCTCCTAAAATCACCACGCGCATTCCGCAATCCTTTCGTTATATTCAGCATGCAACACTCTGCATGAACAGGTGTAATACACCGGCGATTATATGCAAATATATTTTTTGCGCGTACATCATCCCGGTACATACGGCAGGATGGCATATGCAACCATAAGCGCAAGCGAGAGTCTGAAATGATTATAATCCTTATCCGCGGCTTTGCTCGCGTATGTCATCGAGCAGCCAATCGTTATGCGTGTCGGGCAACAGCGCACCGCAATAGGCGCAATTGAGCGCATCGGTATCGGGCAACGGCGCGCCGCATTGCTCGCACCCATGGTCGGCGAAATTGGTCTCTACATTTGCATCTTTCGGCAAAACCAGATACATCCGATGATCGAAGTGAATGGGCTCGTTATTTTTTTCAACAGAAGCGCTCCATTGAATGAGAACATCTGCCCGAAATTCTTCGTTTGATTCAATGCTTTTCAGATCAACCGCGCCTACTGCAATTTCACCAAGATACTCGTTCGCTGGAGAAGCCAGTTTCGCTTTCATGTTCCCGGTTGCATCGCGCATCAAAGGCAGCGCGCTTCCCCGAACTCTGCATTGAATCCAGCGCCAGAACAGATATGAAGCGCGGTCTTCAATCACCTGTCGGGACATGCCCTCAGCAAGGCCCGAAACCCCATCCGCTGAAGCAGGCTTCCATTCTTCCATCTGCGTGATTTCCGAAAGCACCCAGTCATATTCCCCGGAATTGTACAGGGCACCGCAGCCTGGACATTTATTTACCTGAGAGAAATTTTCCGGCACAAATCCGCATCGCGGACACTGCCCTTTGAGAAGATCGCGGGATGCATCACTTTGTGCAGTGAGTTTGCGCGTGAAAGAATACACCTCGGTAAAGCGTGAAGCCGAGGCCTTTTTTAATATTTGCTGCGCCTCATCATCACTTACATCAATCGAAAGCATCACATCCCGCGCTTTTGCACCAATCGCCACATGCAGTGTAAGATACGGCGGATTGACGTGTATGCCGATGGGAGACATCGATTCAACACTGATATCGGACATCACGTTTTTCGCCCCTTCCATATTTCGCATGATTTCAAGCTGAATCTTAAAGCGATTGTACACACCCTGGGAAAGGAAGTTGCGCACGGAGGTCATATCACCGGAGGACCAGGCATCCTGGAGGCGCAGAAAAATCTCCTTTGCGCGTTCAAGGAAGATTTCCATTGAAAAATTCGGATCGGTTTCCTGGATAGCCTGTAATATTCGCGCGCGCGCATCGGCATCAATCCCCGGCTCGGGCGATTGCGGATGAATTGCATTTTTCTGACGATAATTCCTATAAATTGCATAGCCGATTACGAACATAAGAATGCCCAAAAAAAGAAAGCCAAGAAGTTCGTCGCTGACACCATCTTTGGTGTAGCCGGAATGGCGATAGCCGCTACCATACGAGCTGCGATGATATCCGGAATAGGATGAGCGATAACTTCCCGAGCTTGATGAGCTTCGATACGAAGATGAGCGATAGCTCTGTCCCCTGCCGGCACGGGCATAGGCGCTTTCATCGAAAAGCATAAAAAGACAGAAAATGAACACCAATATTTTAAGCAGTTTGAGCATCTTCATACTATTCCTCGATATGCACACAATGGTACCTCATATGTCAGCTTAATAGTAATAAACGGAAATCTTTTTTTTCAATTTTTTTTTCTCTTATTCAAAAAAAAATCAAAGGAATGACCGGTTTTCTGCGTTGTATTAATAATAAAATACTTGAAGCAATCGCGCTTTCAGTACTATCTGGCTTGATGCTGAATCAATACAAGCGGAGACCGCTATGCCAATTTATCACATCAAAGACCGTAAACCTCAGATAGACGAAAGCGCCTGGATTGCCCCATCGGCGGAAATCATCGGCGATGTCCGCATCGGGAAATATTGCTACATCGGCTGGGGCGCTATTCTGCGCGGCGATTACGGCACCATCATCATCGGCGATGAAACGGCCGTGGAAGAGGGCGTCATCATCCACGCGCGGCCCATGGGGACAGCCCAATTCGGAAAACGAGTTACCATTGGACATGGAGCGCTCATCCATAATTCTACAATAAAGGACAATGCCCTTATCGGCATGCGCGCAACAATAAGCGATTATTCCGAGGTTGGCGAATGGTCCCTCATTGCCGAGGGTGCGCTGGTGACACGGAAGCAGATAATTCCACCGAATAAAATTTACGCCGGAGTGCCCGCCAAAGAGCTCGGCGATTTGAAAGAGCACAACCGCCAGGAATGGGAACTGGCAAAGCAGATATACGTTGATCTGGCGAAGCGCTATGGCCAGGAATGCGTACGGCAATAGGAAATTACATGAATGATTTTCGCTTTTATTATTCAATATAATAATTTGCCATGAGAACTGTTTACATTATTTCCACCATGTTCCTTTCTGGCCTGATGTCCACAGCCGCTTCGGGCGTCGGGGATGATTTCAGCAGCGCTTTTATTGATGCTGCTTCGAAAAACAGCGCTTCAGTCGTCAACATCATCACCTATAAATCTGAAAGCGAAAAAAAATCAGCGCCGATCTTTAAAACAGGCTACGGATCCGGAACCATCATCACAAAAAGCGGCTATATCGTGACCAATCATCACGTCGTCAGAAAAGGCAACCGCTATCAGATTATCCTTTCCGACGGCAGGGAAACCGAACCTCTTGAACTTTCAAAAAAGAATTATTATATCGCTGATGAAAAAACCGACCTCGCTATTATGAAAATCGATGGAGAATCATTGAACCTCCAGCCTGCGGATCTTGGCGATTCGGACTCGCTTGTCCCCGGGCAATGGGTGCTCGCCATCGGCAATCCCTATGGGCTTCGGCAATCAACCACCGCGGGGATCGTCTCCTCAACAGGCAGAAGCGACGTGGGTTTTACCGACATCGAGGATTTCATTCAGACCGATGTTCCCATCAATCCCGGAAATTCCGGCGGCCCCCTCATCGATCTTTCCGGCAAAGTCATCGGCATCAATACCGCAATTAGAACAGTTTCGGGCGGATATCAGGGCATCAGCTTCGCGATACCGTCAAACATCGTCAGCAGAGTCTGCCGCGATCTCATCCGCCATGGCCGCGTGAAGCGAGGATGGCTTGGTTTTTTAGCGCGGGAGAAAAAACGTGATTCTGCCGGTGAAAAGAAATCAGTGGAGATCGTATCTGTAATTAAAAATTCTCCCGCAGAAGCGGCTGGCTTTGAGCCCGGAGATCATATCCGCGAAGTTGACGGTAAAGAAATCATTTCACTTGGAAGCCTGATAAAAATCGTAAGCAATACGCCGGTGGGAAGCACGCTTAAGATAACCATCGCACGCGAAGGGCATCTTCAGGATATTTCCCTGAAGCTGAGAGAAAAAATCATCTACAAAAAAATTCGAAACCAGATCGAACATCTGTACCGAAGATACGGAATCGAACTTGACGAAAACGCGCTCTCCGGTGAAACGTTCGTTTCGTACGTTTCACCATTACGGGAAGGCTATCACAATGGCCTGAAGAAAGGCGATATCGTGCTTTCACTCAACGGAAAGCAAATTGATTCTATGGAACGATTTTTGAAGATTTACGAGAAATCCGGAAATACGATTAATAAGATCGATCTTTTGCGCGGCGCCACGCGTTTTTCGGTTGAATTCATTCACGATTTGGAACGGGAATGATATGACATTTGCAAAAATCACACTTCGTCATCCAATCTCGATAACGGCTCTTTTTTTCTCGATAGCCGCGCTTATTTCTCTACCGATTTCGGCTACGGAGAATACCTCGATATCCATAGAAGATCTTTTTCGCGATGTTATCGCAAGCGAACCGATCGTACGCGAACACATGCTTGAACGCAAGGAAGGCATTGCGATATTTGGCACTGCACTATTCAAATCAGCAGGGGAATATCCGCGACACGAACGCCGATACAGAATCATCGCACTTCCGCGTGAAGAGCAGTTCAACGCGGTGTATTATCTCTTTACGAATAACAAGAACTTTTATCGGCGATTGAAAGAAGGAATCGTTTTTGAATTTCGTGGGAAGTTAGTGCTTGCCACGACCACGAACCTCAATAAAGACGCATTCATTTTTGATATTGTGCTCGATGAATAATAATTTTCTTGAATGGCGTAAAAATATTTTTTTAAGGAGAAGAATCGATATGAAAAAAATATTTTTTCCGATTATCGCGATTTTCATCATCACGCACGGCTTCTGCGGAAACGGCGCCCAGATAGCCTTTGAAGAAACCCAATTCGATTTCGGCAAAGTATCTGTTAACCAGGAAGTTAAACACATATTTGTGTTTTCAAACATTGGTAACAGCCCTCTGGAAATAACGAAGATCGAAGCACCGTGCGGCTGCACCTCTACTCTTTTGAGCAATAAAAAACTCAACCCGGGCGAAAAGGGAAAACTCGAGGTGAGATTGGCAACCGGGAGCATCCCCATGATTCTTGTTCGCAGAGTCTATGTTCATACTAACGATCCCGAAGCATCGATTGTGAAACTCATCGTGAAGGCGAACGTCCAGCCAAAATAATGAGCTATCGCAAAACATTGCCGGGCCTTCCCCTGCCCTATGGCGCAACGCTCGACGATCACGGCGCGCAATTTTCTATTTTTTCGCGCCACGCCACAGGCGTCACGCTGGTATTATTCTCAAGTGCCGATCCGGCTGATTCAGGCGAGGAGATTCCGTTTGATCCAATAACAAACCGCACGGGCGACGTATGGCACATCCGGGTGGAAGGAGTGCGCGAAGGACAGCTCTACGGCTATCGTATCGATGGTGACTACCGCCCCTCGGACGGTCTGCGATTTAATCGGCATAAGCTCCTCGTCGATCCCTACGCCCGCGCGGTCACCGGCAATTTTGCATGGAAGCTTTCCGACGCACGGGGTTACGATCCAACCGCCCCCGATGGCGCTGATTCTTTCTCCACAATTGATAGCGCGCCTGGAGCCCCTCGCTGTGTTGTTATGAAAAATTTTGCGGATTCATCGCCACCGCCACTGAATATCCCTTTCGAAAACACGGTCATCTATGAAATGCATCTGAAAGGTTTTACCTGTCACCCCTCTTCCGGCGTGAAATATCCAGGTACATTTTTAGGATTAATCGAAAAAATACCATACCTCAAAGATCTCGGCATCACAGCGGTGGAACTCATGCCGATTATGGAATTCGACGAGGATGAAAACCTCAATCACAATCCGCTTACAGGAGAAAAGCTCAAAAATTACTGGGGATACAGCACGATTTCATTTTTCGCGCCGAAGGGCCGATACGCGCATGGCGACAAAACAGGCGGCCAGGTGCGCGAATTCAAGCACATGGTGGATGAACTTCACAGGGCGGGCATCGAGATAATTCTGGATGTGGTCATCAACCACACTGCCGAGGGCGACCACCTTGGCCCGACTCTGTGTTTTCGCGGCATCGACAATCCAATCTATTACATGCTTAAAGACGATAAACGCTATTACCAGAATTTCTCCGGATGCGGCAACACCTTCAACTGCAATCACCCCATCGTGCGCAATTTCATTCTGGACTGTCTGAAGTACTGGGTGATGGAAATGAAGGTTGACGGCTTCCGCTTCGATCTCGCTTCCATTTTAGGACGCGACCAGAACGGCATCATCCAGCAAAACCCTCCGCTTCTTGAGTGGATTGCCGAAGAGCCGGTACTGCGCAACACCAAGCTCATCGCTGAAGCGTGGGACGCCGCGGGCGCATACCAGGTGGGCGATTTCCCCGGAAGGTGGGCCGACTGGAACGGCCGTTTTCGCGACGATGTGCGGCGCTTCTGGCGCGGCGACGAAAATTCAGCGGGCAATTTTGCCACCAGAATCACCGGCAGTTCCGACCTCTACGAAGGGAAAGGCCCGCTTCACAGCATAAACTTTATCACCTGCCACGATGGCTTCACCCTGAACGATCTGGTGAGCTTTTCCGAGAAGCACAATATTGAAAACGGCGAGGAAAACCGCGACGGGGAAAATTATAATTTCAGCCACAACTACGGCAAAGAAGGACTTGAGGTTCCTCGCCACATCGATGCGCTTAGACGACGGCAGATTAAAAATTTCATCGCCACGCTCTTTTTGTCGCAGGGCGTACCGATGCTTCTTGCCGGCGATGAATTCCGCCGCACTCAGAAAGGCAACAACAACGCGTGGTGTCAGGATAATGAAACTTCCTGGGTAAATTGGGATTTCAAAAATCTCAATTCTGAAATATTTCGATTTACAAAAGAGATGATCGCATTTCGTGCAGCGCACCCCGCACTGCGAAGAAAAGATTTTTTCACGGGGCTTCCGCAAGGCAATGGCGCACTCGATATTTCCTGGCATGGCATAAAGCCCTTTGAACCGGACTGGAGCGCAGAAAGCGGCCTTGTGGAATGTGTCATCAACGGAGCAGCATCGGGCGATTATGTTGATTTTTTTATGGCCTTCAACGCCTCTGGCCTTCACCATCGAATCGAGCTTCCGCCATCACCAAGCGGGCAACCCTGGCGATTGAAAATCAACACTGCGCAAGAATACCCAGGGGATTTTACGCCGGATGGCCGTGAAGAAGCCATTACCGGCTCCATCATGTTCGTTCAACGGATGTCAACAGTAGTGCTCATCGCTTAAAAATTACGCCTCGCCCATTTTTCACGGATTGCGGCAAGCCTTCACGTTCTACGTTTCCGAAAAAAAATTGGAACTTTTTTTTCTTTACACGGGGTTATTCTCTCAGATAGTATCCAGCACGAGAAAAATTTTCCGCATCACCCGGAAAGATATTTTTCATGATTACAAAAAAACAGAAAATAATTCTCATCGCTGTAGCGATAGCAATTGCCGCTGCCGCATTCATCTGCGGCGTTACGCGAAATTCCAATTCCCGGGTACATCCCAAAATAGCTCCGGTAGTTGAAGCGGTGTATGCCCTCGGCATCGTTAAAACCGACCGATGGTACCATGTTCGATTCGGCATGAACGCGGTGATTCAAAGGCTCTATGTCGTCGAAGGCCAGGAAATTGCGGCGGGGTCACCGCTTCTTATGACCGACTCCGGAATTATTTTCCGCGCGCCGTTTGCGGGCATCATCACGCAGGTGGCATTCCGCGAAAGCGAGATGGCGCCCGCGGGTCAGGCAATAATGACGCTTGCCGACATCAAAACCATGTACGTGCGCGTTTCTCTTGATCAAAAATCCATTGTGCAGGTGCGGAAAGGCCAGAAGGCCGAACTCAGCTTCGAAAATCTCAGAGATTCCCGCACAGAAGGCATTGTCGAAAGCGTGTATCCCTCTTCAAATGAATTTGTTGCCCGCATTGCCGTAAAATATTTCCCCGAAGGAGTTCTTCCCGAAATGAATTGCGACACCGCAATCGTCATCCGCAAAAAAGACGCCGCGTTGCTCATTCCCAAAAAAGCGATAACGAACAATGAAGTTGAAATCGAAAGAAAAGGCAACCGCATACGCGTGCAGGTGCGCACCAGATCGGTGGACAGAGATTTCAGCGAAATTCTGGAAGGCGATATAACACAGGAAGATTTTGTGGTTGTACGCCCGAAAAAAAATTCTTCACAATAGCTGGCTCAAGCTCATGTGGTTTATGGCCATCAAACACCTTGTTTCGCGTAAAAGTCAGTCACTGCTGACGTTTCTTGCAATTCTACTCGGCGCAGGAGGGTATGTGGTGTTTTCCGGCATGCAGCTTGGTTTCCAGGAATTCATGATTGACCGCCTGATCGAGCGAAGCGGCCATATCACCATAGCCACGCGCAATGAATTCATCACCGCGGAAAGCATTTCAGGCATGTTCTTCCCCGGCTCATCCATCCGATGGATCAATACTCCTTCCGGGCGGCGTTCCTACACCAGGCTTCAAAGTGCGAGTCAGTGGTACCGCAAACTCAAAAATGATCCCGAAGTCCAGGCCTATGCTCCTCAGATAAGCAAAGAAGCTATCATTGAACATCGGGGCTTCACTCAGAGCGTCAACCTTATCGGGATTGATCCGGAACTTCAGACGAAAGTCACCAACATCGAAGCCGATATCACATCCGGTAATCTTAGCGCAATCAACAGCGGCGCCTCGCTTATCTTCATTGGCGAGCGGCTGATGCAGTACCTCGGTGTTCGCGTGAACGACACGGTAAACATTTCCACCTCAGGGGGAAATCTCTTCCCGATGAAAATAATCGGCACATTCTCTTCGGGCGACCGCAGAAGCGATGAGCGCACCATTTACACATCGATCACCACTGTACAGAACATATCGTCCTGTCCCGGTGAAATCACGTCCATTGTCGTGAAGATAAAGAACTTCGACAGGGCGGCTGAAATTGCGACAGCCTGGAATTCGCTTACAAGCGACAGGGTGGAAAGCTGGGACCAGCTCAACAGCGATCGGCTGGGGATGATGGAGACGCAGGACATTGTCCGCAATGTCACCACGATGGCGTTCATCATCATCGTCGGCTTCGGCATCTACAATATCCTCAACATGGCGGTGAATCACAAAATGCGCGACATTGCCATTCTCCGATCGATTGGCTACACTGAACTCGATACCGTGTTCCTTTTCCTCATTCAGGGCGTGATTCTTGGACTGGCGGGTTCAATTATGGGCCTCGTCATCGGCTATTTCACCTGCAAATACATCGAAACCATTAAAATTCCCGGCGCACGGGGAAATATGATGATATCGTGGAATATTGCCATATATATTAAATCATTTCTACTTGTAAACACTGCAACGCTCATCGCCAGCTTCTTTCCGGCGAGAACTGCCGGCAAGCTCTCACCAATCGACATCATCAGGGGTTCGGCATGAGCGCGATTATCCGGTGCAAGGATGTGGTAAAATCCTTCGAAGATCCACCTCTTACAATTTTAAAGTCGATTTCTTTTGAGGTTGAAAAAGGGGAATTTCTTAGCATCACCGGACGTTCCGGTTCGGGAAAATCAACCCTTCTGTACGTGGCAAGCGGACTTGACGGCATCACCTCTGGCGAGGTAATCATCAGCGGCAAGAACATCCATACGCTTAACAGCCGCGAAATCCACCAGATGCGAAACATAACGATGGGTTTCGTCTTCCAATTCCACTATCTTCTGCCGGAAATAACCGCGCTTGAAAACATCCTCATGCCGGCGAGGAAAACCGCACGAGAGCGCGCGCGCCGCGACTATGCGCTCTTCCTCATGAAAGAGTTCAACATCCTCCACTGCAAGGATAAGCTTCCCGCGAAGATGTCAGGAGGCGAACTCCAGCGTACCGCCATCGCCCGTTCGCTTATAATGGAACCGGAAATTCTTTTCGCCGATGAACCGACCGGAAATCTCGACAGCGAGAACGGCGACAAAATCATGCAAATTTTCAGAAAAGTCAACAGAGAACTCAGCACCACCATCATCATGGTGACGCATGAAGCGGACTACGCAAAAAAAGCAGACAGGGTTATCCATCTGGTGGACGGCGCCGTCGCCAGCGACAGGAGGAAAAAGAAATGAAAGGACATGCCATTTCACTTTCATCAATCATCATTGTCCAGCTCATCGCAGCGCTTAGCGGCACGCCGATCCTGCATGCGCAGGAAAACGTTTCCATCCGCACCATCGGCTATGCCGATTTCGTTGATAAAATAAAAGAAGCGCTGCCACAGCTTCGAAAAAATCGCATTGCCGTCAAAAGAGCGGAAAACGCCGTGACCTCAGGGAAAAGCCTATTCGACACAAAGCTGGATGCTTCGGCGACCTGGAATAAAACATGGAAATACTCCTATAATCCTTTCTCGCGCACCGGCTATGAAACGGATTACGCGGGCTCTCTGGGCCTGACAAAAAAATTCTTTTCCACCGGAACAAGCGTAAGCGGCGGCATCTCATACCAGCAGCATCAAAGCGACATTGACTACGGCTCGCTTGCAATCCCCAATACATATCATTATCCCGCCTACTATGCGGGTTTTTCGCAATCGCTTTTGAAAAACAGCTTCGGCATCATAGACCGTTTCGCGGCAAAAGACGCAGCAATGAAAAAGGAAATTGAAACGCTCCGCGCCGCACATAATGACGATGCCGACCTCAATTACTATCGCAAACTCTACTTCGACTGGCTGGAATCCGTTGCGCGCATCGGCCTTTTGAAAAAGACGATTGACGACGCGGTCACGCTCAAAGAACGCGTAAACAACAAGTTCCGCCTCGGGCTGGCGGAAAACGACGACGTGCAAAACGCCGCGGCAGCAGAATTGCAGTACCGCTCCGCATACGAAGAAGAAACATCGTCCATGAAATCGCTCATGGATGAAATTGGAATTTTTATCGACGTGGCGAAAATCGCACCCGAAGAAAAAGAACTTGAGATACACCTCTCTCACTGCGGCGAGTATTCTTTCGGGGAAGTATCATTTGAAAAAACACGTCTCGCAGCCATTTACAGCCTGGCAAAAGAGAACTACCGGTATGCGGAAAAAGTTGCCTCCAACAAGCTCCTTCCCCAGCTCGATGTGGTCGGCACCATCACGCGAAAAGCGCAGGACACCACTTTCCCCGGCGCGGCAAAGAAAATAAACGATACGGATTATTATCTCGGATTAAGCGCAAGCTTCCCGCTTGAAAACAGCGCTGCAGAAAGCGAGAAGAAAAGCGCCGCGTTAGCCGTCGAAGAAATTAACCACGAATACGACATCGCGCGTATCAATTACAAAAAAAACATCGCTTCACTCGCCAACAACGCCAGGGCCCTGAAAAACATGATTGAACTATCAGAAAAGCGCATCAGGGCGCTTGAATCCAAGTACCGCACGGAAGAGAAAAAATACCTGCAGGCCAGGCTGGATCTGACATTTCTCATCGCAACCGCCCAAACTCTCACATCCGAAAGGCTGAATTTGATTCGATTAAAAAAAATGCTCGTATATCATCTGATTGATCATCAGGACCTTATCAGACAATAAGCAGCCATACACAATTCTGTTGACAGAAGATCATACCGGCGCTACAATTTCTTCAAACAAAAGGAGTTGCTGGTATGCGCATCATCTATCTTACCGACATCCACGGAGCTTTTGAACGCGTCCGCGATCTTCTCTATGAAACCATTGCCGATATGTATGTGATTGCCGGCGACCTGCTGGATATTCCCTTTTACAACATGGACACCGCCGTACGATACTGGGAGATGCAGAACTTCTTCGCAGGCCTGCGAAGGCAGATGGGCAAAGAAGATATGGTACTTGAAGATTTTGTGCATGATCTTTCCGACATGAACAATATTTCCGAAGAGATTGAGGAAAAGGCGGAAAAATATCAACACTATACCATACGTGCCCGGCGGGTGATGCAGCAGAAATACAAGGTTCTGGAAAACATGATCCTCACCAAGCCAAATTCCCGCATTTATTGTCTTCCGGGAAATTACGATATGGACCTGCGCTACACCGCCCTCCACGAACGCGACCTGCATCTCCACTGGTATCAAATTGATGATCTCAAAATCGCAGGGTATGGCGGGGCGGACGTGTTTACCGCGGGAATTCCCGAGCGCTACGTGGTGAAATACAAAGCGGGGATCGGCGTCGATGATCGCAAAAACGAGATGTTCCAGTTCTTCAAGGCGGTAAAGCCCAATATCATCGCTTCCCATCAGCCGGCTCACGGGGTTCACGACTGGGTGACGCCCATCGGGCCATCGGGCTCGCCTGCGCTGCGCACCTTTTGCGACAACAACGATGTGCTTCTTTGCTTTTCCGGCCATATTCACAACCAGTGGGGCTTTAAAGAAATCGAAAATACCATCTATCTCAATCCTTCGAATTTCGGCGAGGTGACCCTGCTCACGGGCGATGTCCACGAAGGAGGTTTTTTTCATCAGGTGGAAATTGAAAACGGCAAAGTGAGTTATGTGCTGTTCCGCAAGATCGTGGAAGAAAGAATTTACGATGTTGCCGAATATGCGCGGCGAAATGAATCCTGGAAAGAAACCATAATCGATAAGGGCCGCTTTGATGCGCTCAAGCGCTACGAAAATTTCGACGCGAAAACCCAGAAGTATTCGCACATTCCAGAAATTGTTCTTTTCAAGGAAATAAAACAATTCTTCAAAACATTTCAGACCCAGGAAACAGAAGAACGGATCGAATTTTTAGAAAAAGCGCTCAGGAAGCTCGGTGGCGAGCTGGAAGACATGGCTGTTGATGTGGTGGGTTCGGTCAATGTTGGGCAGGCCCAGCCAAGCTCAGATATCGACATGGTGCTCTATATGCGATGCGGAAGCGGCTGCACCGACATGCACACCAGTTGCGATAAATTTCAGATAGCGAAAGCGCTCATTGAAAAAGCGATCGGCTCACACTATAAGTTTGAAATACTGGACTGCATTGATCTCAAGGTAGTCGAAAAAAGCATCAGGGAGAAAAATTACGAATGCGAAGTGACCCAGCGCTTTGTGGCGTACCGCTCCATCTGCCGCACTATCAATTACCGGGTGATTGCGCCGGTGGAGGATTTGCTCAACGCGGATATTGAATTCAGGAAGGAACTCGAGGGAAGCATCAGGTCGTATTTCAAAATATTCATCACCAATGCCCGGTATTTGCAATCATTCGAAAAATACGTCAATCGCCTGAAAACCGTGGGGATCAAGCTTCCCGATTCAATGAAAAGGAAATTGAGATCCCTTTTACAGGAAGCGCGTGAATAAGATGAATAAAGACTACTGCCCTTTGACATCCGTATTCCCGTATTCCATCACAAGAAGCGTTATGTCATCCTGGAAAGAGTCGGTTCCAACGAATTGTTTCATGTGGCTCATTATTTTTTCACACATGTCAGGGGGCATGTCATCATGCAATTCTTGTAGCAATTTCAGAAATGCATCTTCTCCGAACATTTCATTTTTTTCATTGAAGCATTCCGTAATGCCATCCGTATAGAGAATGATTTTATCTTTTTCAGCAAGAGATGTCTCAAGTACCTCAAATAATGGATTCATCAACCCATTGATGATCTTACCATGCGGTTTGATAAACTCAATCTGGCCGCCACCATTCCTCACTATGAGCGCAGGCGGATGCCCTGCCCCAGCGAAACGGACCATACCTGTGCGTAAATCAACGTAGCATATTGATACCGTCACAAAATTTGAGCCGAGTTTTTCAACGAGGGAATGATATAATTGTTGCAACATCTCCTGAGGATGATCGAGATTCTCCGGCCAGATGGACAGCACCATTTTCACCATGGAAGCAATGAATGCAGCGGCCACTCCGTGACCGGATACATCGCACACGAACAATCCCAGCCGCTGCTTTTCCGGAAGATAGCACACGTCAACAAAATCTCCTCCCACTTTCATCATGGGATGGTAGCTGTATGCCACAGAAATGCCTTCAACATCGGGCAATTTGAGAGGGAGAAGCTTTTTTTGCAGTTCGCCTGCGAGGCTAATTTGATGTTCGAGCAGCCTGTTCTGCTCTTCTATGATGCGGTGGTTCATCATAATTGTTTTTGATTTTTGCCAGCTCGTGAAACGAATATCATCGAGGATAAAAATAAAAACCGAGGTAATAGCTGAAACTGCAAGTACGTCGTTTATGCTATAGCGGGCTACCGGATCAGATATTTTCATACCCTTCGCCATTGCCACGGCAAAAAACACCCCTACCGATGACCAGAGAATGGAATACGCATGCCGCCGCCGTATAGGGCCAAGAGCAAGCAGCGTCAGAATAAAAAGAAATCCGCCAACGTATGCCGGATGACCTCCAGAAAGCCCCGTGAGAACTGCACAGCTTATGGCCATGTGCGCACCAAAATAGGCAAGCAAATGCAGATGATGCTTTTTGAAAGCAGGCAATCTGTATAAGACATACACGACGATTCCCATCACGGGAAATAATATTCGCAGTGCAACTATGAGCGGTTCATCAGGGAAAAGTGATCTATCAACAGGAATATACGTAAGCCAGCTGAAAGTGCTTATGCAGGCAAACGTCATCACCCGGCCGCTCTGGTAATTCAGTTCCTTACGGAAAGTATCGCGGTACTCTCCTCCCTCTTCAGGCTTTGGATTGATCGCGCGCAAAATTTTTTTTAATATATCAATCATCTTACGGTTGAGAGATACTCAGAAAAGAAAATTAAATTGCACCTGCCGGAGCGTTTTATCCGGTTATGCTATTGCCTCAGTAATTCCAGCCGAGTATTCCAAAAGCGATGATATTCATAATCACCGGCACGGAGTAAATCACCGCAAGCGCAATCACTTCCTCCCCTGCGGTTCCAGCACCAGCACTTCCTGATATTGCTTCGCAATGTTTTCAGATGTAAAGGGCATTGGATGCGCATTCATGTTTAAAAAATACGGGATCATATCGTCGTAGTGCACGCTCGACGGATTGCCGGACTGTCCCGGTACAGTGAGAAACGACGCCGGCTCGGATTTTCCGAAATCCACCACCATGCGCATGGCGGGAATGTTCCAGGTATCGAAATTTTCCCCCCAGGTGAAGGTGGTCACGTTGAGCGTATGCACATCGCCCGATGCCGGAAATGGCCCTCGGTTGAAATAGCCATGAAAGAAACGCGTCTTTTTGGTGAAATCGTGCTTCCAGTGATAGGTATGAATGCTTCCCCATTTCCAGTTTTTAGAATCGCGCCCCATTTTTTCCTCGCACAGTTTCACCGCCTCCACAAGCGATTGCGCTATGATATCTGCCTTCGTTTCTTTTTTCGATGTTGAAGTATTGTCAAAGAATGGGGATTCCCTGCGTACCACAAGATGGTCTTCCGGCGAACCGTATGAGGTCATGCTGGCATCTAAAAACGCCTGCCAGAAGATGCCGTTTTCAGGACCCAGTTCATCCAGAAAGGTATTGCGTGTGAACACGTGCTCGAATGCACCAATCAGCGCCGCGGAAGCAGAATCCTTATTCATAACGCAATTGAATTTTTCCGGGGAAAGCATCTCAAACGCATGCGCAAGACGGGCTTTATCGGAGTTTGGATATTGCGCCGCGGCTTTCTCCACTGCCGCGCGCATCGGGGGATCGAAAAGCATCTTCTGTATCTTGCGCGACATCAAAGAAACGGTATCGTATTGCATTTTTATCATATCGTCAAAAGTGACATTGCTCGCCTTGCTCAATATCTCCGCGATGCGCGCGGCCCTGTCGGGATGGTACCAGCTTGCGGTGAGCGAAAATGAATGCTTTTTTACCGTGCGGTTGTTTGCTGTGCCGATAAAGCCATCGGGTGGATTTATTACATGGGGATTGCGCGAGGTGGGCTCAAAACCTATCCAGTCGTACTCACCGGTCCAGCCGGGTGAGGGAAAAAGTCCGCGCCCCTTTCTCCTTTTAGGGAAGGTTCCCGTCACCTGCCAGCCAATCGTCTTTTCATCGCCATAGACGATATTTAAATAAATGCTTTCAATTTTCAATAATGCATTTCGTGCTTCTGCGGCGTTTCTGCTCTTGCCCAGTCCATAGAAGCCTTCGAGCGTTCTTGCGCCGTTTTCGATGGCAAAAGAAATCGCGATTCCATAATCCGACTTCAGCGGAAGCGGCTGAACGGGAAGTTCGGGGGGATACGGCATCTTTTCAAGAGCGCTGTTGATAATTGGCCCGTGATTTGTTTCTTCGATGGTTAATGAAATCTCATCGCCTCCTTTTATTCTAAACACCTCTTTTCTTTCTTTCACAGCAAGCCAGTTGCCCTTATACAGATAGTGCGTTTTACCATCAATTTTTTTGAGCTTTTCAATAAACACATCTTCGCTATCGGCCATCACCATGGTCGCCCCCCAGGCAACCCTGCCATTGGTGCCGAGCGCGACGATGGGAATGCCCGGCACGGTCACGCCTGCAACATCGTAGGTGGGCGATTTGAGATGAATGAGCATCCACGAGTTGGGAATCATGAGCATGAGATGCGTGTCATTGCACACAATTGATTTACCGCTCCTGGTACGGGAGGGCGCGACGGCCCAGTTGTTCGATGCAGGCACACCGAGCGGCACAACGTTTTTAATCTTATTGCGCAGATGATTGATTGACGCAAGCGAAGCGTTCTTCGAAAGCTCCCCGTGAGGAATCTCAGATAAGGCTTTCGCGTCTTCGAACGGCAATTCCTCGTCATCATATACTGGAAACAGCATCGCGGCTTTTTCGTATCCGAGCTTTGAAGCAAGGATGAGAAAATCGAGTTCCTCCACAAAGTTAAATGATATGGTCATATCTAAAAGGCCGAACACATAGAACGTGTCGATGGGCCTCCAGGGTTCGGGGCGATACCTCGTCAGCACAAACTCGGCGGGAAGATCGGGATTTTTTTCAAGATAGGTATTGACGCCTTTCGCATAGCATTCAAGCAGCGACCTCATCCGCGGGTTGAGGATTGCCATTTCCTTCTCTGCGCGTTCCCGCGCATTGGTGCTGCGCATGAAAATATCAACCGGAAGCATTTCGTCTCCTGCAATTTCAGAAACCCTGCCCTGCATTGCCATCGACATGATATACATCTGCCAGAGCCGGTCGGAAGCAGCGGCATATCCCGACCCGAAAAAGAGGTCTTCTTCATTCGACGCCTCCACCACCGGCACGCCCAGATTATCGCGGCGAATTATGACTTTGTCTTTCACGCCGGCAACTTCTATGCTGCCCCTTGTACCGGGAAGGGAGCGGGCGAATTTATTCTGAAAATAGGAGCATTGAGAAAAATATAAAGACACTGCTGAAATCATCGCAATTAAAAGGACTGTGCGGGAAAGCGCACTGCGGAAATGAGATTGCACGCCGTCAATCAAACGCAATCGGCTCATACCAATACCTCCGAACAAAATGGTAACCACATGCACCGCATGTATGTATCAGCCATTATCTGACAGACAAGTTCATTTTTCAATGTAAAAATTTGCCCTCTTCAAGAAAAGCTATCACATTATCGATAACGCTTTTCTGCACCAGAAGCAGGGAATGCTGTCCGCGCACCTGAATGAAATCCTTCATTCCTTCAAGCTTGGTTTCCTCAACGGTCACCGTACCGTCATCATCGCCGGGAAGCAGGGGATTGATGCCGAATTTCGTACCGCTTCCGCCGGAAATGACGCCGAACTCAAGCGGCGGAGGCGCCATAATTTTCGGAATTGATTTTTCCACATCCTGCACTTTTTCTCCCGCCACACCAAGCGCCCAGTTGTACAGCGAAAGCCGGCCTAAAATCCTCGCCCACTGCGATCCTTTATTCGGAGGCGCAATCATCACAAAACGCCCTTTCTTTTTCAAATCGTGGTTTGCGAGATAATACCGCACCACCAGCGTTCCGAAGCTATGCGTCACGAAACTTATTGATTCGACATTCCGCTTTGAAATATTGGAAATATCCTTATGCAGCCGATGCGTAATTGATTTTATTGTTTCCTTTCTGCTGTTGTACTCAAAGCTGTGCGTATGATATCCCTTCTCGCGAAGCGCATTCTGTATTTTCGACATTGACGAGGAACTGCGCAGCACGCCGTGCACCAGTACCACCCAGCGCTCTTTTTCCTTAGATAAAGCGTGCTCTTTTGCTCGATTTGGAACCATTGAGAAAATAAATCCTCCTATACAGACTACCGTCAGCAATATGAAAAATTTCCGCCACATCTCATTCAAACAGGTGCGCAAGAGAATTTGCGTAATACTGCACGAACGAAAGTTTTGATTTATTTATTTTTATTTTTTCCGCTTTGATGCTCACCATTCTGCGGCGCTTCATGATGTCCAGCGCCACATCGGCCATTTTTTTCGCCTCGTTGATATCCAGAAATTCCTCTTCAAAAGACACCAGCTCTTTCTGGCGACCGCTTTTCTCCGACTGAAGCCGTCGGAAGCCTTCCTTGGTACTGATAAAAGCTTTCCCTATTACAATACGGCGGCCGTCACGTTTCAATCGAGCTTTAAGTCT
>CAKZSV010000004.1 GCA_937921485.1 uncultured bacterium
CTCGTCGCACATTCCCACGACGAAATAATGAACCCCGTTCTTGATAATTCGCTCATATACGTGATCATGGCCTGAAAAGACTACCGCGATTCCCATAGAAGCAAAATCCCACTGCATATCAGGAGTGGAACCATGCACCGCACCGGGATTCATGTAATTTTTTTTGATGATTTTTTAAAAAAAATTTCTGTTTCGCAGAATTCCATCGTATTTATGGGTAGAAGGATATATTTTTTCGGAGGGAACCATGAATATCTATACCACCTACGTGATGTGCGACGACGTCATCACACTTCTTGTTGATGCAGAAGAAAAGACGAAGTACCCGAAGGAAGAGCTTCTCCTGCTTTCGATGCGCAGGATGATGAAGGATTATGAAGCTTATGAACGCACTGATGGCAGAATAGAATATCAGAAGCGCTTTAATGAAGAAACGGGGGAGCGCATTACAAAGCAGCAGGTGAAGATGAAGGTACACAGCTTTGATTACAATTATTATCAGGATATGCGGAGGATTTTCAGGCGGTCCATTTCGCTGGTGATGGCTATTGCGGTGTTAACCTATCTTGCTGAAATCGTCGAAAAAATTTTGAATAAGGAAATGGAGGCGGTACTTGCGGATACTTATCCATTCCAGAACTATGCAATTATGGGAAAATGCATAGAAAACATTCCCACCTGGCGAATCTGGTGGGGGGTACCGGAAAATCTCAAGCTATTGCTAACAAAATAACATATACAAACTCACAAAAACGTCACGCTGTTTATTTCCGCAGCATCTGCGGCAGGGAAAGCTTTGACTTTAAATAACAATCGTCTCAAAAAACTGCTTCATCACAAAAAAATTCTTATTTTCATTCCATTCCCCTTTTCTCACAATGGCGCACATGGTCAACGTTCATAGCATTGAGCAGGGGAAAACCCTCGTTACAATTGAACTGGACACGGGCGAACATATTGCCATTCCCCTCCCCATTGCCGCGCAATACCGCCTCGCGAAAGGGAAAACGCTCGAAAAAGAAGAATACCGTCAGCTTAAAACTGAATCCGAACGCTACCTATGCAAGCAAAAAGCGCTTGATTATTTATCCGTCAAAAATAGAACCTCCCACGAAATCGTGAAATACCTGACAAAAAAAGGCTTTTCCGCGGATATTATCGCCGAGGTCATGAAGCACCTTGAAGAAACGGGTATCATCGATGATTTGAAATATGCGGTATCCTACGCCCGTTCGCGCAGAGAATCAAGGCTTGTGGGTAAAAATCTCATTGTACGTGAGCTCCAGCAAAAGGGGTTGCCGCGTGCGAAAATCCGAAAAGCTCTTGAGACGAGCGATAGTGCCGATATAAACATTGAAGACGTGCTGGCACTTGCCAGAAAAAAACGTACATCATACCGCGGCAAAAAATTCGCCCTGCGCAAAGTGGGATTTTTTCTCACACAGCGGGGTTTTGAGTATGAAACCATCCAGCGGGTGATATCGCAGTTAAAAAATGAAGAACCTGAAGATGAAGGAGCGCACGATGCATAGCGTAAAGGACCTACGGAATTCATTCACAGAATTTTTTCGGAAAAGGGATCATCGAATTGTCCCTTCAAGTTCTCTCATTCCAAAAGACGATCCTACGCTTCTTTTTACTACTGCGGGAATGGTGCAGTTCAAACCTATGTTCGCGGGCACGGTGAAGCTCGAATACACGCGCGCCGCTTCCATCCAGAAATGTTTCCGCACCAGCGACCTTGAACGCGTGGGCAAAACCAAACGTCACTGCACCTTTTTCGAGATGCTCGGCAATTTCTCATTCGGCGATTACTTTAAAAAAGAAGCTATCGAATACGCGTGGGATTATTCCACAAAGGTCATCGGATTCCCCGAAGAAGACATCTGGGTTTCCATCTATCAGCTCGATGATGAAGCCTTCGATATCTGGAAAAACCACATAGGTGTCCCCGAGAAAAAAATCGTGCGCCTCGGCAAGGAAGACAATTTCTGGGGACCCGCCGGCGATTCCGGCGCATGCGGCCCCTGCTCGGAACTGTATCTGGATCGCGGGCCATCATTCGGCTGCGGCTCTCCCGACTGCAAACCGGGATGCGATTGCGAGCGATTTTTAGAATACTGGAATTTAGTGTTCAATCAATTCTTTCAAGACACTGATGGTAGCCAGCGGCCGCTTCCCCGCACCGGCATCGATACCGGCATGGGGCTGGAACGCCTGGCGACGCTAGTCCAGAACGTCGATTCCATCTACGACACTGATGAACTGAAACGCATGGTGGAGTACGTCAGTAAAAAAAGCGGCGCCTCGTATGCCGGAAACGCCATTGCAAGCATAAACACCATGGTCGAACATACGCGCGCTCTCACCTTCGCCATCGCAGACGGCGCCTATCCCTCAAACGAGGGCCGGGGTTATGTACTTCGCCGCCTCATTCGCCGGGCACTTCGGTTCGCACGCCTCATCGGCATCCACGAACCCTTCCTTTTCTCCATGGTCGATCCGCTTGTGGACATCATGGGCGAACATTACCCGGAAATTACAACTGCCGCACCGAACGTGAAAAACATCTTAGAAGGAGAAGAAAAGCGCTTCTTAGAAACACTTGAAAACGGCATGGACAGGCTCGGCGAAACCATCAAGAACGTGAAAAAAAGCGGCAAAACCGTCATTTCCGGCTATGATGCCTTCGTCCTTCACGACACCTTTGGTTTTCCGCTCGAGATGACCATGGAAATTGCCGGTGAAGAAGGGCTGACTGTTGATACCAGAGGCTTTGAAGCCGAAATGGCCGCCCAGCGCGAGCGCGGGAAAAAAAGCTGGAAAGGTACCGATTCTTCACGCGAACAGCTTTTCGAAGCGCTTCATCGCGACGCGGGCGTCACTGAATTTTTGGGCTATGAGCGCGACGCGGCCGATACCGAAATTATCGCCCTTGCGGGACAATCGGGCATCGCCGATTCCTTGTCTGAAGGAAGCGAGGGCATGCTGGTAACCCGCGAAACAACGTTTTACGGGGAATCGGGAGGACAGGTAGGCGATACGGGCCGCATCATCTCCGAAGACGGTTCAATTTTTTCAGTGATCGATACTGTGAAAGTCAGCGGGACCATCATACACGTTGGGAAAGTCGAGAAGGGCACGATTGCATCAGGAAAGAATGTTCGCACGGAAATAGATTCGTTGCGGAGAAATCTCATCCGGGCCAATCACACCTCCACACATCTTCTCAACGCGGCACTGCATCAGGTGCTCGGCAATCACGTGAAGCAATCGGGCTCGGTGGTGGATCCCATGCGCCTGCGTTTCGATTTCACGCACTTCAATCCTTTATCGCACGAGGAGATCGATGAGGTCGAAAGGATCGTCAATGAAAAGGTCTGGGAAGCGCATCCCGTCATTACGGAAATCATGGATATGGAAAAAGCCATGCATAGCGGCGCGTTCGCCGTCTTCGATGAAAAATACGAAAATACCGTCCGCGTGGTGAGCGTTCCCGGATTCAGCAAGGAACTCTGCGGCGGCACGCATGTCGATAATACCGGCAAAATCGGCGTATTTAAAATTATCCGCGAAGCTTCCCCGGGTGCGGGATTGCGCCGCATAGAGGCGGTAACGCTGAAAGGACTGCTCGATCGATACAATTCCTGCAGCGGCATCATTGCCGGACTTTCGAAAACTCTGAATATTACCGAGGACGGTCTCTTGAGAAAATCGGAAGAGCTCGCGGCAAAGGTGCACGCACTTGAAAAAGAGCTTGAAAAAGTAAAGTTCAGCAATCTGGCATCCAATGTGGATGCCATCATCGCCAGTGCTTCGAGCAAAAACGGGGTGAAAATCATTCAAAAAGACATGGGTGATGCCGACGTTGAAGAACTCCGGAAAATCTCCGATCTCATCCGCGCGAAAGAACAGAATTCCGTGGTACTTTTCGGCTCGCGCAATGAAGATAAGGCAATCTTGCTTTTTGCGGCCACGAAAAAAGCGGTTGCGGCAGGCATCGACTGCGGTGCCATCATCAAAGAAACATCAAAACTCGTCGGCGGCGGAGGCGGCGGAAGAAAGGATATGGCCCAGGCCGGAGGAAAAGCGCCGGAAAAGCTGGCTGAAGCGCTTTCAGAAGCGGCGCGCCTTGCAGAGCATATGATTTAATTACACATCATGCTGGGTGGCATATTTTGCAGCGAAGCCGTGTTATTGATGTTTATGCTTCATTTGCTTCATGAGCTTCTTTTTGTATTCCAGTTCCATTGGCCGAATCATGGAGTAGTAGCGCTTCATTTCGTCCTTGCGCGATGAATTGCCCGCGAAATCGACACCCACATACATGTTGCCTTCATCGTCAACGCTGGTGAATTTTATTTCCCCGTAGATGGTGATGGGAGCCTGAAGTTTAAACACAATATCGAAAATAAAACCTCTCGCTTTTATGAGCGATTTTTTTAAGTTTTCATCGGTAATTTTAATTTTCGCGCCACCCCGACTTAAATCGAGTATCTGCTGATGAACGGGCAGAAGCACCGTGTTCGCGTCGCGGATGCGGTCAACCAGTTTAAAGGCATGGTCTTTCAGCTCTAAAAGCTTGTCTATGCCAAGCTTATCCTTCATCGAAACGACCTGGATGTAGGCAAAGGGGATGGATTTTTCCGATTCGTCCAGATAAATGATGGGACAGATGATCATCGACTTATAACCGCGCTCGATATTGCGTTTCATATAATTTTTTACGTCTGCCCCGTAAACCTCATGAAGATCAACCATTTCCGGCATCGGCGCACGATAGGATTCAAGGTTTGCCATATCTTCCACAAAGACGGCATTACCCGTCTTTTTGATCACATCTAAAAGTTCATCCCCCTGAGAAAAGACATCAATCTTTACTATATCCCCCAGATGCGTATGGCTGGAATGAAACTGATCCAAAATGACTTTTATGCCAGTAGGGATGGTAAAACCGGTGAGTTCAAGCGTGTATTTTGAAAATTTAAAATTGGTAGCAACCACATCCTCTGGATTCATTTTAAAACGCACATCCCGCCTTCCCGTGACGGCTTTTCTGGCAGCCACGCATTCGCAATGAAAATATCCAGGTCCACGAACTTCTTTCACTATAAAATCAAATTCTATGTATTTATCAAGGAGCCCATACACAATCAATGATGAGGACGACTGAAATTCAGGATCTGTAATAAGCATAAAGGTGTTGTCTTCAAGAATCTCATTAATTTGGACTTCCATCCTCGGCTCGGAATTCTTCACATAAATCCGGCGCTGGCCGAACTGATTTTTAAGAAGATTAATTGCCTCGGGAAGCTCGATGCTCTCTACCTGACGCTCTTTTCGTTGTTTTACTGTTAACAACAGTCTGCTCCGAACAATCAATTTTTCCAAAGGCCTCTGAAAAGACGCTTATAGCGATACATTTGCGGCCTACCACACAAAGGTTTTCAATTACACCATCAATTTATATAATTATCGTCAGATGAACAATACAAACTTCATTACATTTTTTATGAATAATTACGGGAGAGTTTTGCACACTGCCACTCAAAAAAAAAGGAACCGGCACAATACCCATTAATGAGAGAAGGGGCTGCCGCATCTTCATTCGACAGCCCCTAAGCAAGAACAGCGTACCAATTTCCCTAAACTACATAGCTTTGGGAGCCGCCTTCTTTGCCTTTTTCTTGGGCTTTGCAGCGGCCTTTTTGGCGTCCGCCTGCGCTTTCTTAATCGCAGGACCGAGCTTCTTCAAAGCAGCCTGCTCTCCGGCAAGCTCTTTCTGAAGCTTCTTGACTTTCGCGTCTCTTCTCTTTTTCTCTGCGACCAGCTGTTTGACACTTTTCCCTGCCATCGGTACCACACCTCGTTTTTTATTTTACGTCAAAATATGAGACCTTAACATTTTTTATGCTGGTACCCGTTCATTATTACTGACTGATTAATACTTATAATCATTAGTGGAATAATTGCAAGCAAAAAATTATTTTTATTTAATATTTTTTTGCTCTCACAATATTTTTTTTATTTTCAGGTAAAACCCTTGATATGATAACACGTTATGAATCGATTGGCGTGAATTCTTCCGCTTGATTTTTTTTCATCAATGCAGGTTATGTGTACTAAATTTTTTGCCGGTAATTGACGGCGAAGCGTTGGAGAGAATATGAAAAAAAAATTGCCCATTGTCGCCATCATAGGACGCCAGAACGTCGGCAAATCGACGCTTTTTAATTCGCTTGCCGGAAAAAGGCGCGCCATCGTCGATGCGCATCCAGGGCTGACGCGCGATATTCTCTTTGAGGTTGTTTCACACGGCGATGTCTCTTTTTTGCTTTCCGATACTCCGGGGCTCGACCTGTCGGGGAAAGACGAACTTTCAGAAAAAATCCTTGCGCTTGCGCACAAACAGCTCGATGAATCGGCGGCTGTGATACTTCTTTTTGAAAATCCAGGCCCCGAAGCTTTCGACTACCGCCTCGTGGATCTCGTGCGGCAATCCAACATTCCAACAGTTATCGCGGTAAACAAGATGGACAACGAGGAGGAGTTTCCCAATCTGAGCAATTTCTATGAGATGGGGCTTACCGACATCATTCCCATCTCTGCGCTTCGGAAAAAGAACACATCGCTTCTTCTTGAAAAAATTGCAGCGCTCTTGCCCAAAACCACATCATCGCGCGATGATATCGACGTGCGCATCGCCATCGTGGGAAGACCAAACTCCGGAAAATCCACGCTTCTCAACGCGCTTGCCGGCTACGAACGCTCGGTTGTTTCCGCTACTGCGGGCACCACGCGCGATACGGTTGACGAGGACATTCGCTTTCACGGGCATCTCATCCGCTTTATTGACACCGCGGGAATGAGGAGAAAGAGAAATATTGATGAATCGATTGAATATTATTCAATAACGCGAACCATTGAAGCCATTAAGCGGTGCGATGTAGTCATTCATCTGGTTGATGCAACACTGGGCCTTACCGAAAATGATAAAAAAATATCCGATGAAATACTCAGATGGCGCAAATGCCCCATTATCGCGCTCAACAAATGGGACGCGATTGAAAAAAACGATAAAACATTCGCTGAATATAAAGATAACATCAGTTTTAAATATTATCGGGCACTCGATTTTCCCATCATATCCATATCCGCCCGGGAGAAACAGCGCATTCACAAGCTCATCACCACGGCTCTCGAAATTCACCAAAAATCACTACAACAGATACCCACTGCAGAACTGAATCGCACCATCGAACAGGCGTTCCGGACATATAAACACCCGGTGCTGGGGAATTCCGTAAAGATTTATTATGCCACACAGACCGGCTCCGCGCCCCAAAGGTTTCGTCTCTTTACAAATAATACTGAAATGCTGAAAAGAAAAGATGTGCTCCGTTACCTTGAAAAGATGTTCAAAGACGTGTTAGGCCTTGAGGGGGTGCCGATTTTCTTTGAAATCGAAGGAAGAAAGCCAAAAAAATTATCGGAAAAATAAAAAAAATTAATAAGTATCTTGACAAAAAACGCCTCTCGATTTTTATGTAACCATTCCGGTGGCAATGGAGAGGGGGAAACACCTGTCCCCATTCCGAACACAGAAGTTAAGCCCCTCATCGCCGATGGTACTGCACGGGTAGCTGTGTGGGAGAGTAGGTCGCTGCCGGGCCTGGAATGATTCATAATATTTATTAAAAAAAGCGCCTTTCAAGGCGCTTTTTTCATGCCCATCTGCATACCGCCGGCATTATGATTATGGCAACAGCAGATTTGATTATTATCTTTTCCTTATCACCTCTTCTGCGGAAGTTGTCAGTCCGGAAAATTTTCTAAGCAGTGCACTATCCTCGGTCATGCATCTAACTCCAAGACTTTTCGCCAGCACAATATATTGGGCATCGTAAGCGCTGATGTTACTCTCGAAAGACACCCGAAGCGCTGAGAGATAATCAACCGGATGTTCGTTTTTGTGGAACATTCTAACAGCGTTTTTCCAGATATCCTCCGCCTGGGAAAGCTCGAGCATTCTTTTTCGGGTGAATGTAGAAAGCACGTTGAGAAATTCATGTCGCCATAGTCCCGGAACTACCCAGTCCGGATCTCTATCCCGCGCCTTGAGCACCACTTCAGTCCTATCTCCTTCTATCAGGCTATAGACTATTATGTTAGCATCAACTACAATCAATCCCGTCCATCCCTGATGGCTTTTGATATCATGGCACGCGTAATTTTTTTTGTTGCCCTGGCGGGCGTGGGAAAATCGATGGGAGAAACGCCCAAGGACTGTTCCATGATGACAATAGCCTCCTGCATCATGGATCGCCTATTTTTTTTAGATTCTTCTTTCAGGCGTTGGTGGAGACCGGGAGGAATATTTTTGATGAGCAATGACGGCATGGTTGCCTCCGAGCTATATTATTGGTATAATATAATATATATACCGTTATGGTATTTCGTCAACATATTTTATCATTCTCAGATAAACTAAAAACAATTATTCATTCTTTTCTTCGCGTTTTCCTTGCACCAAGCGCGCCAATCATCCCTTTGAGTTCCCTCACCTCTTCAGTCAGCTTTTCAACACGCGTTTCCAGCTCGGCGGTATTGTCCATTGTCATTTGATCGACAAAAACTGCGTTGGCAAGGGAAAGGCCCAAAATTCCCCCGATGATGACCACAATCACGAAATACAGGCGAACCAGGACAACCAGAACATCGCTGTCGGCACGCTGTGCGATAAGATCTGGAATATCGTACCATCCTTCAACCGTGAATATTTTGAATGTGGTATAGATTGAAATGAAGGGATTGCCGAAGTGTTCTGGAGCATGGTGGCCGAACAGAATGGTTGCACCGATTGCGAAAATTACATTGAATATCATCAACGCCACAAAGACGCCGACCGAAGCACGAAGCGCACGGGCAATACCCGAAAAGATGCGGTTTAAATCCGGAATAAAAATCATCAACCGGAAAAGCCGTAAAAGTCGGCCAAGGCGGAGAACCAGAACTGTGGCGAATCCCTGAATTCCTATGACCGGCTCGAGAAACACCGGAAGGCTGGTGAGCACGATAAAAAAGTCGAATTTATTCCACCATGACTGCCAGTAATCTCGCATTCCAGTTTGTTGAATTTTTATTACCGCCTCAAGGATAAAATACACCACACACGCGATATCCACATTGCCGCTTATCCGGGCAGCGAAACTTCCTTCCGCACACATCGAATGTGCAAGAAGCGCCACCGTGTTGATGACGATGACGCTGAGCACCACCGGTTCCGAAATCCAGATGCTCTCAACTTTTTTCAGCATGGCAGTCATGTGAGCACTGCAATCATTGCAGAATTTTCAACCGGTACTCGTTCGGCGTGTCATTGCGCTCAAAATGGATATTGCGCAAAAACGCCTGTTCCATATCGTATTCAAAGCGCGCCACGAATTTCTCGAATTGCTTCTCCGAGATTTGTTTTTTATCAAATACAAGCTGAAGCTCCTTCGTGCTGAGATACACGCGACAGGCGATTCTCTCGCCTCCCACAGTCTTCATCACGACTTCGATCATGTCCATTTTATTCGCTTCATCATGCCCGTAGTTCTTTTCAACAGGCCGCACCGCAGAAAGCGACTCCGCCATCACATCGATGATTTTATGATATTCAGGTGTTCCCATATAAACCTCCAGTTATGGATATCCAGTATGGCACTGCGGCAGGCAATTGCAAGAAGATTATAGGGTATATCAAAAATTGAACTTGTATATATTCCCTCATTTTTCCATTTCTTTAATTGCTGCAAGTATCTGTTTTACGATTTTTGGATGAAGAATTTTTCCCGCATGATACGGAAGCACAACGCGCCTTCCGTTCTTTATGTACACGTGATGGCTTCCTTTTATTCGCGCTAATTCAAATCCGTTGCTTAAAAGTAGTGATTCCGCCTCCTTTGCAGTCAACCGTTCCTGCTTAGACAATGGCCACCTCGATGCTGGCAGTAAGAATTTCCTTACTGAGAATTTCTTTTTTTTCTTCTTCAGAAAGGGTTGAAACGTACGCTTCCACTGCCTCCCTGATATTCGCAAGGACTTCATCAAGGGAATCCCCCTGCGATTGGCAACCGACAAGTTCGGGGCAGTACGCATAATATCCAACGTCATCTTTTTCAATCACTACAGATAATTTACCGGACATATCGTTGTCCTCCCATGGATATCCAGCATACCACTGCGGCAGGCAATTGCAAGAAGATTATTATGATGATGATGAAAATTTTTCGTGAATTTTATAAATTTTTTTTGAATCGATAAAAGCTTGTGAGAATAATAGAAAATACTTAATAACTTTTGCATTTCAGAAGTTAATAAAAATTCATTTTAACAATAAGATTATCAGTATGATGAAAGCTCAAAAAATCATTCATGGTATAACCCTTTTCTTTGCTGTACTACATTCTGCACATATCCTCTATGCGTATGATACCACCATAAACGCATACGGCGGTCTTACCGTCTGGAACGATACGACTGGCTACAGCGGTATTATCCACTGGCGCCTGGAGAATCTTCCGCTTATGGGATTTTCCGCATGGAATGCCGGCATAGCTACCGGTGCTTCGTTTACTACGTCAATATCGCTTTCATACATTGCATTTCCGCTCATGGTATCTTTGGGATACACCTTTACGCCAATTGCGCTACCGGTACGCGTTGAGCCGCTTGTCTTTGCTGGAGTAAATATTGGACATCGCTACGATGATGCGGGCAATAGCGACACACGCGTGGGAATCACAGCATTTCCTGCATTACAGATATCATATCCCTTTTCTGCGTCATGGTCGCTCAGTATCCTGGGAGGATATGCGTATTCGTACACCAGTGCGTATACAGCACGGACATTGCAGGTACTTGCGGGGGCATCATATCGATTTAGCGCATCTGAAGCTATCATCGATGAGAAAAAAGATGAAAAGATGGTAAACGAGAAAAAACAGGCTGCAACGCAGATGCCAAAAGAGTTTAATAAAAAATAGGGAGGTATGTATGGTGCGCACACACATGCATAGTTCATTCATAGGCGGGATGATTACTGCTCTTGTACTTATGGGCTGTTCCAATTTTTCTGATCTGGCATTTCAGGAGAATACGCTTTCACCGAATGATTCATCATCGCAGCTAATAGCACTTTCTCTGCGTATGCCTTCGGGGGATGTTGCACCGCAGAATTGCAAGGTACAAATCCAGGCACAGGGGAATCCATCGCCAGAATAGCGTGTCATCATCTGCAAAGCTCTATCTGGACAGGCTTGCAGGAAAGCTCTTATTTACCGACACAGTAAATGCGGGGAACACAAACACTATTTCAGTCAATTTAGCCGAAGATTTATATTACTATGATACCAAAACAACACATACTTACGGCGATGCCTTTATCCTTATGCTTGAACCATAGTGCCTGCAGGGCACTGCGGTTTCTTAACATAGGGATAGCTGCGCTTATAATGACCTTGAGCATTGTAAGCTGCTCTGATTTTGATGACCTTGCGTTTTCTTCTGAAAGCGTTTCACGCGACAACAACACATCAGCACAGGTAGACGAAAGCAGTAAAATTGCAAATATTGTGATTCGCAATGTAACATATTCACCTGCGTTTGATGCTGCCATAAGTCAATATTCTGCTTTCACGCTTTTCAATTCCATCACCATCACCGTATTTACTGATGCTACTGCATCGCTCCATGGTCAGTGGAATGGGTATGATGTGGTTTTACTGCCAAATGCGGAATCAGATAGCATAGCATTGGTGAATGGTCCAAATATCTTTACTGTGTACCGTGAAGATGAAATCACTAAAAAATTTACAATAACAATTACAAAACAATTTTTTACAGAAACACACTACACAGGCTCACAAGGAACTGTACCAGGGCAATTCCAATATCCACGAGGTATTGCGGTGCGCGGCGATACCATATATGTGGTTGATTCTAATAACCACCGCATCCAGATTTTTAATACAAACGGCGAATATCAGAATATGTTTGGCACCTACGGCACAGGTAGCGGGGATGAAATGAGAAACCCATACGGCATTGCTATCGACTGGCAGGATAACATCTACATTACCGATACCAATAATCACCGGATAAAAAAATTTGATACCCATAACAATTGTATATTGCAATGGGGAAGCAATGGTGCAAATGCAGGACAATTTAATTTCCCTATCGGGATTGCAATCGATTCAGACAATAATGTGTATGTTGCCGATACCTATAACAATCGCATACAAAAATTTGATGCTGATGGGAATTTTGTAACGCAATGGGGCACCTACGGCACTGCAAATGGGCAGTTTAAACGTCCGTATGGCATTGCCGTTGCGCAAGGGTATGTGTACGTTGCGGATACGTACAATAACCGAATACAGCAATTCACTACTGAAGGCCAGTATGTTACGCAATGGGGAAGTTACGGTTCTGATACCGGTCAATTCAGGTCACCGTATGCTATTGCAGGCGATAGCAGCTTTTTATATGTGACCGAATACAACGGCTACCGGGTACAGGTGTTCACTTATGATGGCGGCTATGTCACATCGTTTGGAAGCGTTGCCGCAGGCCCCAATCAGCTAAGAAATCCTTTTGGCATTGCTATCACACACGACGGACGTGTGGTTGTGGTTGAAGAACAGGCTCACCGTTTTAAAATGTTTGAACTTCAGTGAAATTCATAATCACCACTGTGCAATCATTACGAGATGCTTTCGTGCTATAGCAGTTTTTTAAACAGCATCACATCTTCCGCCAGTCGCGCCCTTTTAAGTCCAGCCCAAGCTGCCCCCCGGGATTCATGATGTTATTCGGATCGAAGTGATTCTTTACGGCGCGAAGCACTGCCATCTGCTCTTTGCCCAGATGCTCCTCAATCCAGGGAGCAATCATCCTTCCCACGCCGTGATGATGGCTGAGCGAGCCTCCGCTTTTTGCGATCGCGTCCAGAATGCTGTCCTGAAAGGCGATGTATTCTTTGATATCGTCCATCTTCGCGAAAAATATGAAATAGAGGTTGGTCCCCTGCGGATAAAAATGCGAGGCATGCGTGAGGCACAAGGTCCTTGGCCGCGCTTTCACCACCTTCCTCACTTCCTGATGGACCCGATGGATGTTTTCCCACGTGACGCCCGTTTCAAGCGTATCGGTGATTATGCCGAAATCCTGAAGGTCTTCGCGAAGATACGGATCGCGGAAACGTCCGGGCTCCCATTGCTTCGCGGCAAATCCCGTCAGATACATCCCGCCGAATTCTTTGCAGACGCGCCTGATATTCTTTTTCACATTTGCCGTAAAACTCGCATGGCCTTCGGTTGTTCCAATCATCAAACAGCGGTTCATGGGCTTAAAGCCGCGAAGCTGCATGGCCGTATCGAAGATCGTGCCGTCGATGCCATAGAGCTTCAACCCAAAATGCGTTTCCTCTTCATCGGAGATGCGAAACACCGCCGGCATGCCAAACTCCCCCTGCGACACTTCGCGCGATGCGTTCACCGCAGCTTCCCACGACGGGAATATAAACCCGAAATACCGCCGGTTTTCCGGCATGTAGCGATATATTTTTAAGGTCAGCTCCACCAGCACCCCGAACGTGCCTTCGCTGCCCTTCATGATGTCATTGACCTTGGGGCCTGTGGCAGTTGCAGGATATTCCTTTGTGACGAAATTGCCCGCCGGCGTCACATATTCCTGGCTGATGACGAGATCATACGCATCGCCGTAGTAGCTCGACGCCTGTCCCGAGCCGAGAGTCACCACCCACCCTCCTGCCGATGAATATTCAAACGATTGGGGAAAATGACCGCAGGTATAGCGATGCTTCGTGCCGAATTTTACAGGGGCAGTATTGAGCGCTTCTTCAAGCGCAGGGCCAGGTATCCCCGCTTCGACAGTGACGGTCTGATTCAATTCGCTCAGGCGCACAATTTTAGTCATGTGCGTGGAAAGCACAAGGGTGATGCCGCCTTTTGCGGGGCGGAGGCCGAAATTCACCGAGGAACCGCCGCCGAACACATACACCGGAATGCGCTCCCTGTTGCACAGCTTCACCAATTCTTTCACGTCACCTTTGTGCCGCGGATGCACCACCAGGTCGGTGACTTTATCGATAATGCCTTTGCGGAGTTTCATCGCCTCTTCGATGGTTTTGCCGGTAGAAAATTTCAGGCGATCGTATTGATCGGAGGAGATGTTTTCACCTCCCACGATTTTGGCGATTTTTTCAATCTGCGATTTCTTCAATCCCACCGGCTTGTTGAATCGGACCGGTTCATTGCCCTCATTTTTTCGGATTCGAAAATCATCATCAGTAAGACCAAAAACATTTTTGATTTCCAGGTAGAGCTTTTCATTCGGATGCTTAAACCCGCGCGGATCGCCCCACTTGAAAATCGAGCGGTACGATTTTTCCGCCGGCGCTTCTTCAAACCAGGGCGGGCGGTATCCTTTCCAGGTATCGGACATAGCATTCCTCCTTATAAAATTCAATTTTTCGGCACTTCGAGCGCCTTTCTCGTCTCAGCCAGTTCCTTCGCTGTGCGCGCCGGATTCCATTTCAGCTCTTTTGCGGCAATCTGCGCAACACGTTTTAAGATATCATCGCCAGGATTGCCGAGCGTCCCAATACTGGTGCGGCGAAGTACAATATCCTTCAGCGTTTGTGCCATTTCATGGCGCACCGCATACACCACCTGCGCAAGCATCTCTCCATCCTGATTGAGCGGTTGCGCAAGCTTTTTATTTAGGCGCGCAATCTGCAGCACCGCATCGAGTTCTGTGCCGTAAATCCGCGCCAGATAATCAATTGCGCGCGGAGAAAAATCGCTATTGTTCTCAATCGTCTTTTCAAGAAACGCTTCCATGTCGTCAATCTCACACCCCGCAAGGCGCTGTTTGTCCGTAATCATCCTGCCCATCGGCTTGTTGATTTTTTTCGCCGCAAGCTTCATCACCTGCGCCGCAAGATTTCTGCTGGTGGTATATTTCCCCCCTTCGACGGTGATGAGATTTTCAAGCCCATCTTTTGCGTTATCATAAATCTCGTATTTGCGCGAGGTTTCATACACGCTCTCCGTCTGGTCTTCCACCAGGGGACGCAGCCCTCCATATGCGTAGAGCACATCCTCATAGCGAATTGGTTCGAAATTTCCAAAGTTTTCATTCACGGTATCGAGCAGTTCCTGAATTGATGTTTTCGTCACGCGCCACTCGTCGGGATTGCCGATGTATTCTTTGTCGGTGGTGCCGATGAGCGAATGTCCGCGCCAGGGAATGAGGAAGAAGTGTCTTCCTTCTTTTGTGGTGGTTCCGACAATATGGCTGTTGACGAGCTTTTTCGTAATCACGTGAATACCTTCCGAACGGCGAAGCATTTCTTCTTTCGGTTTTTTCCGTGCAATCCCCAGTATGATATCCGCCCACGGGCCGCCGCAGTTTATGGTGAGGCATCCCCGCACCTCAACGGTTTTGCCGGTGAGCAGATCGCGCACCGCCACACCCGCTACATGCTTATTATGATCGAAAAGAAAATCTTCCACCTTTGCGTAATTCGCGACTTTCGCACCGTATTTCACCGCCGATTTAATAAAGGCAAGGGTGAGGCGTTCTGGAAATAGGGAAAGGCAATCGTAATACATTGCCGCGCCGGTGAGACCTTTTCGCTTCGCATTCGGCTCCAGTTCCAGAACCCTGCGCGCAGAAATATTCGAATGCCAGGGAATGCGCTTGCTTCTGTCCCAGGTAAAACCCTTATCGAACGAAAGAATATCGTACAAAATCATGCCGATTTCTACGAACCATCGCCGCTGACTGAGCCGCTGCGTTCCCGTGGTAAACATAAACGGCACCGGATACACGAAATTAGGCGCGATGTTTCCAAGCGTCTTTCGCTCGCGCAACGACTCGCGCACCAGCCCGAACTCCATCGTTGCCAGGTAGCGCAGGCCTCCATGAATGAGCTTGGAAGTTGCCGAAGATGTGGCGCTTCCAAAATCGCTTTTTTCAAGCAATGCCACCGAAAGCCCACGGGAAGCGGCATCGTACGCCACTGCGGCGCCGGTAATGCCTCCGCCGATTATCACCACATCGAATTGCCTGCCGTTATACTCTTCGATAAAACGTCTCATTTCGTTCCTCCAGTGTAATTATCTATCAATTATTGCCTTCATTGTTCTTTCATGTGCGTATTCAAGCACGTCTTTCATGATTCTCCTCGCCTTATGCGCATCGCGTTTTGCAATCGCTTCGCAGATATCGCGATGAAATTTCCGTGAACGATTTTCGTTTTCAGGAGCGCTAAAATAAAATTTTCCATATTCCCGAAATAATTTATTGAAAAAATTAAGAATAAAAATCACCAGATAATTGCCCGATGCCCGGGCGATTGTATGATGGACCGCAAGGTCGGCCTCGAGCACCGGCATGTTGCTTTTTGCCTCAACGATTTCCTTGAGCTTTCGAACATGCTGCTCATCGCGCTTTATGGCAGCCATGGCCGCAACTTCGGGCAAAAGAGCGCTTCGCGCGGAAAGCAGGCTGTCGATGATTTCCGGATCTGCTCCCTCTTCGCGGTACATCATCGCTTTGAGCACCTCCAGGCTTTCGCTTTCCAGAAAATCCTTCACATACACGCCATCGCCGTGGCGAATGTCTACCAGCCCCTGCACCTCAAGCTTTTTCAATGCCTCCCGCAGCGTGGCGCGATTGACATTCAACTCCATCGCAAGTTCGCGCTCCGCCGGAAGTTTCTCTCCGGCTTTAAGCTCCCCTGTGATGATTTTATTTTGAATCTGCGACACGATATCCTCATGAAGGCGGCTTCTGCTCACGGGATTGAGCTTGATATTTGAAATCACATTTTCCACAGCTTCCCCTTTTGGATCTTCTTTCTGGCGCATTGTTTTACATCAACGGCATCAACGGCTATTGGCACGGTCATTCAGTGGTTCGACCAATTAAAATATAACAAAAAAAATTAAAAACGTCAAGGGGCTTAGCCAGATTTTTTTATATAAGCACCAGCTCTTTTTTTTATAAAAATACACGAGATCGAATCGATATCTCAAGATTGAAAAACCGTTCACAATTCATAGAAGAAGCAATAATTGCACACCTCGAAAGAAGAAAAAAAATGCTCAGAAACAAACAGGACATAGATTTGATTGACAAAAATTACAAGGCGCTAAATGCTGAAGCATCCGATGTTCTGTCGTACCAGGCGAAAGTTTGGTTGGAATCGAAGAAGGCCTCAAACATAACAGTTGCATATATTGTGATGAACTAATCAGTATACCTAAAAGCTTGCTTGCAGATTATGGGCACCTCTCTAAAAACCGCTTTCATCCTTAAAATTAGCATCAAAGAAAGCGGTTTTTACCTATATATTGTGCCCACAAGGGAACATCCTTTAAAACAGTTTTTAAAAGTTCCCTTATATTGGCACTCTATCAGAAAAAAAACTTAAAGAATTAAACCAGGCTTTGAAAATCGCATTGGATATTGACGATTTTTAGCATCATCACACTACGCGTTGATTAGCTTCCTCACTTTCTGCGCAAATTCAGTCTCGTTGATTGGGAAAGTAAAATACTCATCGGCTCCGCGTTCATAGGCATCGAGGAACGGGAGCGGATGCTTGACCGCAGAAATCGCAACCACAGGCAGGGATTTCAACTGTTCAATTCTTCTCACTTTTTCAAGGACAATCAATCCGTCGATGCTTTCCGTGTAAATGACAATAACAACCACGCGAACGTTTCCATCCGCCAGCCTTTCAAAAAATTCCCGCTCTTCTCTGAAAATTTCACATCGCTCATGAAATGGTTCAAGTGCTTTCTGAATGACAGCATCATAATCGCGATTTTCATTGAGTACTAAAAATGCCATAATTCAGTTCTCTTTCATAAAAAGTTTGCGCAGCATCGCCGTCATCCGCGGATTGTCAATCACCCTCACAATTTTGCGATAATTATCCGAGCGAAGATCAATCTGAATCCGATTTCGCTTTTTGTTTAAAGTGGCATCGTAAAAAACCTCAATCCGGGGATTGACCGGTCTCCCCTTGAAATTTTCGATAACCCGCGCGAATTCATAGGTGGTAGGCGTTTGCTGCTCCTTTCCCATGGTTCTACCACCCGCTTCAATCATCACAAAACTACCTTCATCGATAAAGTCCCTCCCGCGATTGAGCGAAAGTGCAAGCGCTTTTAAAAAAAGGTGCACATCCGAAACGGAAAAATAATAGTTTGAGGCATTAAGAATGGCGCGCAGTGCAGTACTCGGTTCTGTTCCCTTGCGCCACGGCGTGTTGGTCGTGAGCGCATCGTACATATCGCAAATGCCCAGAATCCGCACTTCTTCGGGGAGTTTGAAATAAAATTCCCTGCTTACGCCATCACGCTCTTTTCGATTAGGATAGCCATACAGCATGTATTTTCGATGGTGAAACAGCGCACCATATTTTATGAGATCGCTAATTTTTTTCTGCGGCGCGTATTTTTCTATATCCGCCAGGATGCGATATCCCTCCCTGGTATGTTCGAGCATTACAGCCATTTCCTGCTTCGAGAGCATCCCCGGCTTGTCCACGATTTCCTTGGGGATGCGAAGTTTGCCGATATCGTGCAGGTACCCTGCCATCGACATCGAACGTATTCGATCGGCATTGTACGAGGTCTTGTACTGATAAATCATCGCCAGAAGACCTACATTTACCGAATGCACATAGGTATAGTAATCGAAGTCATTGATGTCTTTTAAAAGTCCGAGCACACCCCCGTAGCGATCCTCGCTTTTTAAACTATTTAAAAGTTCAATCATATCCCTGTGCGTATTGACATACTGCTCGTAGGTCATTTTGCCGGTTTTCCGCACCGACGAGTAGGTTGAGGCGGTATTTTCCGCGAGGATTTGCAGCTTATCTCTGGAAAATATTTCGTAATCGTAATTGCCGACTTTTTCTGAGATTCTTGGAATAAAAAAGCGGACGCCCTGCTTCGATTGTTCTTGTATTTCTTCCCTGGAAATCGCTTTGCCGGCATGAAAAATAATCTGTTCATTCTGATCGTAAATATTGAAAGAAAGAACTTTTTCGCCGCTCAGTTTTTCGAAAAAAGAGTGTGAAATCTCTTCAAAGCGTGAAAGGTCGATTGAGAGGGTTTCTTTTTGATCCACCGGATTCATTATTATTCACCAAAGTAGATTTTTTCAAAGAACGATTCAATCGTTTTAACAGAGGGATTCTTTACTATTTGATTCCATATCGCGTGCATTGATTCAGCAACATGATTTGAATTTCCATTAATTGAAGCCGGTACCCCATCACGTAAACTTTTATTAAAAAGTGGAGGATCGTTATAGACAAAACCCGAAAAAAATATTTTCACGCCAATGCCGAATTGCTTAATTGTCCTGTCCAGTTTGTTGAACGTTTCATACGCTTCATCGTAGCTGGAAACCATGTTCACACATACATCGATAGGACGTCGTTTATTCTCAAGCACCATAAACTTTATTACTTTATACGCATCTAAAATAGATGTCGCAACGGGGTTCACCACCATTAAAGAAAAATCCGAAAACATAATCTGCCTGAGTATCGTTCTATTAAGTCCGGCACCTGTGTCCACAATAATCCACTCATAATGCTCTTCAAGCTTATTCAACTCGTTCAAAATAGCTTCATTCGATATTTCTTGAATATCATTTACCTTTTTTTCATCACCGCCGAAAGATATGAGATCAACACCATACTGGGAACTCACAATATAGTTTGGCAGCGATGATGGATCCTCAAGGAATCGATCCAGGCAGGGGGAAAGCTTTTCTCCGAGCATGAGATGAGCATTTGAAAGATGGTAATCCGCATCAAAAAGAAGTACTTTATTGTTGGAAAAGGCAGATGCAGTCGAATTTACTCCCAGTTTCTTTGCGATTGTCACAGCAAGGTTCACAGAAATAAACGTTTTTCCTGTACCGCCTTTTCCGCCGCTCACCGTGAGAACTTTTGCTCTCTTTTTTCTTTTTGTTGTCATAACGCTTCTTTCTGTATTAACCAATAATACACCATTATATGATTATAGACTTCATTGCTGAACCACAAGGGCATCTTCTCTCGCCAAATCAGAAAAATGAATAAGTCCAATGACATCGGAAAAAATACTTACAATTTCCGGATCGAAAAGATACGATTCCTTTTTTAATATTGCAAGCGCATTTTCGGCATCGACAGGGTTTTTGAAAGGCTTGCGCGAGGTAAGCGCTGCAAAGCTATCGCAAATCCCAATGATGCGCGCATAGAGCGGGATTGCACTACCATGCAGTCTCGCAGGATAGCCATTGCCATTGTACCGCTCATGGTGCGATCTAACGCCTTCCACTATTGATTCCGGAAGCTGCATTACCTTTGCCACTTCGGCAGAATATTCCGGATGCATATGAATTTGCGCCATTTCATCTTTGGAAAGCTGTGTCTTCTTATTTAAAATTATATCTGGTATGCGGATAAAACCAACATTCTGCATGAGCGACGCTATTTCAAGTTCTTTTATCTGTGCTTTCGTCAAGCTCATGCGCAATCCCATTTCGCGCGCTAAAAGGCGAACCTTTTTCGAATGATCCCACTGATATTTTGATTGCAGTAAGAGTAAGAATCCCTCTGTATAGGTCTCCACAGATCCTGGCAATGATTCCACATGAGCACTGTTTCGCTCTTCAAAAGCTCCCGACTGCTCTTTTAGCAACTCGATGAGAAATCGCGATTTCTGGCTGATCGTTTCATTTTCATCCAGGGAAAGCCGCGTGAGCACATTCATCATCTGGCCGGCACGCGCCGGATTTTGCGCGAGAAGTTTTTTCGCGCTTTCAAGAGCCAGAACCTTTTTCTCATCGCTTTCTTCAATGCCGAGCCTTTCCATAACTTTTTTTGCCACGGCATCAGCGCTTTCCACATACACCGGCGGAGCGGGAATACGCTTCTGACGCGCGCGGTACATCAAAAGCATCATAAGAAAAAGAAACACGATAATACCCAAAACGGAGATAATTCCAATTGTCATGGGTGTCAGCAGCGCAGAAAGCGAAATCGCAGCACGTTCATGGGCGGGCATTGCGCGTGATGTTTTCACTTCCTCGACCAGCCGCGAGAGCTTTTCATCAATTCTGGCCATTTTTTTATCGAGGAGTGCTGATCTTCCCGGATCAAAAATAACTGTTTTTACTTCTGTTCTTGCTTGCTCAACCTTTTTTTCAGCAGCACTCTCGCTTTTCGGTGTTGCGACAGCTTCTTTGCTTTCATTTTTTGTAATTTCGGTTATTGCCGCGCCCTTATCGGTTAAATTCTTCACATCATGCTCTTTCTTCATCTTCCAGAACCACCGCGATGCCTCGGGATGGTTTGGATTGATCTTCATCGCCTGCTTGAAGATCTCATAGGACGTTTTCAAATTTCCCTCATTGTAGTTTGCCACTCCTTTCGATACCAGCTCATCAACACTCGTATCCTGAGCAAAAAGTGCAACACTGAACACCAACAACACACATAGCATCACACACATATTTCGTTTCACGGCATAAACTCCTTATATTGAAATTATTGGTTTATTGTCACCGACCGATGGCCGTAGCGTGCGCGGGGCATCGATGTTTTTTGCGTCCATCCTACCTGCGTCACATAATTTGTACCGCTCACCGTTCCCTCCGCACTGATGGCATACACCTCATCCGTCACCGTCACCGGCGGCGAGTTCTTTATGCCGCCAAAGACATAGAGCGTCGGATCGTTCGTGGCACTGCCATTGTAGGGCGAGACTGAAGCGCTGGCAAAGACAATGCCTCTGGTGGTATCTCCGCTAAACGCTGGATGATAGGTGCCATAAAACCAGCCATTGGTTGTTGCCGGCGGGGTATAGACCAAAAAGCTCGAAGCTTGCGTGACGAAGGTAATTGAAGTAAGAGAAAAGTATGCAGTTGCTCCAGTAAAACCACTCGCGCCACCCACTAAAAAGAGATAATTGCCATATCCGCTCGCATAGCCCGCGTAGGCCATTCCTGCACGTCCGGAAGTAACGATTGTCGTTTCCGTACCGCCTGAATAATTGTTGGTAGCGATGATATATATATCATTCGCTGTCTGGGTAACGCCCGTATTAATTCTTCCTCCCGCATATACCACCATTCCATTGAAATTTGCTCCCGCAATAGCACTACGTGCCGTAGCATATGCCGTCATGGTACTCCACCCATTCGTCGCAGGATCAAACTTATAATGCGTGGTTTGAACCCCCGCCGTTGTCACCTGATTTGTGCCGCCAATGACATAGAGATAGTTTCCCTGCACATAACAGAACCCATCCATGATGTTTTGCAGCATTGCAGTCTTTGTTTGCCAGGAATTGTTCTCAATATCGTATTCGAACACCGTGCTGGCAACGGTGGTGTTGGAGATTGCACCGCCACATACGTAGATTTTTTTATTTATTGACCCAACCATGGAAAACGCGGTGGGCGCATAGCTTCCCGTGGCATTTGCCGCCACATCCGGATACCAGGTATCCGTCACCGGATCATAGAGATCTATTTCGCGTATCATAGTGCTGCCGGCAATCGACTGCGTGCCACCAATCACCCAGATGCCGCGAAGCTTCTGCGCAAGAGTTGGGCTTTCAGATGGTGGTTTTTCTTCTGAAGAAGCCGCAGCTTTTGGATCGCCTCCCACCCCTTCTAAAAGATCATCCTCGCACGCAATTATCATTACTCCTGCAATAATACAAAATGCAATCAGTACATGCTTCACGACAATACCCCCTAAAACACATAATTAATGCCGCCGGAGTAGAAAAAGGCCGGATAGAGTGAACTCTGGTAGAGTGACAACATACCTCCTTCAAGGCGAAGGGCGATGCCCCGCCACACAATCACATCGGCGCCGATGAACACAGTTCCCGCAGCGCTTAACTCATTGCGCACATCAAGTGGTGCGGTATCCCGCTTATCTTTGACCGTGATATACATCCCGCCGGCCTCAATCCCTGCAAAGGGGATTATGCGGTTTATCACCATCAGGGAAGAAAACCGCAAATCGCCATAGCGATATGAAATTCTCCCCATCATGCCATACCCTCGATAGGTCACATGTTCGCTTGGCGTGTAATCCATGGGAAGAAAAATGCCATGCACACCCACTGCCAATCCCCGCACCACGCGCAAATTTGTTTCGCACGTCAGTCCTGCAAGAAAATCGGCATCAAAGTTCGAGCCAAGATTTGAAAATGGAAAATAATACCCACCGGTAAGTGACACCATGAACATATCTCCATAATAATGCGTGCGTTGATTTGTATCGTAAATCTGTTTCACGCCCGCAGCAGGAATGGTGATTTCTCCAAAGGAGGTTTTCAAAAATAAGCCGATTTCATCATCATAATTTTTTATTCGGCCGCGGAGGATTGAATCGTCGGGCAATATTACTTCGACATGTGTCGATTCCACAGATGTGATATCTGCTTCAATTGACCGTATATCCTTCTGTTGCACATAAATTTTTTTCCCGAACGTTTCTATTTCGATGCTTTCCGGATTGGTGACATTTGCCCTTCCGAGATGAATATCGCCATTGTTCATCTGAATGACATCCGCATATGCAGCATTCAACAAGAACAAAAGCAATAACACAAAAATCTTTTGATATGATTTCATAAGCCATTCATCCACATCCACCGAAATAATTTTTAGTAAGCTTTTAACACGAAAATCGTTATGTTAATTGAACCACATGGGCGAAAATTTTCAAGAAAATTTTTAAAAAAAATAAATGTTTTTTTGAAATAAATAACATTTAATAATGTAAATTATATATTTATGTTTATATTATATTGAATATAAAATACCACCATAGCAATCCCGCTCATTTGTGGGTAATAATCGCTTTGGCGTATCAGCTTGATGACCCTTCGCCGCTTCCGATCCCGCCAATAACTTTATAGATCTCCCATAGCGAATAAAAAAGGGTGAGCAGTACGGGGCCGAGGATGACGCCCGCAAGTCCGAAAGCTTTGAGGCTTCCGAGGAGAAGGAAGAAGAAAATGAGTGGATGAAAATTCAACTTTTTCCCGAAAATTGAGGGTTTCACGAGATTTTCAAGCAGCAGATACCAGCCGGGGCACCATACGGCAACAAATATCGCCGGCACATACGCACCCTGGACTGCAAGAATCGCTGCCGCCGGAAGCCAGACAATCATCGTACCAACTACAGGGATGAGAGAAAGCACCGCCGCTATTGATGCCCAGAGCAACGCTCCCGGTATTCCCGCGATAAAAAAACCGATTCCGAGAAAAAGCCCCTGAAGCGCCATAATTAAAAGATTGCCGGCAAGAAGCATCTTTACCACTTCTTTGAGACGCTTCACCACATCTGCCTCAACATCATCCGGAAATGGCAAAGTGCGGTAAAACGGCTCATCGAGTTTGTGGCCGTCTTTAAAGAGAAAGAAAAGTATGAGGAGCATGAACACGAAATTCATCGCGAAGTTAAGCGAAAAACCCACCACAACCGTCACGTTGTCGAAAATCGACATCGAAGCCTGCTCCAGAACCGACAGCGTCTTCGACAAAATTTCGTTGCGGTTTACATTGAACTGCGCATAAAGCCACTGCGCCGCTTCGCTTCGTCCGAGCCATTCGCCGACTTCAGCGCGTACCAACTCATCCTTTATATGCCGGTAAAAATCCAGCGCCTGATCGGCAATCCCCAGAAGCAAAAGCACAACCGGCACGAAGACCACAAAAGAAAGCCCCGCAAGCATAAGAAGACTTGAAAGCGAACCGAATCTCAGCAACCGTCTCAGCTTTTCATGTATGGGGCGCAGCGCCATATAGATGATGAGCGCAAAGAGAAACGGCCAGAAATAATAGCGGAACAGGTAAATGAGTCCAGCCGCAACCGCACCTAACAGAATATAGAAAAGCCGCATGAGAGTGCGGTTTTCCTTAATAATCGCGTATGATGTTTTGCTTTCAAGCATACAGTTTTCATTCATCCGGACAGCTTTTATTATCCGGCTTCATGATACCTTCAGCGCGTGAGATAGTGCGACAAATCTGTGGCAATTTTCTGGATGGCATGGTCCAGATACTCCTCATCAGCCATGCGCTTTTTATACTCCTCGATGGAGAGCTTATCCCTGCCGACTTTACGCTTTTGTATCTCACGATCGTCCTTGCTCATGAGACTATTCATGGTTATTCCCCTTAAAAGTGGGGCACCCTCCCCTCCCTGGGCGGGTATCCACGCCCCTATTTATTTGTTCGGTTTTTTTGGAGGATGACTTAACGAAACTTTGCGGAAAATTGAAAAATATTGTCAGCGCAGAATATCCTGAACCCAATCAAAAGATCCATTATTGTAGGCCAGAAGATCAAATCTGAACGTCATTTTTTTATTATTTAGTGCGGGATTAAGACGAAGAAACGCATCCGCAACCACCTTCAGTTTTCGCTTTTTTGAAGGCCCTATAGCATACACCGCACCGCCGAGTGCATCCGACCTGCGGCTTTTTACTTCAACAAATATCACCAGATCGTCTTTTTGCACGATAAGATCAATCTCGCCGGCTCTGCCGAAACGAAAATTTCTTGAAAGAATTGAAAATCCACGCTCCTCAAAAAATTTTGCTGCCGCTTCTTCGCCGAAAACTCCAATGTCGTGTGTATTCATGGAACCGCCCTTTCAAAGAACTTCAAGAAAGCTGACTCCAGCTTCGTCTTCATCGAGCGCTTTAACCACATATAGTGAAATTTCCTCTAAGAGGTTCACCATTCTGTGCTCCTTGATCCGCTCCCCTTTCTGGTCAAAGATGAGTTTGAGAATCGGCCGGAGAGGCTTTTGAGGAACCGAGCCTATGACAATGCCGATGCTTGAATCGTTCAGGCGCACTATTGAGCCAATCGGATAGACCGACATCCGCGAAAGAAAAACTTTGAGAATGATGGGATCAAAACGATTGACGCCGCTTGAGAGAAGATTTTTCATCGCGTGATAAAAATACTGCCGTTTGCGGTACGTGCGGTTGGTAATTTGCGCCTCATAGCTGTCGGCGATTGCGGCAATTTTCGCCGCTTCATCTATCTGGTGCCCTTTCAATCCCCGTGGATATCCTCTCCCATCGTACGACTCGTGATGCTGCAACGACACTATCGCCACCCGTTCGCTTACGCTGCCAAGCTGTTTGATGGTCCTGTATCCGTGCAAGGGATGCGTCTTGATGAGATTGAACTCCTGGTCGGTGAGATTCGATTGCTTATGAATGATGTACGGTGGAATCTTCAGCATCCCCGCATCAATAAGAAGCGTGCCAAGCCCCAGATCGCGGAGCTTCTCTGGCGAATACTTCAGCGATATTCCAATGATGAGCGAATAGAAGGTCACGTTCACCGAATGAACGACAAGATAATTTTTTCCCTCATCGAGGCCATAGAGAAAAATAAAAGCGTTGGGGCTTTCCCCTAAAAGTTTAATAATATCGTTCAACACAGATGAAAGGCCATCAATACTAAACTTTTCATTGGCCTTGATGGCGTTATGAACCCGCTCCACTTCTACGCATGCTCTGCGATGTACTTCGATGAGATCCTTTCTTTTTTTTATGAGGTTTTCATAATCCCGCATGATTGACCGCACATCGACACCATGCTGGGATGAAACCTTCTGTTCAAACTTCAGATCTGCCTCGGTTGAGATGAGTTCGCCGGCGGTTTCCACGTAATGCACGCCGAGGGTTATTAGCTTTTTAATATCGCTTTCCTTGATGGTGATATTGGAATCCACAAGGATATTATTGCTGTCGATATAGACCGGCTTGTTGAACCGCATTCCGGGCTTCAATTCATCAATGCTCAATTTCCTCATCTGGGCCATCATCGCTCCTGTTGCTACGCCTTGTGACATGCGAACATTTTCGCACACATTTATTGAAACAGCTCATCAAGCCTGCGTTTTAGACGGTCATTGATGCGGTAGCAATACGCAAAAACCTCCGCGACGGCGCGGAAAAGATTTTCGGGTATTTGATCGCCGGCGTTCATTCCGGAAAGGGCTTCTGCCAGGTCGGCGTCTTCATAAATAGGAACATCGTGACTTCTTGCAATTTCAAGAAGCTTTTCTGCAAGAACGCCCTTTGCCGAGGCAAGTACGGACGGTGCATCATTCCCCTCATAGCCAAGCGCAATTGCTTTTTTTTTCTTCATACCTGCCGCCTATGCATGGATATCAACCCGCGATTCGGTCAGAACGGCATCAATTTCCCCGTACAGAAAGCTTCGCGCGTCATCATCCCTGAAGACCGCTACCATTGCGCCATTTTTTATTAACGAATGCAACTTCTTTTGCAAATTGTACAGATCATGCCTTAGAATTTCAACACTTTTATCGCTCTCACAAACGATTGACAGCGAAATAATTTCTCCAAAAACACGAGCGAAGACCTCCAGATGACCCAGCTCGGATAAGTCAAATGCGCACGCAATGGAACTGCCCTTTGTAATCATACGCGCAGTGTTGAATTTTTCATCATCATACACGGGAATTTCCCGTTCCATTGCATCTTTGCTGCTTCCATTCAGAAGCCACGAAAGAAGCCTGCTGAAATGCTCCCGAAGCTCATCATCCCATACAAGGCTTTCGAGCACATCACCGGGATAACCGGCTGTCTCCCGTTCAAAGCTTCCATCAATGACTTCGAATTCATTTTCCAGTGTTGCATCATATTTTGCGGCCATCGCTGCAATGATCGACGAAAATACCCGCTCCGAACCTTTCTTCAGATTAAGCAATAACGCCGCTATTTTCACAGCGTCTTTCCGCGATATTCCCTTTTTCAAAAGCGCGTTGAGAAAACCTGCAAAAGCCCCTCCAGAAGTCTGGCCGGTTATTCCCGCAAGCAGCCTGTTTATGTCATACAGCGAATGCCCCTCTGCCAGAAGCGTGCGTATGCGGTACAGGGATTCCCGGGCATTACCATCATCCATTATAATGAATCGCCGGTAGTTTTCTCCCGCGGAAATATCCTTTTTGTCCGATACAAGCGAAAACACCAGGGTGCTTTTCCGCCGCGAGGTGAGCACAAGCTCCACATGCTTCCCGCGCGGAATATCTTTCAAAAATTGTGCGATGATGTTCATTCCGGCAACGCGCAGCACAGCCTTGTTGCCCTCCAGAGGCTTTATAATTTCAGCGGAAACTTTTTCTCCTGGGGCAATATTTTTCAGAACACGGTGAATTTTCGTGTTCCCGGAAACGGTTATTTCCTGTACAGGCGAAATCTTCACTCGGTCACCATGTTCCCGACAGCAGCCTTGTATATCCCCCAAAATTTGGTGCAATGGATTGCTGTTATTTGAACAATCAAACTATTTTGATATTACACAATGGAATATAAATGTCAATGAAAAAACCGCCCATTATGGAGCGGTTTTTTCTGCATTTTATGGTATCTCGCCGATTTACATCATGCCCGGATTCATGCCGCCCATGGGAGGCATCTTTTCTTCCTGAGGCTTTTCGGTGATGAGCACTTCGGTGGTGCAAAGCATTCCCGCCACGGATGCGGCGTTCTGCAGCGCGGAACGGACGACCTTCGCCGGGTCGATAATCCCCGCTTTCATGAGGTCTTCCCATTCCATGGTGGAAGCGTTAAAGCCTATTCCCTGCTTTTCGTTCTTCGCCTTTTCCACAACGATTGATCCTTCGACGCCCGCATTGGTGGCGATCATCTTCATCGGGTCTTCAACTGCCTTGAATATGATGTTCGCACCGATCTTTTCATCACCCGTAAGCTTGTCGGCCACTTCCTTAATGGCTTTCTGCGCATACAGAAGGGTGAGTCCGCCGCCGGGAACGATTCCTTCTTCAACCGCGGAGCGGGTCGCCGAAAGAGCGTCTTCAACGCGCGCTTTCTTTTCCTTCAGTTCCACTTCGGTTGCCGCACCGACATTGATCACGGCAACGCCGCCCGCGAGTTTCGCAAGCCGTTCCTGAAGCTTTTCCCTATCGTAATCCGAAGTGGTCTCTTCGATCTGCTTTTTGATGACATTGATGCGAGCCTGAATATCCTTCTGCGATCCGCCGCCTTCGGTGATAGTCGTATTTTCCTTATCAACCACGATGCGTTTTGCAGTCCCGAGCATATCGAGCGTGGTATTTTCAAGCTTCAGGCCCAGATCTTCGGATATCACCTGACCGCCTGTGAGGATGGCAATATCTTCGAGCATCGCCTTTCTGCGATCACCGAAGCCGGGCGCTTTCACCGCAACACAGCTGATAGTCTTTCGAAGCGTGTTCACCACGATGGTAGCAAGCGCTTCGCCTTCCACTTCTTCCGCGATAATGAGAAGCGGTCTCCCCGCCTGAGCCACTTTTTCAAGCACCGGCAGAAGGTCTTTCATCGACGAGATTTTCTTGTCGTGGATGAGGATTTTCGCGTTTTCCAGAACCGCGGTCATGTTTTCATGGTCGGTTGCCATGTAGGGAGAAATGTAGCCGCGGTCGAACTGCATGCCATCAACGACTTCAAGCGTGGTATCGATCGATTTCGCTTCTTCAACGGTAATGACGCCGTCCTTGCCGACTTTTTCCATTGCGTCGGCAATCAGATTTCCGATGCTCTCGTCATTGTTGGCAGAAATCGACGCGACCTGCGCAATTTCCTTCTTGTCCTTGATTTCGCGCGCCGTGTCGGCAATAAATTTCACCGCCGTTTCAACGGCCTTATCAATGCCGCGTTTCAAGCTCATCGGATTTGCGCCGGCGGTCACGTTTTTTAGGCTTTCGCGATAAATCGCCGCCGCCAGAATGGTAGCCGTGGTGGTACCATCGCCCGCCACATCATTTGTTTTCGTGGCGACTTCCTTCACCATCTGCGCGCCCATGTTTTCAAAGGGGTCTTCCAGTTCGATTTCCTTCGCCACCGTCACGCCGTCTTTGGTGATGGTGGGAGAACCGAATTTCTTATCGATAACCACATTGCGGCCGCGCGGCCCAAGGGTTACTTTCACCGCATCATTGAGCTTGTTCACGCCTTCGAGTATTGACCTTCGGGCCTCTTCGCTGTATTGCAAAATCTTCGCATTCGCCATAATTCATCCTCTCTTTTAAAATCTAAAATTTACTTTTCGATAACAGCTAAAATGTCGCTTTCCCTGACAATGAGGTATTCCTTATTGTCGTGCTTGACTTCGGTGCCTGCGTACTTCCCATACAGCACCACATCGCCCACCTTCACATCCAGGGGGATGAGCTTGCCGTCTTCATAACGGCCATTTCCCACGGCCACAACCTTCCCCTGCTGGGGTTTTTCCTTCGCCGTATCGGGAATGTAGAGAGAACCCTGCTTCTGGATTTCCTCTTCAATGATTTCAACGAGGACACGATCGCCTAATGGTCTGATTGCCACGGTACGCCTCCTTAACTATAAAAATAGAATTTTTGCTGAACGGCCATAAGGGCATATCAGCTATGATTGTGCATTACACAGTATTTGTGGGTTTTTGTTAGCACTCATCAAAGCGAGTGCTAACAATGTATATTAAATATACTTTTTTTTTTAATGAAAGCAAACCAAAATAATTATATTTATTCAAAAATAATTAGAATTATAGGCGATTATTCAAAAATATGAAAGAAAAATGCTTTTTTATATTTTTTGCGTTTATATTCTCCCGACAAAGCAGTGTGTTATATTTTGCCAATCAATCAGCACCCTACACCTCTTAGATATGCCTTATATTACTGCCCAATATCACTTTTCCCGCCGGTTTTGCTTGTAAGCGTTATGTCGCGAATCACCATCGTTTTATCGACCGCCTTGCACATATCATAGACCGCAAGCGCTGCTACCGAAACTGCCGTAAGCGCTTCCATCTCAACGCCGGTTTTTCCTTCAAGGCGGACTTCGGAGAAAATTGCCACGCCTTTTTGCGCTTCACTAATTTCAAACCGGACATCGATATAATTCAATTGCAGGGGATGGCACATCGGAATGAGGTCATGTGTTTTTTTCGCCGCCATGATACCGGCAATTTTTGCCACTTCAAAGACATTTCCCTTCGGAATAAGCTTTTCCCGAATCAGGTGTATTGTTTCCGGTTTCATTTCCACAAAACCGGCCGCCTTTGCCGTCCGTGCGGTCACAGGTTTGCCCGAAATATCGACCATGCGCGATCGGCCTTTTTCATCGTAGTGGGAAAAATCAGCCACAGTTTTGCCTTTCAGTATCTGTGATCCTGAATGAATTGTATGATGAAGCTCACCAGACCCGAGATGATATATATGCCGATAACAATAAACACCGACCATTTTTTAAATAGAATAATGAAAACTGCTAAAAATATCACCAGTAGAATAATTCGTATTCCGGGGAAGTGTTTCGCAATCGCAGCCTGCGGTTTTGAAAAGCGTATGGTAGAGACCATCAGGAATGCCGTCACCACAAAACAAGCGGTCAACAACATCAGGCTCAACAGCGAATTGAACAGCGCAATAGGGAAAAATACGGGCACCAGCGCCACAATGACGCCCGCGACTGGCGAGGGCAGACCGCTGAAAGAATCCGGCACATGGTCAACGTTAAAGCGGGCAAGCCGGTACGCGGCACAGAGCGGAAAAATCGCGGCAACGGCAACACCCATATCTATATCGTAGCCCATGAAAGATACGAGCATTCCGGAAAAAAACGCCCGATATGCAAGAAAACCGGGTGCAACTCCAAACGCCACGCAATCGGCCAGCGAATCGAGTTCGGCGCCTAAATTGCTGGTCACTTTCAGAGCGCGCGCGGCCGGGCCATCGAGACCATCAAATAGGGCCGCACCTAAAATCATTACTCCCGCCATAAAAAACGGCTGGGGATTTGAAGCGCTTCCCATGCCCGAAAACACAAGAGAAATAAACCCCAGCAGCATGTTCCCCAGCGTCAGAGAATTTGGTATCCATGCGAGATGAATTTTCATCGCTATCCTGCTTGCAGTATTGAGATATGAACATTTTTTTTCACTAAAATGCTTTCAGATTTTCGAACAAATTGTCAACAAGAAAACAATTGTCTTTCAGCACATCTTACAGGGTAGTCCTCAGGGAGCTTTTTTCTTTATGGCGTTCAAGTGCAAGCGCGATAAGCTTATCGAGCAATGCAGAATAAGAAACACCCGTCGCTTCCCAGAGCTTCGGATACATGCTGATGGTGGTAAAACCCGGAAGCGTATTTATTTCATTGGCGAAAAAGCGATTCGTTCCTTTTTCAAGGAAAAAATCAACACGGGCCATTCCCGCGCAGCAAAGCGCCCTGTACACACGCACGGCCGCCGCACGAATTTCGTCGCTCAATTGTTCCGGCAAATCCGCAGGAATGTTGAGCGTCGCGCCCTCCGGATCGATGTATTTCGCTTCATAAGAATAGAATTCGTGGTGCGCAATTATTTCTCCAAGCACAGATGCCTGCGGCGTCCTGTTTCCCAAAACCGCGCACTCTATTTCCCTGCAGGTAACCGCTTTTTCAATGAGAACTTTTGTATCAAACTGCATTGCAAAATTTATTGCTTCAACAAGCGATGCGCGGTCTTTCGCTTTCCGAACTCCAACTGATGAACCGGCATTTGCGGGTTTGACAAAAAGAGGAAGGCCAAATTCGTCGATAACTTGCAAAAGAATTGCATCTCTCTTTGCATGCCATTCTTCAGGAAAGACAGTTTTCCACGGCACCACCGGCACTCCCGCATCGCGCAACAGCCGCTTGGCGATATCCTTGTCCATGCCCACTGCTGAACCAGCAACATCTGCCCCCACGTAGGGAACACCGGCAAGCTCGAGCAAACCCTGAAGCGTGCCGTCTTCACAATACGTTCCGTGCACCACCGGGAAAACAACATCTACAGTTATAGTTTTTCCTGATTCACGTTCAATGAGTTCAAGCTGCGAGGATACTCCCGCGTGATTAACCAGCCAGCTTCCTTTTTTTTGCAGGGCAAGGACCTTCCAGAAACTCGGGTGTTCCACGATTTCCGGACAATCCTGTACATGCCAGCTTCCGGATCGGTCAATGCCGATTGCCACGACCGAATACTTATCCGGATCCAGGTTCATCACCACCGAGGCGGCGGAACAGAGGGAAACGTCATGCTCTCCCGATTTCCCCCCGAAGAGAACGCCCACCGTCATCATGTTCATGCCGCTGATTCTACAAATTCCTGATGAATAACGCGCTGTGCAAGCTCCGCGAATTTTCCATCGATACAGCAGGAAATGCCGATTTCCGAGGTTGATATCATTTCAATGTTGATATTGTTATCGGCAAGGACCTTGAACATTCTGCCGGCCACCCCATACGATGAAAGCATTCCCACACCAACAGCCGAAACGATGGCGATGTTTTCTTTTGATTCCACCGCGGAGCCGCCGAGTTCGTTTTTAAGCTTTTCCGCCAATTCCATCGCCTTCGCGAGGTCTTTTTTCAGCACCGTAAAAGAGATTGATGCTTTGCCATCATGCCCGGTGGACTGCACAATCATGTTGATGTATATTTTCTCTTCACCCATTTTGCCGAAGAGCTTTGCGGCAATGCCGGGCCTGTCTTCTAAATTCCAGATTGTAATCTTTGCCTCGTCGGTTTTGGCGGTTACGCCGCTTACCATAAATTTTTCCATCATCTCCTCCCTGGGCATTACAACTGTCCCTTCTTCGTAATTGAAGCTCGAACGCACGGTAATTTTAATATTGTACTTCTTCGCGAATTCAACAGACCGCGAATGAAGCACCCCCGCGCCGAGCCGAGCTAATTCCAGCATTTCATCGTAGCTGATTTCCTTCAGCTTCTTCGCGTTCGGCACCACACGCGGATCGGCGGTAAACACGCCGTCCACATCGGTGTAGATTTCGCAGTCGCGCGTTTTGAGCACTGCCGCAAGTGCCACTGCCGTAGTATCTGATCCGCCGCGACCCAAGGTGGTGATGTTTTCTTCATCGTCGATACCCTGAAAACCCGCAACGATCACCACCTTCCCTTCTTCAAGCGATTTCACAATGCGGTCCGTGGCAATGCTTTCAATCTTTGCTTCAGAAAAGTTGCCATCGGTCATCACCCGCACCTGTGAACCGGTATACGATATGGCATCAACCCCTTTCTCATGCAATGCCATCGCCAGAAGCGCAATCGACACCTGTTCACCAGTTGAAAGGAGCATGTCCATCTCGCGGCGGCTGGGCGATTTCGCAATCTGCTTTGCCAGATCAATGAGATGGTCGGTGGTTTTGCCCATTGCGGAAACGACCACCACGACCGAGTTACCCTTCTGCACGTAGGATTTAATCCGCTCCGCCACAGCCATAATGCGCTCGGGAGTTCCCACGCTCGTCCCGCCGTATTTCTGCACAATGATGTTCATATTGCCAACCGTGTTTAACTATAATATACAATGCCGAACAAAACAAAAACATAAATCCAAATATTGCCCGGCATTAATTGGTTAAGCCGTTGACAAAACATGCAATCACACCTTATTTTGTCAATGATAAACATAGATTACTGATTGCAATACAACCATAAACACTTCTATTACCGACATCTATTTGGAGGCATACTATGAAAAAAATAAAATCCACATTCTCCTTGCGGCATGATGTTATCGCCCTATTAAATGATGCCGCCAGGAAAACCAACCTCAGCAAAGAAATTATACTTACAAAAGCCCTACAGTTCATGCTTTGCACTCACAGGAAATACTTGCGAAAAGAAGGAAGAATAAAATACCAGGACCGTTTTGATGAAAAAACCGGATTACCGGTACTGAAAAAAAGAGTAAAATTGTCTTTCTGGCAGAAGGAGTATGATTACTTTCAGGATACGAGGAAATTTTTCGGCCGTTCGATTTCCTTCGTTATGGCAATTGCAGTTTTTGAATATTTGGATCTTGTAATCGAAGAATTAGGCGCCAAAAAAATTGATCCAATTGGGGATAATTATCCCTTTTACGGCTATGCATGGATAGAAAAACGCATTGAAAACTTTACAACTTTTCATATTTGGTGGGGAATTCCAGAAAAATTAGAACTAATGGTCACCTGAACCGCCAAATCAACGCCCTGAACCAATAAAAAAATCATTTTCGCTACGAATGTTTAAAGATACTCATATCTTAAAAGCAAATCACGGTCCGGTAATTGTCTTTCCCGCATCGGATTCCTGAATTGTGATAGGGCTTCCCAGCTGGGTATAATTTGTCGGCAGAGTCCCTCGTGTACCTGCGGCGGCATAATACAACTGATACGTTTTCCCCACCGGCACATTGGTAAGCGTATAGCTTGAACCGGATTTATAGGTGACCAATGGCGGAATTCTGAAATTTTCTACCTGCCCCTCGTAGGCATCCCACTGATCATCATAAATGCCGGCGTCGAGACATCCCGTGATGAACGAATTCAAATCATACCGGTATTTTTCATACTGTATATAATAATCCAGCCAGGCGTAGGGGTCTGAATAATTTAACACCGTGGGCACCCGGGGCTGGTAACATGCGCCCGATGCATCAGGCCGCGCAGGGGGCGTGAATGTATAGTTGGCAATATTATCAACACCGGTTTCAATTGCGATAATATAGTTGCCTGCCGTACCGCCTGTCCCGGTAATACTTGCAGTTCTTCCCGGCACATAGCTTCTTGCCACCGCAATAATATTTCCCCCCATTACCGTATCATCGGGACGAACATTCCGCAGCCAGTCGGAAAGGGCCCAGAAGTGCAGCACCTCATAATAGCCTGACGAGGTATCATCGTATTCGTAGTACCTGATAAAATTTTTTATGACAAATCGGATTTCAAGAACTGTTTCAGGGTATCGCCTGTCATAGACAAAACCCCCTGGAGGAAAATATATGCGAAGGGGAAAAATTCGTATAACATCTTTACTATTCGTCCGAAGAGAATCCCAGTAGGTGTTATATTGCAATTGATTAAAGTCAACACCCTGAACGGTGGTTTCATTAAAAATGCTTTCCGGCGCTTCCTGCGCTTCCCAGGAAAGCGTTGAATAATTAAATTGCCAGTGCGTCGCCATGTCAAAAATCATTTTGCGGATATACACAAGTACCGAGGTGTATTGATAATTCGAATACGGATCATCACCTGGATATTCCACACCGGTTCCATCAAAAAATGCCTCAGAATCGAGAAGCGGTATTGAATACGTTTCGCGGTAAAACGCGAATTTATCAGCGTTTCCCGAGCCCTGCAGCTGCATCTCGGCAATATCCAGCATAAAACGAGTGGGTGCCGTTGTCGTATCTGTCGTAAGATCATCAATTGAGTCATCGCGCATATTTTCAGGGGAAGACAAATCCCAGGGACGCGGATTGTTCGATTCAAATGTGCCTTTTAAAATCACGCGCAGGCGGCTGGTTCCCATTTCGGAAAACACCGGATAATCGCTGCAGGCGAAAAGTGCGCCTGAAAAAACAACCACACACAACAAGATGTTTATTCGTTTCATTTGCATCATTCTCCCAGATTGAAAAAGACCGTGAGCCCCGCGTTGACAATGTGTCCGTTTTGGGTAGCGCCTTCGATGTGCTTTTCATATATCAATAGGTAATCGATCCGAAGGCCGATGTTGAAAATTCTACCCGCTGGAAATGAAGTCTCGAATCCCACCATAAAAAGCGGTTCCCAGACCGTCACCTCGTCCGGCCGAAAGTAGAGCCGCGCGCTCCCACCTCCCATTTTCAGCTGAAAAGCAAGGGGCAGTGTTATGGGAAGCCGATAGATAAAAGAACCGTAAACTGGAATCATCGTCAGTTCGTTCACGCCCTGCGAGCGGAAAAACTGGTATGAACTGTCAAGGCCGATTTTAATGCCGCGGATGAATGAATTCGTACGGAAAAAAAGCCCGCCGCCAAGATAGGTGTCAAGATCATCATCGGTAGTGTACACCGGCGTCACCGGCCCAAACCACAGACCTATCTGGGGCTTTTCGAAAGGGTCGCTTCGCCGTGAGCGCGCAAACGATGTGCCGGCGAAAAAGAAAAATAATAGCATGATGAGAAGTATTCGTATTTTCCACATAAGCTCCTGTACATGATCCTGAAAATTTTATAAACGATAGGGTTATCTAATTTGCACGCTCGTATCTGTCAATAAAATATATTAAAGCGATAAGAAGAAAGCGGTTTTCTCATAATATTGTGCCTACAAGGGAACATCCTTTAAAACACTTTTTTAGAAGTTCCTTATTTTTTTTTTGAAATATTACTTTACATATGTATAGATGTACATATTTTACATACTATCGATATTATACCATATGGAGGCCCAATGATGATACAAACAAGCTACATGATGACACAAGATGTGTTGATGCTGCTCAAAGACGCCGAGAAACGTACCGGATGGAAGATGATTGATCTCATCATTGCGTTGATGCGCTACGCAATGCGGCATCACTCAAAGTACGAAAGGGAGCACGGAAGAATCGAATACCAGAAGCGCCTGGATAAAGATGGCATGCCAATACCAAAATTCCGCGTGAAGATAAAAATCCTTGAAAGAGAATATGATTATTTTAATGATATGCGCAGGTTTTATAGAAGGTCGATTTCGCATGTGATTGCCATTGCGGTGTTGACCTATCTTCCCGAGTTGATGGAGCGCATTGAAAGCGGTGCCTATGATGAGGAAGTGGATTCTTATCCCTATAAAAACTGTGCAATTTACGATAAATGTATAGAAGAGGCAACGGTGTTTCACATCTGGTGGGGATTACCCAGCGATCCGGCTCTATTAGCCGCTGAATTTACTCGTTAACACACATCAACAATCACGTTCACTCACAACCAGCATTGCTCTGGAAGGGACGCTTTTGTCTCCAATCAACCCATTGCTTGAAAAACATCCGAAATAATCCACATTCATTTGAAGTTGAATAACAATCGCTTGCAATTGATCATAGTTATCTCTAAGAAAAAACATCAATGCATCGACATTTTTCATGCAGGAATTGTTCAAAACGCTTTTTCCATCGTATCAAGGGGCGGATCATAATACACTTTATATAAATACAGCCCCTTCGCAAGCGCCGTCGGACCTGAAGCAATGCGGTCGCGTTTTTTTAATATGTCAGCAATTATGTCCGGCCGGACATTCTCCCTGTGCATTTTCAAAAGAGTTCCTACTATTATCCGTACCATGTTGTGCAGAAATGCATTTCCGCGGATTCTAATGCGGATAGTATCGCCTTCGCGCCTCACTTCAATTTCTTCAATCCGCCGTACGGTTCCATCCTGAGAAGACGCTCTTTTGCAAAACGATGCAAAATCATATTCGCCCACAAGATATTGCGCGGCGGTGTGAAGATAGCCAGCATCGAGAGGGCTCGATATCCACATAGCACGATTTACCATAAAGGGAGAACGCTGCGGGTGATTGTATATCACATACATATACTCCCGTGCAAGCGCGCTGTAGCGTGCGTGAAACGTTTCCGGCACCCGATACGCATTGAGAACAGAAACATCCTCTTCTAAAATGCCATTTACGCCGATACAGAGCCGCCGAAGAGGTATATCTAAACCCGTCGCGAAATGCACCACCTGCCCGCAGGCATGCACTCCCGTGTCGGTCCTTCCGGAAGCAGTTAGGCGGACCTCTTTTTTAAGGAGAATCTGAAGCGCTTTTTCAAGTTCTTCCTGAACCGTTCGGGCGTTTTTCTGCCGTTGCCACCCATTGAAGCGCGTGCCGTCATACTGCACAAGCAGTGCTATTTTTCCGTTTCCGCAGTCCCGTTCGATTCCTTCTGTCCTGTCCATTCCTGAAGCATCGCATTCATTCTGTCGTAAAGATCGCGCGTCATATCGAGCATGGCGCTCGGCTTGTTTTTCGACGATTTGCCGCTCCCGAAGAGCCTGCTTAGAAAACGCTTGGTTTTTTCAAAATTTTCTATTCGCTTTGTCATATCCGGTTCCCGCACCCCGATTTTCAGCGTGAGAATCGCGACCATGTACAGTATGCCCTCATACCCCCAGTTTTTATCAATATCGGGCCCAAGATGCCCGGCCGCTTCCGCCGGCTCCTTCCCGGTTTGCACCAGTTCCAGTACATCCTGATAATACTCATAGGCCTTTCTATAGAAGAAGTCGGAGATTTTATCATAGGGTTTATCCGGCTTGGCCTTTGCCAGATCGCCAAAAAGCCAGGCAGCCCGAATGGAACACACGGCTCTTTTAAACGTTGGGGCTAAATTTTTTCTCCGAAACGAATAACAATCCACCGCAAGCAGATACGAAGCGGCCCCCAGCGCCAGATCTCTGTCATTCCTAAAATCGAGTTCACCAAAAAATTTTTTAATGGACGCAAGACGAGCTTGCGTCGTTTTCTTTATTTTTTCGATTTCATCCGGCGTGATGTCGCTGAAATCCTTCGGATAGGCGGTATAGAGACAATTAGGACAGACCTGCAAATAGTACGCCAATGGATAGATTACTCCCCACTTTTCGTTTTTCTCATACAGACGGCGCAATTCATCGGTGAGCTTCCCCGCGATGAGTCTGCCACCGCCTGTGAGCATTTCTTCCTTATAATGCTCAAAGGCGCATATGGGGCATTTTGTTGGATTTTTCTGCCTGTAAGAAACCTTTTTCTGTGCAGCATCTTTTGCAGTTTCCATGTAACAAAGTATCTCCCAATGATATTTTCATGCAGCAGAGTAATTCTGATCGCTTCTGCATATTATTGACAGTACGGCACTATTAAAACCATATTATAGACATAATACAATAATTTTTATTATTCATCAATAAACTTTTTCCCTATAGGCTTAAAAATGTATAGTATCCATGATATCCACATGTTAAAGTATGGCTTTGAAAATGCCGATACTTATAAAAATTACTCTATAGAGTGTAAAGCCATGAAAAATATACATTTTAAGCTTTTTCTTACCACAATAATCGCCGCAATATCGGCTTCAAATCCCGTTTATTCTCTTTCAACCTCCGCCAAGAGTCAGGATGATTACATTTATTTAATGCATCATCTGCGCGATGTGCAGGTGATGATAGAGAATTTTGCAAACGAAGATCAAAGGAAAAAATACGAAGAAATTTCCAGCGATTTTCGAAACGCTGCGATCTCATTTTACGCCCATGACTTCGTATTCTACGACAAAAACGCGAAAAAACACCGAAGAAAATTTTATTTAGTAAAACTAAAATTGGCCGAACTGCTCGACGGCATGGCGCAATCATATCTTTCCCGGGCAAAGGATATTCTGCAGGGAGTGTCGAAAGATTCCTTCAGCATTCTCATCAAATTCAACAAGGGCGGATATAGCAAATACTTCACCAAACCTATTGACCCCGTTTCCGTAATAGGAGGAGAAAAAATTTATAAATCAGAAGAATACCATTTATATTACAATAAGAGCACGATTGAACGGTATTTACGGAAAGGATATAAAATTTTTCAGGACGCCGAAAACATCTACAAGCACCCCGATATGGAAGTAGTCAAAGGCAAGAAAGAAAAGAACGATTACGATGTGGATTACATGGTTGACAGCTTTCTCACAGTCATCAAAAACTGCCGCGAAGCAAAACAGTATGGAATTGAAATTTATAAGATAATACGCAAAAATAACATTTACGCCATTCAGAAGAAATACGACAACTATAATATTCCCATCAGCAATCCGGAACCCATATTCGATGTGCGTATTCCCGAAAACTACAAAATCGACGCGAACGACAACATCAAGCTAATACATGCGCACGAAGCGAAAAAAGTTCCGGCGGATTTCCCCAAATCGCCATCGATCGAATAGAGAATATCTTTTTCACTTGAGCAGACGAAAATGCACTCACGGGCGCGAGTGCATTGTTCTTCTGCTTTTATTGTCGCAGCACATCCTGCCGCTAAATCATGCTCGCAGTGCTATTTCTCTTCTTTAACTTTCTTCTCGGCTTTCTTGCGCACCTTTAGCTTGCGCTCAACCAGCTCAATAATCGCCATTTCCGCCCCATCGCCTTCCCGACGCTTTGCAAGCAGATAAATACGCGTGTAGCCACCGTTGCGGTCCTTAAAACGGGGAGCAATATCGTCGAATAATTTTTTCACCACATCCCTGTTATGAATATGGCGCATAACCTCGCGCTTGTTATGCAGCTTTTTTGCTACATCCGTTTCCGGCAAAACCAGATTTTTTTTTGCGCGGGTAATCAGCCGCTCTGATATGCGCTTCAGCTCCTTCGCCTTTTGCTTTGTGGTGATAATGCGCTCGTGCTCAAAAAGAGATGTTACCATATTTGAAAAAAGGGCCCGCCTGTGCTCATGGGTCCTTCCAAGCTGCGTCACGCTGTTTTTGTGTCTCATAGTATTGCCCCTCTTGTGCTATCCTTTTAATCCCAGACTGAGGTGAAGCACCTCAAGTTTACCTTTGATTTCCTTTGCTACCACATCACTGAAATGCTTCGATTTTTTCAGTTCCTCTTCCGTTTTTTGAACCAGTTCATTAAGATACGAGATATCCAGACTCTTGAGCGTATTGTACGAACGCACGGAAAGCTCCAATTCGTCGATGGATTTCGCTAAAAGATTTTTCAGTTTCTCAGCACCTTCGTCAACCGCCTCCTCTTCCTCTTCCATGCGCTCTTCAAAATTGATGAATATCGTCAAATGCTCTTTGATTATCTTCGCGGCCTGCGCCAGCGCATCATCCGGCGTAATGGTCCCGTCGGTCCAGATTTCCAGAATCAGTTTGTCATAATCCGTCCGCTGGCCGACACGCGTATCCTCAACGCGGATATTGACTTTCTGAATCGGAGAAAAAATCGCGTCGATGGGAATCACACCCACCATTTCGGTATTGTCCTTATTGAGCTCTGCGGGGATGTAACCGCGGCCGCGCTGTATCTCCACTTCCATGTCGATTTTGCCCGATGCGTTCAGCGTCGCAATCTTCAAATCGGGATTCATGATTTCGATATCGGGATCGATATTGAAATCGGCTCCTTTCAATTCCCCCGGTCCCTGTTTGACGATATGCAGCACCTTCTGAAGTTCGCCATAGTATTTGATGCGAAGTTTCTTTAAATTGAGAATAATCTTCGTTACATCCTCGTACACACCGTCAATGGCGCAGAACTCATGAGGTACGCCTTCGATTTTTATTGCGGTAATTGCAGCACCCTCAATTGAGGAGAGCAGCACGCGCCGCAATGAATTTCCTATTGTCAGACCGTATCCCTTTTCGAATGGCTCGGCAATAAATCTGCCATAGAACTTGTCCAATTCATCATGTTCGAAAATTATCTTTCCCGGTCTCTTAAAACCTTTCAAAAGGTTTCTTGGCACCATTATTGCCTCCGATGATATTCACAAAAAGCTAAATTTTACAAATACACTGCTTGAGCAAAGCGAATTAGCAACCAATAATTCGCCCGCCGTCATACGTAATAGTTTACTTAGAATACAGCTCAACCACAAGCTGTTCATTAAACGTCGCGGTAATATCGCTCCGCTCTGGAAAACGCACTATTTTCCCTTTCTTATTCTCGTAATCCACTTCAATCCAGCCCGGTACGGAACTCACCGCCTTGGAAAGCTTGATGGACTCCTCGAGAATAGGATTTGTTTTAAAATTGTCCCGCACTTCGACCACATCGTTTATTCGTATGCGATACGAAGGGATGTCCACTATTCGCCCGTTGACAGTAACATGGCGGTGCTGGACAAACTGACGCGCCTGCATTCGGGACGAAGCAAAACCCATCCGGTACACCACATTATCCAGCCTGCGTTCAAGAAGACTCATCATCTGCGCGCTTGTAACGCCCTTCGCGCGCGATGCATCCTCGAACACTCTCCTGAACTGCCCTTCCATCAAGCCGTACATGCGTTTAATTTTCTGCTTTTCACGCAGCTGAACGCCGTAATCGGAGAGCTTGCTTCTCCTTTTTCTCGGAGGTCCCGGAGGATATTTTCTCTTCTTTACCGCGCATTTATCGGTAAGACATCGCTGCCCTTTCAAAAAAAGGGGCACCATTTCACGTCTGCATAGCTTGCACGATGGTCCGGTATATTTTGCCATGATTTCCTCGCTTCGTTACACTCTTCGACGTTTCGGCGGCCTGCATCCGTTATGCGGGATGGGCGTCACGTCTTTAATTTTTGTAATGGTCAGACCTGCCTGCGCCAGAGAACGGATTGCCGCCTCTCTTCCAATTCCCGGGCCCTTCACATGGACCTCAACGCTCCGCAGGCCGGCCTGGTCTATGGCTTTCTGCGCTGCCACTTTTGCAGCCATCTGCGCCGCGAATGGTGTCGATTTCCTTGAGCCGCGGAAACCTTCACCCCCCGCAGATGCCCATGAAATCACATTGCCCTGCATATCGGCAAGAGTGATAATTGTGTTGTTGTAGGTAGCCTGGATATAGGCCATCCCTACCGGAACGACTTTCTTTTCGCGCTTCTTCGTCTTTTTTTGCTTCACACGGATGCTCCTGATTATTTCTTCGTTTGATTACCGTCTCAAACAATTATATATTAATTATTTTTTCTTCTTGCCTGCCTGCGCCTTCCGGTTTCCTTTTCTGGTGCGGGCGTTATTCTTGGTATTTTGCCCTCTCACCGGCAATCCTCTTCTGTGGCGAATGCCTCTATAGCATCCGATATCCATGAGGCGCTTGATATTCATCGCCACTTCTGTTCTAAGATCACCTTCAACTTTATGATTTTTTTCAATTACGCGGCGAATCTCGCCGATTTCATCGTCGGTAAGATCTTTCACCCGCGTGTCCGGATTTACCTTCGTTTCAGCGATTATTTTTTTTGAAGTGGTGGGGCCTATCCCGTAAATATACGTGAGCGCCACTTCAACTCGCTTGTTCCCCGGTAAATCAACACCTGAAATACGTGCCATATACTCACTCCTCGATTATTTGCTCGCAGTGCGTTTTTTCTGACGCTGTTTGTGGCGGGGATTTGAACAGATTACTCTGATGACCCCGTGCCGCTTTATCACTTTGCATTCACTGCATATTTTTCTCACAGAAACCCGTACTTTCATGACTCCCTCGATTTCTTCTATTAACGATTAACTATCCTGCATTATCCTGCAAATCCTGTTAACTATCCTGTAACCTTAATTACAAGCCTTACTTAGAACGATAGATTATTCTTCCACGGTTCAAATCATACGGTGAAAGCTCAACAGTGACTTTGTCCCCTGGAAGTATTCGAATATAATGCATCCGCATCTTACCGGAAATATGCGCCAGCACCACGTGGTCGTTGCTGAGCTTGACCCTGAACATCGCATTGGGCAGAGTCTCAACCACCACACCCTCAACTTCAATCGGTTCTTCTTTAGCCATAAACCTCTTTTACTATAATCGAGCGGGCAGTTCGATCATTCCCACTCCGTTAAGATTTTTGCCTTCCCATTTACCACCGCAACGGTATGCTCAAAATGTGCAGAAAGACTTCCATCCGCCGTTACGGCTGTCCATCCATCGTCAAGCACCTTCACTTCATACGTTCCCGCATTTATCATCGGCTCAATCGCAAGTACCATTCCTTCGGCAATTCTCGGACCTTTGCCGGGTTCGCCGAAATTCGGTATGGATGGCTCCTCATGCAGCGAAGCACCGATGCCATGTCCCACAAACTCACGCACCGCGGAAAAACCATACCGCACCGCGTGCGATTCAACGGCATGAGAAATATCCGAAATCCTTTTGCCCGGAGCAACCTGTCCAATACCCTGCATCAATGCTTCACAAGTGGCCTTGAGCAGGGTTTCGGCATCTTTACTTATCGTACCGACCTTAAAGGTTCTCGCGGTATCCCCAAAATAGCCGTCTAAAAATACCCCCACATCAATACCCACAATATCGCCCCGGCGCAGCTTAATCTTTTTTGACGGAATACCGTGCACCACCACTTCATTTATCGATGTACACAGCGCCGCCGGATACCCGCGATATCCCAGAAATGCGGGCTTCGCTTTGCGGGCAGCTATAAACTCACGCGCTATTTTGTCAAGCTCGAAGGTACTGATACCTTCGGAAATATGCGCTTCTAAAGCCTTAAGTACACCGGCGGCTACACTGCACGCGCGGTGAATCTTTTCAATCTGCTCGGCACTATAGGTATAAATTCCCAAGACTTCTCACAGTGCGCGTTAACGGCGTGCTTTCATACGTCCTTTTTTGAAAAAGCCATCATAGTGGCGCATGAGCAGTTGCGATTCAACCTGCTTGAGCGTATCAAGCGCAACCCCCACGATAATCAGCAATGAAGTTCCGCCGAAAAGATACGCCATCTCATGAGAGACTGTCGGCCACATATTGATAATCAGGTCCGGTACAATCGCGATAATCGCCAGAAAAATCGAGCCGGGCAATGTTATGCGGTTTAGAATCCGCATGATATAATCGGATGTGTTTTTCCCTGGCCGAATGCCGGGTATAAAACCGCCGTATTTTTTCAGATTTTCAGCTATATCGACCGGATTGAATTGAATTGCCGTATAAAAATAGCAGAAGAATATAATGAGCGCGCTGTAAAATATGATATAGACCACATGGCCCGGCTGGAGCCAGGTCTGCAAATACACGAAGAACTGATAGCCTCTTCCCTCGGCGCCGCCGAAGATATTTGAAATGATGCTGCCGATCTGAGTGGGAAAAAGAATAACCGACGACGCGAAAATGATGGGGATGACGCCGGCCGCATTCACGCGAAGAGGAATCGCCTGCGAGGTCATCTGCACCATGCGCCTTCCCACAATCCGCTTGCCGTATTGAACGGGAATCTTTCGCACTCCAAGAGTAAGAATAATCGACGCGGCCACGACAAGAATAAAAAGAAATATGAGAATAATGAAAAGAATGGGTTCTTCTACACCGGAAGCCGTTTGATATATTGCCGCGGGAACCCTCACCACGATGCCTGCGAAGATGATAAGCGAAATGCCGTTTCCAATGCCTTTCTCGGTAATCTGATCACCGAGCCACATGAGCACCATTGTACCCGTGGTGATTGATATCACCGCCATTAACGTAAACCAGGCGCCGCCGTCGCTTGGAACGACATTCGGCATGCTTTTCATCCAGAACGTAAGGCCGAATGCCTGCGCGGCGCACAAAAGCACCGTCCCGTAGCGCGTGTACTGATTAATCTTCTTCGAACCTTCGGGCCCTTCCTTTGATAATCGCTCCAGTGCGGGAATAACCACCGTCAGAAGCTGCATGATGATCGAAGCGGAAATATAGGGCATTATGCCGAGCGCAAAAATAGTGAAGCGCTTCAGCGCTCCTCCCGCAAATAAGTCGAAGAAATCAACGAAGCCTCGGCCCGCCCCTGCGCTCGCGCGCGCGGCCCGCTCGAAATATTCGATCAGCGCTTCGCCGTTTATCCCCGGCACAGGAATGTGCGCACCAATACGGTACACCACCAGGATAAACAGGGTAAAAAGTATTTTTTTCCTGAGTTCTGGAATTTTAAAAATATTAACGATTACATTTGCCATTGGCTCACCAGTTATTCAGCCTGAGCTTTGCTTTTTTCAATCTTTTTTCGCATCACCACGCTTCCGCCGGCTTTTTTGATCTTTTCCACGGCGCTTTTCGAAAACGCATCAGCAGTCACGCTGCACGACCGCGCGATATCACCGGAACCGAGCACCTTAATCTTCATATCGTCCTTCTTCACAAGCCCTTTTTCCTTCATAAGCTGCGGTGTGACTTCAGATGCATCGAGCCTGGCGATATTCGCAATGTTGACCACCTGGTATTCGACTTTCGTGAAATTTTTAAAGCCGCGTTTCGGTATTCGCCGCTGAATCGGCATCTGCCCGCCTTCAAACCAGGGAAGGCTTTTGCTGCCGGATCTGCTCATCTGACCTTTCTGCCCGCGGGTCGATGTCTTTCCCATTCCGCTTCCAGGCCCCCTGCCGACCCTTTTTCGGGTTTTATGTGAAGACGGCCGTTTTAAGGTATATGCTTCCATATCAGCACCAGTCCGTATTATTCATTAATTTCAGTGACTTCCACCATGTGCGACACGCGGTAGATCATGCCCCGAATGACCGCATTGTCGTTATGGATCCGTTCGGAATTCATTTTGCGCAAACCCAGCGCCCGAAGCGTCGCACGCTGTTTGGGTTTTGAACCGATAACGCTTTTTATCTGCTTCACTTTAAGCTTCTTTGCCATACGTTCCCCACAGTTTCTTGAGGTTTACTTCCCTAAGTTCAGCGGCTTCGCTCAGGCTTTTAAGCTGAAGAAGCCCGTTCATCGTAGCTTTAACCACATTCTGCGGGTTTCGCGAACCGAGCGCTTTCGCGAGCACATCCGCAATACCCGCCCTTTCTAAAACCGCACGAACAGCTCCTCCCGCAATCAGGCCCGTCCCGGGAGTAGCCGGTTTCAAAATCACTCTGGATGTTTTAAATTTCCCCACAATTTCATGAGGAATGGTATTTTTATTAATACTTACTTTAAAGAGGTTTTTCTTCGCGCTCTCCACGCTTTTTCTGATCGCATCGGGAACCTCATTCGCTTTTCCAAAGCCAATGCCCACATGCCCCTGACCGTCGCCGACAACCGAAAGCGCATTGAACGAAAATCTTCTGCCGCCCTTCACCACTTTGGCGACACGATTGATCGAAACCACTTTTTCCGTTAGCTCAAGTCCATCAGGACTCACATGTTTCTTGTTGCTATTCACCATAACGGCGCTCCTGCGTTAAAATTCCAAACCAGCTTCACGCGCCGCATCCGCGAACGCTTTCACTTTGCCGTGGTAGATATTGCCGTTCCGATCAAAAACGACCCTCTTGATTCCTTTCTGCAAAGCCTTAGCAGCCAGAATCTTGCCCAATTCCTTTGCCGCTTCAATGTTCTTTTTCCCCTTCATGGGAAAATCCTTTTCCATGGTCGATGCGGAAACCAGAGTATGGCTTTTCAGGTCATCGATAACCTGAACAATAAGATGCTTATTCGTTTTTGTGAAGCACAGCCGGGGCCTCTCCTGATCCGTCTGCAGTTTACGCTTACCGCGCATCTTCCTCCGGAATTCCCGAGCTTTGATAACAGCGAACTTGTTCATTATTTTTTACCCGTTTTTCCAGCTTTTCTTCTTATTCTTTCATTCGCGTACCGAATGCCTTTGCCTTTGTAAGGTTCCGGCGGACGCAGCTTGCGAATATTCGCGGCCACCTGACCTACCATCTGTTTGTTGATACCTTTTACTTTAAGTTTCGTTGGTTCCATCACTTCCACGGAAATACCTTCAGGAGGCGAGAAAAGAACCGAGTGAGAATAACCAAGTTGGAAGACTACATCGCTTTTTTGCTGCTGCGCCCTGTAGCCCACACCGACTATCTCGAGATTTTTCTCGAATCCGGATGAAACGCCGGTTACCATATTCGCAAGAAGCGCCCGGTGCAAGCCAAACGCTGCACGAACACGTTTGTCGTTCTCATCCCCCACCATCTCAACCTGAAGAACATTGCCTTCGCTTTTTACATTCACGCAATCCATCAAAACGATCGAATCCGCGCCCATCTTTCCTTTCACGGTCACATTCCTGCCGGAAATTTCGACGCTGACTCCATCAGGTATTGGTATCGGTTTTTTCCCTATTCGTGACATTGTTTACTCAATCCTCATCACAATATTTCGCAAATCACTTCGCCGCCCACATTGAGCTTCTTCGCGGTTTTATTGGTAATAATGCCGCGCGACGTCGAAAGAATTCGAATACCCAGATTATTATACACTGGCCTGATTTCTTTTGCCTGCATATAGATCCTTCTACCTGGAGAACTCACGCGCCGCATCTTCACGATCGCCGGAGTATTATCCGCGCTGTACTTGAAATAAACCCTGAGAATCTTCTGCTTGTTATCGTCAATCACCTTATAGTTTTTAATAAAGCCTTCATCTTTCAGAATGCGTGCGATTGCGAGCTTCATTTTGGAAGAGGGAATATCCGTCTTCAGATGGTTCGCTTTCATCGCGTTTCGCATCCGTGTCAACATATCGGAAATCGGATCGCTTACTCTGCTCATTACCTGCTCCAGCTTAAAATAATATCACCATGAAGATTTAACCACGCCGGGAAGCTTCCCTTCGTTTGCCAGCTTACGGAAACAAATCCTGCACATTTCGAAGCGGCGCAAATACCCGCGCGATCTTCCGCAAATTTTACACCGGTTATGTTCACGCACCCGATATTTCCTCGGAGTTCTGCTTTTGGCAATCAAACATGTCTTGGCCATTATCCTTACCCCTATTCTCTGAACGGCATCTTGAATTCTTCAAGGAGCGCCTTAGCTTCTTCCTTGTTCTTTGCGTTTGTTACAATCGTTATGTTCATCCCGTGGATCTTTTCCACCTTATCAAAATCGATTTCAGGGAAAATGATCTGCTCTTTGATAGAAAAATTGTAATTGCCGAAATCATCAAAAGATTTTGGAGTAAGGCCTTTGAAGTCTCTCACGCGCGGAAGAGAGATATTGATCAGCCTGTCCAAAAATTCGTACATGCGATCCTTCCTCAAGGTAACGCGACAGCCGACTTCATACCCTTCGCGAATCTTGAAATTCGATATCGCTTTTTTCGCTACGGTTTTGACCGCTTTCTGGCCTGAAATGGTCGTCAACTCATCAACCGCCGCATTGAGCGCATTCACGTTCGCATGCCCATCCCCCATCCCCACGTTCAATACGATTTTTTCGATACGGGGGACCTGCATAATCGATTTGCATTTTAGGCGCTCAAAAAGCCTTTTCTGAATTTTCTTGTAATATTCCTCTCTCAACCTGCTGGCCATTGATCATTCCTCAACTAAATTTCCTTGTTGCACTTCTTGCACTTTCTGACCTTTCTATCTTCCTTGATATCAAAGCCGACCCGTACGCCCTTTTTGCACTTTTCACAGAACAACATGACATTCGATATGTTGATCGGATATTCGAGCGTTATGACTCCGCCTTTGGGAGCTTCCTGACTGGGGCGAACGAACTTTTTCTTCTTATTAACACCCTCAACCACCACGCGCCCTTTTTGTGAATCTATAAAAAGGACTTTTCCGCGCCGTCCCTTATCCTTGCCGGTGATGACAATCACGCTGTCATTCTTTTTGATTTTTTTACTAATTCCCGCCATCGCGCATTTCCTCACACATATCTCATATCACAAACATCATTAAAGAACTTCCGGAGCAAGCGAAACAATTTTCATGAAATTCCTGTCGCGGAGTTCCCTTGCCACCGGTCCAAAGATGCGGGTTCCCCTCGGTTCACCCTTGGTATCGATAATAGCCACCGCATTGTCGTCGAATCTGATATAGGAACCGTCTTTTCGACGAACCGCCCTCTTCGCACGGACTATCACTGCGCGCAGCACCGCTTTCCCGTGGACTTTTTTGCCGGTCGAATCCTTTAAACCGTATGAGGGATGGGCATCTTTAACCGCGACGATGATCACATCTCCTACGGTCGCATATCTGCGCCTGGTGCCGCCCAAAATTTTAATACACTGTACTTTTTTCACGCCGCTGTTATCGGCCACTTCGAGCATCGTTTCCACCTGGATCATGATCCACCTCTACTTCGCCTTCTGAATGATTTCCGCCAATCTGTAGCGCTTTTCTTTTGAAAGCGGCCGCGTCTCAACCACGCGAACGATATCGCCAACCGAACATTCGTTGCGCTCGTCATGCGCCTTGATTTTCTTATTAATTTTCACCGATTTCTTGTAGAGCGAATGCAATTTCATGCGCTCAAGACGCACCACAATCGTTTTATCCATTTTATTGCTTACCACAGTTCCGGTTAGCGCTTTTTTTACTTTTTTCGTTTCCATAATTCCACCACAATTTGGGTAATATTATTTCCCCTTTGGAGTCCTAATACCAAGACTATATTCGCTTTTCAGCGTCAGGATCCTGGCAATATTCTTCTTGAGTTGCTTGATTTTCTGGGGATTGTCGATTTTACTCGTCACCCCTTTAAACCGCTCCTTGCGGAGCTCCTCTTTATTTTCCCGAAGAGTGCGGTTGAGTTCTTCCATTCCCAATTCGTCAAGTTTTCCTTTCATCGTTCGTTCCTCAGCATCGATGATACGCCACAAGGCGCATACATAAAGATATTATTTCTGCTCCTCGAGCGTGATTATCTTCGTCTTCACGGGCAATTTCCTTGAAGCAAGAAGCAAAGCTTCTCTGGCCATGGCAAAATCCACGCCGGCAAGCTCAAAGAGAATTCTGCCGGGCTTAATGCGGGCTTCCCAGCCTTCGGGATTGCCCTTCCCCTTCCCCATGCGGGTTTCTGCCGGCTTTTTCGTAAAAGGATAATCCGGAAAAATCCTAATCCACAGCTTCCCGCCTCTTTTGAGCTGACGATTAATTGCCACACGTGCGGCTTCGATCTGTTTGCTGGAAATTTTTCCCGCTTCCAGCGATTTTAAAGCGTGTTCACCGAATGCAATCGAAGAACCTTTCTGGGCCTTTCCCTTCATCCTGCCCCTCTGCATCTTGCGGTATTTGGATCGTTTTGGCATTAACATGGCAATTAACCCCTATCTTCCCGAGAGCGCCTTCGACCGGCGAATCTGCTTTCTTCATCAGTATTTTCGTCCTTTGAGAGAACCTCTCCGTTATAAATCCACACTTTAATTCCGATAAGGCCGAAGGTGGTAAGCGCCTCAGCAGTGCCGTAATCGATATCTGCGCGAAGCGTGTGAAGCGGAATACGGCCTTCCTTATATGATTCAGAACGCGCGATTTCCGCACCATTGAGCCTTCCGGACACCGCGACCTTAACCCCAAGCGCACCAGATCGAATCGCTCCGGCAATCGCCTGCTTGACGGCCCGCCGGTACGGAAAACGCGATTCAAGCTGCGAGGCAATCTGCATCGCAATGAGTTTCGCATTTTTTTCAGACTTTTTAATTTCGACAATGTTAATATAAACGTTTTTCGACGCTATTTTCTGAATATCAGCCTTGAGCTTTTCAATATCAACGCCCTTTCGCCCAATTAAAAGGCCGGGGCGGGAAGCATGGATGTTGACATTGATGCGGTCATGCAGTCTTTCGATCACGACATCGCCTATGCCCGCGCTTTTGTGGGCTTTATTAATAAATTTTTTAATCGCAAGGTCTTCATGCAAATAGCGCGAATAATTCTTCTTGTCTTCGTACCAGATTGAATCCCATTTCTTAATAACGCCGATTCTGAAACCGACCGGATTAACCTTCTGCCCCATCTGATTATCCTTTATCCTAAAAATTTCTCAAATATCAGCTTTCATCAGAAAGAATGACGGTGATGGTGCTCGTTCTTTTCCTAATACGCGAAGCACGGCCGCGTGCCCGCGCCTTAAAACGCTTCATCGTCGGCCCTTCATCAACGCACACTTTTTTAATATACAGAACTCTGTCCAAAATTTCCGGATTGCGGTACTTTGCATTGGCCCCGGCTGAATACAGCACTTTTAAAATCAGCTTTGATGCTTTACGGGGAATTGCCTTCAATATATCAACCGCTTCGGGGAACGAGTACCCTTTAATCTCATTGGCAACAAGGCGCGCCTTCGATGCCGAAATACGATTGTATTTAGAAATCGACGATGATTCCATGTGTAAAACCCCCTACTTAGTTTTCTTCGCGACCTTATCGTCTTTGCTCGTATGGCCTCGATAGGTCCTTGTCGGAGAAAATTCGCCGAGCTTGTGGCCCACCATGTTCTCCGTCACATAGACAGGTATGAAATTTTTTCCGTTATGCACCATGATGGTATGGCCAATCATCTCCGGAAATATCGTCGAGCGACGCGACCAGGTTTTGATCGATTTGCGCGCATTGGACGAATTCATCTCTTCAATCTTCTTGAAAAGCTTCATGTCGATATAAGGACCTTTCTTGATGGACCGTGACATACTTATTTCCTTCTCTTGATGATCATTTTATTGCTGTACTTTTTCTTCTTCCGAGTCTTGTATCCTTTCGTCGGTTTTCCGGTCGGCGACACAGGGTGGCGGCCGCCCGATGACTTACCTTCACCGCCCCCAAGAGGATGGTCGATTGGATTCATCGCAACACCGCGGACTTTCGGGCGTCGATGCATCCAGCGTGAGCGCCCTGCTTTCCCTATCGTGACATTAACATGGTCTTTGTTCCCGACTTCGCCGATGCATGCATAGCATTCTTTATGGATCTTGCGAATTTCTCCGGAAGGAAGCTTCACCAGACAATAGTCGCCTTCCTTCGCGGCAATCTGCGCTGCGGTACCGGCAGAGCGGGCAATCTGTCCGCCTTTTCCGCGGGTCAATTCAATGTTGTAAATATTTGTGCCTGTCGGAATATTCTTAAGCGGGAGAGAGTTGCCGACCTTAATTTCAACATTCTCGCCGGAAAGAATTTTATCGCCCACTTTAATAGATTCTGGAGTGATAATATACCTCCTCTCGCCGTCCTTATAGGTCACCAGCGAAATATTCGAAGAACGGTTCGGATCATATTCGATGCTGGTTACAATTCCTTCAATGCCGTACTTATCTCGTTTGAAATCAATCACCCGGTATTTTCTTTTATGGCCGCCGCCTTTTCTTCGAACAGAAACCTGACCTTTATATCCCCGCCCCGCATACTGTTTTTTACCTTTTGTAAGCGGTTTATAGGGCTTTTCTTCCGTCAGCTCGTCGAAGGTAAGAACGGTTTTATACCGCAGCGTTGATGTAACCGGTCTGAATTTTTTTAAGCCCATCTCTTTTCCTTTCTACACTGAATGCGTATTGTCGATTTTCCGAAAAGTTTTCTCGGAAGCTTTTAAAATCCTAATTGCGTATTATTGCCCTTCGAAAAGCTCGATTTTATCCCCTTCTTTTAAGGTGACAATGGCTTTTTTCCAGGAAGGGGTAAAGCCGTAATTGTACCGAACACGCTTGCGGTGTCCCCTGACATTAATGATGTTCACGCTCACCGGCTCCACATTGAATATTTCCTTTATGGCCCGCTTCACGATTTTCTTGTTCGCCTTTTTCGAAACGCGGAATACGTATTTCCTCATTTCGGCAAGCGATGTGCTTTTTTCCGAAAGCACCGGTTTTATGATGACATCATTGAAATCCATTCTTTAACCCCTGGCGTATTTCTCGTTGATCTTCTTCAGGGCGCTTTCCGTGATCACCAAGGTCTGCGCGTAAAAGAGTTCTCTTCCGGAAAGCCTATTGACATTATTGAAGGAAAACCACTGTATATTCCTGATCGCTCTCTTAAGCTTTTCATCATCGGAATCGGCGATGAGCACGCCTTTTTTGATATTCAATGCTTTTCCGATTTTTGCAATTTCTCTTGTTTTGCCTTCGGCAATCGCAAAATCTTCCACCACTTTAATAGAATTAATCTTCGCTTTAATTGTGAAGAGGGAGCGGTACGCTTCCTGCTTCATTTTTTTTGGAAGGTCAATCCTGTAATCCCTCGGAAGAGGCCCAAATACAATTCCGCCTCCTTTCCACTGCGGCGCCCTGATGCTCCCCTGACGAGCGCGACCCGTTCCCTTCTGCCTCCATGGCTTGATGCCGCCGCCGCGTACGAACGAGCGCGGCTTGGTGCTGTGGGTTCCCTGTCGAAGGTTTGCGTTCGCTGCGCGGATGAGTTCGTAGACCAGCACGTCATTGATCTTTGAATTGAACACGCTTTCGTTCAACTCGACCTGGCCTTTTACTGTCCCGTCTATTGAGTATTTATCGACAACCATGGCACAAATCCTATTTCGCTCTAACTTTGATAATTGAATCAACCGTTCCAGGAACCGCACCGGAAATCAGTACGATATTCTTTTCTTTAATCACTTTCACTACTTTCAAATTTTTAACGGTCACTGTTTTATTTCCGTGGCGGCCGGGCATCCGCTGGCCTTTCCAGACCTCGGAAGGATATGCGCATGCACCGATTGAACCAGGCGCTCGATGAAATGTAGAACCGTGCGTCTCTCGCCCGCCGCCGAACCCATGGCGCTTAATCACACCCTGAAATCCGCGGCCTTTCGACACGCCCGTCACCTCAACAACATCGTTTTCCTGGAAAATTTCACAGGTAATCACACTCCCCGCTTCCAGCGACTCATCAAATAGCTCAATTTCCTTTATCACCTTCATAGGGGAAAGATTGCGTTTTTTGAATTCCCCATGCTTCGGTTTCGAGAGCCTGTTCTCCTTAGCAGCAAGAAAACCAACTTTGAGGGCGGAATACCCATCACGTTCAGAGGTTTTCTTTTGTATCACGGCACAGGGACCCAGTTCGCAGATAGTCACGGGAATAACTGTCCCGTCTTCCGCAAGGTACTGCATCATTCCCTTTTTTCTTCCAATCAGCGCCTTTTTCATCACAATAACCCAAAAACTAAAAAAGTAACGAATCCCGGCCTGCACAATCACACAGACCGGCCATTCTTCATCATCCGAATCGCTTCGCGTTCAGTATTTTACGACTTTATGTCAACTGAAATACCGGCGGGCAGTTCAAGCTTCATGAGCGCTTCAATCGTATCTTCATTGGGATTGATGATATCGATCAAACGCTTATGAGTCCGTATTTCGAACTGTTCACGCGATTTCTTGTTCACATGAGGCGATCTGAGAACACAGTACTTTTCTATCTTCGTCGGTAGAGGTACCGGTCCAGCCACAGTTGCCCCACTCCTGTTCGTCGTTGCAACTATCTTCGCCGCCGACTGATCTAAAAGCTTCGCATCAAACGAACGCAACTTAACCCGTATTCGCTGTGTTGATATTCCTGCCACTTTCTTTGCCTTATCATTAACTCAAAAATAACTTACACATCGCACATCGCATTTTACGATGCTTACAAGCGATGTTTCCTACGAATTCCTTCCCCGAAAACACCGCTTCTTGCGCCTGCTTCTACACAACGGTTGTCAGACTATTCAGTCTGACAACCTATTATTATTCTTTTAGCGCGAAAACACGTCTTATTCAATAACCTTGGTCACAACACCGGCGCCAACGGTTCTTCCGCCTTCGCGAATTGCGAAACGAAGCGTTTCTTCCATGGCTACTTCGGTGATAAGCTCTACAACCATTTTGATGTTGTCGCCCGGCATGACCATTTCAACTCCGGAAGGAAGCTCAATCTTTCCGGTAACGTCCGTTGTTCTGAAATAGAACTGGGGACGATAATTGCTGAAGAAAGGTGTATGACGCCCGCCTTCTTCCTTAGAAAGCACATACACTTCACATTCAAACTTCTTATGAGGCGTAATGGAACCGGGTTTCGCAAGAACCTGCCCGCGCTCCACTTCATCCTTACCTATACCGCGAAGAAGACAGCCAACATTGTCACCCGCCATCCCTTCGTCAAGAATCTTTCTGAACATTTCAACGCCCGTGCACACGGTCTTGCGGGTTTCGCCGAAGCCGACGATTTCGACTTCATCGCCGGTTCTGACGATGCCGCGCTCAATTCTTCCCGTCGTAACGGTTCCGCGTCCGGTAATTGAAAAAACGTCCTCAATCGGCATCAAGAAAGGTTTGTCAATGGCGCGTTTGGGCTCGGGAATATATTCATCGAGCGTGTTCGCCAGTTTGATGATACCGCCGCACCACTCGCACTCTTCCTTACCGCAACCGCACTCCATCGCTTTAAGCGCTGATCCCGGGACAATCGGAATCTCGTCTCCGGGAAATTCATATTTGGAAAGGAGTTCACGAATTTCCATTTCCACAAGCTCAATCATCTCGGCTCTTTCGGAAGCATCGAGCATATCGACTTTATTCAAGAAAACCACAATGTACGGCACATTAACCTGACGGGCAAGCAGCACGTGCTCCTTCGTTTGAGGCATGGGGCCGTCGGTTGCGGCAACAACTAAAATCGCTGCGTCCATCTGCGCCGCACCGGTGATCATATTCTTGATATAGTCGGCATGACCCGGGCAATCGACATGCGCATAGTGGCGCTTTTTGGTTTCGTACTCCTGGTGCGACGTCGCAATCGTTATACCGCGCGCCTTTTCTTCGGGCGCATTATCGATCTGGTCGAATTCGACGGGCTTGTTGTGGCCCCCTACATATTTGGAAAGGACTTTCGTGATTGCTGACGTCAGGGTCGTTTTCCCATGGTCGATGTGCCCAATGGTTCCCACGTTCACGTGCGGTTTACTGCGATCAAATTTTTCCTTTGCCATCTGTACTCTCCTTATTACTTTGTTTCAAAATTTCTTATTGTGCGATCATCCCTGAACACGTCATCTGGAACCTCACAAATTGCACACCATTTTCTTGTTTTCAGGAAGACCGGCGATTAAGCAATTTCAAGCGATGCGAGGTTGAATTAAATTTTACCCAGCTTTTCTGTCAATGAATTAATCCAAAAAAAATTAAAAAATTCGTCCGCTCATGCGAGCCACCAGATTTTCCATCACTGCAGAAGGCACCAGATCATAATGGCTGAACTGCAGCGTCTGAGAAGCCCTTCCCTGGCTGAGCGAACGCAGCGAGGTGGCATAACCGAACATTTCCGAAAGCGGCGCAAGCGCATGAATTTTTCTAAGATGACCTTCCATTTCTATGCCTTCAATCTTTCCCCGCCGGGAATTAATGTCGTTGATTATGTCTCCCATGTACTCTTCCGGCGACACTACCTCGAGTTTCATTATCGGTTCCATCAAGGACGGCGATGCTTTTCGTGCGCCCTCTTTAAATGCGATGTTCGCTGCAATTCTATAGGCCACTTCCACCGATTGGCCATCAATATACTTCGCGTCAACAAGCCTCGATTTCACATCCACCATTTTATATCCCGCGATCACGCCGCCTTCCATTGAATCCTTGATGCCTTCTTCCACTGCCTGAATAAATGCTTCCGGAAGCACGCCGTTTTTCATTGAGTTTTCAAATATAAATCCGCTTCCCGGCTTCAGAGGCATCATCTCGATGATTACATGCCCGTATTGATCTTTTCCTGCAATTTGCTTCGTATATTCGTGTTCAGTTCGGCAGGGGCGCGTAATCGTTTCCTTGTACGCAACCTGCGGCTTGCCCACATTCACTTTCACATTGAATTCACGAATGAGCCTGTCAACGATAATTTCCAGATGAAGCTCCCCCATCCCCGAAATAATGCTCTGTCCCGTATCGGGGTCCTGCTTCAAGCGGAAGGTGGGGTCTTCTTCTTCAAGCCTGGAAAGCGCCGCGCTGAGTTTTTCCTGGTCCGCTTTAGTTTTCGGTTCGATTGCCACCGAAATAACCGGCTCTGGAAATTCCATCTTTTCAAGAAGGATCGGGGCATTCTCGTCGGTCAGTGTATCTCCGGTGCGGACTGTTTTCAGCCCCACCAGCGCGACGATATCGCCCGTGAATACTTCCTGCAAATCCTCCCGGTCATTTGCATGCATGCGCAAGATTCGCCCCACCCGCTCTTTTTTATTTTTCGAAACATTCAATACGCTATCGCCGGATTTCAAATGCCCGCTGTACACCCGTATATACGATAATCTGCCCACAAACGAGTCTGCCCGAATTTTAAACACCAGTGCGCAGAACGGTTCTTTGTCGCTCGCCTCGCGCGAGAACATTTCATCATAATCTTTTGGATTGTGCCCAATAATATTCGGCATATCCTTCGGAGAAGGAAGATACTCCACAATCGCATCCAAAAGCGGCTGAACGCCCTTGTTTCGCAGTGCGCTTCCACAAAAGACCGGAAAAAGTTGTGCGCCAACAGTCGCCTTGCGAATACTATGGCGAAGCTCTTCTTCGCTGATTTCCACGCCTTCAAGGTATTTCTCCGTCAAAGCTTCGTCGTGCTCGGCCAGAAGCTCGATCATGGTTTCGCGGGCCTTTTCAGCGCGTTTGAGCAAATCTTCGGGAATATCTATTTCGTCATAGGATTCTCCGGTTCCTTCCTGCCAGCGATACCCCTTCATCCGCAAAAGGTCCACAACACCAATAAAGCTGTCTTCCTTTCCTATGGGCAGCTGCAGCACGAGGGGCGCGGCACCGAGCTTTTTTCGGATCATTTCGACGCAATGGTCAAAATCGGCGCCGATTCTGTCCATTTTATTCACAAAACAGATGCGCGAAACATGGTAACGGTCCGCCTGTCTCCATACTGTTTCCGATTGCGGCTCCACACCGGCTACGCCGTCAAATACCGCGACTGCGGCATCGAGAACTCTGAGGCTTCGCTCTACCTCCACGGTAAAATCGACATGTCCCGGCGTGTCGATGATATTTATTCTGGTATGCCTCCAGAAGCAGGTTGTTGCGGCGGCGGTGATGGTGATGCCGCGTTCCTTTTCCTGCTCCATCCAGTCCATTTCCGCATTCCCTTCGTGGACCTCGCCCATCTTGTGGGTTTTGCCGGTATAATAGAGGATCCTTTCGGTGAGGGTGGTTTTCCCCGCATCGATATGGGCCATGATGCCGATGTTCCTCGTCCTTTGAAGGGGAAGTTCTCTGCCCATCGCATTCCTCAATTATTATTGGCTCTAATAACAGAATACCAGGGCACAAACCCTGGTATTCCATGCCCGTACAATTTCTTTTTTCACCACTTATAGTGAGAAAACGCCTTGTTTGCCTCAGCCATTTTATGCGTGTCTTCCTTCTTCTTGATGGAAACGCCGGTATTGTTGAACGCATCCATCAATTCACCCGCAAGCTTCTGATACATTGTCTTTTCGGACCTGCTTCGGGAATTTGTGATAATCCAGCGGATCGCCAGAGCCTGCCTGCGTTCGGGACGTATCTCCACGGGAACCTGATAGGTGGCCCCGCCAACCCTTCTGGACTTCACTTCAACCAGAGGCTTCACGTTTTCAAGCGCCTGCACGAACACTTCAACGGGGTCTTTTTGCGTCTTTTCCTTTATGATATCCATCGAACGATAGAAAATCGTCTCGGAAACGCCTTTCTTCCCCTTCAGCATCATCACGTTGATGAATTTCGTGACCAGCTTACTCCCGAATTTCGGATCCGGAAGCACATCCCTTTTAATCGCTCTTCTTCTGCGCGGCATTGCAATCCTCTTTACATTATGAAAATTTAATTACGCTTTTGGACGTTTTGAACCGTATTTCGATCTTCCTTTCCTTCTTCCGTCAACACCCATCGAATCAAGTGTTCCGCGTACGATGTGATAGCGCACACCGGGAAGGTCTTTCACCCTGCCCCCGCGGACCAGAACCGCCGAGTGCTCCTGAAGATTGTGACCCACGCCGGGGATGTATGCGGTCACTTCAATCCCGTTGGTGAGGCGAACCCTCGCGACTTTTCTCAGCGCCGAGTTCGGCTTCTTCGGCGTCACCGTCGAAACGCGTGTGCATACCCCGCGCCTCTGCGGGCATCTCGTGAGCGCCGGAGATTTGGTTTTCACCCGTTTGCTCTGTCTGCCCTTTCGTATCAACTGACTGATTGTTGGCATCTCAACACCTGTTCATTTTAGTGGTATCATTTCGGGCTTCAGCCTGAAAATATTTACACTTTAAAGATTTTTAAATCTCAAATCCGAAAATTCCTACAGGACAAACCACATCATTATAGATGGAGCATTTGTCAAGGATTTTCCCTCGCAATTCTCCACGCAAAGTCAATCGCCCGATGATGCAATCGCCATCGTCCCTATTCCGTTTTGGCGCCTTCACCCTCTTTCTGATCGACCGCATCTTCAGCCGACGGGGCATCGCTGACGGGTTCGAGATCTCCCGGAGTTTCCTTATATACAGAAATCTTTCTGTATTCCCGAACTCCTGTTCCCGCGGGGATCAGATGGCCAATGATGACGTTCTCTTTAAGACCTTTCAGATGGTCCACCTTTCCTCTGATTGCCGCTTCCGTAAGCACCCGCGTGGTTTCCTGGAATGACGCGGCGGAAATAAAAGACTCCGTATTGAGTGCCGCTTTTGTGATGCCCATGAGCACCGTCTGAGCCGTCGCGGGTTTTCCGCCTTCCTGAAGCACTCTCTCGTTTTCATCGATGAAAGCGAATCGGTCAACGATCTGTTCAATAACAAAACTCGTATCTCCCGGATCGGTGATCTTGACTTTCCGGAGCATCTGGCGCACAATTATCTCGATATGTTTGTCGTTGATGTTCACACCCTGAAGCCGATACACTTCCTGGATGTCGTTGACTAAGAATTTTTGAAGCTCTCTCGGTCCTTTGATTTTCAGGATTTCGTGCGGGTCTTCGGGACCATCGTCTATCTTCTCGCCTTTATTAATCCAGTCGCGATCCTGCACTCTGAGGAATTTCGACGCGGGTATGGAATATTCTCGCTCCTCTCCGCCTTCTCCGCGGATGATGATCTTTCGCTTGTTCTTGACCGTTTCGCCTATTTTGACGGTTCCGTCAATTTCCGAAAGCGTCGCGGCATCTTTCGGCGAACGCGCTTCAAACAGTTCTGCAACTCTCGGGAGACCGCCGGTAATATCTTTGACCTTTTCAATCTGGCGCGGAATCTTCGCAAGCGTAACTCCGCCCTGCACCTTCTCTCCGTTCTCGACCATCAGGTGAGCGCCTTTCGGAAGCAAATACACCGTCGGCTCACCTGACGAACTCGAATGCACCTCGATGCGCGGCTGAAGTCTTTCGGTTTTGTACTCAACGATGACGCGTTTGGGCACATTCGATTGCGGGTCGAGTTCCTCGCGGAGGCTTTTGTTGAGCTCAATATCGACGAATCGAATTTCCCCCGATACTTCCGTGATAATCGGCTCAAGCCACGGGTCAAACGAGGCGAGCTTCTCGTTCCGTTCGTAAAATTTACCTTCACGGCAGATTACTTCCGTTCCCACATTGATTGGAATAGCGTGCTCGTCGCCCAAAATATAAATCTTTTTCTTTTCAAGCTTAATAATTCCCGCTTTCTTTGCAATGTATTCTTCCTTGCTTTCACCCTTCGCGACAACAGCACCTTCAAAAACTTTTTTCCCTTCCTCAACGGTGAGGGTGATTTCTCCTTTGAAGGGAATCTCGCTTATGACGCGCTGCACCTTGAGATAACCCCGGCGCACGGAAATCGCCTTTTTCTCGCCACTTTCAGATTCAGTTTTGATGATCTTGGCGGTTATCTCCTTCACAAATACCGGGTAATTCAGCGCGATTTCGCTTTCTTCAACCGACCGCGAGGCAATTCCGCCGATATGGAACGTGCGCATCGTAAGCTGTGTTCCCGGCTGGCCTATCGATTGCGCTGCAATAATGCCAACTGCCTCTCCGAGTTCCACCGCTCTGCCTGAAGCTAAATTGCGCCCATAGCACTTCGCGCACACGCCGTGGCGGGCATCGCAGGTGAGTACAGAACGTATTTCTATGGAATCCAGGTTTATTTCATTAACTTTATCTGCAATGTCTTCGGTCACAATCTCATCAGCGCCGCAGATAAGATCTCCGGTCACCGGGTGCACCAAATCATAGAGAAGCGTTCTTCCAAGCACTCTGTTTCCAAGCGGCTCGATCACTTCATCGCCCTCTTTGATGGGGTGAATGTCGATTCCCATGGTGGTACCGCAGTCTTCCATGGTAACCACCACATCCTGCGCAATATCGACCAGCCTTCGGGTGAGATACCCGGCATCGGCAGTTTTGAGCGCCGTGTCGGCAAGGCCCTTGCGCGCGCCGTTGGTAGAGATGAAATATTCCTGGACCGTGAGCCCTTCGCGGAAATTTGTTTTAATCGGGACGTCGATGATTTCTCCGCTGGGTTTCGCCATAAGCCCGCGCATTCCTGCAAGCTGACGGATCTGCTGTTTGCTTCCGCGAGCTCCGGAACGCGCCATCACGTAGATCGGATTGAAACCACCCTGGCTCTTCGCCAACTCGTCCATCATCATCTCGGCAACAACTTCGTTTGCGCTGGTCCAGATATCGATTATTTTGTTGTACCGCTCTTCGTTGGTGATATAACCGCTCTTATAATCTTCCTCGATTTTCTTCACTTTCGCATCGCATTCTTCAACAAGCTTATGTTTGCCGGAAGGCACAAGAATGTCAGAAATCGATATGGTCGGCGCGAAATACGTCGCGTATTTATAGCCTGTCTCCTTGATGTCGTCAAGGACCCTGACGGTGAGATGCGATCCATACGCTTTATATATGTCTGATATTATTTTCGCAAGTTTCTTGTCGTTGACCGTGTGGTTGACAAACAGATAGCCGTCCGGCAGAATTTTATTAAAAATCAGCCTGCCGGGTGTGGTTTCGATGAACTCACCGGCTTTCAATTCCCGCACTTCAAGCGAGTCGCTGTCGGTTTCGCATCTCATTTTTCCTTTGCATTTCGCGGCCATTTCTTCGCTTACCAGAAATTTTATTCTGGTGCGCATCTTGATCCGCTTAAAATCTACGTCGCGCTCAACATCGAAATCCCTGTCGTAATATCGTACCGATTTTTCATTTGCCGATTCGTCAAACATGGCAGTGAGATAATAAATCCCGAGCACAATATCCTGCGTCGGCGTGACAATAGGTTCGCCGTTCGCGGGAGAGAGAAGATTGTTCGTTGAAAGCATCAGCGTCCAGCACTCAAGCTGGGCTTTCGGCGAAAGCGGCACGTGCACTGCCATCTGATCGCCGTCGAAGTCCGCGTTGTAGGCATGGCATACAAGCGGATGAAGCTTGATGGCTTTTCCTTCCACAAGCACCGGCTCAAACGCCTGAATGCCGAGCCTGTGCAGCGTGGGGGCGCGGTTGAGCAGCACGGGATGTTCAGCGATCACTTCTTCGAGCACTTCCCACACTTCGGGCCGTTCGTTCTCCACCATCTTTTTTGCGGATTTGATATTCTGAACATAATCCTTATCCACAAGGCGCTTCTGAATAAACGGCTTGAAAAGCTCGATCGCCATTTTCTTGGGAAGACCGCACTGGTACAATTTCAGTTCCGGTCCGATGACGATAACCGAGCGGCCGGAATAGTCGACGCGCTTGCCGAGAAGGTTCTGGCGGAAGCGCCCCTGCTTTCCTTTCAGCATATCCGAAAGCGATTTCAAGGGGCGATTGCCTTTCCCTTTAACCGCGCGCTTCCGCCTGCTGTTGTCGAATAGCGCATCGACCGCTTCCTGCAGCATGCGCTTTTCATTGCGAACGATGATTTCAGGCGCGCGGAGCATCAATAGCCGTTTGAGGCGGTTGTTGCGATTAATGACACGCCGATAAAGGTCGTTCAGGTCGGATGTTGCGAAGCGTCCGCCGTCAAGCTGCACCATTGGGCGAAGGTCAGGCGGAATGACCGGCACCACATCTAAGATAAGCCACTCCGGACGGTTGCCGGAATCGCGAAACGATTCGATAATTTCCAGACGTTTGATGAGTTTGCGGTCAACAGTCTTTTTCGAATCCTTGGCCATCTGCATCAGAAGCTTTTCCCGAAGCACCCGTGCTTCTTCATCCAGGTCGATTTTCGAAAGAAGCTCCTTGATGGCGGAGGCTCCCATATCGGCAATAAAGGTATCGCCGTATTTTTCATAAAAATAATTATACTTTTCTTCGTCGATCACCATACCGCGCTCGAGCGTTTCATCATCGGTCACCGCGTCGCCCGGATCGATGATGACATACTTCTCGTAGTACAGGATTTGCTTTAACTGATTGACCGTCATATCAAGAAGAAGACCGATGCGGGATGGAACCGACCGGTAGTACCAGATATGCGCGACCGGCGCCGCGAGTTCGATGTGACCGCCGCGCTCCCGGCGCACCTTATAATGGGTGACTTCCACGCCGCAGCGGTCGCACACAACGCCTTTATACCGCACCGACTTGAATTTGCCGCAATAGCATTCCCACTCTTTGGTGGTACCGAATATTTTTTCACAAAAAAGACCGTCCCTCTCTGGCTTCAGGGTACGGTAATTAATAGTCTCCGGTTTTTTCACTTCTCCGTACGACCATGCGCGTATCATGTCCGGAGAAGCAATTTTAATCTGAATTGAACTGAAATCGTTAAAGTCTCTCATTACCTTAACCTTGTTTTTAATGTAAAAGGCTTACATACTACAACCTTTTAAATACTCAAATCCATTAAAGAATACTCATTTCAAAAACTATGTTCCGTTATTCCAACGAAAAAAAAGACATGCTCTTCCTCTTTCATACAGCAAAACCGCTATACATTCTGCAGCTTATCGAGCATGATGCGCTTTTTAGGCTTGCTGTAGCCGTCGCTCCATTCGGAAATATTAATTTCGCTTCCCTGTTCATCGTAAATGCGCACATCAAGCGCGAGACCTCGCAGCTCCTGTACCAGCACATTGAACGACTCGGGAATACCCGGCGTGGTTGAAGTAATTCCTTTTACTATGGCCTCGTATATCCGCGCGCGGCCGAGCATATCGTCGGATTTCACCGTGAGGAGTTCCTGCAACGTGTAGGCAGCACCGTATGCCTCCAGCGCCCACACTTCCATCTCGCCAAGTCGCTGGCCTCCAAACTGTGCTTTTCCGCCCAGCGGCTGCTGCGTCACCAGCGAATATGGTCCGGTGGAGCGGGCGTGTATCTTATCATCAACCATGTGCGCCAGTTTTAACATGTAAACCTTGCCGCACATCACGCGGTTTTCAAACTGCTCACCTGATCTCCCGTCGAAAATCTCGGTTTTCGAATCATCGGGAAGTTTCGACTCATGCAATAGTTCCAGCACCTTCTCTTCGGTCGCGCCGTCGAAAATCGGCGTTTCGGCAATGATGTTCAGCCTGTCCGCCGCCCATCCGAGTTCCGCTTCAAGAAGCTGGCCCAGATTCATTCGCGAAGGAACGGACAGGGGGTTAAGGACTATATCCACCGGCGTTCCATCCGGCAGGAAGGGCATTTCATATTCCGGCAATACGCGCGAAATCACCCCTTTATTTCCGTGGCGTCCGGACATTTTATCGCCCACGGAGATTTTTCTCTTTGTGGCGATATACACCTTTACGAGCTCTTCAATACCTGGAGCAAGTTCATCGCCGTTTTCCCGTGAGAATCGCCGCACATCGATCACGATGCCCTCAACGCCGTTCGGCACCCGCAGAGATGTATCGCGCACCTCATGCGCCTTTTCTCCGAAGATGGAATGCAGGAGCTTATATTCGGGAGTCAGGTCCTGCTCGCCTTTGGGGGTGACTTTACCCACCAGAATATCGTCCGGCTTCACAAAAGCTCCAACCCGAATGACGCCGCCCGCATCAAGATCGCGGAACGCTTTTTCGCTCAGGTTTGGTATATCGCGGGTAATTGTTTCACGGCCGAGCTTGGTTTCCCGTGCTTCCACCTCGAACTGTTCGATGTGAACCGACGTAAAGAGGTCCTCTTTCACAAGCCGTTCTGAAATGAGAATTGCGTCTTCAAAATTATATCCCATCCAGGGCATAAACGCCACAAGGACGTTTCTTCCAAGCGCAAGCCTCCCCTCGCTGGTCGCGGGACCGTCCGCGAGAACATCACCCGCCTTGATACGGTCGCCTTCTTTAACAATTGGCTTCTGGTTAAAGCAGGTACCCTGGTTGGTGCGCTTGAATTTGAGCAGGTCGTATTCGTCGAATTCGCCGCCGCTGACCTTAACCTTGATTTTCTTCGCATCGGCATACACGACCTCTCCCGCCCTTTTAGCAATCACCAGCACGCCCGAATCGTACGCCGCATGCTTTTCAATGCCGGTTCCCACCAGCGGAATTTCCTCCGAAAGCAAGGGAACCGCCTGGCGCTGCATATTCGAACCCATGAGTGCCCTGTTTGCGTCGTCGTGCTCGAGGAACGGAATCAGGCTCGTTGATACCGAAAAAATCTGAGACGGCGCCACGTCCATGTATTTAACATCGGAGGGGCGCATTGAAGGGTAATTGCCTTTGTTGCGGCAGATGATGCGCTCTTTTTCAACAAAGTAGCCGTTTTCATCAAGCGGCTCGTTCGCCTGCGCAATGAATTCGTTGTCTTCTTCATCGGCCGTGAGATATTCAATCTCGTCGGTCACCCGCCCGTTTTCCACCACCCGGTACGGGGTTTCAATAAATCCGTATTCATTTATGCGCGCGTAGGTGCTCATCGAAACAATAAGACCGATATTTGGACCTTCAGGCGTTTCAATAGGACACATGCGGCCATAGTGCGAAGGATGCACGTCGCGCACCTCGAATCCCGCGCGCTCGCGCGAAAGCCCTCCCGGCCCCAGCGCGTTGAGGCGGCGTTTATGCGTAAGTTCGGCCAGCGGATTGGTCTGATCCATAAACTGCGAAAGCTGACTGGAGCCGAAAAACTCGTTGATGACCGCCATTATCGGCTTGATGCTGATGAGCGCCTGAGGAGTCACAACATCCAGATCCTGGATGGTCATGCGCTCTTTGATGACACGCTCCATCCGCTGGAAACCAACTTTTATTTGATTGGCTAAAAGCTCGCCCACCGAACGTATGCGCCGGTTGCCGAGATGATCGATATCATCGACGCTGGTGAAAACCTCAATATCCATGGTTTTCTTCTGGCCATCGGCGATATATTCCTTGGTATCGATATACGATCTATCCTCGGCAATGATGTAGAGAAGATTTTTCAGCGCGTATATGATATCGACTTCGGTCAGCACCTCAAGCTCCAGCACCCGCACATCGCCCAATTTCGTCCGGATATCATCGGCCATCGTCTGCATGACCTTCAAATAATTGTATTTATCCTTCCGGAGAAGCTGGCGCACGCGGTCAACAACTTCCTTAAGCTCTTTGTTCTTTTTAATCTCTTCATCAATGCCGGATTTCTTTTTGAAGCGATGGATGCCGTATTTTTTATTAATCATATATCGGCCGACCGCGCCCAGGCTGTAGGAGCGGGGACTGAAGAAAAGCCGGTTCAGTTCAGCCATCGCGTTATCGATATTCTTGGGTTCGCCGGGCCGCATGATTTCATGAATTTTGAGAATCGCCTTCTGGGCAATCGTGTATTCTCCGTTGACCGCGTTGATGAGTTCCATGTCTTTTTCGAGGGAATTGACCAGGAAGGCGTCATCCTTGCTATTCGGAAATTCGATAACCTCAACCGAAGCGATTTTTTCTTCTTTGAAGCGGTCAAGAGCATCGATGTTGATGCGTTCGCCGGCGCTTATGATTATTTCACCGCTTTCCGGACTCACTACATCGGAAACCACCCGCCTGCCGTTGAGCGATTCAAAACTTTTTTCATCGGCAAGCTCAACACGCCTGGTGGGATAAAAAAGCCTGATGATTGAATCGTTTGTTTCATAGCCGAACGCGCGTATTAGAAGCGTGGCGGGAAATTTCTTCTTCCTGTCGATGCGGGCGATAAGAAATCCTTTCTTATCCATTTCGAACTCAAGCCATGAACCCCTATCGGGAATCACGCGCGCGCTGTATATTCGTTCCGTTTCTTCAAAAGAGAAGAAAACCCCCGGAGAACGATGAAGCTGGTTGACCACGACCCTTTCCGCACCATTTATGATGAACGTGCCCCGTGGCGTCATCAGCGGAATATCACCCATATACACCGACTGCTGGCGCACTTCCATCGTGTCTTTTTTAATGAGCCGTATCGTCGCCTTCAGCGGCGCCGCAAATGTGACATCGCGCTCTTTGCATTCCTGCTCGGAATATTTTGGAGAGCCAACTTCATAATCAATAAACTCAAGTGTTATGTCATCATGCGGGCTTTCAATCGGAAATACTTCTTCGAATACCGCCTGCAATCCCTGCGATTTCCTCTTTTTGGGTTCAACCTCAGCTTGAAGGAACCATTCATACGACTGCAACTGAACTTCTATGAGGTTCGGGAGCTGAATATTGGCGCTGATGCGCCCGAAATTGACTATCGACTCGGTTTTTTGCATATAAATCAACCTTACCTGAATTTTACATCATGAAGCAAAAAGCGGAAACAGCCATTCCGGCCAGAACCGCCGATTATCATCGCCGAGGGGCAACTCAACACCGATTGCATATCTTCGTACAAAGAACGCATTCATCCGCCCGCTCACCGAAAGCCTATTTTTTATCCACATTGTATATTGCGTTCCTCAGACAATCAAATCCCGCAACACGCAACATCATCACGATGAAACGCAAATAGGTCTGGCCACAATCAGTAAACCAAACCTGCCTTGCATCCGAATGTTGCCTTTCACAATTCGACTTCGAATCAAAACACCCCAGCCACATTGCACTCACAATATCACACCGTCCTGCCGCCTTAACGCTTAAAAAGCAGGAGGCAGGAACGCTATGAACTGTAGCGCAGAATTACTTTAATTCAACCGTTGCGCCGACTTTTTCAAGGGTTTCCTTGATTTTATTCGCTTCATCCTTGGAAACTTTTTCCTTAACCGTTTTGCCGCCAGCCTCAACAAGCTCCTTCGCTTCTTTCAGTCCAAGGCCCGTGATGGCGCGGACTTCTTTAATTACTTCAATTTTCTTCTCGCCGTGGCTCTTGAGAATGACGTCGAACTCGGTTTTTTCTTCAGCCGCTTCAGCCGCGGGAGCTGCACCGCCGACAGCCGCTACCGCTACGGGCGCCGCCGCGGAAATACCGAACTTTTCTTCCATGGCTTTAACAAGCTCTGCCGCCTCAACAACCGTGAGACTTCCGATTGCATCCAGGAGTTCTGCTGTTGAAAGTTTTGCCATTGTTTTTCTCCTTATACTTAGTGAATTGTATCAAGTTAATACGGTCATTGCCGTAAAAACCTATAAGGGGGAAAGCATGGTATTCAATAAGCAACGGCCATTGACCGGCTCATATCGTGAATATCAAACCTTTTGTACCCTTACTTTTCCGTATTAATGCTTCCAGATCGGCTTCAAATCACACCAAGCCGATTTCCCGTACATACAGACTGCTCAACAAAATGCATGCGCCACATTTGAATTCAAATGCTTGAACACCTCACAGTGCCTGCTTTTCCGCCACCGCGTTAATGCCGCGCGCAAGCGACGCGATAACCTGATTGATGCCCGAGGCGACATTTGTAAGCGGAGCATTTATCAACCCCATAAGCTGGGCGAGCACCACTTCCTTGGAAGGAAGATCCGCAATTTTTTCAATTTGCTCAGCAGTATATACCGCATTATCCATCATACCGGCGCGGATGCTGAAAGCCTCCATATCCTTTTTAAATTCTTTAAGGATTTTGGCAACCGGACCCACATCTTCTTTCACAAAGGCGATTGCCGTGGGGCCTTTGAGGTAATTTTCCATCGACACATAACCCGCTTCCTTCATCGCCAGGCGGAAAAGATTGTTCTTAACGACTTTATAATCCGCACCTGCTGCCCGGAGTTTGCGCCGCAGCGCCGTGAGATCCTTTACCTTGACGCCGCTGTAATGAGTGAGAATAAAATTCTTTTTATTCAACAGCTCTTCTTTGAGTTTAGCAACTTCATCCACTTTATATTGTTTGACCATCGTCTTACAACCCCTTGTGATTGATTTTTATTCCAGGCCCCATCGTGGAACAGATGTGCACAGATTTGATATAGTTTCCTTTCGCATCCGAGGGCTTGTCCTTCACCACCTGGCTGAAAAAAGCTTTCACGTTTTCTTCAATCTTATTGTCTTCAAATGAAATTTTTCCAACGCCCAGATGAATGACGCCGGTTTTATCGGCTTTATATTCAACCCGCCCGCCTTTGAGTTCCTTCACGATGCCCTTCACGTCATCGGTGACGGTTCCGGCTTTGGGTTTCGGCATAAGGCCTTTCCTGCCCAAAATCGGCCCAAGCTTTCCCACTTCCTTCATCATATCGGGCGTGGCAACCACCGCGTCGAAATCAAGCCATCCGCCTTTAATTTTTTCAATCACATCATCGGCGCCTACGAAATCGGCCCCGGCTTCTTTCGCTTCCTTCTGCTTATCGCCTTTGCAGATGACAAGTACGCGAACATCTTTCCCTGTTCCGTTCGGCAGGGTAACAGCTCCGCGGACGTTCTGAAGGCTTTTATGCACCACCTTGACCGTCACCTCGATGGTTTCGTTGAATTTCGCGAACTTTACTTCCTTCATCAATTTGACGGCTTCGGTAATGTCGTAGAGCTTCCGCTTATCGACTTTTGACTTCGCCGCAACCACTTTCTTTCCGTGTCTCATATCGCTTCCTCAGAATAATCAACTGGTTTATTTACGCCGCCTTACTTTTCTACCTCGACGCCCATCGAGCGCGCGGTTCCCGCGATGATGTTCACCGCGGCATCGATATCATTCGCGTTGAGATCGGGCATCTTGATCGCCGCTATTTCCTCAAGCTGCTTTCGGTTAATTTTGCCGACTTTGGTTTTCGAAGGATCGCCGGAGCCTTTTTCCAGCCCGAGAGCTTTTTTAATGAGCACAGATGCGGGGGGAGTCTTCACAATAAACGTGTAGGTTCTGTCTTCATACACCGTGATGACCACGGGAAGCAAAGTCCCCGTCTGGCTTTTCGTTCTATCGTTAAACGATTTGCAGAACTCCATGATATTCAGCCCCTGCTGTCCTAAAGCCGGGCCAACAGGCGGAGCCGGCGTAGCCTGACCGCCTAATATCTGGAGCTTGATTTCAGTGAGCACCTTCTTTTTCTTTGGAGCCATTGTTCAGTACCTTTATAACGTTATTCTTATCGCGCTTTCGACAGAAACTAATCTAGATTTTCCCTACCTGCAGAAAATCGAGTTCAACGGGCGTCGCCCTTCCGAAAATTTCCACCTTCACGCGAAGCCTGCCTTTTTCGGGGAACACCTCTTCGATGATGCCGCTGAAATTGCTGAAAGGCCCATCGATAACCTTGATGTGTTCGCCTACTGAAAAATCCATGGCCACGGACACCTTCTCCTTGGCCTTCTGTTCACCCGGCTGTTCGAACAGATTGCTCACCTCGCTTCGAGACAGCGGTTTCGGCTCATACGTACCTTTCGACGGGTCGAAAGTGCCAAGAAAATTGGTCACCCCCGGAGTGTCCTTTATGAGTTTCCGCACCTCGTCGGTGAGGGTCACTTCTATGATGATATATCCCGGGAAAAATTTTTGGGATTTCATCCTCTTTTTCCCGTCTTTTATTTCAGGCACTTCGAGCGTCGGTATTTTGATGCGAAAATCCCTTTCGTTCTCCTGGCCAATATTGGCAAGCTTTTTTTCAATCGCAAGCTTTACCTTGTTCTCGTGGCCCGAATACGTATGGAGTACATACCACTCTTTTTCCATCGTTATCTCACAAACACTCCAATAATATGGTTCAGGCCGAAATCGACCACCGCCAGAAACACGGAAACGATGATGAGCGTCACGATCACCACCATGGTGAAATTGCTGACTTCTTCTTTTTCAGGCCAGGTAACTTTTTTCAGCTCATCCCGCGACTCGCGAACAAAATCGAATAATTTCATATTAATCTTTCCTTGTCAGATACAGTGTGGGAACCGCATTCGTGAGGCCGGTCAGGCCTTCGTTTCCTTATGCAGCGTATGCTTGTTGCAGAACTTGCAATATTTCATCACCTCAAGCTTCGCAGTCTGCGTCTTCTTGTTTTTTGTAACGGAATAATTACGGCGCTTGCAGTCCTTGCACGATAACAGTATAATTTCTCGCATTGGCTTAAACCTTCTCTAAAATGATAATCCCCAGAATGACAATCCCCGGGAAATATTCGCCGGCTACCATTTAACGCCGATCTTTTGGAACTCTGCAAAGCCCTTCACAAAACCTTTCCGCGACGCCACGCATTTGAAGCCGCCGCGCAAAGCGCACATTTCACGGCAATGTGAGGGATATAATCGGGAAAAGATACAACCCCTAAAACCTGACGGCATACATGTTGCGCAACCGCACAACTGATAGCCCACGACCAGAATCGAACTGGTGACCTTTTGCTTACCATGCAAATGCTCTGCCGACTGAGCTACGTGGGCACAAATGGAGACAAAATAGTAAAAAAAGGGGTTTTTGTGTCAATATTTTTTTCCGAAAGTTTACAAGAAATTACAAAAACGCCTCCCGGCAAAAGGAGGCGTTTGATGTTCAAGAATTATACAGTTGCTACTCCCTTCTCTCCTTCACCGTGAAGCTCGAAATATTTTCATCGCTGAGGGCTTCCCGTACCTTTTCCAGTTCTTTTTTCGATCCAATCGAATTGATGCGGACTTTATACATATCGCCGTCACGGAAGATCACCACCGGCCTGTGCGTCAAGCCCTCTATTTTGCTTTTCAGCCGCTGGGCGTTGGCCCTGGAATAGAACGCCCCTGCCTGGAGGGCAAAACGCCCGGTGCGAACGCGCTCGTCTCTTGCAAGGTCATCATCCGATTCATTATCGTCATCGCCGCCCGCCGCGGGTTCAATATCCTCGGCAGATTTTCTTGAACGTATTTCGCCGGTTCCTTTTTTCAGGATATTAATTCCCACCATTGCTTTCCCCGCCCCCAGCATATCGAGCCGGCGTGCGGCGGCATAGGAAAGATCAAGTATTCTGCCTTCCCGATAAGGACCACGGTCGTTCACGCGCACTTTTACGGTTTTATCATTATCCAGGTTCTTCACCTCAAGAATTGTGCCGAATGGAAGGGTTTTATGCGCCGCGGTCAGTTCGTTCATATCGAAGCGTTCACCCGAAGCAGTGCGTTTCCCATGAAACGCCCTCCCATACCATGACGCTTCTCCTTTTTGATAAAAACGCCCGGAACTATCAGGATTATCCGATAGATCGTCTTCGTATTGTGCATCATCATAATCGTCTGATGTTTTTTTTGCCGTATTTGCCCGCAGTTTCGGCGCCCCAGCCTTGCTGGCTTTGTTGGTACTTTTTACTGATGCAGTTTTGGCAGGCGCCGGCTCATCTTCGTCGAAATTGAAGTCAACATCCTCAACATCATCGTTTCTGACCGATGAAGCCTTTTCCGACGCAGCGGCATCTCTCGTCATAGTCCGCGCCGGTGCGCAGGCGGTGATGAACATAAAAAACAGCATCAATCCCAAAAGCATTAATAATCCGGATATTACATAACGCATGATTCGCTCCTTCACGTGGTTCTCTAATTTATTTTCGGAAGGAATGCATTATGTCCTTAAATGATTTTTTGCAGGCGATTATCAGATATCCTCGCTGAGGGATTGCATCATTCTCTTGATGTCGTTAAGCTGATGCTCAATTTTCTCTTCATCGCCGAACTTTTTTTCCTTCACGGCTTTTTTATATTTTTCCTCGAGTTTTCCAAGAGTATCCCGCAGATCCGCAAATTTTTTTTCGAGCATTCCATCAAACCGCGGAATTCCATACGAGGCGAATGCAGTTTCTCCAGTTTCAAGATCGATGATTTCACCCCATCTCGGCACCTCTGCGTTCCAGCCCAGCCGCTCATGAACCGTCGAAGCAAACGCAATGCTTGCCGTTTCTTCACCGTGAACGACAAAAACACGCGGATTCTTATTTTGAATTGCAGACATCCATTCAATGAGGCCGTCCCGGTCCGCGTGCGCGGAAAAACCTCCCAGGGTATGGATTTTCGCGTGCACCACCACCTCTTCTCCGAGCACGCGGACTTTTTTGGCGCCATCCACAAGCTGGCGTCCAAGCGTCCCTTCCGCCTGATACCCCACAAATACGATCGAAGATTCACTGCGGTACAGATTATTGAGGAGATGGAATTTTATCCTCCCCGCGTTGCACATGCCGCTTGCTGAAATGATTATTGCACCGCGCGCCTCCTCGTTGAGGCGTTTTGAATCGGCAGTATCACGGGTATAATGCAGATTTTCGTAATCGAGCGGATTATCGCCCGAAAGGAGAAGTTGCATCGTCGCATCATCAAAACACTCCCTGTTCATCTTGAAAATTTCGGTGGCGGAGATTGCCAGGGGAGAATCGATATACACGGGAATGCGCGGAATCGCTTGTTCTTTAAAGAGCCTGCCGAGGGTATAAATAATTTCCTGGGTTCGTTCAACGGCAAAGGAAGGAATGATGATATTGCCCTTCCTTTTATATGCTTCATTAATAATGCCGGTGAATTCCTTAAAAGTATCCTCGCGGCTTTTATGCAGCCGGTCGCCATAGGTTGACTCGATAAAAAGCACATCAGCCTCCGAGACTTTTTCGGGGTCGCGTATGAGCGCCTGATCTTTTGGGCCGATATCACCGGAAAAGACGAGCCTGGTTTCTTTTCCTTTTTCCTGTACGCGCAATTCCACAAACGCCGAACCCAGAATATGTCCGGCATCCCTGAAGCGCGCAGTGATGCCGGGCAGCACTTCCACTTCATCGCCGTAGTTTACCGGTACGAAATGCCGCATGGACTCTTCCGCATCCTCCACGGTATAGAGCGGCTGGGATTCATCGATACCCAGGTGCTTGTTTTTTTTATTTATCCACTTCACATCCATCTCCTGGATGTGCGCGCTGTCCGGCAGCATGACCGAGCAGAGATCGACCGTCGCCTTCGTGGCGTAAATTTTTTGATTAAATCCATCCTTCACCATTTTCGGAATGAGGCCGCTGTGATCGATATGCGCGTGCGTGAGGATGAGCGCGTCGATTTCCGATGGAGCGTAGATGGTCTTCTGGAAATTGCGTTCACGCAGGGTTTTGTTTCCCTGAAACATGCCGTGATCCACCATCAAGGTGCGATCGTCGGTTTTTACGATAAAGCACGAACCCGTGACGCTCCTTGCCGCTCCTACAAATTCAATTTTCATCAGTCGCTCCCCCTCATTTTGGCTGTGCCGAAACGCCGTTTTTCGTATCGCTTCGTATTTCCCCGTCGAAAAGTGTGATGGTACGCTCCGTCATAGAAGCTATCTCGTGGCTGTGCGTCACAATCACAATGGTGGTTTTGTGCTCCCTCCCGAGCGCGAAAAGCCCTTCGATGAGAGATTTTGAATTTTCACTGTCCAGACTGCCGGTCGGTTCATCAGCGAGAACGATGTGCGGATTGCCCACAATCGCGCGGGCAACGGCAATGCGCTGGCACTCTCCTCCCGAAAGCTCCGCCGGCTTGTGGTGCGCGCGATCCGAAAGCCCGAATTTTGAAATGATCTCGATTGCCGTCTCGCGTGCGCGTTGTGCGGATATCCTTCTAATGAGAAGCGGCATCGCAACATTCTCAAGCGCCGTAAACTCAGGAAGCAGATTATGAAGCTGAAAGACAAAGCCGATATGGCGATTGCGGAAATCCGAAAGCGCATCTACCGAAAGCCTTGACACATCCATCCCGTCAACTACCAGAGTGCCGGATTGGAAGGAATCAAGACAGCCGATGAGATTCAACAGCGTCGATTTGCCGGCCCCGGAAGGCCCCATGATGGAAAGAATTTCCCCGCGCCGAACCTCCATCGTGATGCCCTTCAGCACCCGGAGCGCGTTTCTCCCCTGGCCGTATATTTTTTCAAGATTTTCCGTCCGTATGATTGAAGTCGCATCCATGAACACCGCCTATTCGTAGCGTATCGTTTCAACAGGATTAAGCCGTGAAGCCTGCCACGCCGGGAAAATCGCCGCAACCGTGGAAAGAAAAACCGCGAAGACGGCAATCAACACCACAAACTCGGGATTGACCTGTGTGGGAATCGTATCGATGTAGTACACGTTTTTAGGAACGAGCGAGACATCCTGCCACAGCATCTGCTCGAAAGAACCGCCTGTGAGATAATGAGCAATTTTCCCGAAAAAATTTACAACTGCATAACAGCCATTCATCAGCGAATTTATCTTCACTTCAACCCACTTGATGATTGCCTCAAGATTGAGTGCCGCCGCCATGCCGCATATCACGCCAGATACCGCACCGGTAACGCCTATGAGAAATCCCTCGAGCACAAAAATCACCATGATGGACATCGGATGCGCACCTAAGGATTTCAGAATCCCCACCGCCTTTCGTTTCTCCATTACCACCATCACCAGCGTCCCCATGATGGTAAAGCCTGCCGCCACGATGACCAGAAAAAGAATGATAGTCATGATGAGTTTCTCGAGCCTGAGGGCATAGAAAAGATTCTGATTCCGCTGCTCGGCCGTCTGCACTTCATAATTGAAACCGATGCGCTGTCGAATGCGCGAAGCGATATCATCCATTCGATAAATATCATCAATTTTAACTCCGATTCCCCACACGACATTGCCCATTTCGTAGAGATTCTGAGCGGCGGGAAGAGAAAGGACGATGAGCTTGGTGTCGAATTCGTAGTAGCCGGTTTTGAAAAATCCGGCGACGCGGTAGGTTCCAATACCGGGGTTGATGCCGGTTTTTGCGGTGAGCCTACCTTTGGGAACTATAATCTCGATCGCTTCGCCCTTGCGGATATTGTAGTTCCACGACATCTCCACGCCGATGAAGACATCGCTTGCTCTTTTATAATCCTTCTGGCCTTCCTTGATGAATTTCTTCACATCCTGCGGCATATCACCGATCTTTCCCATGCCGCGAATCACCACCGGCGAGATGTACGATTTATAGCGGAGCAACCCCTGACCCTGAATGATGGGCACAACTGAACGAATGCCTTTGATGTCTTTGATTGAGTTTATAAGGGCCTGGTACTCGCGGATTCCCTCTCCCGTATCGGTTACGAATGCGCTGGTGATGGTGATGTGGCTGTCGACATCTAAGATTTTATCTTTAATCTGGCTTTGAAATCCATTCATCACCGAGATAACGACGATGAGCATGAATACGCCGATGAATACGATAAAAATTGAAAGGACAGTATTGAAGGAAATAAACCCCTGGCTTTTTTTCGCTTTTAAATACCGAAATCCGATGAAAAGTTCATACATGCTCATTCAAAATCCGCCTGTATTACGTTATTTTTTAATCTTGTTCAATTCCTAAAATCAAAAGAGGAACTGGTGGATTATTCCTACCGTGTCTTAAAACATTATAAACTTCACCTTCGTAATATGCAACTCCGCTACTCATTTGCGATTGCATCTTCTTTGTCGGCAAAACTTCAATGCCAAGGTTTATTACACCACCTGAATAGAAAAGTAAATGTTTTACAAAAAGATCAAATGCCACGAAAGCATATTTTCCAAATTGAACTTCAACAGCAATCTTGTCTTTTACAAAGTCTGTTTGCTTGTATGATGAGATTGGTTCTTTAATGCCTTTTGAAATTAAAAATTCTTTCTGTTTGTCATATGGCAACGAAATTAATTCAGTTAGTATTTTCTGGTCAGTTGTTATGTAATATTGATAACGACTTTCATTCCAACCAAGTTTTTTAAATTTTTTATTAAAAGCTTTATTCAATTCAATAGGGCTATAAAGCATTTTCCCTATCATTGTTTTTTCCTTACTTTTTTTGGTCATAAACTTTGAAGCATCAATGCTCTGAATGGTATCAATAATTTCTTTGTAAAGTTTTTTATGATGAACTATAAGGTATTCTTCTCCGTTCAAATGCGAGTATTTCTGTGCTATTTTCATTATTTTCGACGAATCATTACTTTAGGTAACTACTGAATACCGCTTTTAAGGAGATTCCCTTGCGGGTCCAACATATAAGTAAAACCGCTTCCCTTTATGCTAATTTGAAATGCCAAAATCGGTTTTTAGAGATGCTCTTTATACTTACCGTTTACATATTACAGTTCATGTTGCAACCATTCCTTAGGAACTTGAGAAACTTTTTCATTTCCAGAGGGTTTATAAATAGGTTTATTTATTGGTCTAATTTTTAAACTCCCTTCTTTAAGGTCTTTAATTCTTTGTTCAGCGATTTCACAATATACCTTCTGCTTTTCAATTCCAATCGCATTTCTGTTATTCTTGATTGATGCAATTACTGTTGAACCAACACCAGCAAAAGGGTCAAGTACCCAACTCCTTTCATTTGTCAATGCAAGAACGCAACGCTCAACTAATTCAATTGGAAATTGACAGGGATGCGATGTCTTTTCAGGGTGATTTGATTTAACATTTGGAATATTCCATATTGCATTTTCCCAATCATTTGCAACAATTTCCCAGATATCACTTGGATTTTTTCCTAATGGATTTCCCGATGGTAGTCCTTTTTTTTCTCCTTTAAAATGACGTTTACCAGGATATTTTGCTGGTACCCTTACTCTGTCAAGATTGAATATATAATCATTTGTTTTGCTGAACCATAAAATTGTTTCGTATCTGCCGCTGAATCTTTTTGAAGCGTGTAACCCGTGTCCAAAGTGCCAGATAATCCTATTGCGTAATTTTAATCCTTGTTTCTTGAAAATCTGATAATAATAAATATCTAATGGAAAAACTTCTCCTTTGTGGACATAGTTTCCAACTTGCCAACAAAGATTGCCTTTTTTTGATAGGGTTCTCGTAAGTTCTTTTATTATTTCTTCTTGTGTCTCTAAGTATTTTTCAATACTTGTCTTTGTTTCATAAGATTTACCAATATTGTAAGGAGGCGAAGTTATTATTAAGTCAAATTTCCCATCCTCAACTTCTTTAAGAACTTTCAGACAATCACCATTTATGACATTATATGAAATATCATGGCTAATATATTCAAATAGAGGCTCTTTAATTTCCATTATTTACAATTTTCCTTACTGCAAATTTAATATTTATCCACGAGCTTCCTGTATCAATTTTCACTTAATTATTAACGGATATCTTTCTATAAGTTATGCTCACTTCTTTATTATACGCTACATTGCGTATATACTGCATATATACAATGTTCGCATAACATTCCAAAAGATCGTCACACTTTTAGTTGTAGTTCTTAGGAAACTACAGCTTCGTTCATATCCTTCAGTCTGCCCTCCCGTCAAGATTTTTTTTACAAGTACATCCGCGTTTTCACCAACGGCACAATACCTGTTGATAGTGCTTGTATCAGCTTATAAAATCGCTGTCAAGCTATTTGTAAGATTTCACATAAATAAGCATAATCCTTCGACTCAGAAAAATAATCAGCCCATTTCACCTTGAAGCATGAAAAAATCCGTCATTTTTCCGCATTATCGTCTGGTCCGCCAGGTAGGGAATAAATCAACTGAAATTCATACCCAAGTGCATCAGCAACATATTCTGTTTAGGTGTATGCACATTTTTTACATTCAGAACTTCATTTCTTATGCATCTCGCTGGAAATATTTCCAATAAACTTTTTGACAAAAAACAGACACTGTGATATAATTCAAAAAAAGCACGACTTTGCCAATTTTTATGGGCACCTCTAAAAACCGCTTTCGTCCTTAAAATTAGCACCAAAGAAAGCGGTTTTTACCTATGTATTGTGCCCACAAGGGAACATCCTTATAAATAGTTTTTAGAAGTTCCCTTATATTTCGTGTACGCACGGGGCGCGCTGTCCAATTGCAGGGTTAGTATAATGACAGATGAGATTCAAACAATAACCGATCAGGAACACATAAAAGCAATTTTTTATCAGCATTTCCTGAGCGGAGATATTTACCTGAAAACAAAAAACGGCGATTTAAAAATTCAGTTTTTAGGTCTCAGCGAAAACAAAGTCGCGTTTAGAATACCCTTCATCAAAAACTTCAGCGGCATCGGTCTTGTTTTCGCACGGCGTGAAACAAACATCATTTACGTTCAATTAAAGTTTTTGGACCGTTCAGAGGACGACTCCTTCATATTTTATCCTATAAAACTTCAGATTATCAGCGCACAGCGAAGGGAAGACCGCCACGAGGTCGCATCCGCGGCGCACAGCAAAAAGGTCGTCTATGTGACCAACATCATTTCCGACTTTATTATGGAAAACACGCTTTCCATGGAAAATAAAAAGGTGGACAGAATCAAAGATCTTCTCAAATCGGATATCGAACGCCATTTCTCCTACATCAAAATATTCTTTTTCAACGAAGGAAGAAGCGATCCGAGGATGAAATATTTCTTCAATGGGAACAAACCAATTTACATCGCAGATATCAGAAAAAAGCCCTCAAGCGACCGCGAAATGGCAGAATACAACAATTACATGAATGAAATATATTCAAAGGATTATTATCTTCAAAACAGAAAACAATATATTTCTGAAATATCAGTTCCCTTCCTTTTCCGCATGAAAATACCCTACGGCTACATACAGGTTAACAGCACTTCGCAAATTCCTGAAAATATCATGTCGATAATTAAAAAAATAGCCATAAGCTGCGATGAAATGTTTTCAAAAATGAATTTTTTCCCTGTTTCAGAAGAGAAGCTGCTCGTGTCCGACATTTCGCGAAACGGCCTCAGCATGGCATTCCGCGAACGGAAATTCATCCGCTATTTCAAGGAGCGGTGTCAGGTTTACTTTGACATCATGCTCCCCAACAACAAAAAAGCAGCAATACAGGCTGAAGTCCGAAACATCGTCCTTTTAGATAATAAAATCATTAAAGTAGGCTGCGAGATAAAGGAAATGGATGCGATCAGCGAAGTAAACTATGAAGAATTTTTAGAATCAACAATCGAGAAGCCCGAAACAGGCGCTACTGAATAACATGCTCATCCTCTCCCCCTTGCCCCTTTGAAAACGGACAGGTGGAACACGCAAGCCTGCATAGCTCAAGGTATTTTTTCGTATCGCCGCGCCGAAGCGCACGAGCTGCTTCCCTGCAGGTGGCAGATTGATCCTTACATGCGGAGTCATCCAATTTTTCGCACAGGGTGCTGACAAATTCGCAAAAACCCGCGACTGTTTCATTATCAAAAATGCTTCTTGTTTCCAGCATCGCAATGCAGTTCTGACGCGCCATCGCGCAGAGGACATCGTGCTGCATTATTTTGTTTTTATCATCATCCATTATCAAATTCACTTTTTATATAGATTCGAAGCGCCGGCTTTTCATCGATCGGTACGCGGCATCTATCAGCCGCATTTCCACCGCAATTCTTTCGAGTTCAGGCCTCCATGGCTTTTTCTCAATATAGTTCTCAATAAATGCGCGGTGCATCCCCTGAAATCCAAGAAAAGAAAACGGACTAAAAAAAGACTTTTTCTTTTTTCTTCCAAACACCGACGCATAGAGGCCATTGCTTTCAAAAGTAATTACACCCTCGCTGCCGTAAATTTTTGAAAAGCCCAAGCCCCGAAACCTGTTCGGAATTCTCCATGAATGGAAAAGTTTTCCAATAACTCCGTTATCGAATTCAACGATAACCATCATGGTATCTTCAAACGGGACATTGGTCTCATAGGGAACTTTGGGCGTGACCGCATACGCACCAAGAGGCAATGCTCCCGCAAGGGAATGGAGCGCATTAATCCAGTGCACACCCCCCTCAAGCAGCGCACCTCCACCCATCATCTCCTTATCGGTTCTCCACCCGGAAACGGTGTCTCGGTTTGTCTTCGTTATTTCCACACACAGCACTTTGCCGATATACCCGGCTTCAATCCATTTTCGCATCCGGGCAATCGCCGGCTTATAATAATAATTTTCCGCGACCACACAGCGGACTTTATTCCACTTCACTGCCTTTTCAATCGCGGCGAGTTCTTTCAAATTTCTTGTTACGGGTTTTTCAATAATGATATCCTTCTTGTTTTGAGCGGCGAGCACCGCAAGTTCGGCGTGCAGGGAGTGCGGCGTGGAGATGAATGCAATATCGAAATAGTCCGAACAGAGCGCTTCTTCATAGCTGCCGAAATAATTTGCGGCACGGAACATTTCCGCCATTTTTTTTGACTTGGATATTTCCCTGCTTGCAAAACTCAGTTCGATTTTCGGATACAATTTCCGCAAAATCTTCGAATGGCGCTCGGCAATCGCGCCGCAACCCAGAAAACACACGCGGGGAAGGATTTTTTTCATGGTGTTTCCCTCATTTCATGTCTGCAAGAATTTTCGCCACACGGAGAGCGTTCGCCGCGATGGTGAGGCTCGGGTTTACGGACCCTCCCGACGGCATGAAGCTCCCGTCCAGCACGAACAAATTTTTTATACCCCACACGCGGCATTCCGGGTCAAGCACCGAAGAAGAAGAATTTTCCCCAAACCGGCAGGTGCCGATCGCATGGGAAAACGTATCAATATGAAAGCAATACACCGGTAATGCGCCTGCCGCTAAAAGAATTTTTTTCGCAACGCTGTAAAGCGCATTCCGCGCTTCAATATCTCTCTTCGTATATCGATGATACACCCGCAGTGCCGGCATCCCAAATTTATCTTTGGAAGAAATATCGATAAACACCCGATTTGCATATTGAGGCTGGTCTTCCGCAATGCAGAGAAGATTGAGCAAAAAATCGGACATAAACGCCGCCATGTTTTTTAAACCGAATGGCACGTTCGCCTTCATCACTCCTTTCCCGGGAGTATGAATTTCCTGAATTAATCCCCAGTTGCCGGAAGGCTGTTTTTTCTTTTCGGGATCGCCGAAGTAATAATCAATTATCGCAATCTGCTTATGAAATACATTTTCCGGATTCGTTTTTTTCGCCGCAATGCCGCTTACCACGCCGTTCGCATGGCGCATGAGAAATCGTCCGATAAGCTCACCCGACAAGGTTTCCCTGTCGATTCCGGAAGAAAGCAAAAGATGCGGCGAGCCAAGCGCTCCGCAGGCAAGCACAATGTACTTCGCCTTTATTTCAAAACGGGTGCCGGTTCGTTGGTCCACCGTCTCAGCGGATACCGCTTTCCCGCGCGAGAGATTTATCTTCACCACACGAGTGTCATCGAGTACCTTCGCGCCGGCCGAAATTGCTTCCGGAAGCACCACCACCGCAAGATCATTTTTTGCTTCAACCTTGCAGAGATAATGATCGCAGGTATGGCAGAGCACGCATTTCCCTTTTCCGCAATCGCCCCGGAAATTTATCGCCATTGGAATATGAAAAGGATGAAGTCCGAGTTTTGTTGCCGCATCATAAATTTTTTGAGATGGCTTAGAAAGCAGGGGAGCAGGCTGCGGAAACTTCTTTGATCGCGGCGGTTCGGTGATATCATCGCCCATCGTGCCCGCTACAAACTGAAGTTTTTCGGCTTCATCATAAAACGGCGCAAGATCATCGTAGGAAATCGGCCATCTGGTTGATGAATCCCTTTCCGGCTCATTATCCACAGGAGATCCAAAAAAATCCTCTTCGCGCAACCGGAATGCGGCGGCACCATAAAACGTTGACATCCCTCCCACCGTATCATCGGGCCAATACTCGTCTAATTTTCCTTCTTTCTGATTGATGAGCACGGGAGCATGTCCGCGGTAGAGAGGATTTTCAAGATGCAGCCGCACTTCATCCCAGCATGATTCATCGCGAACGACCCATTTGCCTCGTTCAACAACACACACATCCCTCCCCGCCTGAGCAAGCGTATGAGCCGCAAACGCACCGCCGAATCCGCTTCCAATAATTAAAAATTCACAGGATTTTTTTTTCATCATACAAAAGGCCAGACACCGACTTGATACGCCCGGATGAAAAGAAAGACAAACGCGCCCCCTTCTAAAAGCCATGTCCACGCCTGCTCGTATGTACTTCTGAAAGCAAACCAGCCGGAATGCCCGGTATCAGCCCAGAGGTTGAGGGTAAAGCGACGCTTCCATGGCATGAGCAGCGGTAATCCGACGGAACTCGGCATATCCGCAAGAAAGTGGATAATGAGGCTTACAAATCCCAGAAGAGCCCAACCAGCATTAATAGGTAGTAATATCAGTGCCACCAGCACCGCAAAAAGAAACGAATGTGACCAGGTACAATGGAACGCATCCCTGGCCCAGCCAAGGCGAATGGGAATTACATCGAAATTCGGAAGCCAGTGCGCAACAAAAGAAACCGCAATAGCTTCGGCTGAAAACGCATCAATACGGCCTCCGGTTATTTCGGGAGCATAGGATGAAACCGCAAGTGCGACGGCAACATGACCAAGCTGCATTATTTTTTCTCCTCATAGAAGTTAATTTTCAGATATTCTTCCTTTGCTTTTTTTGCGTATGAATCAAAAAGAAGCGCGATACCCATTCCAGGTAAATAGCAAAGAAAAAAAAGCAAAAGCCCCTGCCACATTGCAAATGGTTTTGCTGGTTTTTCAAAAATAACAATAAGAACGATTGAGATAATCCCTGCGAAAAAAAGCGCCAGGACGGGTGTACGCTTTTCCATTTTAATCATAATTATTCCCCTTTTTTTACAAATGACATCCTGCGTCGAATTATTCATCAAGGATAAATATTTCAAGAAAATTATTTTTATCTGATTATTGCCGAATTTTTCTCATCTGCCGCTTCCCCGGGTATTAACATGACCGAAGGCATGGGCAAGCTTCCGGAACGAATTCGGGTGCAGGCATATGGATATTTTAAGTGGTGTTAACGAGCAAATTCAGCGGCAAGTAACGCCGGATCGCCGGGTAATCCCCACCAGATGTGAAACACCGTCGCTTCTTCTATACATTTATCGTAACATGCACAGTTTTTATAGGGATAAGAATCCACGTCCTCATCATACTCACCCTTTTCAATGCGCTCCACCAGTTCG
>CAKZSV010000005.1 GCA_937921485.1 uncultured bacterium
GAAGCATTGAGGGTGGAATGTTTTATGCCCGAATTCGTGGCTACATCTCAACTGTGAAGAAACATAATGAAAATGTTTTACATGCGTTACAGGGCCTTTTTGAAAATAGGTATTTTATGCCTCATGGTGCTGAATAGTTACAAAAATTCATAAAATCAGGCGCCGCTGCTTGCGGATATCTGTCATTCTTTTCTCCAAATCACTGTACGCGCATCGAACACCGGGCCGTCGATGCATGCGCGTCGATTGCCGGAATTAGTTTCCACCACGCATCCGGAACACAGGCCCACACCGCACCCGAAATAATTTTCCACCGATGCTTCAACAACCGAATTCGACGGCCGGAAGATTTCAACCAGCGCGGCCATCATGGGAACCGGCCCGCAGGTATAGACCGCATCGAACAACAGGCTTTTCAATGTTCCCACGCAATCGGTGGCAAACCCTTTTTCGCCGCATGAGCCGTCATCGGTCATAATGTGCACTGCATCGCAGATTCTTTCGTATGCATCCCGCAAAAATATTGCTTCTGCATTTTGCGCACCGAAGATGTACTCCACGAATACTTTGCGCTCCTTTAGGGATTTCGCCAGATAATACAGAGGAGCATTCCCCACACCGCCGCCAACCAGAAGTGCTCTTCCTTTTTCTATAAGCGTAAACCCCTTCCCCATAGGCGGCAGCATGTCGATAGCACCAATCTCTGCATAATCGCGAAGCCACGCCGTACCCCTGCCGACCACGCGCACAATAATTTCGATAATCCCGTCGGAACAATTATACACGGAAAAAGGTCTTCGAAGAAGCGGATCGAGCGTAGCGCCTATTTTAAGATTTACAAACTGCCCGGGAACGGCGGAAGATTCGGACTGCAGGCGCAGCAGAAAGTGATCGCGCGCCACTTCGATTGGTTTTTCAAGAAGGTATGCCATTGGTGTTATGTGTTCCTTGTAGTATCTTTAGCAATTGTATCCAGGGTAGTTTTTAGATTCAAGAGTTTTTTCGACTGGTTTTATTCAATTAAAACGCTCACACCAGCCACGTAGCGCGCATTCGCGTTTTATTGCGCAGCATACTGCATTTTTTGTATTGACAGCCAGAGTCAAAATCAATATGTTCAAAAGTGTTATAACTTACTGTAATGTACCGTGTGGGTTTTATGTGCCTGAAGCATGATAGCAGATATTGGAACGGGAATTGAAATAAGGGGAGCGGATGCACTACATTTTTTTACTGCGCTATTTCTTTTATCATCCCTCTGAACACAATAGCATGTAAAGGCATAACCAGGCACCAGTACACTCTTCCCCATAAGCCGTGAGGGCGGAAGGTTGCAGTTTGATATAAGGTAGTATCTTTTATTTTAAATTCAAGCCATGCCTCGCCCGGAAGTTTTATCTCAGCGTATCCCGCACGCAGCACACCGCATGATGGCCGCTTTTGAGTAATGCCAAAAGCAACCGCTGGCCGATATATCCTGTGGTCCCGGTGAGCAAAATTTTCATAATCTCATCATTGCATGGTAACACAACGCTGTCAAGATAAATTACCTGGTATAGCGTCTCTAATGCGAGGCGCGCTCCCTTCTTCCGAAACCCATCCTGAACTCTAAATCAAAAAATTCTTGAAATCCAATTCCATCATTCAAAAATAGCCGCAATGTTCATATTTGTTCACAGGAGAAAATGTTATATGCCTACGAAAAAAACTACGCACTCGAAAAAATTAGAGGAATGCATGTTAGCCATTGATGCCGGCACCCAGTCAATTCGCGCGGTCATCATCGATCTTACCGGGAATTTAATCGACATTGTCAAAACTCCTATCGAGCCGTATTTTTCTACAAATCCCGGGTGGGCAGAGCAGGATCCGAATTATTACTGGAAGATATTATGCACCACCACCAAACAACTTCTGAAAAAAAATGCATCATACGCGCGCAGTATCAAAGGCGTCACGCTCACCACGCAGCGCGCAACCGTCATCAATCTCGACAAAAACGGCAAGCCGCTTCGTCCCGCAATCGTCTGGCTCGATCAGCGCAAAGCTGAAGTTGAAAACTTTCCTTCGGGGATGTTACGCCTTGTTTTGAAAGCTGCCGGAATGCTCGAAGCGCTGGAGCATACCATTCGCGACGGAGAATGCAACTGGATTCGTCAAAACCAGCCCGATATATGGGATAAAACCCACAAGTTTCTCCTCCTTTCGGGCTTCTTCAGCTACAAGCTCTGCGACGAATATGTCGATTCCGTGGGCTGTACGGTGGGCTATCTTCCCTTCGATTTTAAATCCCAGCAGTGGGCAAAACCAGGTGACATGAAATGGAAGATGTTCCCGATGGATCCGTCCATGCTTCCCAGGCTGGTGCGCCCTGCTGAGCTTCTTGGTTATATCAGTAAAAAAGCATCGCAGGAAACCGGCATCCCCGCGGGGCTTCCCCTCATTGCCGCAGCGGCCGACAAAGCATGCGAAGTTCTGGGTGCAGGCTGTCTTACCCCGGAAATCGCCTGTCTTTCGTACGGCACCACCGCTACGATTGAAACCACAAATCCACAGTATGTTGAAATCATCCCGTTTTTTCCTCCCTATCCAAGCGCCGTACCGGGAGCATACAACACCGAGGTAATGATTTATCGAGGCTACTGGATGGTAAGCTGGTTTAAGAAGGAATTCGGACTTCGCGAAATGCAGATTGCTAAGAAGCGAAACATTGCACCCGAAGCGCTGTTTGATGAGCTCATCCGCGATATACCTCCCGGCTCGATGGGGCTGACGCTTCAGCCGTACTGGTCACCCGGCGTGAAAATTCCCGGACCGGAGGCAAAAGGCGCCATTATCGGTTTTGGCGATGTGCATACGCGCGCGCACATCTACCGCGCTATCATCGAAGGGCTGGCATACGCGCTTCGCGAAGGAAAAGAACGCACTGAAAAGCGTAATAAAATTCCAATCCAGTCAATTCGTGTCGCGGGGGGAGGCTCGCAGAGCGCACAGGCAATGCAGATTACCGCGGACATTTTCAATCTCCCCTCGGAAAAACCGCACACCTATGAAACCTCCGCGCTCGGCGCGGCAATCGACGCTGCCGTGGGACTGAAGTTCTATCCGGATTTCGCCGCTGCGGTGAAAGCAATGACGCGCGTGCGGGAACGATATGAACCCATTGCAAAGAATCGCGATGTATATCAGGAATTGTACGAGAGGGTGTATTTGAAAATGTACCGCAGGCTGAAGCCTCTCTACGACAATATCCGCACAATCACCGGATATCCGCCAGCGAAGTGAGCAGATACCAGTACTGTTTTATGGGCACCTCGAAAAACCGCTTTCATCCTTAAAACGAACATCAAAGAAAGCGGTTTTTAGCTATATATTGTGCCCACAAGGAAACATCCTTAAAAATAGTTTTTGAAGTTCTCTTATATTGAGCTTGAGCGTCTGAAATGCTTTTATCTTTGAAACAGTATCGCGCTGGCAGAAAAGTATGCGCAATGTGTTGACAATTATTATTATTCTCGTATATTATAATCATGATAAAGGGAAAAACCATTGGCACACGAAAAAGCATGCCGCATACGAAAGGTTTTACTCCGGAAGTGGATGCCTTTCTGAAAATGTGTATCCAATTCCGCGCATCTTCCCGGTATATACCGCCTGGCATATATCGTTTTAATAGTTTCGAAGAGGCAAATGAATGGAACATGAGAATGCTTCTGGGGGAAAAACCAGACCGCCAGCATTAGATGATGTAAAGCGGATATGCACAGCATTAAATGCAGCGGGCGTTAAGTATGCGCTCATTGGCGGCCTTGCAATAAATTATTACGGATATCCCCGTGCCACGCAGGACATAGATTTTTTGGTTGATCCTTCCGAAGAAAATGTTATGAAAATCCGCAATGCGCTTTCATTCCTTCCTGATGGCGCAGCAAAGGAGCTTCGCCCAGATGATGTAAAATTGTATTCGATTGTGCGCATTGCAGATGAAATAGTGATAGATCTTATCGGCTCGGCGGGTGACATCAATTATAATTCAATTACCATTGAATTTGCAAATATCGATGGCACTCAAATTCCCATTGCCGACATAGACAGCCTCATTAAAACTAAACAGGGCCTGCGGGAAAAAGATGCAATGGACAGGACGTTTCTACTCATGCTGAAGGAGGAAAAAAAGAAAGATTAATTAATCATATTGCACTACTCGTTCCATCGTTTCATCTAAAATTCGAAGTGCCTCTTCCAGCGTGTTCGCTTCGAAAATTTTTCCGCCGCGATTATCGGGCGGATGAGCCGCAATGCGTCTACCCCAGCCATCACAAAACGAGCAGGCAATGATGGGCCTTTTGAACTGCCAGGCATACGCTATCTCCGAAAGTGTTCCCGCACCGCCACCTATTGCCACCACCGCATCTCCTGCGAGCACATTCGGAAGATTGCGCGCAAATCCGATTCCTGTGGGAATGACAATATCGCAATATTCATTTGCGTGATGATGTTTTTCAAACGGCAGAATGCCGACCACTATTCCTCCCTCTTCATGCGCTCCTTTTGACGCCGATTCCATAACCCCTCCCCTTCCTCCGGAAATCAGCACCCATCCCTTTTGTGCGATGTGCTTCCCTATCAGATATGCTTCCTCGACAAAGCCGCAATCGCTCGAACCGATGACTGTTACCTGTCTTCGCCGCATGAGAGGGCATCTCCTGTAATAATGTAATTTTCGAACTGGAAGATATCGTACCAGAGCCTTTCTCTGCTGCTTTTCATATCAATCGGCAGATTGAGCCTCTGAAAGGGAAGCGACAAACCCTCATAATAAAATTCCACTTTTATTTTTTTTATCTCATCTTCCCTGCCGCGCAATGAAGGAATAAACATAAGATACATTCTTAAAGAGGGATTTACACAAAAAGAATCTGAAGGGAAGGCACCGGCGAGCGTGTTCGTTATCTGTTTCGATACATCCAGCAACGTATGGAAGCCCATATGGCTGAAAATCTTTTCAATATTTCGAAAAACAAATATCGCCGCATGGATTTCATGATTTTTATCTAAATGCCGGTCGATAAAGTCATCGACATTTTTTCTGATTTCATTGAAATAGCTGTACTGCTGCACCGGGCACGCATTTCCCTGAAAGATAATTGAAAGAATGTTGCCCGCTTTATTGAACAACTCCTCGGTAAAATGATTCGAAGAAGAAAGCGCAGCAAAGAGAAGCGGTTCTGTTGAGCCAGTAATTTTTTTCGCATAGATCACATGTGAAGAAAAACCTGTTCTTTCACCCCCGATGCGGATAAGATCACTCGCGGCATCACCGTGTTCCACCGAAAGCGCCGCGGCGATTCTTCCCGTCATTGAGGCGTCTCCCGCCCATGCAACGGGCAAGACTGCTCCTCTTTTTCGTACATATACGCCGGAATGAAGACAGCAGTTATGAACATTATGATAATATAAGATTCCATGCACAATTTCAGTCGCGTCCTTCCGCGTCAGCTCCTCCTCGAGCTGTTCGCACTCACCCAGAAGCCGCTCGTACGCTTCCCCGGCGGCGGGGAGAGAAAGCTTGCCGCTTGCGAAATCTTTCATTGTCTTTCCGATTTCAGTCACCAGCTTTGAAATCACATCATTCATATCATAGATCCCTCAAAATGCGCCATTATCCCGCATGAGTTCTTTTGCAATCCTCAGCGCACAGCCATAAATCCGAAACGAGCCGGTGAAAAATATGAGCACGTCACTGCCGAAAGCGCGAAGCGTTTCGACGAGTTCTTTCTCACTTTCAAAAATTTTCATCATTCCGCGGTATCTGTCCTGCGGCACAAAAGCCCTCTCATCATTCTGTATCACATAAAAGATTGTTTCTGTCAAGGCGTTTTGAAGTGCCGCGATAATGCCGTCCACGTCCTTATCCGCCATGCAGTGCAGCACAACCGCTTTGTTCATCCCGGCATATTTTTCGCGCAGATATGCGCTCACCGCTTCGATGGCGGCGACATTGTGCGCAGGATCGAAGATAACGAGCGGTTCATTCGAGAGCATTTCCATTCTTCCCGGCACTGCAGTTTTGCCGATGCCATCACGAATACAATCATCGGACAATGTTTCTCGCTCAAACACCAGCGCCGCCGTAATTGCCATTGAAGCATTGATAATCTGCTCTGGCAGATGATGCGCAAGAGGAATGTTTTCCATGTTTCGTTCTCGTGCCTTGAATGTTTCGCGCATCGCAAAATCAAAGCGGCGATAGCCATTGGCATCAATGCCGCAATTGCGCGCGTAAAAATCTTCACCGTACACAAACACACGCGCGCCTTGTTCGTGTGCAATGTTGCGTATCACGTTGAGAGCACCATCGCGCGCAGCGGTAATCACGGGCACACCCTTTTTTATGATGCCCGCTTTTTCTCCGGCAATCTTTTCAATGGTATCGCCGAGCACCCCAGTATGATCAATATCGACACTCGTGATTATTGCCGCAAGCGGCGTGATGACATTGGTAGAGTCGAGCCTGCCGCCGAGCCCGGCTTCTATCACCACATAATCTACCTGCTTCGCGTGAAAATAGCGGAAGGCAATCGCGGTGATCGCATCAAACCAGGTAGGCTGTATATCGGTATGTTTTTCAATAATCGAAAATAGTTCTCCGGCACATGCGTCAAATGCATCATCATCAATCAGCTCATCATCAATCCGTATCCGTTCGTTGACCGAACGCAAATGCGGTGAGGTGTATAATCCCACGCGAAAACCTGCGGCGCGAAGAATTTGCTGCAGAAAATGCGCTGTTGAGCCTTTCCCGTTGGTCCCGGCGATATGAACGCTGCGCAACGCATGGTGCGGATTTCCCATTTCCTGCAAAAGCGCGGTGATGGAAGCAAGCGAATAGCCGGCGAAGGCGCGGCTTCGCTCATTATTAAAAAGGGCGTCCAGTTTGCGTTTCGCGTTCATTTTTCAAGCGCTGAGGCAAGCGCTTCTTTCATCGCTTCAAAAGGTGCGCTTGTTCCGGTCCAGATTTCAAACTGGCGCGCACCCTGCAAGAGCAGCATATCAATCCCATACACCAGGCGAGCGCCTTTTCTTTCCGCCGCGCGCAAAAGAGCGGTTCGGTGAGGCCGATAGACGATATCGAATACCGTATGGTGCGGCAGTATCAGCCGTTCATCGAGTGGCATTGAAGCAGTATCCGGTTCCATGCCCACGGAGGTGGTATTAATCACAATATCGATTTTTTCCATGAAGGCGCCATCAAGAGCGGAAATAATCGCGTGGCCTGTCGCGGGTTGTTTTTTCCGAAGATCGTTCACGAGAGGCATAAACTTTTCCGGATTTCGCCCCGCGATAGTGACATGACTTTTTCTTTCAATGAGCGCAAATGCAATCGCCCGTGCTGAGCCGCCATTCCCAAGAATCAGCACTCGTTTGCCGGAAGGCTCGGCTCCTGCGCGCACAAGCGCTTCTACCGCTCCAAGCCCGTCGGTATTATACCCGATGATTCGGTTATTGCCGTTGTGCAATGTGTTCACCGCACCGATGTCCGCAGCCAGCGGGTCGATCGCATCTAAAAAATCCATAACCGCCGTCTTATAGGGAATGGTGATGCTGGCACCCAGTATGGGAAGCGCGCGCATCGCATCGATTGCTTCGCCGATTGACGAAGGCCGAAATGCCAGATACACCGCATCGACGCCTGCCGCTTCGAATGCCGCGTTCTGCATAATCGGCGAAAGGGAATGCTCCACCGGATTTCCGAAGATGCAGTACAGTTGTGTCCGCGCGCCGATTGTTTTCATGATACTCCTATGAAAAATGAATTGACCGGAGAGAAAGCCTTCCGGTAGCATTCAATTGCATGATGAAAAATCCACATATCGGATTTCACATCCATACGATGTAAGCGAAATGGCAATCTTTTTTTACGTTTCAAAGAATTTTCCTTATGGCTGAAAAAAAGAAGAATACCCGCACGAAGAAAACCGCGCCGAAGAAAAAAGCGGCCACGCCGAGACGGCAGAAGTCTTCTCCGCTTCCAAAAGCCACTGCGGATGCTCCCTCATCATCCGGACGGGCTCCGCTGTACCTGCTCATTATTCTCGTTTTGCTCGCGGCCATCATTATTATGGCAAATCAGTATTTTACCGGCGGGCAAGGGAAAACCGGAAATCGCGATACCACCGATATCAAAACCTCTCACAAAACGCAGGCAGCTGACGGAGGGATATCTTCGCACGATAAAAAAAATGAAGAACAGGGAATCCGTGTGCAGAAAACTGCCGAGCCTGAAAAGAAAGAATCACCGCAACCAATTGAAAGCCGTATGAAAATTTATTTCCTTCGGGTTGATGACCGCAGCGAGCGCGTCTCGCTTGTGCCTATAACCAGACATATCAAAGGCGAAGCCTCGCTCGAAAGGGCGCTTGGCGAGCTGATAAAAGGCCCGAATTCCACCGAGCGCGGCAAAGGGTTACTTAGCGCCGTTCCTTCGAATATCAGAATCAGAGGCATTTCCGTGAAAAACGGAATTGCGGAAATCGATTTCAATGAAGCCGTTGAAAAAAACGCCGCGGGCAGCATTCTGTTAAATCGGCTGGACCAGATAGTCTATACCGCCACCGAAATTGAAGGTATCCGCAGCGTCATCATTAAAATAAACGGCAGGCGCAAACAGACGTTTGGAAGCGATGGCCTTTCCATCGGCGGGCCGCTCCACCGGAGGCAGTGATGCTCGAAATCGAAATCAAAGCCCGCATCGGAAATCCCGAAGAATTTATCAGGAAAATCACCGCTTCAGGTGCGCTTGCACGTGAAACCTCGCATGAAAGCGATCAGTATTACAATCATCCTTCACGGGATTTCGCGAAAAGCGATGAAGCGCTCAGAGTCCGCACCGCAGGCACAAATACCGCACTCACGTACAAAGGCCCGAAAATCGGCACTCGGAGCAAAAGCCGTTTCGAAGCTGAGGTGAAAATCTCTGACCCCTCGGCCATGGAGGTAATTTTACAAAAGCTCGGCTTTACAGAAGTCCTCCGTGTCAATAAAGAACGATCAGTATTCGATCTGCGGGGCATCACAATCTGCGTCGATCGCGTGGAAAACCTCGGATCATTCGTCGAACTGGAAAAAATCGGGGAGGACCGCGAAGCAATCGAAAATGAACTTTTTAATCTTGCCCGTGAATTCGGGCTTTCGGAATTTGAAAGGAGATCATATCTTGAAATGCTCCTTGAAAAATAAAAGACAATAAAATAAGTGCGGAGGAACAATGGCACCATCGAAGCTTTATCTTATTCACGGGCTCGGCAGCGACTCAATAGGTCTTGTTGAAAAAATAACTTCGCCGATAGCAGCATCAAAGGGAAATATCGTTGATTTGCGCCAGGACGTCATGCACGGGCTTTTCATCATCGATCTGGTAGCCGATCTAACTGAATCAAATATCACACTCGAAGAATTTAAAAAATTGGTTGAAAAAATTTCCGACGATACGGGACTCACGCTTTTCATGGATCCCTATCGCCCCGTTCCTCGCGATCCCGGAAAAAATAATATTCTGTTCATTCTTCTGGGCTATGACGCCCCCGGCATCATCGCCGCCGTCACGAAAGTACTGCATCGCTACTCAATCAATATTGAATTTTCACAGATGATAGCGCGGGAGGGCGTGTTTCTCATGGAACTTCTTGTTGACATAAGCCGCTCAACGATTCCCGTTGAAAATTTAAAGAGCACACTTAAAGAGACAATGGCGAACATGAAAATTGCCACAATGTTTCAATTAAAGGATGTATTCAACAAGAAAAAGAGAATTATCGTTTTTAATTACTCACGAAGCATGATGAAGCCGTCCGAAAGAAATGAAATCATGAAGCTCTGCGGCATTGAAGAATTGGAGCTTAGAAAATTTTATCCAAAAGATAAGCCAGACGTGTGCATGAAAAACGCCGCGAGGTTTCTCGAATCGCTTCCGGAAGACGTCATTAACACCATCATACGCGCGACTGCTGTTACGTCGGCCACCATGGAGCTTTTGCAAACACTTAAAACGATGGGATACCGGATTGTCCTTGCATCAAACGCGTTCGACATTTTCATCGAACATTTAAAAGAAAAACTCGGCCTGTCCTACGCGTTCGGCTGTCCCCTTGTAATTAACGATGATGGAAAATGTCTCACGGGAGAAATCGACACGGAATTCTTTATTCCGGGACATAGGGAATCCTTAATTCGTGAAATAATGGAAAAGGAAAATGTTTCCGAAGATGACATCACCACCATCAGCGATGAACATGGATCCGGAAACGAAAAACCCGGGGTGAGCATATCGGCAGGCATCAAAGCAATACTCGATGCGTATAATCAACATATCATTTCCCGGGACAATCTCCTTGGAATAATCGGGCTCTTCGGCCCGCCTGAAATGTGAAATCGCTCATAAAATCTAACATTAATTCATTTACAAAATAAAAGGATAATTAGTGTGATAAAATCCGACATCGACATCGCCCGCGAAACGAAAATACGTCCTATTCATGAAATCGCTGAAAAAATAGGCCTTCCGGATGATGAAATCATACCCCATGGGCATTATATCGCAAAAATTTCTCTGAATGTTTTCGACAGGCTGAAAGAAACCACGAACGGCAAACTCATCTTAGTAACGGCCATGACGCCAACACCGATGGGCGAGGGAAAAACCACCACCACCATCGGCCTGGCGCAGGCGCTTGCAAAAATCGGAAAACGTGCGATGATTGCGGTCCGCGAACCATCGCTTGGCCCGTGCATGGGCGTGAAGGGAGGTGCGGCGGGCGGCGGATATTCGCAGGTGCTTCCCATGGAGGAAATCAACCTGCATCTGACGGGAGATATTCACGCTGTTTCCATCGCCCACAACCTTCTGGCCGCGGTGATAGACAATCACATCCACCAGAAAAATGAACCGGAACTCAACCCGCGCGATATCGTCTGGCGGCGCGTCATCGACATGAACGACCGCACGCTTCGAAGCATCATCGTGGGCATGGAAGGCAAAGGAGCCAACGGCGTGATGCGCGAGGACGGCTTCGACATTACCGCATCATCGGAAATAATGGCAATCCTGTGCCTTTCAAATTCGCTTTCAGAATTAAAGCAACGGCTTGGCAGCATCATCGCCGGATACACTCCGCTACGGCGGCCGGTTGCGGTGCGGGAAATCGGCGCTGAGGGAGCAATGGCCACGCTGCTTAAACATGCATTGCTGCCGAACCTCGTCCAGTCCATCGAAGGCGTTCCCGCCTTTGTGCACGGAGGGCCATTTGCCAATATCGCACATGGATGCAACACCATCATCGCCACGAAAATGGCGCTGAAGCTGGCGGACTATGTGGTAACCGAAGCAGGATTTGGCGCGGACCTTGGCGCCGAAAAATTTTTCAACATCAAATGCCGATACGGGAATCTCACCCCATCGGCGGCAGTGTTGGTGGTAACCTCGCGCGCGTTTGCAAAACACGGCATCGAAAACATCATAAAGCATGCAGAAAACGTTGCGCGCTTCAATGTGCCGCTGGCAATATCGATCAACAGGTTTCGCGGCGACAGCGACCAGGATCTGCACAAAATCCGGGATGCGTGCGCGACGCACGGCCTGAACGCATTCATCACCGATTTTCGCGAATCCGGCGGTGATGGAGGCATTGAACTTGCAGATGAAATCACGCGGATGTGTGAAATGAATTCAGACTTCGCGTTTCTGTATCCTCTCGACTGGCCGCTTCGAAAAAAAATCGAAACAATCGCCACGGAGATATACGGGGCCGACGGTGTGAGACTGACTCCTGAAGCGGAAAAGCAGCTTCAGCAGATCGAAACGCTCGGGTTCGGACATCTTCCCGTCTGCATGGCAAAGACGCAGTCATCGCTTTCGGACAATCCGGAACTTAGCGGGCGTCCACAAGGCTTTACCATTACCGTGTCAAATTTCCGGGTTTCAGCAGGAGCGGGATTTGTGGTAGCCTATACAGGAAAAATCATGACCATGCCGGGGCTTCCTAAAAAGCCTTCAGCGCTCTCCATCGATATTGACGATGCCGGGAATATTTCGGGGTTGTTTTAAAATGCGATTTTCATATCCGGCGACTTCCCGGACATGAATGGGAACCGAAAGCATAGTTCTCCCTTCCGGTGAAGTACCGGTTGAAGGGATATGGAAATTTTCAATGATGTTAACGGGCAAATTCAGCGGCTAATAGCGCCGGGTCGCAGGGTAATCCCCACCAGATGTGAAAAACCGTCGCATCTTCTATACATTTATCGTAAATTGCACAGTTTTTGTAGGGATAAGAATCCACTTCATCATCATACGCACCGCTTTCAATGCGCTCCACCAGTTCGGGCAAATAGGTCAATACCGCAATAGCGATCACATGCGAAATTGACCTCCTATAAAACCTCCGCATATCATTAAAATAATCATATTCCCTTTGAAGGAATTTTACCTTCACGCGGAATTTTGGTATTGGCATGCCATCTCCGTCCAACCGCTTCTGGTATGCAATCCTTCCATGCTCCCTTTCGTACTTTGCGTGATGCCGCATTGCGTAGCGCATCACCGCAATGATGAGATCAATCATCGCCCAGCCGGTGCGCTTCTCGGCGTCTTTGAGCATCAATAACACCTCTTGTGTCATCATGTAGGTTGTTTTTATCATGGTTCGACCTCCATACGGTATATTCTTTGTGCATATGCATTATCAACAACAATACACATGTATAGTATTACTGCAAGTAAAAAATTATGGCTTTTTTAAAAAACTCAAAACCATGAAAAAAAATATATGATATAAGGCATCTCATAAAAACCATTTTTAAGAATGTTCCCTTATGCGCACAATATATATTATAAAATGAAAGAAATTGCGGAAAAGCTGACGCATGTTATTCATGCACTTGAAAAGAATATTTCAA
>CAKZSV010000006.1 GCA_937921485.1 uncultured bacterium
GAAAGGAAGTTCTTCCGAAACACATCATTCTCGGGTTCAATAAGGCAGGCGCGGGAAAACCACTCGAATGCTTCTTTTCTTCGTCCGAAAATATCGTACACCACGCCTAAATTGTTCATCGCGGGCGCGCATTCCGGATAATCTTTCAATGCCTCTTTGAAAAGCAGTTCCGCTTCGACGAAACGACCTTCAAGGGCGCTCTTCACGCCGCGGTCATTCATCACAGAGAAAGGTTTCGATGATCCCACCACCGCATAATAGCCTGTCCGGAATATCTTTTGTCGGACGGCGCTTTTTGCTCCCCCTTTGCGTTCGGAGGATGCCCCTTCAGATATTTTTTCCATTGATAATGGCCGCTGAATCCTCACCTCTTCGTAGCGATAGGCACACGAAAAGTAAAGCACGCTACAGAGAAGGATCGCAATGACCGATAGGTATTTCCACTTCTTTTGCACAGTCACATTCCTTATGTATGGATTTCTCACACGCACATTCCGTCAGGAACGCGTCAATTCATTTTTACACAGCAGCCGAACGAAGTTCAAGCTTATCTGCAAAATCGGCAATATGTCCGGGCCTTGGTATTTCAAATGACATCCGCTCGCCAGTCGCCGGATGAAAAAACGCGAGTTTGCGCGATGACAGCAAAAGATACGGAACTTTGAATCGGTCGTGCTTTTTCGAATACATGGGATCGGCCACAATCGGTATGCCCATAGAAGAAAGATGCACGCGGATTTGATGCGTCCTTCCGGTATGAAGCAGTATTTCCAGAAGCGAAAAGACTCCTTCCGGTGTATTCCATATTTTTCTCACGATGAATTCCGTGACCGCATCACGCCCGCCCTCCAGAACAGTCATTTTATGGCGATACACGGGATGCCTTCCAATCGGCCGATCGATGATGCCGTGCGCCTCGCGCGGTTTGCCAAGGACAATCGCCTCATAGATTTTTTCGACCTTTCTTTCTGTAAATTGTTCCGAAAGCTTCTGGTGCGCCAGATCGTTTTTTGCGACCACCATCACCCCTTCCGTGTCCTTGTCGAGCCGGTGCACAATACCGGGACGGATAATTCCCCCCACGGAGGATAGATTTTTCAGCCGAAACATCAATCCATTTACAAGCGTCCCCGTCCAGTTTCCAGGGCCGGGATGCACCACAAGTCCGGCGGGCTTGTTGATTACCGCAATATCGTCATCCTCGTAAAGAATGTCAAACGGCACATCTTCCGGAACGATGTCAAGTGAATCAGGCTCTGGTAGGCGTATGACGATACAATCATCCGGCTTCACGCGATAGTTCGGCCTGATTGCCTTTCCATTGACGGTGATGTTGCTCTTTCGAATGAGTTTTTGAATGAAATTGCGCGAGAAATCGAGCTCCAGCGCCGCCGCGCAAAAACAATCGATGCGATCACCCTGTGACTCTTCGGGGACTTTAAGTTCGATGTTTTCCATTTCCGCACCGCATCACTCAATTTGTAATTTCGCAACAAAAAAATACATCAGCGTGAACATTCTCAATCATATATATCTGCACTTGCCGAAAAGTACATTCATCATGGATTAAAAAACATAAAAAACGCCTTAAAAAAGCCTTTTTTTCAATATCTTATTGACAAATATCGCTGCCGAAACGCCTTTGATAAAAGGCGAACAGGATACGCGATTCCGTCATGTGAGATCATCTGCCTGGAACGCTCACGCAAAAATTCAATTGCTGAAAAAATCTCAGCGCAAACGAAATATCCATCACAGAGGGAAAGTAATGGCCACTCAAAAAAACTCAAAGTCATCAAAACAAAAGAACACCGCCGCAAACGGCAAGCTCACAAAATCCCAGCTTGTGCAGGCAATCGTTGAACACGCACAATCTTCCGGCATGACGAAAAAGCAGGCAAGCGCCGCGCTCGACGCCCTTAACACAATCGTCGCCAAACAGCTCAGCAAAAAAGGCCCCGGCGAGGTCACCATTCCCGGCATCGCGAAACTTCAGGTTATCGTAAAGCCGGCGGTCCCCCAGCGCAAAGGCATCAACCCATTTACCAAAGAGCCGATGATTTTCAAAGCAAAACCTGCCAGGAGAGTTGTCAAAGCGCGCGTCCTCAAAGGCATTAAAGACGCAGCGTTGTAAAGTACCAGAACAGAACTGCCATGTAAAGCCGTATGCATACCGCATGCGGCTTTTTTGCGTCAATATTCATTTCTCATAGTTAGCGTATAAGTGATGGCAGGAAGAGGGCAATCTGCGGAAATGGGATGAGAAGCAGCGTAAGAATAATCAGCGCGATGAGCATGGGAATGACGCCTTTGAAGATCACATGGAGCGGCACATCGCGCGCGACACCGCTTACCACATAGACATTTACTCCCACGGGCGGCGTGATTACTCCAATCTGGGTGATGAGCACAATGATTACGCCGAACCAGATGGGGTCATACCCCAGATGCGTGACGACAGGATAAAAAATCGGGATGGTGAGCATCACCAGCGCCAGCGCATCTATGAAGCATCCCCCCACGAAATACAACACAAGCATCATGAGCATGATGACCGCTCCCGGAAGATTGAAGCCGGCAATCCAGTGGGCGATATCGAAAGGAATTCGCGTCACCGCCAGAAAATGCCCGAAGATGGTTGCTCCCGCAACTATCATCATTATCATGCAGGTGATGCGCGTGGTTTCATTGACCGCGGCGACAAAACCGCTCCCGCTCAGTTTCTTTCGCACCATGGAAATCACGAGCGTGCCGAACGCGCCTATCGCTCCGGCCTCGGTAGGCGTGAATATGCCGGCGAAAAGTCCGCCCATCACCATCGAAAAAAGAACAATAACTTCTCCAAGCCCCGCAAGGGATGTCAATTTTTCTTTAAAACTAAAAGCTGTTCCTTTCGGCCCGAGCTCCGGTTTAAGGCGCACCCAGATGACGATTGAAACCATAAACATGATCGTCAGCAATATTCCAGGAACTATCCCTGCCAGGAAAAGCTTTCCGATCGATTGTTCCGTCAGTATGCCATACACGATAAAAACCACACTCGGCGGAATGAGTATGCCCAGGCTTCCTCCGGCGGCGACCACGCCGGTTGCCAGTTCCGGTTTGTAGTTGTAGCGCTTCATTTCGGGAAGCGTTGCCGCGGCCATGGTGGCTGCGGTAGCGTTTGTTGAGCCGCAGATCGCGGAAAAACCGGCGCACGCGCCGATGGTCGCGATGGCAAGCCCCCCCGGAAGTCTCCCGATAAACCGATATGCCACATCAAAAAGCCTGCTGCTGATGCCGGAATGGAAGGCAAGTTGTCCCATCAGCACAAACAGGGGAATGACGGTGAGATTGTACGATGAAAAAGTGGAAAACATGTCGTTTGCGATGAGCCTGAGTGCCGCGTCCCAGGAAACGACCGCCGCGAATCCAAGAAAGCCGATTATTGCCATGAGAAAACCGACCGGCATGCGCGTGAAAATGAGAAGCACAAGCGCTGCCATTCCAAGAATGCCGACAGTCGTGGGGTTCATCGCCGTATCGCCTTTTCGGTTTCTTTGATACAATTCACCGCAAGAATAACGGAAAGCAAAAGGCATCCGAGCGCCAGGCCGAGGATGAATGGGAAAAACGGAAGCCGTATCGTCGGGGATACCTCGCCGCTGCCCATCGACCTGAGCGCATAGGCAAGAGCCTGCCAGGCGAGAATGCCGAAAAACACAGAGGCAATTAATTCATTTATCGCCGAAAGGATGCGCGATGCGCGTTCGGGAAGCTTTTCGAAAAGAAACTCGACAGCAATATGCCCCTTCTGGACGGATGTATATCCGAGAGAAAAGGAAATAATGAAAGAGCTGACCAGGCTTACAATGTCGTATGCGCCCGGCACCGGCAGCATGAACCTGCGCAAAATGACATCGGCGACAGTCAAAAGCATCACAAAAATCATCGCAAGTGCGGCCAGCACATTGAGCCGGTCGCTGAAAACCGCAAGATACCGTTCAAATTTCAGCATTATTTCTTTCCGGTTGCATTCTTCCTAAAAAACAGCCCATCTACTTAGAGTTTTTCGCTATGAGCTCGCGCAAAAGCGAAATTGCTTTTTCACCGGGAAGTTTTTTGGATGCCATTTCCTTCACATAGGCATCGAGCACAGGCTTTACCGCTTTTACCCAGCGCTCGCTTTCTTCATTGGACAGCGTTATAATCTCATTGCCAAGGCCGATGGTGAATTTTTTTCCCTCTGCATCAACCCTATCCCAGGTTTCGCCGTGTATCGAAATCCATCGGTTACTCACCTCGGTAAACACGGCCTTTATGTCTTCGGGAAGTGAATCCCATTTTTTCTTATTCATCACCACGTACATGGCCGTGGTGTAGCCGATTTTATCGCATGCGGTGGTGTACTTCACCACTTCGGCTTGTTTCCAGCCCTTGAGAGTCTCAATTGGCGCGAATGTTCCGTCAACCACGCCTTTTTGAAGCGCTTCATAGGTGGCTCCCTGCGGCATCGCAACCGGCGCGCCACCAAGGGCCGAAACCACCTTCGCGCTGAGGCCCGTCGAGCGAACTTTCATGCCCTTCATATCTTCAAGTTTTTTCACGGGACGCTTCGTGTGCAAAAGCCCTGGGCCATGCGCGTGGATTAGCAAAACCTTGACTTCTTCAAGTTCTTTCGGATTCATCGCCTTCAAAAATTCGTTTGCCACAATCGTGGCAATTTTGCCGCTGGGATATCCAATCGGGAGGTCGACGGCTTCCATAACAGGAAATCTGCCGCGGGTGTACGCAAAGCACGACATCCCTATATCGGCAATTCCGCTCACCACGCCGTTATACGTTTCTTCAGCCTTGGCAAGCGTGCCGCCTGGAAACACATTTATCTTCACCCTTCCATTCGTTTTTGCTTCGATTTCCTTCGCCCAGTTTATACCCGCAATGCACTGCTCGTGAGTCGCCGGGAAAAAAATGCTGTAGGATAGCGTAATGATATCTCCATCTGGAGTTTTTGAACATGCCACAATCACCACGCTCAGGATCAGCATACAGAGAACCACAAAGATTCTTCTCATAGTTTTCTCTCCTCTTGTGTTATAGCTGACAAAACAATCTCCCAAAGATGACTTATACACCCCGGTTAAGACATCAAGGTCAAGAACTTTTTCGTGTAATATCTACCGTCCCATGCTGATGCCGATGGCTTCTGCGCTTCGTATGAGCTGTGAGTCCGGGGGCACACGGCGCACTTTCCCCGCAAGCTGTGAAAGCGGCACCAGCATGATATCAGGCGTTCGCAGCGCAACCATCACTCCAAATTTTCCTTCCTCTGCCGCGCGGACTGCTTCACTTCCAAGCCTTGTGCCAAGCACACGGTCAAATGCGCAGGGCGATCCTCCCCGCTGGATGTGTCCCAGCACCGTGCAGCGCACCTCAAGGTCAACGCGCTTTTTTATCTGCTCCGCCAGGTATGCGCCCACGCCGCCAAGCTGAGGGACACCCTGTAGTCGCGTGGTAGCGGACGCCTGCGTGATGACATCGCCGCCCTCTTCCTTTGCGCCTTCAGCGACGACAATAATGCTAAACGGGCTTCCGCCTTCCGCGCGCAGTTTTATTTTTTCAACAACGCGGTCGATACTGTAGGGAATTTCAGGAATCAAAATAATATGCGCTCCTCCAGCGATGCCCGCTTCAAGGGCAATCCAGCCGGCCGTGCGCCCCATCACTTCGAGGATCATCACGCGCTGATGGCTTTTGCCCGTGGTTTGAAGCCGGTCAAGCGCGTCACAGGCAACCTCGACGGCCGTTTGATATCCGAATGTATAGTCCGTGCCTTCAAGATCGTTATCGATCGTCTTGGGAATGCCGATCACCTTCGCGCCTTTCTTTTGAAACTTGTACCCGATCTCGAGCGTGCCTTCACCCCCAACCACAAAAAGGCAATCGAGCTCAAGCTTTTTATACGTCTCAAGTGCTTTGTCGGAATAATCGCTCACCGTGATCGAACCATCAGGTGCAAGCTGCCGGTATTCGAATGGATTTCCTTTATTGGTGGTGCCTAAGATGGTGCCGCCGAGCGTGAGAATATCGCGCGTGTTGCGCACGGTCAGCTCTTCCGTTTGCCCGGTGATGAGGCCTTCAAATCCTCCTTCGATGCCAATAACTTTTGCACCGGAACCGATTATTGCTGCTCTTGTCACGCCGCGGATGACAGCGTTTAAGCCAGAGCAATCGCCGCCGCCTGTGAGAATGCCTACTTTTTTCAGTGCCATATCGAACCTCCGGATTTTTCGGTATTATGGGCACCTGCTCTAAAAACCGCTTTCATTTAATTAGCATCAAGAAAGCGGTTTTTCTTATATAATGTGCCCATGAGGGAGCATCTGTAAAAATGATTTTTAAATGTTTTCTTAGTTTTATTCTATTTAAAAGATATAAAATAAAACCTACGTATTCGATATTTTTTTCCCGGAAAATAAAAAATTTTTTCTGTCTTTCAAGTTTTCTATGAAGAAATTTCAAGGTTAGTGCTGAAATGTCAAAGAATTTATGCGAATATAAAAAGGCCGGCACTTCTACGGCCTTACAATAAGGCTAAATTATGACCACAGACGAGCCGGCATTGCATTGAAGATATTCTTCATTCTTACAATCAAATAATGTTATTTCGCCATCACCACCTGGGTCTTCCAGTTCACCTCATCGCTGTTTACCGTGATGACATCCCTGTGAAGCTTGCCGATGCTGGTGATTTTCCCTTTGCGGAACGACACAAAGCGAATGGAGTGGTTTGTAAAATCGCCCGGCTGAGAAGTGGTATAAAACACCGCACTGCCGACACGCAGTTCATTGCGCTTGATCATTGAAACGGACTTTTTCACATAGGCGGGCTTCACCCAGGCTTCTTCACCATTGGCAAACAGCACTTTCAATTCGCGGTCTTTCCCCTTGCCGCCTTCTTCCATTATTTTTCCGATCTGCCACAATTCATCATCGGTGGTAGCCAGCACATCTCCCTGCTCGAATTCATACGACACCACGGGGTTTTCATCGCTTTCGCCCTGGCCTTCCGAAATAGTCTGAGAAAATGACACCAGGGAGAAAAGCATTACCAACGCGCACAAAGGCACGGCAATCAAAAGAAATCTCTTCATGAGAATTCCTCCTTGAAAAATTAAATTTTTTCCCGATATAGATGATCGTGAAAAATGATTTTTCGCGCAGATCAGAGAGAAGAGGCTTATGTAGGTCTCAGTGAAGTGCGCCGGCCAATGAACAACATTCATCGGCTGCATCATTTCTGTATCACAATTATGAAACTGAATTAAAATCAATCATTTTTTTCTACAATTTATTCCGGCAAAATATCTGCTGACGCAATGACCTATGCGATTTTCCCAATTGCACATAAGCCGCGTGCCAAAAAACCGGAAAAATAGGAAAATTTTACTTGAAAAAATACTATACATATGTAGTGCTATTATGCAGAATGTGTAATTGGTATTTTATTCAATGGAGGTCGAACCATGATCAAAACTACATACATGATGACAAAGGAAGTGCTGATGATGCTCAAAGAGGCCGAGAAGCGCACCGGATGGACAATGATTGATTTGATCATCGCGGTGATGCGCTACGCAATGCGGCATCACGCAAAGTACGAAAGGGAGCACGGAAGAATCGAATACCAGAAGCGCCTGGATGGCGACGGCATGCCAATACCAAAATTACGTGTAAAAGTGAAATTCCTTCAAAGGGAGTATGATTATTGTAACGATATGCGGAGGTTTTTCAGAAGGTCGATTTCGCATGTGATCGCGATAGCGGTGCTGGCGTATCTTCCCGAACTGGTGGAGCGCATTGAAAGCGGTGCGTATGATGAGGAAGTGGATTCTTATCCCTACAAAAACTGTGCAATTTACGATAAATGTATAGAAGAAGCGACGGTATTTCATATCTGGTGGGGATTACCCAGCGATCCAGAGCTATTAGCCGCAGAATTCGTCCGTTAACACAATCCAAAATATCCCAAAATCTACAACCGGCATCTTCGGGTGAAGGACAGCTTCGCCTTGGCTTATCCTACCTACGAAGTGCGGCACCATACCGCTACAGAACCCTCCGCAAATACTAGCGCCATTCCCACTCTTTTTGTTAGAAAAAATTACACTTATGTATAATAATTTTACACATATCAAATTTTGACATGTGTAATTTTTACCCATATTAGATATATCGCGCAATTTTTGTTTAGCTGATTGTACAACCAATCGGGTCTATTATTACAAAAATGTTAAATATTTCTTTTAAATCTACCTTTCAACAAACACCAATATACCACACAGACATATAGCTTACAATAAAATTTCATAAATTGATCATATTACAAAAAAATAAAATTATTCAGATAAAAGAAAATATATTTTAATTAATATATACAAATAATACAATATGTGAATTATGATTTCCTTAAAAAGCATGTTCGTTCTTAACCGTATACGTCTTACTCCCAAACATGCCCTGACCGTTGATATAAAAGTATAATAATTTATTGTTCAATAATTATTTATTGTAATAATATTTCCGGCATACATAAATTTTTTTCTTTTCTGAATAAACCTGGCACGTTTATTGCTCATAATACAGTTATTACGGCTGTTTCGAGGTTAACGGAATGAGAAAAGAACATGCGAGCAGTCAAACTGAATTGCAGAACTATTTTTCTTCGATTAATAAAATTGCCCTTCTCACTCAGGAAGAAGAGGTACGGCTGGCCAAATCCAAATGCCAGGGCGATGAACAAGCGAAGGAAAAGCTCATAAATTCCAATCTGCGCCTCGTGGTGAAGATTGCGAAAAACTATACCTCCCTTGAGCCTTCCATCATCGATTTAGTCCAGGAAGGAAACCTTGGTCTTATTCGAGCTGCAGAAAAATTCGATCCGAAGATGGGGTGCCGTTTTTCCACGTACGCGTCGTACTGGATCAAACACTACATCACCCGCTTCATCGCAAAGCGCAGCAGAGCGATACGGGTTCCTATACGCAAAGGCGATCTTCATAAAAAAATCAACAAAGCCCGGGAACTTCTTTTAAGCGAAAGCGGCCATGAGCCCACGTCAATCGAGCTGGCGGAGCTTTTAGGGGTTCACGAAAAAGAGGTGCGCGATATCCAGGAAGTGTTCCAGCCGACGGTATCCCTTGAACATCCGCTTAACGACACCGACTTCAGCCTCATGGAAGTGGTGGAAGACGTAACGGCTCTTTCGCCCGACTACCATGTCACCCGCAATGAGCTGAAGGAAGAGCTCGAAAGCGCAATGAATTCCCTTCTTGACAATGAAAAGAAAATTCTCAGAATGCGCTTCGGCTTCGACGATGACAGACCCGTCACCCTTAAAGAACTGGGAGATGAGTTCGGCGTTTCGGCCGAGACCGTCCGGCAGATTGAATCGCGCGCGATGAACAAAATTAAGAAGAAATTTTCCCATTTGCAGGATTTTTTATACTGACGCCCTTTCATATACACTACCCTTGCTATGAGAGGTTCCCCACCTCTCATTTTTTTTCTTTTTGTCTTGAGGAATTTCGCGCTTTGTATTTTTGTATCTGAGGCGGGAGTGTGCCATGTCAAAAGATACCATCATTTCGATTATTTCATCACTTAAACGGGATCTTGCCAGTATTCCTGAACTTCTTTTTGAAATGAAGCGTGAGACAGGAATGATGATGGCATGCCTTCCGTGCGATTTTCTTCCGTTCGAGATACTTCGCGCATGCGGCATCCATCCTTTTATTATGCCGCCCGGATTGGAACATCACCCTGATTTTCAAACCATTCCCGATGTGATAATCACACCTGAAAGCTGCTGCTTTGCGCTTTCAAACAGCAATAACACAATTCCAGCAATACCTGTAGATGCAATTCCCGCCACGTACGGCGACAATTCCCTTTCCTCATGGAAAATGCTGATCGGAGAAGTTCTTTCGACAATAAAAGGAAAGGCTTGTGCGATACCTGTTGCCGAACTACGTTCCTCGGCCGAGAAGTATGCCACGCTTCGCCGCCTGGTGCGCGGTATTACGCTTTTGCGCCGCGAAAAACCGGATGCTCTTTCCAGCGCTGATCTTGCAGTGATTTTTTCGGCATCGCTTGCCCTTCCGCCGGAGCATGTGATTCCCTTAGTATCATCGATGCTGAATGAGCTGAACGATTATTCTTCGCGTTTTGAAGGCACGCCGATTCCCGCACTCATCTTCGGACGATGCCGCACCAGCGGTATGTCGCCGGACGATCTGGAAAAAGCGGGTTTTCTTATTGTCGAGGACGATATGTGCGGCGGCAGACGGAGCTTCGATCTTTCCTACAACACAGTGGCGAATTATCTCTACGATGAAATCATCAACGCGTTTTCTTTCAGGCCGTTCTGCCCGTGTCTTCGAAGCGCTGAATCGAGGTTTGAGCTACTCTATATGCTTGCAGGATCCTATGGCATTGAAACCGTTATTTTTATCGACGACGGTTCCTGCCCCGCGCGCGCATCGCATATTGACTTCATGCGCAGGCGCCTCATGCGTCTCGGCATCGATCCCCTGGTGCTTCATCCGGAAAATCCGATTGCCGAAGCGCAAAGGTACGTGTATCTTGCCTCAGGTTGATGCAAGATACATGTCGATGTGCTTCGCGGCTTCGCGTCCCTGGTGAATGGCCCACACCACCAGCGAAGCGCCGCGAACCGCGTCTCCAGCGGCGAAGACACCCGCAACATCGGTCATCATGGTTTCATTCGTGGCGATGTTGCCCGCAGCGTTGAGCGACACGCCGAAATCCTTAACCAACCCGTTTTGTTTAATATGCAAAAATCCGAGCGCCAGCACCACCGTTTCCGCTTTGAGTTCAAAAACGCTTCCCGGTACAGGCACCGGAACCATAGCTCCGGCAGCATTTTTTTCCCAGTTTACCTTCACGCACTCAACCGCACAAACCTTCCCGTTTGATCCCCTGAAGCGTTTCGTCTGAACATTCCACAGCCTCTCGCACCCCTCTTCATGGGAACTCGATGTTTTGAGAACCTTCGGCCACAGCGGCCAGGGTTCGCTTTCGGATCGCTTCGCAGGCGGCATTGGAAGAATCTCTATCTGGGTGACGCGAAGCGCCCCCTGCCGGTTTGCAGAGCCCACGCAGTCCGATCCCGTATCGCCGCCGCCGATCACCACCACGTTTTTATTGTAGGCATTGATGATGCAGCTTTCAGGTATCTTTTCCCCGCGCACGCTTCTGTTTTGCTGTTCAAGATACACCAGCGCCTGATATATCCCCTCGAGTTCGCGCCCTTCCACGGATAGATCGCGCGCTTCCCGAGCTCCGATTGTCAGGCATACCGCGTCAAAATTCCTTCGAAGCTCAGAAACGGAAATTTCCTTTCCCACTTCAACGCCAGTCCGTATTTCCAGCCCCTCTTCCACAAGCAAATTTACCCGACGGTCAATTACGCGCTTGTCCAGTTTGAAATCGGGAATGCCGAACCTGAGATATCCGCCCACCGAATCCGCGCTTTCAAAGAGCACCGCACTGTGCCCTTTTTTATTCAGCAGATCGGCGCAGGCAAGTCCCGCGGGCCCGCTTCCGATGACCGCAACCTTTTTCCCGGTTCTTTTTTTTGGTGGGCGCGATTTCACGTATCCTTCCGCAAACGCTTTTTCCGCCACCGCCAGCTCATTTTGCCTGATGGTCACCGGCGCGTCATTGATCGACAGCACGCAGGAAGCTTCGCAGGGAGCGGGACAAACGCGTCCGGTGAATTCCGGAAAATTATTTGTTGATGAAAGAATATCATACGCTTCCTTCCATCTGCCGCGGTACATCATATCCTGCCATTCCGGCATGATATTGCTCACTGGGCATCCCCAATGGCAAAACGGCACGCCGCAGTCCATGCACCGCGAGGCCTGAAGGCGGCGCTCATCATCCGAAAGAAGTTTCTCCACTTCGGAATAATCGCTTATCCGCTCCTCAACCGGGCGATATCCGGATTCCACGCGTTGAATATTCAAAAAGCCTTTTGGATCTCCCATCAGGCATGCACCTCCAGTTGTTCTTCTTCACGGATTCTTTTGAGCTTAAGCTCAATCTGCTCGATCATCAGTTCCTGCAGCGCGCGCTTGTATTCAAACGGAATGACTTTGACAAAGTTCGGCACGTATGCATGCCATTCCCTGAGTATCCTTTCTGCGATGGCGCTTCCGGTGTATCTGTAGTGCTTGCGTAAAAGCTCGATGATGAAATCCTGATCTTCAAAATCGCGGACAGGCGATAAATCAACCATGCCTTTATTGCAGAAGTAGTCGAAATTTCCGTCAACGTCGAGCACATACGCGATGCCGCCGCTCATCCCTGCGGCGAAGTTTCTGCCGACTCTCCCCAGCACTAAAATTCTACCACCGGTCATGTATTCGGCACAATGATCGCCCGTTCCTTCAACCACCGCGATGGCATTGCTGTTGCGCACGCAGAAGCGCTCGCCCGCAATGCCCCGGATGTATGCCTCACCGCTGGTTGCACCATACAGCACCGTGTTTCCCACGATGATGTTTTCATCGGCAGAGAAATCGGAGCCGTCGGGAGGATGCACAATAAGCTTTCCTCCTGAAAGGCCTTTTCCGAAGTAGTCGTTCGCGTCTCCTTCGAGCCTGAAAGTGATACCTCTGGTTAAAAACGCTCCGAAGCTTTGCCCAGCGCTTCCCCTGAAAACGCATTCGATGGTATCATCAGGAAGACCATCATCGCCGTATTTTTTCGAAATATAATAGGAAAGCATCGCCCCTGTGGCGCGGTCGGTGTTTTTGATGGGCATCTCCACGTACAATTTCGCGCCGGTTTCACCTTTGATCACCGGCATCGCCTTTTCAACAAGCGTTCGGTCAATCACGCGGTCGATTTTATGCACTTGCTTTTCCACGCAGTATCGCGCCGAATCAGCGACGCTATCATTTCGATATACGAGCGATGAAAGATTCAAAAATCGCGCTTTCCAGTGGCTCGTCTCCCGCGCTTTGAGAAGTTCCGTGCGCCCAATGAGATCGTCAAATTTTCTGATTCCCAGCGACGCCATCAGTTCCCGCACCTCTCTCGCAATGAAGGTAAAGAAGTTCACTACGTGTTCGGGCTTCCCGCGAAAACGCTTACGGAGTTGCGGATCCTGCGTTGCTACGCCGACCGGGCAGGTATTCATGTGACACTTGCGCATCATCACACAACCGAGGGAAATAAGCGTCGCGGTGCCGAAGCCAAACTCCTCCGCCCCCAGAATCGCCGCGATCACCACATCCCTTCCGGTTTTAAGCTGGCCATCGGTTTGAAGGCGAACCCGTCCGCGAAGTTTGTTCGCGACCAGCGTCTGATGCGTTTCTGATAGACCAATTTCCCAGGGAATCCCCGCATGTTTGATGGAACTCAACGGGCTTGCACCCGTACCGCCATCATAGCCGCTGATGAGAATATTGTCCGCATGCGCTTTTGCCACACCCGCCGCAACCGTGCCCACGCCCGTTTCGGAAACGAGCTTCACGCTGATGCGGGCATTGGGGTTTGCATTTTTTAAATCAAAAATGAGTTCCGCCAGGTCTTCAATCGAATAGATATCGTGGTGCGGCGGCGGCGATATGAGCGTGACGCCGGGAGTCGAATGGCGGGTTTTAGCGATGATCTTATCGACCTTATGGCCCGGCAACTGCCCTCCTTCTCCCGGTTTTGCTCCCTGTGCCATTTTTATCTGCAATTCATCGGCATGCGCCAGATAGGCGCTCGTGACGCCGAATCTCCCCGACGCAACCTGTTTGATAGCGCTTCGGGAAAACGTGCCGTCGCTTTTTGGCACATATCGTTCCGGATCTTCTCCCCCTTCGCCTGAGTTGCTCCGCCCTCCGATTGTATTCATGGCAATTGCAATGGTTTCATGGGCCTCTTTACTGATTGAGCCAAACGACATCGCTCCTGTGGTGAGGCGTTTCATAATCGTTTCAACCGGCTCCACTTCCTCAATCGGTATGGGTTCTCTATCGGAAAATTCGAAAAGCCCGCGGATCACATGCGGCCTGGAATTATCACCGTTTACGGCTGCGCTGAATTCCTTAAATTTTTGATAATCCCCCGTGCGCACCGCCCATTGCAGAAGATGTATGGTCACGGGATTCCAGGAATGCTTCTCGCCGTATTTTCTGTACGCATATACGCCTTCGGATGGAAGTACCCGAGTATCATCATCAAACGCGGCACGGTGCGACATGAGGGCTTCCCGCGCGATTTCCTGCACCCCGATTCCGCCTATGCGAGAAGGCGTGCCGGTGAAATATTTTTCAATTACCTCATTGCCAAGGCCGATCGCCTCAAAAACCTGCGCGCCGCGGTAACTGCGGAGAGTGGAGATTCCCATTTTGGAAAGCACTTTCAACAAAGCTTTTTCATTTGCCTTGATGAAATTCTCCACGGCTTTATCATAGCTCATCTCTTTCGGGAAATACTGCCCGCGATGAAGGTTGCGGATGGTGGCGATTGCTCCATAGGGGTTAACGGCATCAGCACCATATCCAAAGAGTAGCGCCATGTGCATCACTTCGCGCGCCTCAGCAGTTTCAATCACAAGCGCGGCTCTGGTACGCTTCTTTACGCGAATCAGATGATGATGTACTCCCGCGCACGCCAGAAGCGAGGGGATGGGCGCATTCGTCGCATCTGCTTTTTTATCGGATAAAATAATTATGGTATGCCCCGCATCAATGACCTTCTCCGCTTCGGCGCAAATCTCGTCCATAGCATCGGAAAGGCAATGGGCGTCGTTTGAAGCAGGGAACACGATGGGAATGGTAACGGCTTTGAAATCCGGATTCTGATAGTGCCGCAGCTTTTCCACATCGCTGTTGCGGAAAATCGGTCGCAGGAACTTTATCATCCTGCAATGCTCCGGCGTTTCATCCAGGAGGTTTAGCTGTCTTCCCATAAAACTCGTCAGTGTCATCACCAGATCCTCACGGACCGAGTCGATAGGAGGATTGGTCACCTGGGCAAACGCCTGTTTGAAATAATTGAAAAGGCGCTGGGGTTTATCGGACAGCGCAGCAAGCGGGGTATCGGTGCCCATTGAACTTGTGGGTTCCTGTGCGGTCTCGGCAGTGGTTTTAATAATCAGTTCAACATCTTCTCTCGTATATCCATGCATGAGTTGCAACCGCAACAGGGCATCCTGCGACATCTCCTCGCTCCCCTCGCCGGCATAGGGAATATTCTCGAACAGCACCCTGTTTTCCTCAACCCACTGCGTGTACGGTTTCTGCCGGGACATCTCCTGCTTGATTTCTTTATCGGGGATTATTCTGCCTTCCTTCGTGTCCACCAGGAGCAGTTTGCCGGGCATAAGACGCCCCTTCGCGCGCACTTCATCGGCACGGAAGTCCTGCACGCCGACTTCCGAACCCATGACGATGATATCGTTTTTGGTGATGACATATCGGGAAGGGCGAAGCCCGTTTCGGTCGAGCGTTCCGCCCACGAATCGCCCGTCGCAGAAGACAATGCTCGCAGGGCCATCCCAGGGCTCCATAAACGCGGCATGATATTCATAAAAATATTTCAATTCCTGCGGAATTGGATTCTTATCGTTCCATGATTCGGGAATGAGCATCATAAGGGTATGCGGGAGCGTGCGTCCCGCCATCACAAGAAATTCAATAGCATTATCGAGCGAAGCGGAATCGCTTTTCTCTGGCTCAATGACGGGAAGAGCATACGTTATCGACTCGCCAAATAAATCCGATCTGAAATCCGATTCCCGCGCCGACATCCAGAAGCGATTGCCCTTGATGGTATTGATCTCTCCGTTGTGCGAAATAATACGGAAAGGCTGTGCAAGACCCCAGGCAGGAAATGTGTTGGTGCTGAATCTGGAATGCACCATCGCAATGGCGCTGGTAAGCCTTTCATCTTGAAGATCGCGATAGTATTTCCTGAGCTGGTGCGGCATGAACATGCCTTTATACACAATCGTCTTTGAAGAAAGGGATACGATGTAAAAATCTTCCTTGTCCGCAATTTCAGAGGTGCGGATATTTTGTTCGGCAATTTTCCTTGCAAGAAAGAGTTTCCTTTCAAGCGCTTCATTCGATGCGCCATCCGCATCAGCAATAAATAGTTGAAGAATCCTCGGTTCTGATTGTTTTGCTATCTCTCCCGGGACAGAGCTATCGACATCAACATCCCTCCAGCCTATGATGCGAAGGCGCATGTTCACAAGTACCGATTCAAATATCTGCCGGAGCGAACTTTGCACGATGGTGTTTTTCGGGAAAAAAACCAGCCCTGTTCCATAGCTGCCTTCATCCGGAAGGTTCTCGATTTGTTCTGAGTAGAACTGATGCGGAATCTGCAGCATGATGCCCGCGCCATCGCCGGTTCGGTTATCTGCGCTCTCAGCCCCCCGATGCTCCATTCGTTCGAGCACTTCGAGCCCCCGGCGGACTATCTCATGGGATTTTTTCCCTTTGATATGCGCCACAAAACCGATTCCGCAGGAATCGTGTTCATGCTCGTTCGAATACAGTCCCTTTATTCGTTGCACTGCGGACATTTCGTAGTTATCCTCCGTAGCGTATTCCCCTTAATCTGCCTCAATCGTAGCATAATATATCACATCACCATACAAGCAAATATTCTATGCTGTATTCAATCAATGAAAAGGAATGCCTTTCTGTTACATTTATGTAAATTTATACAGATAGGAGATTTTTAACAGAAACCAATGTATAATATCTTCTGATGTTCACAATTAAAAATGCCCCGCTATCGGGGCATTTTCTTTCGTAAAATCATGAAATTGTAGAATAACTGTTATTTGCTTAGATACCCTTTCGATTGTAATGCACCAATAATCGATTCGATTATTTCCTGATCGGTAAATCGCGCCACGTTTATGGTGATATCGTATGAAGCGGGATTTTCCGCATCGAACCTGATATACTGATTGAGAAAATCATGGCGTTCCCGGTCTTTTTTCTCAACGAACTTTTCTGCCTCGAGTTTGTCCTTAAAGGAACCGACTTCCATAATCTTCTTTATGCGGTAGGATAGCGGCGCCACAAACCTCACATGCAGTCCGTACTTTAGTCCACGCGTGATGACCACTCCCGCTCTTCCCACAATGATCGCCCTTCCATGAATGCAGAGGCCGCGCACTGTCTTCACCAACTGTTTGTAGGCAGTCACCTGAGGAGGATAGTCGGTGAGAAAGCCCCTCATGAGCTCGGTCATCTCTTCGCGCTTTTTCGTGTCGATGGTTTCAATGAGCTTTTCGGATACCCCCGTATCCTTAACGATTTCCTCAAGAAGATTTCTGTCGTACGCTTCCCAGTTTTCTATTCCTTCAAAATCATTGAGTGACTTTGCAAGCTGTTTCGCAAGCGGGCTTACCACACAGCCGTATTCCCGCGAAATAGTGATAAACGGCCTGCTCTCCTCTTCTTTCGCTTCTTCGATTTTTTTATAGTTCTCCCAGTACTTGACCTGCTTTTGAATCAGCTTTTCGAGAGTGGAACCTTTAATGTAGCTCATAAGTTCGCTCCTTACCAGGATTTGAGAGTTATGATGATCACCGCATATGCATCTGCTTTGCCAGCAGGAGAAATGAGCACAATCGAAAACAGTTTTATCCAGAATACAAAAGCAGCCTTTTTTCATCAATAATTAATTTTTTATGAATGCATGATAAATAGGAGATTTATGGGCACATCTAAAAACCGCTTTCATCCTTAAAATTAGCATCAAAAGAAAGCGGTTTTTACCTATATACTGTGCCCACAAGGGAACATCCTTAAAAACAGTTTTTAGAAGTTCCCTTATATCAAATAAATAATTTTCTTGCATTTTCTTCGTTGCACTTTAAAATTAGATACTTCAGTATCAGTATCCTAATTTCATGTCCTACCCGATGTACATGCTCGTAAATATACATCCGGGTACCACTATCACAATTTGTTATATTATGATTGATACTATGTTTTCAACAAAAACACTTTCCGGCGAGATAATCGAACTTCTTAACCACATTCCTGATATGGTAATCATTGTGGGCGCCGATAAGAAAATTCTGTTTTCAAATCAAGCAGCGGAACGAATATTAGGCGAAGAACAGAATTCTTTAAAAGACAAAGACATCGCCAGCGTTCTCAGCAATAAGATTCCGCAATTCTCCATGTACCTTGGGAAAGCACTCGGCAACGGCTGCGGGATTGATGCCGTCGATACGATTCTTTTCACCTCCGAAGGCACCACGCCTATAAATCTTTCTATAAAAAAGCTTTCCGGCAAAAATGGGAAAGCTGCCTTAGGCATCATCGCTCGAGATATTAGCAAAATAAAAGTGCTCAGCGAAGAAAAAAAAGAACGAATGCTTGCAGTAAGTGCGCTCATCGAAAGCGAGGAACGATACCGCCAGATAGTCCACACCATCGAGGACGGCTTTTTCGAAGTCGACCTCGCGGGCAATTTGACGTTTTTCAACGAAGCTCTACAGAAAATTATCGGGCATAGCGCTGAGCGTTTGCGGGGAATGAATTACCGTGAATTCATGGATGATAAAAACGCAAAAGAGGTTTATAAAACATTTAATCTGGTCTTCCGTACCGGCATTTCCGAAAAAGCTTTTGACTGGGAAATTATATCCGCTGACGGTACCCGCCACATCGTAGAAACGTCAATTTCGCTGATTTGCCAGCATGGTGGAAAACCGAGCGGGTTTCGGGGCATTGTGCGCGACATCACCGAGCGCAAGGAAGTTGAACGAAAACTCAGGCAAAGCGAAGAGCGCCTCCGAAAGTTTGTCAATACCGCTGCGGATATCATCTGGTTTGCCGATGCGGACGGCAAAATCACGTTTGTCAATCCGGCAACTCTTTTGACTTTAAAATTAAAAGCCTCAGATATAATTGGCACCCATTGCTTCGATATTGTCCATCCGCGCTACAGGAAAAATGTCGCATATTTCTATCTTCGCCAATTTAAAAAAAAGCAACCACTCACATATTATGAATTTCCGGTGCAGGTCGGCAATGAAACTGTCTGGTTTGGCCAGACGCTTCAGCTCATTGTTGAAAATGGGGATGTCCTCGAATTTATCGGCATTGCCAGAAATATAAGCGAACGAAAAGCGTTTGAAGATCGCCTCAAACAGAGCGAAGAGCGGTACCGATCGCTCACGGAAAACAGCTCCGATATCATCAGCGAAGTGGATATGGAGGCGCGGTACAACTATGTCAGTTCGAATGTGCAGGAAATATTAGGCTATACCCCCGGCGAAGTCGTTGGCCGCCAGTTTTTTGAATTCGTCCATCCCCAAGACAAGAGTGAAGCCGAGAGAGTCTGGCGCGAACGCGTGCAGGATTTTACGCTTCGCTTCCGAAGCAAGTCCGGGCAGTGGCGCTGGCTTGACTGTGCTTCGCGGACTTTTAGCCTCTCCGACGGGAGAGAACGTGTCGTTACCATCTCCCGCGATGTAACAGAGCGAAAAATCGAAGAAGAAAAAATCCGTGAAAATGAAATGCGCCTTCGACTTCAGCAGATGGCCCTCACAGAACTTGCTAAAAATGAATCGCTTTACCGGGGCGATGTTCGCGCCGCGTTTATGACTATTAACATGGTTGCGTGCCACAATCTCAATGCTGCAGGCAGCAGTATCTGGCTTTTTGAAAACGAAGAAGATTATATCGCCCGATGCTACGATCGTTTTGATTCGAAGAACAATACTCATTCGGAGGGCAAAATACTTGATTTCTCTAAAAATACGAATGTTCTCAAAGCTCTGGATGCACTCCGAATTATCGAGATTCGTAATGATACCGAAGAAAATTCGTATCTAAACTTCCTTTCCGATTATTCACACATTCAAACTGTCACCATGCTCGTGCTCATATCGTTTCGCCTCGGAGGGAATACCATCGGGATCATCGCGATTGAAGAATGGGAAACCAACCGCACATGGACGAGCGAAGAAAAGCAATTTGCGGCTTCGCTCGCGGATTTTGCGTCTCTTGCGATGGAAACCCACAATCGCAAAATCGCCGAGGAGTCGCTCCGGCTCAGCGAAGAAATGCTGCGAAAGCGAACTGAAATGATCGAAAGGGACCTTAAAAACGCGCAGATCATACAGAAGGCACTTTTGCCGAATTCGATTCCGACCACGGAAAAAATTCGCATCGAATACAGAAACTTTTCCGTGGACGCGGTGGGAGGAGATTATTTTTCATTCACGCCCTTGAAAGAAGGAGGCCTTGGAGTATTCATCGGAGATGTTTCCGGGCATGGGGTATCTGCCGCGCTCTTCCTTTCGCTTTTAAAAGCCACCGCGGACCGGGCCTGCCGCCAATTCGGACAGAGACCCAGGGAATTCATTGAATATCTCAATCGGGAACTCATCGAAACCATGCCGCACTATTTCGTGACCGCCATATACGGATATTTCTCCAAACCAAACGACGACGGTTCCATCCAGTTCACCTTTTCCAAGGGGGGGCACCCCAATCCGATCATGCAATGGAAATCTACCGGAAAAGTTGAAATGCTTCGCTGCAGGGGAACAATTCTGGGAAAATTCGATCATGCGAAATACGAGGAAATATCCATCATACTCCAGCCGGGCGATCGTATTCTCCTGTACACCGACGGCCTGCCGGAAATGACCAACCCGGAAAAAAAGATGTTGGGATTCAATGAGCTTGTTCATCTCATCGAAAAAAGTTTAAAAAAAGATCTTTGCGAAACACTGGATACCATATTGCACGAAGCAAACAATTTCAGAAATGGCGCAGAAATCGAAGATGATATCGTCCTTATCGGATTGGAAATAATGTGATCAATCCACATTCGATACATCATCCGCCGCTTCAGCCTTTTTGTCTTTCCGGTGCATTTTTTCTGACTTCAACAGTCCTGCCAAAATCTTCCTTTTTTCCTGGATTGACTTTGAAAGGGCGCGTATGTCCTGCTGGTTGCGCCGAAGCTCTTCGCGCAAAGGCTGAAGCTTTTCTTTCATTTCTTTGCGTTCGTCGCTCTGCACTTTTTCGTACTGTTTAAGAATTGCCAGCATCCGGGCACGCAATTCAAGATTTTTTCCCGTAAGCTCATGGCGTTTCTTTGCCAGCGACAGAATCTCTTCATGAAGCGAAACCACTGAAGGCCTATCCGCCAAAAGGCCGCCAATCGAAACCATAACTACAAGGATACAGGTCATGATGCGCATACATTCCTCCTGAAATACGATTATTCCCGTCATTTATCTTTCAGTCCATACCTGAACCGAGAAAGATGTTGACGTTTTATGTTCATTTCACTTTCGCTCCATCACCATTCCAATTGCCGCCATCACCTCTTCGCGCGTATATGGCTTCAAAATGACGCCGTCAAAGCCGTACTCGCCTGGACGCGCCAACACCGGATCGGTAAAATATCCGCTTGAAACAATAAGCACGGGACGTGGCGTTATTTTTCCGAACTCAACCGCCGCATCTTTCCCTCCCATCCCGCCGGGGACTGTGAGGTCCATAATGACAATATCAAAGGGTTTCCCTTCCCGCAACGACAGTTTGAATTTTTCCAATGCCTCCCGCCCTTCGCGCGCCGTATCGCACTCATGGCCAAACGATTCGAGGATCGATGAAAGCGAATCGAGTATATACTCCTCATCATCCATCAGGAGCACACGGTATTTTTCATTGGGCGTTGTCGCATCGTTCTTCCGATTACCTTCTTTTTCCGCTGCTTCATACGAGGGAAGATAGACCGTAAACGTGCTTCCGCTTCCGGGCCGGGACTGCACGTGAATATATCCCTCGTGTTTTTTTATGATGGAATAACAGGTGGCAAGGCCCAGGCCGTACCCGCGATCCTTGGTAGTAAAATAAGGATCGAAAATTTTTCCGATGTTTTCCTCCGAAATCCCCTCGCCCTCATCAATAAAATCAATCCTCACATAGCGTCCTTCCCTGAGAGGCAGACCTTCAGGGACGCCTGAGTTTGAAATCATCACCTTGATATTTCCCCCTGAGGGCATTGCCTGGATTGCGTTAATGAGCAAATTGTTGAATACCTGGGAAATCTGCCCGGGATCTACCACAAGGGGCCAGAGTTCCGCCTCGGGGGTTATATTGACCACCTCGCAAAGGCAATTCGAGCCCGTCAGCGTCAGTTCTATGCTTTCCCGGAGCAATGCCATAATCGATACCGATTTTTTAACCGGCTCGCCTCCCCGTGCGAAGGTTAACAGCTGCCGCGTAAGATTGACGGCCCTTTCTCCCGCTTTTTCAATCATCGAAATCATCCGATTGAACTTTTCATCGATCGTTTTTTTTGTCTTCACCATAGATGCATTCGCAAGAATTGCGGTGAGAAGATTATTGAAGTCGTGGGCAATGCCTCCGGCAAGAACTCCGAGTGATTCAAGGCGGTTTATTTTGCTGATTTCCTGTTCAAGCTTTTGACGCGCCGTGATGTCGCGAAGCGCCAAAACCGCCCCGGTGATGTTTCCGGACTTATCTCGGAGGGGCGCTCCGCTCAATTCCACCACAATCGATTCCCTCCCCGGCACGCCGAGTAGCATATTATTGGCTTCAAGATGTCCCTCAGCGACAATCTCATGCACCGGATCTACCACAGCCGCGTCGGAATGCATCTTATTCAACGAAAAGATATCCGAAAACCGTTTGCCTTCAGCATTTTCAAGCAAGCATCCGGTAAGCCTTTCCGCGCTCGGATTCATATAGGTAATCGTGCCGGCAATATCCGTGGTCACCACGGAATCCGCAATTGATCGCAGAGTGATTGAAAGCTTTTCGCGCTCTTTTGCGAGACTGTCATTCGCTTCCAGAAGCTCGTTTTGCGTGTTGACCAATTCCTCGTTGAGCGCTTCAAGTTCCTCGTATTGGGAGTGTATTTCCTCAAATTGCTGGAGAATAGTCTTTTCCGCTTTTTTAAGCGTTGAGATATTGGTGACTATCGAAAGAGTTCCGGTTTTACCCTCCGCGGCTATCGCCACAGCGGAAATGAACACATCAACGTCCCTCCCGTCCTTACTCCTGATGCGCGCCTCGTATTGTTCCGGCGCGGCATTTCCTTGAATCCTTGAGAGATAATTGGAAAGCACGGGATTGGCACCATCAGTATCGGGAGGAAATATTTGCTTAAAAACATCAAGCGAATACAATTCCTTTTCCGAATAGCCGGTCATCTCGATAAAAGAGCGGTTTGCGTATCGCACGGCTCCATCGACAATCAGCAAAATCCCTTCGCGCGCATTCTCTACAAGGGCGCGATATTTCTCCTCCGATTCCTTCAAGGCGGCAAGGGCTCTCTCCCGTTCCTGCCTGAGGCGCTTGAGCTGATCAGCAACACCAAACGATAGAAGAAGCGCCATAATTGAAGCGCCCGCCTGATATCCCCACATGGATATCATCCCGCTGGTTGTGAAGCCGAACGCGCGGAGGGCAGTGAGCGCAGCACCAACTATAAAAGCCGACCACGCGGACATGAAAAAAAGTGCTGTACGATTTCTTCTGTACAGCAGGATAAAACCGCTTGCAATAAAAAATAAGACGGTAACACCCGCAAACGCCGTCGAAAGTTGCGTTGCGATGTGATAATCACCGAAAAAAGGAAAGGCTAAAAGCAGCGCGTTGAGATACATAAAATATCGCGCGAATGTATCGAACCGTGGAATATCAGATTTCATCTGCAAAAAGGCACGTGAAAACGCCAGCGCAAAGACAACAGTGAGAAACAGAAAAAACGGGTTTGAAATATTCGACCACCGGACAGCGTTCGGCCAGAGGAATTGAAACGAAATGCCGTTCTGTGCCATTGAAAAAAAGGTGACCGCCGCAAGGAACAGCGAAAGAAAAAGATAGCTTTTTTCCCGGTATGACAGGAAAATGAAGAGATTGTAGATAAAAAGCGCGAACATAATTCCGTAATGTAAAAACAATAGCGCCAGCTCCCGTTGTATGCGCCTGCTGAAATCTTCCGGTTCATACGCTTCTAAGGGAACAGTAATTGAACCTTCGGATTTCACGCGAAGATAGATTGTCGATTCTCCGGGAGGTTGAATCACGGGAAAGGCAATGCTGCGGCACTTAATTTCCCTCGAAGAAAAGGGGACGCTATCACCGCCCTGGTGGCGGATAAACCCATCCGGTCCGGGCAGAAACACCTCGACCAGGTCGATGATGGGATAATTATACTCCAGTATCCACTTCCTGCTCTGCGGAAAGGGATTGTGAACTTTCAGTCTGAACCAGAATGCCGAATGAGAATATCCGAAACTCGGATATTCTTTGTTTACCGGCAAAAATTGCAGACCAATATCTTCACGTAGAATATCCTTCAATTCAAGGCGCGCGCTTTCGTCAATCAAGTATTCAAGATGAACTCCGAGAGGCTTTCCGCTACAACCATCATTCAGGACAAACGGCTCAGAAAGAGCATGCGCCAGAAACGGAAAGAAAACTGAAATTACGATAATCAACGCTTTCAGGCACAATCGCATGGGAAACGCGCCGTTGAATATTGCCTCTTTTCTTTTTTCGTGATCTGACATTTCATCTCCGAATGAAGGACAATAATTCCGCCTTTGCCGAGCAATTCCGTTACAAATCTACATCATGCGCGAACCGAATCTGTTCAGGTGTACGATTTCCGAAAGTGGTTTTCTGGGTGGTCCTTCTTTGCCGGCCACCGCGGGTTTGCCCACGGGAACAGCAACCACCACATCATACCCGGCGGGAACATCGAGAATGCGGCGGCATTCATCATGATTCATAAAACCTACTACCACCGTGCCCAGTCCCAGATCGTGCGCGCGCAGGCACAGGTTCTGCACCGCCATCCCCACATCGAACATATGCCAGCTGTCGAACCTTGTCACCGGCGCGCCTTCCTTGTATCCGGAGAGATGCACTTTCGCGCACACCACAATGAGCGCTGAACACGCAAGCGAGCATTTTCGAGCGGGGTTGTTCGGCGAGTACGTTTCGGTTATTTTTTCAATGAGCGTTTTATCTCTCACCACGATAAATTCCCACGGCTGCACATTTGCCCACGAGGGCGCGAACCGAGCTGCATCGAGCATTTCACGGATGTCATCATCCGAGACTACATCATCCGTGAATCTCCGGATGCTTCTTCTTGTAAAAATGGCTTCCTTCAATTCCATGGCTTCCTCTCAGTGGAAAAATTTTACAAAACTCAGCATAATCTGTTCACAGCACGAATTTATAGATACACCTTCCTTCATAGACCCCGGTATTGACGAAGAGGTCTCTGATGCCGGCGGGGATGAAACGCTCCATCTCTTCGGTGAGCAGCAGGTCTCCCGGCCTGGCGAATTTCTGACCTAAATGGTAGAGTGAATTTATTGAATCGGAAATAATCGTGCCGGTCTCCCCCCGCGACCGATATACCGTATTGCCCAGATGCATCGCAATCCGATACGATACCGTAAGCCCCAGACGGCATTCTTCAATGCTGATGACGGTGCGGTTTATTTGCATCCGCACCGCGGTAAGCACGGCTTCGCATGTTTCGCCGTCGAATGGAATCAGTACCAGGCCTCCGTCTCCTTCCCAGCTCCAGATGCGCCCGTTGCGGGAATAAATCGCGGCTTTCACGATTTCGCCGAAATCGCTGTAGGTATAGTTGATCATCTCGGCACTGTATTTGCGCACGAGTTCCGAATTTCCCACGATATCGAAACGCAGGAACGTGAGAACGTATTCATATCCCTCCCGGAGCACGCCCCAATTGCGGGTCCTTCGAACCGACTGGTCTTCCACAAACAGTTTATTGTGCGAATCATACACGAAGCCGTGCTCGCGCATTTCTTTCACGATATCATGCAAATAGGCAATGTCGTATTGTTTACCCATCCATCCGCGGTTTGATATTTCTACCAGAATATTTACAAATTGCGGGAAGAGTGCGGAATCGTTGATGTCGTAGACTATCTGACGCGCAGCATCAAGGTTGGGAATTGAAATACTATGGGGGAAACCCGTTCTCTGATTCAAATCGTAGTTCGGAAGGAGCCTTTTGACTAAATGTTCCATGGTATGGACATTCATCGACTGTGCGAGAGATCGAATTGCGATGTTTAGAAGGCTCGGTTTAACTTTCATACAATCCTCTACCCGTGCATTGCGATGATGCAAACGGACAAGCAGCGTGTCAAGGATTAATCATAGCATGCCACGTATGGAAGAATTTTAATTGATGCACACGCATGATTGCTCATACAATGGCTTTATGAAATCCTTAAGGAACCTCATTGAATATTTGATATTCATCCCCGCGTTGTTGGCGCAACCAACCTTCGCATCAGAGTTCATACTGGCAGATCCGAATATCGCTTCAACATGCATCGAGTATTCCGGCACGCCTGCGGCAAAAATTGGCGATATCCTCCAGTGGAGAGGCATCAGCATCGGGGGATTCCTTCAATCGAGAAATGAAGCGCGCTTTCACCAGGGGGCGCTGCCGAATCACAACTGGCGGGGATTCGCGTTTTTGAACTATACCTTTTCTCTTCCGGCACGGGAATCTTTTTCTCCCGCACTGATTATGGGCGTTGAACATGAAAGCGCGCACCCGGGCGGCGGCTTCTACGAGGAAAATGATGAAGCGTATGAGATGGTATATGATGGGCTTTACCGCAACATCAATTTGAATTCAATACGCGTATCGCCGATGGCGAGCCTCTTCAACGGCACAGTACGTCTGCGCCTGGATTATCAGCTCTACCTGTTCTCGAAAAATACTCCTGAGTTACACGATACCGCACTTACACACGGGCATGGCCTTTCAGGGGGATTTGACGGAATCTTCCCGCTTGCGCGGGACTATGCATTCTTCGCCTCCGCGTTTTTCAGATATATTTTTACCGGCAGTGCGCGCAGAAGCGGCTGGCTCTACCATGATCATAACGGCACGGCGGTACAGGTATATGAGGAATATCCGGTGCTGCATTCCGTACACACTATTTCTCTTAAAGCAGGGATACTTTTCCACCATATCGCTCAGGGAAGAACGCTATCTCTGTTTGCGCGCCTGCTGTACGGCAACCCGTACGGATTCATCGACAGTCGGGAAAACCGCTTCGTGATTGCTGCGGGAGTGGAATTGCTGCATTAAAAAAACCGCCCCTTTCGAGGCGGCTTTTTTTCAAGAGATGATATTGTATTTTCAATACCCTTTGCTCTTGAGATCCTTCACCATATCTACATACCAGGCTTCCACATCCGCTCCGGGAGTGATACCGAAGAAGTGGTTCACCGCATTGATATGCGACACGCCGCCGGCATTATACCATGAACCGGTCCATGTACCGCGGAAGGTTCCCCATTTTGCTGAATTCACCGACACTAGACCGTCGTTGGCGCCTTCATAGAAATTCAAAAGCAGCCATGTGCCTTCGAGCACCATATCGGCGGTGATGGTGTAGATGCGTGTTGCCCAGCTCTGATAATACACCCCGCTCATATTGGGCGTGTTGGGATTGAAGACATTGATCATATAGCTGCGGACAAGATTATGGCCGTTCTGTGCGCTCTGCGGATTCGAATCGCCAAGGAACTTATACACGATATCAAGGATGCCGCCGACCAGCCACTCGCCGGAATCGGGAAGAATGCCCATAATCACATCGGCAATCGCGCTTCCCCGATGCGGGCTGCACAGGGTGGTGAGGCTTGCAACTTTTGAAGCAAGGCCTAAATTGGAAATAGCGTAGCGCGTATAGATGCCCCCATGCGAATGGCCGATGATGTTGCCGCGAGATGCGCCGGTTACCGCAAGAAATTCAAGAAACTGCTGTTTAAATTGCGCTGCTTTGTTGGCGGTAGTATCCATCGCGTTGACCGATGCCACATACACCGTTGCGCCATTATCTTCAAGGTCATCGACGATGTCCCACCAGTAATCGATGCCGAGCATGCCGTCGGAAAACGCCATGCCATGCGCAAGCACAATCGGGTAGCGCGTCTGACATGCCGTGTTCGAGCCACCGGCAAACGCAAGAACCGGAATAAACGCAAACAACGCGATGAGTGAAATGATACGTATTTTTTTCATAAAAAATCCCCCGCTAATGTGACCTTCGTACCAAACCGTCCATTCGGTATGTTTATAATGTAATATTATAGCGTATCCAATTCTTATCAAAAACCGATAAATCGAAAAATGAGGTTTTTTTTACAAAAAAAGTGACAAAAAAGAGGAATATATGAACATACATTCATAGTAACGTCTATACAATAGCAATCACTCATTTTTCACTTTAGTTTTACGATATTCCTGAGGCGAAATTCCCAATATTTTCACAAAAGCCCGATTGAAGGTGGAGAGGCTTTCAAACCCAACTGCATACGCGACATCAATTATCTTCGTTTTGCCTTCCGCCAGCCGCTCTGCGGCATCTTCCACGCGCAGCCTGTTAATATAATCGCCAATTTTTTCACCGGTAATCGACTTGAATGCCTTGCCGAGATGATCGGGATTGATATTCAAAGAAGCGGCGAGCTCTTCGCGTGAGACATCGGAAGTATAATTTTTCTTGATGTACTCAATCGCTTTATACACTTTCTGTTCGGTCGCGATCGAAAAAAGTTCCTTTGGGGATTGTTCCTTCTCAACAGGGTGAACACTGCCGAGCGCTTTTGCTGCAATTGCAAGGAATGAACCAATAGCACGTATGTCTTTTTTGTCGGCATTATCATCTTCGAAGGTGGTTTCAACCAGGCACATGCCGAAGGTTTCCCCTTCTCTCGAAAGGGGAAATGCTGTATAATGAGAGAATGGGATTGGATCGGCGCCGTCACGAAGAGCATGTTTTTCAACTCTCTTAATTTCATGATGCAATTCTCCAATCCGTGCGCTTTCGATTCCTTTCGACGACAGCACATCGAAGCCTTCCTCTCCTTTGCATATCACAAAAATACAGCCCGCACGCGCTCCAGCAAAATCCATCACTGCCACAAGCGCGGTTTCAGCAATATCTCTCGCATCTTTCTTTTCAAGAATCTGTCGTCCGATTTGCGCAAGCAAGGCATACCGCTCCTTGCTGAAATATCGCTCTAAGGGTGTTTTCTCATCCTTAACAGAAATGCCCAGAAGCCGTGATAGCCGGGAAACATATTGTTCCGCGCCGATTTCTACACTCAATCGATATGCTTCTTCGAATACGGCATGCGCGGTCGCAGCCTCACCATTTTTGAGATGATAGCTACCGATTTCCACCATCGTCCGAAGCTGTTCAAACGGCCGGTTGTGTCTGCCCGCGTAATCCTTCGCCTTTTGAAAAAGCTCATACGCCTTGCGATGTTTCCCCGCACGTTCCATTGCACACGCATGCACGCGCAGCGCACCCGCACGATACGTCGGCCACGCGCGAGTTTTCACAACTGCAACTTTGCACGCGCGAAGCATTTTTCTTTTAAGAGTTGTCCTTTCGCGTTTAGAGAGATTTCCTGCCCGGGCATCATACTCATCGATATACGCCTGCCCAAGATTTACATAGATCGGAACAATATACTGCTTCAAAAACGAGTGTTTTTCATGGAGACTTCTGGCTTCTTCGAGATATTCAATCGCATGTGCATAATTTCCCAATTCGAGTTCATTGCACCCAAGTTCATTGAGCGCGGAACAGAAATTGAACCAAATTCCCCGGCTCTTGCTCAAATCGCCCGCGCGCTTTGCGAATTCCATTGCCCTGGCCGCGTTTCCCTTCTCCCTGTGATATTGCGAATAATAAATGAGTGCCGCACCCTCTGAATATTCATCTCCTATGCGACTTGCGAGCTCATAATACTCATCGTTCGCCTGAATCGCTCGCGCGTACTCTCCCCGGTAGTAATAGCAATGTTCAAGGCCATTCAGCGTCATCGCGTATTCTTTGATATCACCAAGCTCGTGAAATATTCTTTTTGCTTCTTCGAAGTACTCAATCGCTGTTTTGTATTCTGACTTCCATTCGTAATAATATCCCATAAACTCGAGCGACTTAGCAAGACCCCAGCGATCGCCTATGTTCTCGTTCATCTGCCGCGCTTTCTGAAGATACTTCAAAGCAAGGTCAAACAGAGGAATGGACATATAGAGCGCACCGACGGCGTAATAGCTCAACGCCAGTTCGGAAGAAGTTCCGATATGCCGTTCGGAAATATTGAGCGCGTGAATATTCGACCACACGAGCTTTAACGGGTCGTTGAGGGCATAGCTCATTCCAAGCGGCTCATAAAATTCGATAATCCGGCGATACCGTTTTGCATCACTCCCTTGTTTTTTCCGGATAAAGATAAAAGGAAAAACAAGGTGAAATAGATGCATCGTAATTTCTTTCATAAGCACAAGAACTGTTCGCTTCACCGTGCGGGGAACAGAATCGCCCAATAGCGCAAGACCTTCCGCCGCGTGCGTTTCGCAGCTTTTCCAGTCGGCTTTGCGATAGTGAGCCTGACACAATACGAGGTGCGCACGAGCTCGCTGATCAATTTGTTTAAGCGCTGACATGAGGGAATCCAGAATAGCAATTGCTTCATCGTATTCGCCTATGACGACATCAACTGCAGCAAGCTCCAGTTTGCATTCGATCGTCTGATCATTATCGTTCTTTCCAAACTTTTCAAGTGCAGCGATCGTTTTATGAAAATAACGGGCAGCATCGCGGTAGGCATAGCGTTCTTTTGCAAGAACTGCCGCTGGATACAGATAGCGAACCGCATTATCCAGGTCCCCACCTTCAGAGTAATGATGCGCCATATCAAATATTACTGTTTCTTTTTCATTTTCCTCTGCCTCGAAGGCACGGGCAATTTTCAGATGAAGCGCATTTTTTTTCTCGGGATCGATGCGTTCAAGGAATAATTCCATAATGCGATCGTGCGAGAACTGAATCAGGTCGCTTTCGGATACAGGCTCTTTAAAAATGCGCAATTTCCGTAGCGATTCAATTGCCGGGACAATTACATACTCCGGGATACCGAGCACTCTGGCAATAAACCGATAACCAATTGCTTTTCCGATAACAGCTGCACACGCTACCACTGCTTCTTCTGTTTCATCGAGCGGCCTGGCGGTACGGGTCAGCAAATCCATAACCGTCTCGGAAATGCTCTGAGCATCTATTGGCTGGCAATAGCTCCATTCCTTTCCATCGAATACTGCCATGCCGCTTTCGATGATATTTTTTAATACCGTTTTGGCGTACAGCGGGTTTCCCGCACTTTTTTCAAAGACACCATCCGATAGCGCCGCCACTGCATCCTCGTTTTCTTCCATCATTTCAGCGACAAGAGCTCTTATTGCCGATGCATCGAGCGGATTCAGCCTGACGGAAGTGCTCACCGCATATTGTGTACCTGCCGGCGTAATCTTTGCCGGGTATTCGTCACCCTCGCGCGATGTCAGAAGAACCATCACGCGCGCCCGCTCGATGATATTCATAAGCTCCGCAATCACGCTTGTGCTTGCAGCGTCGATCCACTGCATATCATCGATGAAAATAACAGCCGCCGAACCGAAATTTTCAAATGAGCGCAAAAAACGCGCCAGAATAATCTCTGCATTACGTGCGTTTTCCTCCATTTCATCATTGTTTAAATCCGGTGTATCTTCAAATAACAGCGCAATCTCGGGATGAATTTTCCCGATGATTTTCCGGCAGGATGGCATTTCTTTGGTGAAAAGTTCACGCACTTTTGATTTCGTATGTTCGTCGGATGTCGTGTAAAATGTTAATAATGAAGCAAAAAGGGCATACAATGCGTCATAGGGAGTATTTGCTGATTCGCGGTGGCATTTTGCTTCTAAGAACACTCCACCACTTTTTTCAATTTCAGTTTTAAATTCCTCGATGAGGCGGCTTTTCCCGCACCCCGCACGCCCTTTCACCTCAACCGATATTCCGCTTCCTTGCTGAACATCAGCAAATATTTTGACAAGGCGTTCCATTTCCGCTTTCCGCCCCACCAGCGATGCACGATAATTAAGCTGCCGAACGCCGTCTTTCAGCCCAATGACGAAATCTCTCTTTCCCTCCAGAAACAGATCGAGATCGTACACCAGTGCCTCGGCACGCCCATAGCGCCGTGACGGCTCTTTCTTCAGCAAACGCAGAACAATCGTTTCAAGCACTTCGGGGATGTCGGGATTTATTTCCCGGGGCGGTATGACTTTTTCTGAAAAGCCCGTTGCGCCGAAATTGTTTTCTGAAAAGGGCAATTTGCCCGTCAGAAGCATGTACAAAAGCACTCCCAGGGAATACAAATCGCTTCTCTCATCAACATGCCTCCGGACAAGCCCTCGCTGCTCGGGCGGCAGAAAGGCCAGCAGTTCACGAAGATGTTCAGCGGCATCATCTTCGGGATAATCCAGGATATGGGCGAAACCAAATCCCGTCAGCATTACTCTCTCGCCATCGATGAGCACAAATTGAGGAGAAACCGCGCGGTGAATTACCCCTTTGAGGTGAGCATGAACAAGTGCTTCGGCAATACATTTCACGATATATACTTTCTTTTCAAGAGAGATGCTGAAAAATCCGTATTCTGTAATATATTCCGCCAGTGATGTTCCCGCAAACGCCTCGGTGATGACATACCCCCGGTCGAAAAACTCCCCTGCTTCGATGATGCGAATGGCACAAGGATGGTGAGCTTCTTTCATTTTTGCTACGACGCTTTTAAAGCGAATCACATCGCCGGGGCGGCGCGACATCACCGGTGCAGCTATCACAAATGCGTTCACATCACTCCCGGCAAAGGTATCACGCCCCAGGTACCGGGTAAAGATGGGGTTTTCTAACATAATTTCTTTCAGCAGATATTTCCCGTTAATCGTCTTTCCTGAGAAATCCATATCTTCGTCATCACACAGATCTTTATAATATAATCACCGTTTATTGTAGCATATCGTAATTAAAATCACATTTTCACAAAAATTCAAGAGATAAAATTATTGTCGGGGCAAAGTTATCCCTTCCAAGGAGGTGATGATTAAAGGGCCGGGGAGATTTTGCGCAGGATTAACGGGCGAATTCAGCGGCTAATAGCGCCGGGTCGCTTGGTAATCCCCACCAGATGTGAAAAACCGTCGCTTCTTCTATACATTTATCGTAAATTGCACAGCTTTTGTAGGGATAAGAATCCACCTCCTCATCGTACGCACCGCTTTCAATGCGCTCCACCAACTCGGGAAGATACGCCAGCACTGCAATCGCAATCACATGCGAAATAGAACGCCTGAAAAACCGCCGCATATCATTGAAATAATCATATTCCCTTTGAAGGAATTTTACCTTCACGCGGAATTTTGGTACTGGCATTCCATCGGCGTCGAGCCGCTTCTGGTATGCAATCCTTCCGTACTCCCTTTCGTACTTTGCGTGATGCCGCATTGCACAGCGCATCACGGCTATAATTAAATCAATCATAGTCCACCCGGTGCGCTTCTCGGCCTCTTTGAGGAGCATCAGGACTTCTTTTGTCATCATGTACGTGGTTTTAATCATGGTTCGACCTCCATATAAATAAAATACCACTATTATACATGCAGTAAAATACCACTACATATGTATAGTATTTTATCAAGAAAAAATTTCATCCAAACAAAAAAAACATGAAATCTTTATACATTTTTTTATGCTTGATAATATTTACACCATTGCGATTGGATACTCACACGCACATGAGGTGGGAAAATGAATTCACCCTGGATACCCTATTTCTATCAGTACGGCATAAGCGGTATTGTTTTTTTCGCAGGCATTGCAATCGCAATCCGTACTCGGGCTCTCGACATGCGCTACGCTCATGAGCGCTGGACGCTGTTGCAGCTTCTTGCGGGTTTTGCTGCAATGATGGCTCTGCACGGTGTCATGATTGCGGCTGCAGGTGTATGATATGATGCACGGTACAGCATTGGATTTAATCGTCATCGTCGTGTACTTTAGCGGAATATTAGGCTTCGGCGTCCTTTTCGGCAAGTACGCCCGCACCACGAAAGATTTCTTTTTTGGCGGCCAGCGCTTTAGCTGGTGGCTCATTGCCACAAGCTGCATCGCCACCACGGTCGGTTCCTACAGCTTCATCAAATATTCCGCAGTGGGCTTCAGCTACGGATTTTCTTCAACCATGGCATACATGAATGACTGGTTTCTTATGCCTCTTTTTGTACTTGGCTGGATGCCCATCATTTATTTCTCCCGTGTTGGTTCAATCCCTGAGTATTTCGAGCGCCGTTTCGACCGCAAAACTCGAATCGCAGGAACCATTGTGCTTCTCATTTATCTGGTGGGATATATCGGCATCAATCTCTATACCATCGGCGTGGCCTTTCACTCCATGCTCGGCTGGAATGTGATGACCACCGCAATAGTCGTTTCAATCATCTGCGCTGTGTATATGCACGCGGGGGGACAGACCTCCGTAATCATGACCGACCTTGCCCAAAGCGTTATACTCATAGCCGCGGGGATTCTTGTGTTTGTCCTCGGCCTTTCTGAAATCGGCGGATTTTCACGATTCTGGAATGCGCTCGAACCTTCGTTTCGCCTGCCCTTCACGGGCTTGCTTGAACCCGCGCGCTTCAGCACGGCGGGAATTTTCTGGCAGGACGCATTCGGCAGTTCCATAGCGTTTTATTTCATGAATCAGGGCGTGATTATGCGCTTCATGAGCGTGCGCTCCATGGCCGATGGAAAACGCGCGATTTTCGTTGTAGCCCTTTTCCTCATGCCGCTTGCGGCCTTCGCCGTGGCAAATGCCGGATGGCTCGGCAGAGCAATGGTAAATCTCGGGATGCTTCCCGCTGAGAGCGACCCCAACCAGATTTTTGTTATTGTGGCTTCGCGGCTCGCCGCACCAGGAGTGTTCGGATTCATCATGGCTGCGCTCACCGCCGCACTGATGTCCACAGTTGACACATTAGTCAATGCCGTAACCGCCATCAGCGTCAATGACATTGTGAAGCATTTCAAACCCGCGCGAGATGATGAATATTATCTTAAATGGGCGCGGATAATATCCCTTTTCACAGCGTTTTTCGGCGTCATCCTTGTACCCATCTTCATGCGCTTTCAGTCCATCTACGTGGCGCACGGTGCGTTTACCGCCGCGGTTACCCCTCCGATGATTGTGGCCATCATCCTTGCGGCATTCTGGAAACGCTACACCTCTGCGGGAGCGTTCTGGACGATTGCAGGCGGCGGAATGTTTGTGGCACTTTCAATCAAGTTTCCCTGGCTCATCACTCCTTTCGCACACGGCATTGCCCCGGAAGGATACGAGTTTATGCGGGCTTTGTACGGCATTGCAGTATGCACTGCAATCGGCGTAACGGTGAGTTTTTTCACGAAACCGAAGCAACCTGAAGAACTCATCGGATTAGTCATTCATTCCCTTGATGAAGCCAAGCGCATCTTCAAAGGAGGAAAGGTCGCGCATGATCATGTGCCGGGGAAACACATCACCGGCAGGCTTCATTTTGCCGATAATGAAGGCATTCGATTGAGCAGTAAAGCAATGGAACGAATGAAAGCCGAAGAGGGCGATTTGCTCTATGTGGCCGATGCACGCTGGTGGCTGGGCGGGCTTCGCTCGGTACATGTGATTGCAGGTGCGCCGCACGATGGCGACAATAAAGTGATATTTCTTTCCCAAAAAACCGCGGCTGAAGGAAACCTGCATGCCGACAGGCGCGTAAAAGTGGAGAAAATACTGTAATCTTCGCATTTCTTTATTACCCGGCAGGAGAATGCCTTTTATGAAAGCTCATCGCATATATCGAAAAAACATTCCTCTGATATTCATCTGTGCAGCCATCCTTTTTTCGTGCGCTAAAAAGTTACCCGGCGCTTACGAAAATCAATCGCTTTTCTGGAAAGAACAGTCGCGAGCGCACAAAATACTCAACGATGCCATCGCACCGAAAACGCATCTCGTCTGGAGCAGCGGAAATCACCTTTCAAACGCTGTGCCCGTGGGCAGCATTGGGCCTTCTCGATTTACCCGTTCTCTGCAGGGAATAATTAAAAATACTGATATCGCGCACATCATCCACCAGGCGGTATCACAGGGGGTGAGCGTCATTCTGGTCATCGGCGATGGCTTCGGCATCTCACACCTTTCCTTGCAAAACCTTGTTGATAGTGCCTCACAGCGAAACAATAAGAACGCATGTAACCATATTCTCAAACACGGCACGGCGGGATTTTGTCTCACTTATACGCACTCAGAGCTTGTGACCGATTCGGCTGCTGCATCAACAGCGCTTGCAACCGGAGAAAAAACGGTCTCTGGCAGAATCGGCCTTTCTGCAAACGGCAAAAAGCTGGAAAGCGCCATGGAAAAAGCACATCGGGCAGGCTTTACAACCGGCATCGTCACCGACACAAGAATCACCGATGCCACACCTGCCGGATTTTATGGACATGTTACAAGCCGTTCGGAAGAAAGCCTTTTAGCATTACAGCTCACAAAGGCACATATCGACGTCATACTTGGCGGCGGGGCAGCGTATTTCATTCCAAAAGACACGAACGCCTCTGCTCACTCGCTTCTGACAACCATCGCGCTCGATGGCAAATCGAAGCGCACGGACGGACTCGATCTGATTGCTTCGATGAATAAAAAAGGATATAAAATTGTGGCAAATAAAAGCGAGCTTCTGTCGCATTACAAAAAAAGCAATAAGCTTTTGGGCCTTTTCGCCACCGATACCATGAATTCACGCATCGATCGCGATGATGAAAACACAGGCGAACCCTCACTGCCCGAAATGGCAAAGGCCGCGCTTTTTGTTCTTTCAAAACACCAGAAGGGCTTTTTTCTCATGATTGAGTGCGGCATGCTGGATTACGATTCCCATGAAAACGATCTCGGTGCCACCATCGCCGCCCTTCGCGAAATGGAAGAAGTGCTGAAGGTGTGCCTGCAGTATTATCGCAAAAAACCTGAAAGGACGCTTATAATTTTCACTGGCGACCATGAAACCGGCTCGCCTTCATTCAGCTATTATAAAACCGAAAGCAAATTCATTTTCGATATCAACAAAAACGCTTCAAACTATTCGTTCCCAACAATCGAATCGATAAAGCCTTTCATGCAGCAGAAACGATCGGTTCGATCGATTTTCTCGGAGGTAAAATCACCAAAAGAGCTGATGAAAAAAATTGAGGAATCCATTTCAATCAAATTATCATACGATGATGCAGAGAACATTTTTAACGCTATTGAGCGGTGATAAGGATCAATGAAATTGTAAATGTCATTATCGATATTTCCTGCTTCTTTGGGTTCAAGAATCGCTGCTTTCTTCCCGGTGAGATATCTTTCGGTAGCAAATCCAATATTCTTCATAGATACTTCTTTTTGATAATGATAATATAGAATCAGCGTTTTGATTATTATACTCAAAATATTTTTATTATTAAAGAAAAAAATTCATTTACAAATGAAATTCATTCCGCAATGATGCGCTCGTTTTACACGACACAATCGTCGGATACATCCGGTGAATTTATTGTAATAATAAAAAGAGAGGTACCACCATGAGCTTTTCTGAAACGTCCCGTGAAGTCTTTCAGGTTGATGAAAAAACCAAACTACTTACCTACATCTGGATGCCAAAAACAAAACTTCGCGCGGTTTTCATTGGCATACACGGTGGGATGGCACATGCCGGCGACTGGGTGACTCCCGCGCTTTTTTTCATAAAAAAGGGCATTGCCACCTACGCGCCAGATCTTCGCTGGCACGGCACCTATCCCCAGTACAACCCCGGCGGCAAAGTTTTTTTTCACATCGATTCCTACGATCAGTATGCAAGCGATGCCGATACATTCGTAAAATGGGTTGCCGCAAAACATCCCGGCGTTCCCATCTTCATCATTTCACATTCAAACGGCGCACTCATTTCCCTCTACTATGGCCTCACCATTGGCCGCGATGCCGACATCAAGGGTTTCATTATTTCATCGCCCTGGCTGAAGAACATGGTAGAAGTATCGCCCATTATGCTGAAGCTTGCGAAAATTTTAAATAAGATTGCTCCCACCCTGCCGGTAAAACCGGAACCTCTCACGGACAATCTCACACACGACAAAGACATCACCGCGCGGCATCATGCTGATGAAGCTGCAGGGCTTCGAGGAACCACGGCATCCGTCCGCCTCGGCATTGAGTCAATGAAAACGCAGGAGTGGGTGCTCAACAACATCGCGTTCTGGAAAAAGTTTCCCGTCTTTGCGGTCGTTGCCGGACAGGACAAGCTGGCAGACCCTGATGTGAGCGAAGCAGCACTTAAAAAAATTCCGGCTAATCTTTTAACGTACCATCGGTATGCGGAAAACTATCATGAAAATTTTAATGAAGTGAACAGGGAAAAAATCTTTATCCAGATATCGCAATGGGTTGACAAGCTCCTTTCGCAAAAATCAGAAAACCCGCAGAAACCGAAAGGAAAGAAATAAGCTTCCGATACTACCTCATATTGCATTTCAAAAGAGCCCTCAGAGGGCTCTTTTTTTTGCCCGCAGTCCACAGCAAATAGGGCTCTGACCCCTACACGGGCTATAATTCATTGTTTGGAGGCTCTGACCCTCCAGAACGAGCTTAATATTGAGGTTCTGACCCCTGCTCGACTCTCACCCCAAAAAAACATAAAAATTTTAAAAAAATTTTTATGTTTATACCATCTCCATCGTATTAATAGGTGAAGGGCAATATTATAATTTTAATGGAGGTGGGTGATGCCGCGTCCTTATCGCATTCAAGAACCGGAATTAACCTATCATATTGTTTCCCAATGCATCGAATGGCGCGATATGATTGCTGATGAGGAAATAAAAGAACTCTTTCTGGAAGTACTCCGGCGAAGCAGGCAAAAATACGAATATCGCCTCATTGCATATTGCATCATGCCTAATCACATTCATCTCGTTATTCACACCACCCGCGAAGGCGCACAAATTTCAAGAATTGTGCAGTATATTAAAGCGCGATTTGCGGAAATGTATAATAAACTACTGAAGAGAACTGGACCTTTCTGGAATGGGCGATATAAAGACAGCATCATTCAATTCGCAAAGGACGCATTTCATTATTTGCTATGGCTTATCTGGTACCTGGCTTTCAATCCTGTGCGGAAAAGATTATGCGCAAATCCATTAAAGTATCGTTATAGCAGTATCCTGGCATATCTAGATGAAGATACTGATGTGGGAGTACCGATTGAACATCATGACTTTTTTTTAAAACTTGGAAATACCTTCAAAGAGCGAGTGAAAAATTTTCTTCGGTACGAAGATATGTATCGGAAGCGGCATGCGATTTTTGACTGGGTATAGCTTATTGTAATTGACTCAATATCAAAACAAAGCTTCTTTTCGTCACACTACACGCTTGTAAATAAATCAATTTTTTGTCCGCACAAAAGTCAGTTTTTTTAATCAACCAATACAATTAAGAAGCAACCGGTTTTACCCTAATAACATCAACAACCATTTGAATAAATCTCGAACGATTTTCAACATTAATTGTAAGCAAATTTTCTTAAGCTTTCTCGTGTGAGTTCGATGGTTTTTCAGGGTCAAAGCCTGTTGGAGGCTTGGAGACAAAGCCTTTTGAGCAAGGGAAGGGTCAGAGCCCCTTTGGAGTTGGAGAGACCTTTTGTGGATATTTTTCTGATTACAAGATTTCCTCTTGACAGATAGCCATAATGGCAGGGGTGATAGGTGTTAAATGAACCGATATGAGCATACCAATTACTTACATTGACCTTCTGATGATCCTTGTTCTAACTTTGCTTGTATCCATCGCAATCTCGGTGTATATCCATAACAGAAACAGCAACATAAACCGGCTCTTTTCGCTTTTTATGCTTAATGTGACTGCCTGGCTCTTTCTGTCAATGCTACATTTCCTGTTCAGACAGCACCTCGCGGTACTTCTGGCATTTCAGACGGCTGTCGGCTCTTTCATGGGGATTACATTTTACTATTTTGCTCTGGTTATCGTCGACGAACAGCATATGCGACGAAGATGGGAAAATGCCCTCGCAATCGTTCCCGCGGCAATTGCAGGATGGTATATCATCACAATCATCCACCCTGACCTGCTTGCGGATTTCAACAGCCGCGTGCGCTATGAAGGGATTAAGCTTCATCGACCGGGAGACTTGCCTTACTGGGCATACACGACGTGGCTTTTTTCAGCCTTCATTATGGGGTATGGCGTCCTCATATCCGGATTGCGCAGAAAAGGCGATACACAGGCGCGGAAACGCATACGCAATGTCCTTTGGGCAAGCATACTCGGGCAGCTTACCACCCTGGGTATTAATAACTTATCTTCAATTCTCGGTCTTGGCCAGCCTGGCTGGATCGCCTTGATGCCCATTCTGGCTTCGCTTTGCTGGATTGGTGTTTCAATCATCAGGGATAGGATATGGACGGTGGAATATCTTCTCGAAGTAATTCGGCAAAGCGAGGAAAAACTCGGCGAGCGCAACCGCATTATCGAAGCTGACCTTGAGCTGGCACGTCTGATTCAGAAAAAACTCCTCCCCGATAAGGCCCCACAGCTACCCGGTCTCGGAGTGCACGCGGTGTATCTCCCGGTGGATAAAGTGGGAGGTGATTACTATGATTTCATCGTGGAACATAACGTCCTGGGAGTGTTGCTTGCGGACGTAAGCGGCCATGGCATCGCAAGCGCATTTCTCTCTTCCATAATTAAAATGGGATTTAATTATCATGCAGGAAGCAACGGCCCCGCGCTTTTTAAGACCCTGGATCGTCTCGTGGCCGAGAAAGGCGCTAATGCCATGTTCGCAACAGCGGTGTTCTGCAGAATTGATACCGGCACCATGAGGCTTACAAGCTGCCGCGCCGGTCACTGCCCGCCACTCGTTATCAGGAGCGGTTCGGGAGAAATAGTTTCCATTGAAACACCGGGCAGGGCATTGGGGATGAATCTGGGAGAGCCCCGTTACCATATTGGCGAGATTGAACTCTCTCGGGGTGACAGGATTTTTCTCTATACCGACGGTGTCACCGAAACAATGAACTCTGACAGGGTGCTTTTTGACGAAGAACGGCTAAAGAATGCATTGCGTGAAGGGATGGGGTACGCGCTGGAAGAATTCTGCGAGAAACTTCTCGCCAAGCTAAAGGAATTCTCCGGGGACAATCCTCAAGGCGACGACATCACCATTATAGCGGTGGAAGTAAAATAGGAGCCGACGATTCCAAAAAGCCATTAACGCTTCGTTGTTCATAAAGAGTGAAAAGCTTTTTGTGGTACGAGGAAATGTATCGGAAACGGCATGCGATTTTTGACTGGGTATAGGTCATTGCAGTTTACTCAAGATCAAAACTGTTTATTCTTTTCCGTCACTTCTCGCCTGCGTAAACAGCAATAACCGCTACCAGCGACAGCCGATGCCGGCAACCAAACTATCATATGCCCTGTTATTGGACCCCCACAGTCTCTGCAAATAAAATGAGACAAATATCCAGCTTTCATCCCTTGTCAGACTGAGACAACAGCTTTCGAAGTTCATTTTATAAAATCCGACATCGCATCCAATAACAATAAAATCATTGTACAACCCGCGTCTTTCGTTAAGGTTAATATCACCAAATCCAGTAAAAAGTCGTATCATAAGACTATTTGTTTCATAGATCCTTATTCCAACATCCATCCTGGTGTCCAGCGCAATGATTAACGCTAAAGGATTAATATTCACACTTACATCAAATCTATACATCTGAATGCCCATGGTGCAATAGAAATCAATATAATAATCATCAGAATCATAACCATCCAAATCTTCAGACAGCCAATATCCCCAACCACCAAAAACGCTCCACCAAAATGTATTGCCCGTTGAACATTCAGCATTCCTGTTTACACCAATAACAAAAACAATAACACATACTATGTATATGAATTTTATCTTCATTATAGGCATGATTTTTACCTCGTCCCCACCGCACGATCCCTGTTCCTCCGCTCCGTCCCCGCCGCCGGTCGCGGTCTCCTCTTCCGAGGTTTCAAAGTAGCCGCAGTCAGTTTCCACGTTGTCAATAAAAAAATGACCACTTTTAGTTTATCATCATTGCTCTGCCGCGCTGAGTTAATCTGCACTGCTCAAAAGCCTGCTACTCATGTGTGTTATATTAGAGCGATAAATTGAAGCTGTACTAATATTATTCTTCCTTCACGCCTCTTTCCCCTTTGCGTCTTTTTTCTTGACATTTAAACCGCATCATGCATGCTCAAAGCAAATCTCTTTTGGATGTTCGGCACTATGAATTGTAAAAAAATTTTTTTCCTGCTTATCCTGTTGCCCTTTGTCTTTTTATCACTCTCCTGCGATGACGAGGAAAATGACCCCGTAAAAATTCGCATTTTCTGCTACAGTTCAGAAGCCAACGCGGGATTTGCCGGCTGGTATATTAAAAACGGCCAGTCGCCGGAGTTTTTCACCGTTACCACACCGCAGGGTAGCGTGTACTATCTGGAAATCATCCTTGAAGATCTCGAAGAGGTCGAAATAGAAGTCATTACGCTTCAGGCATCCTCATCGCTCGCAATAAAAATCTACAAGGACACTGAGAAAGTAAAAGAAGTAAACCAGGACGCAAGTTCGTATCCAACCATCATTCGGTTGAATACTACCTATAAATATGGTGAAAGCTCCGATAAATCATCCAGCTCTTCTTCATAGAAGTCATAACAGAACCGTCATTCAGAACTCGATGAATAAAATATATATCATCTCAATAATTTTTTCATTATTCGTAAGCCTCCAATGCGGCGATGAACCCCGCGAGCCCAGAATATTTTTTTCCCAGTTCCACAAGCGCAGGAACCTCTCTTTTGCAGGGATAGCAATAACTCGCGAAAAAGCTGAGAACCACCGGTTTTTCTTTTATCAGCGTCGATAGTGTTACAAGATTTCCTTTTAAATCGAATAGCGCGAAACGGGGGGCATTGCGTGCATGAAGTGGCACAAGTCCTGCCATCACGAGCATAATGATAAGAGCACTAAACTTTCGATTTTTCATATAACCAGCACATCCCCCTTGGGTTTTATATCATATCAGTCAATTGCGCCTGTGGAGAAAGATACTTCCCCATTTCGTTCATCTCGTCAATTCAATTTTCAGATAGTATGAAGTTGCAAAAATTCTTGAAATTGCAAAATAATTTCCGAAAATGTGACATAATACAGCCTTTTTTTGCCGATAATATAAGGGACTACGTTTCATTTCACCGCATACGGAGTGTACCATGAAAAAAACGATTATGATCATCGGGGGCGGTCTTCTGCAAGTTCCGCTCATTCAAAACGCACAGAGAATGGGGCTTTCAACCATCGTTACCGATTATAACCCAAATGCCATAGGCATGAAATACGCTGATATCCCCATCGTGATGAGCACGCGCGACATAGAGGGGTCAGTGCGCGTTGCGCGCTCGCAGAATGAAATCACCCCGATTAGTGCGGTGCTGACCGCCGGGACGGACGCCTCCATGACGGTGGCGGCAGTGGCAAATGCCCTGGGACTGCCGGGCATCCGCTTTGAAGACGCTGAGGCGGCCACCAATAAAATTAAAATGCGCATGCGCCTCACCGAACATCATGTGCCTTGTCCGAAATTCCTGCCCGTCTGGTCGCTTGCAGATGCAAAGCGCGCCTGTCAGATTTTAAAATTTCCAGTTGTAATGAAGCCCGCCGACAATATGGGCGCCCGTGGGGTGATGCGTATCGATTCAAAATCGAAAATTGCCGAAGCGTTTCATTTCGCAAAAAGCGCTTCCCCGAGCGGTGAACTCATCATTGAAGAGTTTATGGAAGGGCCAGAGCTTTCGATAGATGCGGTTATATATAACGGCGAAATCACCATCACCGGCGTGGCGGACCGTATCATCGAGTATCCTCCGTATTTCGTAGAAACCGGCCATACCATGCCGTCGCATCTGCCGAAAGAGCTTCAGGATGCGGCCTGCGAGGTCTTTAAAAAAGGGGTCAGAGCCCTCGGTATTAACCCCGGTTGCGCCAAGGGCGACATCAAAATCACCGAAAAAGGGGCAATGGTGGGTGAAATTGCCGCGCGCCTCTCCGGCGGTTTCATGTCGGCCTATACCTATCCTCTTTCCACCGGTGTCAATCTCCTGCAGGCCGCAATCGAGGTTGCCCTGGGGCAGGAGCCTTCCAATTTAGAGCCGCTATATCATAAGGTGAGCATTGAGCGAGCCATCATCGCTGAACCCGGCATTGTGCGGCGCATAAGCGGGCTTGAGGATGCGCTCAAAGTACCTAACATCGAAGAAATTTTCATGAACGTAAAACCCGGTGACCGCATCATTCGCCCCCGCTCAAACGTTGAAAAGGCAGGCCATATCATTGCCGTTGCTCAAACGCTTGAAGAAGCAGAGCAGGCAGTGAATCGGTGTAAGGAATTCATCCGTATCGAGGTTTTCACCGGCGATGAAATCAGCATGGAGACAATTTATCTTTCCGCGCGCGAAAAGCTGAAAAAATTCTGCTATGTCTGCAAATCCTGCGACGGCAAGGACTGTCCAGGCGGCGTGCCCGGCATGGGGGGTATTGGCAGCGGTTCATCGTTTCGCAGTAACATTGAAGCTTTAAGAAAGTATAAAATTTCCACGCGCATCATCCATAACGTCACTGCTCCGGATACCTCGACCACCTTCTTCGGGCAAAAACTCTCCTTCCCGGTCATGGCCGCACCCATCACCGGCACAGTCACCAATATGGGCGGCGCAATGGATGAGCTTGAATACAACCGTGCGGTGGTCAAAGGATGCATTGACGCGGGAACCATCGCCTTTGTAGGCGATGGCGCCACTCCCGATAAGTACAAACTCGGCCTCCAAGCCCTTGCGGAATACGAAGGAACGGGGGTGCCGATTTTTAAACCAAGAAGCAACAACAGGGAAATCATCGAGCGAATCAAAGCCGCCGAAAAGGTGCATTCCATCGCAGTCGGCATCGACATCGACGCGCTGGTATTCAAAACCATGGCAATGAAAAACCAGCCTGTCGGTCCAAAGAGCATTGAGGCACTTAAAGAGATAATCTCAACAACTGAAATTCCTTTTATTCTTAAAGGAATTATGAATGCGCATGATGCTGTTCTGGCAGTTGAAGCCGGCGCTCATGCAATCGTCGTTTCCAACCATGGGGGGCGCGTCCTCGATGAAATGGCCGGTTCAATGGATGTGCTCGAAGATATTGTGCGGGAAGTGAAAGGTAGAATACGAATCCTCATCGATGGCGGCTTTCGGACAGGCGTTGATGTACTGAAAGCCCTGGCTCTCGGCGCAGACGCAGTGCTTATAGGAAGGCCGATTGCCATTGCCGCGGTCGGCATGGGTGCTCGAGGCGTTTCATTCTACCTTGAGCGGCTGCATTATGAATTCGAACAGGCGATGATCCTCACCGGCTGCCAGACAGTGGCCGATATCTCAAGAGAAATCGTGAGAAAAAACGGAGCCGTCGGTATAAAATCGTAACTCGAAAAAAAACAATTTACCGCAAATTGTGATTGACAATCTCTTTTTCTTAAAGTATTATTATACCAATGGAAGTTACATCGGTGCGTGCATGCGCCGAAATTATTTTTTGGAGGTAGTTTGTTATCATGAAATTACTGAAATTAGCAGCCCTCGTTTTGGCCGCACTCGTACTGGTGCCTGCTTCAAGCTACGCCATCATCGACGCGGGAGTATATGGCGGCTATTCGCTTGCATCGCTTGAAACAGAAGCCTACACCAAAGATATGAACGGCTGGGAATACGGTTTCTTCGGCCATGTCACCATGGGTATTCCTCTGCTCTTCACCGTTGGTCTTGGCGGCTTCTACCAGAGAGCCGACGCAAGCATCGAATTCAACGGAACCGATGTGGACGCGACCCGTACTTCATACGGCATTGACGTGATGGGAACGATTGAGCTTCCTGTTCTTCCGGTAAATCCTTTCGCCCGCGCGGGAATCGCCATAAACGAATCGTATGAGCTTGACATCGCAGGTGCAGAAAAAAATGAAAAGAAATTCGGTTCATATTATTTCGCAATCGGCCTGGGTTATTCCTTCATTCCCATGACGCGCCTCTTTGCAGAGTACGTATATAATTATTCCAAACAGGAAAACGAAACCACAATTCAGTCCAATTCCATCCACGTGGGAGCAATGCTGACCATATAGTTATCCATATTTGCGCACATGCGAAAAAACGCCGGCTTTTCAGCCGGCGTTTTTTCGTTTTTCTCAAAAAAATTTTTTACGGAAGCATTATTACTCTTTACAAAATCCCTTTATAATTATATCATACTACATGAATACACTTCATGCATTCTCACACAGATTGCGGCCATGTTCACGGTTTTTATAAGCAATTCCCTTGAAAAACTGAAAGACGAGCTCTATCAGCTTTTGCGCGATAACCCTCTTTCGTCTCCTCTTGTGCCAGAAATAATTGTTGTTCAAAGTCAGGGAATGCAGAAATGGCTTTCTCTCAAGCTTGCGGAGAAATTCGGTTCGTGGGCATCTTATAAATACATGTTTCCCAATAATTTTCTGGATACAGTTTTCGATGCTGCACCGGAAAAAGCAGCCAGTAAATCAACTGATCCTTTCAGCCGCGAGGAGTTGAGCTGGCTTCTGATGAATGAATTAGCCCGTATAGCAGCTGATTCTCCTTCTGAGTTTCCCGATATATCCACATACCTCAGAAATGACCCTGACACCCTTAAAAGATGGCAGCTTGCGACGCGGATTGCCTATGCGTTCGACCAGTATCTCACATTCCGCCCCGATTACATCACCGCATGGGAAGAAGGGAACGTCGCGCCGCAGGAAGTGCAAGTCATCGGTGATCCGGCATTTCTTCAAAACTGTAGCTGGCAGGGAATACTCTGGCGCGCTATAAAAAAGAACATCAGCGCCAAGCATAGAATCGAACGCTATCGCGAGCTTATTTCGGCAATACAGAAAAATGAGAGTGTCATTAAAAACGCACTTCCTGAAAGAGCTATTGTTTTCGGTATTCCAATTTTACCGCCCCTGCACGTGGAGGTGCTCTCTGCAATATCGCCCGTATGCCCCATCTATATGTTTCTGCTGCATCCGACAATATCGCACGGAGGCATACCCATATCCCGGAAAAAGAAAAAAGCTTTGGAATTAGAAAATAATAATGAAAGTCATAACACCCTACTTGAGTCTTTCGGAAATATCGGCCGCGGTTTTCTGCAAGAACTTCACGATAAAAAGGATATTATTTTTAAATGTTTTTACAATGAAGATGATAAAGAAAAGCGCACGCTCCTCTGCGCTCTTCAGCGCAATATATTGCACGATGATAACACGGATTTCGATTATACGGCCGAAGAAGATCAGTCAATTATCATTGCCTCGTGCCATTCGCCCATGCGCGAAGTCGAAGTGCTGCGCGATTATCTCCTTGAGATTTTAAATGTACCCGATGCTCCGCGGCTTGATGATATCATCGTCATGACCCCGGACATCGAGCGCTATGCTCCCTACATCGAAGCGGTTTTCTCATCATCGGATCCAATTATTCCCTACACGGTTTCCGACCGCTCTTTAAAAGGCGAATACATTACGATTGCGTCATTTTTTTCCCTTCTCGACATCGCTTCATCCCGATTCGAAGCAAGCGTTGTTCTGGATCTTCTTGAAAAAAAACCTTTGCAAAAATGTTTGAAAATAACCGACGAAGATATCACCGCCATCAAGAAATGGATCGAAGACACGAAAATTCGATGGGGCTTCGACGCGTCAGATAAAGAGCTTTTAGACCTGCCGGCAACATCTGAAAACACATGGAAAACCTGTTTAGACCGCATGTTTCTCGGTTTTGCGATGCCGGCAGAAGCTTTTTTCGATGGCATTGTGCCATATGATAAAATAGAGGGTAGTTCGGCCGATCTTTTGGGGAAAATCTCCCGATTTGTTCACGACCTTCATGATTTCACCAAAATAATTTCAAAACCCCACACCCTTGCCGATTGGCATGCAATTCTTTCTGAATGGACAGCGCGATTTCTCGATGCAAGCGATGAAAGCGATTCTCAGTATCATCTCATAGATGAAGCCCTTTCAAAACTATCATCCGTTTCCGCTTCCACAGGCCACACCCAACCAGTACATTTCCGCGTGATACGAGCATATCTCGATTCCCTGCTTGCTGAAAATGTTTCGGCGCATAATTTTTTAAGCGGCAAACTTACCTTCTGTGCAATGCTTCCCATGCGGAGCATCCCGTTTAAAGTGATATGCCTCATCGGCATGAATGACGGCATATTTCCGCGGCAGGATAGCAGCATCGCTTTTGACCTCATGGCAAAAAAGCCCCGCCCCGGAGACCGTTCCTTGCGCGATGAAGACCGTTATCTCTTTTTAGAAGCGCTCATTTCTGCGAAAGAAAAGCTTTATATTAGCTATACAGGTCAAAACATCATCGATTCAAGCGAAATTCCCCCTTCTGTTGTGGTGAGCGAACTCATCGATTATTTGCACGAACGCATAAGCCCTTCTCATTTCAATACAATAGTCATTAAGCATCCTCTTCAGCCGTTCAGCAAAAGATATTTTACCGGCGATGGCTTATTCAGCTACTCGCTTGAAAATTTTGAAACTGCGCAAAAGCTCGTACAGTCGGCGCGCAGAAAAATCCCGGTTTTTATTAACGGTAAAATTGCAGAACCGCAGGTCAAAGACCTTTCACTCACTGACCTTCACTCATTTCTCGCAAACCCGGCAAAGCATTTCCTCCAGCGCGGCCTTGGCCTTCGTTTCAGAAGAGATGTACCAGAAACCGAAGATGATGAACCTTTTTCAATAGACGGTCTAAGCGGTTTTCAAATAAAATCGATGCTGCTCGAAGATATTCTTGGAAGGCGCACCGCTAACGGATTGATAGAAAATGCATTTCAAACATACCGGTCGATGGGCCTGCTGCCACACGGAAGAGTCGGTATGGTTGCTTTCGAACAACTGCGCCATGATACTCAAAACATTGCTCAGAAAGCATCGGTATTTCTTTCCGAAAAACCATCTTCACCGGTTTTCCTTGAATTGAAACTACCTTCCCTTGGAATACTTTTAAGCGGATCTCTCCCACATGTAAATTCAGGTTATCAAACGATTATACGCCCTGCGAACATGCGCGCGAAGGATATCTTGAATGCATGGATATATCATCTTTCCCTGTGTGCGCTTGAAGAGGAGCATCTGCCGAAAAAAACCGTCCTTGTGTGCAGCAAAAGCAGCAATAGAAAAATAAGCGATGTTATCATTTTTCGTCCCGTTGAGCGCACAGATGCGATCGCACATCTTTCATTCCTTGCGCATCTTTCACTTTCGCATACGGTTGCATTATTCCATTTTATTCCTGAATGTTCACTGGCGTATTTCATCGAATACATTGAAAAAAAAGATGAATCGGCCGCTGTTAAATCAGCAAAAAGAGAATGGTTTTCAGATTATGGCAAAACTACAAGCGAAATAGACGACCCCTATCAGAAGCTTTGCTTCGGGAACATGGAAGAGCAGGAACTCTTCGGCGTTCGATTTCAACAAAATGCAATTGATATCTTCACGCCTATCTTTGAAGCAATTGAGACAGAGGTTTAATGAAACAGGTAGTACCAACACTCAATTTAAACTCGCCGCCCATGGAGGGAGTAAACCTCATCGAAGCAAGCGCAGGTACCGGCAAAACGTATGCCATCTGCGCCATTGTCATACATCTGCTACTCGGGAAAAAAATCCCAATTGAGAAGATCCTTGTCGTCACCTTCACGGTCGCTGCAACCGAAGAGCTAAAAGGGCGCATTCGCTCAATGTTGAGAAAATTATGGAATATTTTTCAGACAAAAGAAATTTCCAGGACCGATAAAGATTATGAGCTTTTGCAAGGCCTGCTCGAACGTTACGGAACAAAACCACAATCAATTAATTTACTCAAAACCGCTCTTCATGATTTTGACTGTGCGTCGATTTTCACCATCCACGGATTCTGCCAGCGAATGCTCATGGAAAACGCATTCGAATCGAGTTCCCTTTTCGACACCGAACTGATTTCAGATGCGGACATTCTCATCCAGGAAGCCGCGAAAGATTTCTGGCGCAAAAAAATGTATACCGCCGGCGAAGTTCTCGTACGCTATGCCAATATGCATAAATTTACTCCTCCCGCGCTTTCAGCACTCGCAAAAATTCGGCCGCTCGATCCCGACCTCATCATGCTTCCTGATACACAGCCGCCAGATGAAAAGAAGATCGAAGAGCAATACCAGCATCTCAAGGAACTTTTTAATGAACTCAAAGCTATATGGAATATTTCGGAGAAAGAAATCTGCTCGCTGATTGAAAACGCAATTACTGAGAAAAAACTCAATGGCAAAAGATATCAACAGAGACATATGAGCAGCCGCATTGAAGAAATAAATGCTTTTTTTTCAGAAAACGATATTTTATCCACCGATTATCAAAAAATTGAATATTTTTCGTCTTCTCTTCTCAACGAGAAAACCTCTGCGATTACACACCCGTTCTGCGAAAAACTCGATGAGTTTCTGACTTTACGAAACGAACTGCTGAATGATATATCCAATTATCTTCTGTGCCTTAAAAAAGAATTTGTGCAGAATATAGAGTCATTTCTTATTCACCACCGCCAGCGCAAAAACGCAAGGACATTTGAAGATCTCCTCACCGGCATGTTTCATGCGCTACAGGGCAATTCAGATTCACCGCTTGCACTCCGCATACGCACGCGTTTCAATGCCGCACTCATCGATGAGTTTCAGGACACCGATCCCCTTCAGTATGATATTTTCAGCACTATATTCCGCAATCACTGCCCTCTTTACATGATCGGTGATCCAAAGCAGGCCATCTATAAATTCCGCGGCGCGGATATCTTCGCGTATCTTCGTGCTTCTTTGCAATGCGACAGGAAGCTCACGCTATCAAAGAACTATCGGTCGCACCCCGATTTGGTGCGTGCCATAAATACAATCTTCGGGAATACTCAAAACACTGGCAACCCGCCTTTTGTGATTGATGGTATTGAATACAATCCAGCGGCATCGTCAAAAAATGAACACGCCAATTCGATTGCCAAAAAACTCCCGGACGGATCCCCGCTTGCCATCTGGTATATCGATAGCAGTGAAAATGACGAGAATAACCAAAACGCAATAAATAAAACCGACCTCAGAGAGATTATCTCTGAGCTTGTAATTAATGAAATAAAAAAATTAACACATCATGGCATCAATCCAGGCGATATAGCCATCCTGGTTCGGAACAACACACAGAGCAAGATTTTGGCACGTGAATTGCGCAAGCATGGAATTCCCTGTGTCACCTACGGCACGGAAAGCGTTCTCAAAACCGATGAAGCAATCGAAATCGAGCGAGTTATCAATGCCATCGCCGAACCTTCCTCTACCGGATACGTCGTCGCTGCTCTCGCGACATGTTTTTTCGGATACACTGCATCGAAAATTGCTGAAATAAATAACAGCGAAGAAAAATTTTCAGAATTTTTAGAGAAGTTCAAGCGCTATCGGGACATATGGGAGCGACAGGGATTTATTACCATGTTCCGCCGTTTAATGCATGAAAATGAAATCACCTTGCATCTGGCATCGCTGGAAGACGGCGAAAGAAGGCTTACCAATTTTTTCCATATCGCCGAACTCATACATCGGGCCGAAAGGGAACACCGGCTCGGCATTGATGGCATCCTGAAATGGTTTTCTGAAGAAAAAGCTTTTGAATCCGAAGAGATGAAACTCCGCCTTGAAACCGATGAATATGCAGTTAAAATTCTTACCATTCATAAAAGCAAAGGACTTGAGTTTCCGATAGTCTTCGCTCCTTTCCTCTACGATTCCGCAGAAATAACATCTCAGGAATACATCTATCACGCCAAAGCTGCTGATAAAGATGTGCGAACTGTTTTCAATCTTTCCGGCGATGAGACCCAAAAGTCACAGGCGCTTTACGAAGAGCTTTCAGAATCCGTTCGCCTCATGTATGTGGCGCTTACCCGTGCAAAAGTTCGATGTTATACTTTGTGGGGCATGATCAACAAATCAGAGCTTTCAGCGCCGATGTACGTGTTTCACAATCATAGAATTACATCACTGGAGGAATTCATTAAAGATAAAAAGGATAAAAAAATGCAGTGGAACAACAAATCATCGGAAATGCTTCAGGATATGCGCCAGATTGAAGATCAATCGAATGGAGCAATTTCCGTTTTACAAATATCTGAAATCAGCAGTGAAAACCATGTAAATGCAGAAGAAAAACCGCAACAAAGCCAGCTTCCTGCGCTCGCGTGCCGCACATTCACGCAGGGCGAAATTCTGCCCCCATGGGCCCTCACCAGTTTTTCATCGCTTATTTTCAACGCACGTGATGATGTCAGAGAAAAAGCCGACGAAAGCAGCAAAGAAATTAGCCAGGCATCAAACAAAGAGCTTTCAATTCACTCATTTCCCCGGGGGACGCGTGCGGGACTGTTTATTCACGAAGTATTCGAGAACATCGATTTTCAAAATCCCGCTTCAGAGGAATCACAATCTCTCATTGGCGAATTATTGCACACTTACGGCATCGCCAAAAGCTGGTTGCCTGTCATTTGCAATAACGCCAGTGCGGTGCTCAACCATCCGCTCAAAAGCAGAAACGCCGCATTCCGCCTTGCTGAGATCAGCCCTTCCATGCGCATCCACGAACTCGAATTTTATTTTCCCGCATCTCGCATATCGCCTAAAAAGTTCGCTGAACTCATTGTCGGCAATCATCCTGAAATGAAAACCACCACACCAATTTCACTCTCCCGACTTGGTATTGAAGAATTCCAGGGTTTCGTTCGTGGCTTCATCGACCTTGTTTTTACGATTCAGGGGAAATGGTATCTTGCCGACTGGAAATCAAACCATCTCGGCGATTCCACGGAATCATATCGTAAAGAAAATCTTTATCATACCATGTTTGAAAAACATTATTATCTTCAATATCATCTTTACACGATAGCACTGCACCGTCATCTCCAGCGCACACTACCAGGATATACGTACGATACGCACTTCGGGGGGATATTCTATTTTTTCATACGCGGCATTGACCACAACAATTCAGACAGCGGCATATTCTTTGATCGCCCGGAATTTAGTTTGATAAACGAGCTTGAAACTTATCTTGGGAGAAGCATTGCATGAGCAACTCGTGTACAATGATTGGCGCACCGTTTTTTTCAGATCTTGACAGGGAATTTTTCAGATTTCTCACCGAACACAATGCAAATCACGAGACTGCTTTTGCCGGCGCGATTCTGTGCAACCGCGTTTCCGAAGGCGATACCTGCATTGATCTCAAAGCAATTGCCGGTACAACATTGAAAGAAGCGCTTCAGATAGATGCATCCGATGACTATTCAGAGAATAAGCTTCCGGAATATTCGCAGTGGATTGCCTCTCTTGAAACATCTGAGGCGGTGGGCAGCGCGGGCGAGCAAAAGCCGCTCATTTTGCACAAAGGACGTCTGTACCTATATCGATATTGGCAATACGAACATTTATTTGCTCAAAAATTACGTTACTTTCTGGAACAAGAACCTCCACTTTATGACGAAGAATTTTTAAAGCAAAAGCTCAAGCAGTATTTTCCGGATAATCCCGATGGAAGTGTAAATTTTCAGCGGATTGCAGCGCTCCGTGCACTCACACATAGTTTCACCGTGATATCTGGCGGTCCCGGAACTGGAAAAACATCGACGGTAGCTAAAATTATCGCAATATTTCTGGAACAATTCGGCGAAGCAAAAAAAATCGTTCTTGCAGCGCCCACGGGGAAAGCAGCTGCCCGCATGAAAGAATCTATCGAAATGGCGCTTTCAGAGCAGGGAATGCTTTCCTCACTGCCCGATTCATTAAAAAAAATATTCCCTCGCGAAGCTTCGACCATACACAGACTTCTCGGTCCAATTTCCGGAAGCCCGTATTTCCATCATAACGAAGAAAACCATCTATCGTGCGATGTAATTGTGATTGATGAATCTTCAATGGTCGATCTTGCTCTCATGGCAAAACTCTTCTCCGCAATACCTTCCCACGCAAGGGTGATCCTTCTGGGCGACCGCGATCAGCTTGCTTCCGTTGAGGCAGGTTCTGTACTCGGGGATATCTGCGGCTCTAAAACAGCGCATGAAGGATTTTCAGCGCAATTTGCCGCCCTTGCTCGTAAGCTTGCGGGCTATTCTCTTCCCGTAATTGAAAACGCTTCTTTACTCCGGGATGCCATTATATTTTTGAACAGAAGTTATCGGTTTCAAAAAGGAATCGCCGAGCTTGCCAAACATATCAACGAGGGAAATAGCAACGCGATTGCTGCTAATTTTTCAGTGAATGCGTATCATGGCGTTTCCATTTGCGGTGTGAATACAATATTTGAAATACAAAAAAAAATTCATGAACTTGTGGAAGCAGGAGTCTATGACTTTCTCATTGGCGATGATATTGCAGCAGCATTAAACAGGATTTTTGATATTGCAATTCTCTGCGCACACCGTCAGGGAAAATGGGGGTCTGAGTCAATCGGAGAGTTCATAGAACAAGCAATTAAACGCCGATTCGGCGAGAGAAGCGAATGGGCAGGATTATATCACGGCAAGCCCGTTATGATCATACAAAACAATTACGAGCTTAATCTCTTCAACGGCGATATCGGTATTGTGAGAAGAGATCCTGCGACAGGACAGCTCTTGGCTCATTTCCCTGAAGCAACTACCAGGACGACCCGAAGCATACATGTTTTCCGACTTCCTGAATTTACTTCCGCCCACGCATTTACCGTGCACAAAAGCCAGGGATCAGAATTCAAGAAAGTAATTTTCATCATGCCGCCGGAGATAACGCCTGTGCTTTCAAGGGAGCTTCTCTACACTGCCGTCACACGGGCGCGTGAATCGCTCGAAATATGGGGAAGCATGGAAGTTTTTGCTTCCGCCGCCACACGTCCCGTGCGTAGATTTTCAGGGCTACAGGATTTACTATGGGAATAATAAAACGATTGACAAATCGTCTGATAATGTTTTGTTCAATTCACACAACAAATTATGTATCGGGGGTTTCGTATGGCTGCAAAATTTGAAGTATATCAGGACAAAAAAGGCGAGTGGCGTTTCAGGCTGAAAGCTCCAAACGGAGAAGTGATTGCCGTGGGCGAAGGCTATTCATCAAAAGCTGCATGCCTCAACGGAATCGAATCGATTAAAAAAAACGCACCCGTCGCAGAAGTGGTCGAGTCGGAAGCGTAATTTCTCACTTCCAGTTTTCTTTAATAAAAAAATCCCTGCCTGATAGCATTTTGTAGGAACGATACCGGTGGGGATTTTTTTCCGCAAAATTCCGGTGATATTCCTCGGCAGGATAAAACTCGCCGGCCGGCAGAATCTCCGTGGCAATCATGTTTCCAAATCTGCCGGAGTTTTTTAGATTTTTCTTCGATAATTCCGCCTTTTCCTTCTGCTCTTCATCATGATAAAAAATCGCGGTGCGGTACTGCGGCCCGCGGTCGGCAAACTGCCCCCCATCATCAGCGGGATCTACCTGCCGCCAGAAAGCTTCGAGCAATGCGTCATATTCGGCAATGTCAGCGTCGTATATCACTTCCACTGCTTCATAATGGCCCGTTGTTCCCGTGCACACATCCTCATAGCTCGGGTTTGCCACATGACCCCCTGTATAGCCGGGCATCACGCTCATCACGCCTGGAATGCCTTTAAAAGGCGGCTCCATACACCAGAAGCATCCGCCGGCAAAAGTTGCTTTCATTTTTTTCATTGATAGATACTTATACGCTTTTACTTATGCACTAAAATAGCGCATTTAAAAAGAATTTCTATTATTTTAATAATAATTAAAAATAGCTTGCTTTTTACTTGCATTCATCATGTGTAGCATTTAATACATGCGCAAAAAATCCGGAGCTTTTCATGTTTGTATGTCACACCTTTTCAGTACCAATTGAGGAACTTGTAAAAAAGAGGCGTTCTTTCCGTACTTTTAAACAAGAGAATCTCAGCTCTGCACATATCAATCAGATTAAAGATTTTATCAAAGAAATGTGCCATCCGCCTTTCAACTCAAAACTCCGCATCGGCATCATTGCTTCTGAAACTGGCGATGAAAACACTCTGAAAGATCTTGGAACCTACGGATTTATAAAAAATCCCGCAGCATTCTTTGTGGGAACTATAACAGGAAACGGCAAAGACCTTGAAGATTTCGGTTACGTGATGGAATCAGCAGTTCTTTTTTGTATGTCGCTTGGCATTGGAAGTTGTTGGCTAGGCGGCACGTTTTCCAAAAGCGCATTCGCAAAAAGGTTTTCTCTGCAACATGGAGAGATCATGCCTGCCGTCATCGCCCTCGGCTATCCAAAAGAAAAACAACGATTGACAGAAAAATTCATACGAGCTGGCGCCGGCTCTGATCACAGAAAAAAGTGGGAAACCCTTTTTTTCAAAAATGATCTGGATACTCCGTTGTTAAAAGAAGAAGCGGGGATGTATGCAAATGGGCTGGAACTTGTCCGTATCGCCCCATCGGCATCGAACAATCAGCCCTGGCGCATCATACAAAAAGAAAATTCACTGCACTTTTATCTCCAACGCACCAAAGGATATTCCTCCAGAAATAAATCTCTTTTTGGATTTGCAGACCTCCAGAGAATTGATATGGGAATCGCATTGTGTCATTTCAGCATGTGGGCAAAAGAACAAAATATTCCGGGGAAAATAATTTCGCACGATCCAAAAATTTTGCAGCCGCGAGACGAAATCGAATATATTGCAAGCTGGGTTTTGTAAAATATTCTGGATACAATATGATGAAAGACTACCAGAAAAATTTTATTGAATTTCTTCTTTCCATGAAAGCGCTCAAGTTCGGCGATTTCACTCTTAAATCCGGAAGAAAATCGCCTTATTTTCTCAACATGGGCGCATTTTTCACGGGACATGCTATAACCCAACTCGGGAAGTTCTACGCTGATGCAATCGCTGATACCATTCAAGGCGGTTTCAATGTCATTTTCGGCCCGGCATATAAAGGAATACCGCTTGCCATTGCCACCGTGCAATCGCTGTACACCTCACACGGCATCGACGCGCAATACGCTTTCAACCGAAAAGAGGTTAAGGATCACGGAGAGGCCGGACTCATTGTCGGAAAAGCACTCGAACCCTCCGACCGGATAGTCATTGTCGATGATGTCATAACCGCGGGGACTGCCGTGCGCGAAACGCTTGAGATTATTAAAAATCATGGCGGTGCCGCAATACGTGCCATCATCGTTTCTGTGGACAGGATGGAAAAAGGGAGCGGCAATACATCCGCGGTGATGGAAATTTCACAAACTCACGGCATTGCAGTTTATCCGATCATCACCATTCTTCATATTCTTGAATATGTAAAGTCTGGAAAGGCGGAACAATTCGGCGTCGGTGCGGCGATGAGTGAAAAAATTGAATCGTATCTTGCGGAATACGGCGCATTGTAATTGCATGAAGCTTTTCAAAGATTTTCTTTGCCGCGATGCGCTTTCAGAAAATTTTTAATTCTATGAATATTATCGATGCGGGCAGGATCTTTACCGCCGATGAGCGCCATGTAGTACGATATCCAGTCTGAAAGATACATCATGTCAATAAGCCGTTCTTTGTGGGTCTTTTTAGTGCTTTGTAATTGCAAGATGGAAAGCCCTTCTGATTCCATCACTTCGCGCGCCGCCTCAACCTGCATGCGAAGCCCCGGATTATAGTCGGGATCGGCGAGCATCACCACAGAAAATCCGCCGCCCGCTTGCAATCCTTCCCATCCGACAATTTCATTGTGGTTGGCTTCAGACATAGCCGCGTGGAAAGCTAGCGCTTTGCTATTTTCATTGAGCTGTGCCTTCAGGCGCATGCCCACGGCATCATTTATTCCTTCTGCTGAATACACCGCTACAATCGAGCCACCAAGCTTTTTGGCAATATCCCACGCCTGGCCGCCGTTTTGATAGATGCCGGCACTTTCTTTCATGAGAGAAACACATGCATCCACGAATGACGATTGCACAGGAATAAACCCAAGCGATTCCAATATCTTTAAAAGAGTAAAAAAACTCGAGTACAGCGCATAGCGGGGCTGAAGGCCTGTCTCAAGGCCGAAAATTGGAATGCCCAGCTTTGATGCAAGCGCTCCCAGTTCTCCTCCATTCGTGATGCACACAATCCGGCAGCCTTTTTCATGCGCTTCCTTAAATGCCGCAATAGTCTCTTCAGTATTTCCCGAATACGACGAAGCGATGACAAGAGTTTCTTCCCCCGCCCACGAAGGAATTGAATACGAACGATTTACGATAAAAGGAAGTCGTAATTCATTCCGCAAAAAATTAATTGCCAGATTGCCGCTGATAGCAGACCCCCCCATCCCACAGAAAACAATCGCCTGCACATTTTTTTCGGCAATAGAAGGGATTTCTCTTCCCCACGCGGTGAGCGCTTGCCGAGGGGAATTCATCAATACAGAGAAGAGATTATCGGGATCATAGCGGCCGATGAGATGTTGTATGGTATCCGTCATAACATTTTCCGCGCAATCAGCTCTCAATCAAAGGGGCATTCATTCTCGAAATATCATCTTATGGGCACCTCTAAAAACCGCTTTCATCTTTAAAATCAGCATCAAAGAAAGCGGTTTTTACCTATACATTGTGCCCACAAGGGAACATCCTTATACATGGTTTTTAGAAGTTACCTTATATTTTTTATCATCATTACGTTGGATGATTACCACACTATCAACTTCTCCGGAAAGCCTCGGGTCGGAAGCGCGCAGAGCGGGAAAATCGGCGGTGTTCAGAAAATCACTCAAAAGTTCCATGCGCGCTTCAACATTTTCTGATTGCCCTTTCCCGTCAAAATACTCACCCATCAGCCGTTCGAACTCCCTTCGCGCCGCCGTTTCAACGCAATGTCCCACGCAGCGAAGGATTACCTCTACCGCAGCCATTTTACATAAAAAAAAGCTTCATGATATCGTTGAAAACAATGAAGACTCCCAATGTTATGAGCAGCGTCATTCCGACGTACTGAATGCGCTCCATGGTCTTTTTGCTCAGAGGCTTTCTCCTGATTGCTTCGATGATAAAAATTATCACATAGCTGCCGTCAACCATGGGAATTGGAAGCAGATTCATAATCATCAGAATAATCGAAATCTGCGCCATGAGTATGATAAACGGCGCGATCCCTCGATAATACGCCACATCTCCCGCGATTTTCGCTATGAATATCGGGCCGGAGAGGTTTTCGCGCACATTGAGCTTCCCGGTGAAAAGCATTCCCAGCCCCTTCAGGTTCATCACAATGAAGCCGTACGGCTCGGTAAACGCGCGGATGAAGCTTTCGCCGACTCCATAGCGCACCATCACCATGTCCTGCGCCTGCCCGGTCTCCACGCCCATGAAACCGAAACTTGTGTACGAAAAAATTCCATTGATTGTTTCATCGCCGATTTTCAATGTCGCGACGCGCCCCTGCGCTTTCTGCAATTCACGCACAAATGACGGATAATCGGTCAGGCGCATATCGTCGAGACTTACCTTCCCTTTCGCAATTCCTTCCTTGATTTTTTCAAGCGTGCGCCCATCAATTTCAATATCGCCGCCTTTGCCTTTCAATCGCGCGTTCTCAACAAGCTGCACGCTGATTACTTCTCGCGTTGCTGGTTTTGCTGTCAGGCGTTCCATCTTTCCGTTTCGTTCTACCTCAATTGCTATTTCCTGCTCTTTTTTTGCCTTAACATGTGTGATGAAATCCTCGGGTACGCGCACGGGCCTGTTGTCAACTTTTACGATGATATCGCCCGGTACAAGACCCGCCTTCTCTGCGGCGCTGCCCGAAATTGTCCTTGATACCCGCGCGCCTTTCACAAACGGAATCACCCCAACCGAGAATCGTCCGCGTTCGGCTTTTTCCGGGATGACGTTCACGTTAAGTTCATCGCCGCCGCGCTTCAATCGAACAGAAAGAGGGCTTCCGTCGGAAAAGAATACCGCTTTTTGAATATCGCTGAACTGATGAATGGACGCATTGTTTATAGCTATAATCACATCACCGCTTTGAATGCCGGCTTTACGGGCCGGAGCAACATAGCCGGTTTTTTTCACCGAATCAAATTCATCGATGAGATACACCCTGCTGGATTCGCGTTCATAGCCGATGAGATTCATCGCAAAGAAAATAATGATGCCGAGAAAGAGGTTAAATAGCGGCCCCATCACCACCGGAACAATTCGCTTCAGCGGCGGAGCATAATAAAACTCGCCGGGTTTTCCTTCCCCTTCGGAAGGGTCTTCCCCGTAAAACTGGCAATATCCGCCGAAAGGAATGAGCGTCACCTGATAGGTGGTCTCCCCAATTTGCTTTTTCAGCACTCCCTTGCCATAACCGAGAGAAAAAACCTTTGCCTTAATGCCCACCATTTTCCCGCCCAGAAGATGCCCGAGTTCGTGGACAAAAATGCAGATCCCAAGAAGAATGAGTGCACCGACGACAGTAGTGATAAGATATCCGATTGACATTGAACTCCGCCTTATTATGAAAAAAATATTTGCACGTATTGAATCAGAAGGAGAGCTTGCTTTCTTATTGAGAACATGCTCCCGAAAAAAGTTACACCACAAAAAACTAAGAAAATTGTATTGCTGTCACACACTGATGATTGAAGCCGCAATCATCTCCCGCACATATTCATCACCGCATGCGCGCGTTCCCTCGCCCATCTGTCTGCCGAAAAAATCTCTTCGATGTCAGGATCTTCTACCGTCGCATGTTCGTCTATGATTTTTTCAACCGTTTCTGCAATCCCCGTCAAAGGCAGCTCCCCGCGTAAAAATGCGTGAACGCATTCTTCGTTTGCCGCATTCAGTACCGCAGGTGTGGTGCCTCCCCTTCTCCCGGCCCGATAGCAAAGTTCGAGCGCGGGAAAAGCTTCTTCATCATGCATATGGAAATGAATCGCACCCTGTTTTGCAAGATCGAGCCTTCCAAAAGGGTTTGCGCGCTTTTCGGGAAAGAAAAGAGCATTAAGGATGGGAAAGGCCATGTCCGTCACTCCCATGTGCGCGTATATTGCGCCGTCAATGGTCTCAACCAGCGAATGGACAATGCTTTCGGGATGTATAATCACGCTGATATCATCATAGGAAAGGCCGAAAAGATGATGCGCCTCTATCACTTCAAGCCCTTTGTTCATGAGCGTTGAAGAATCAATCGTGATTTTATTACCCATATCCCATGTGGGATGCGCGAGTGCTTCCGCCGGCGTGATGCTCGCAAGCTCTTCTTTCTTTTTTCCTCTGAGGCTGCCGCCCGATGCGGTGAGAATGATGCGGCGGACATCTCTTTTCGGCAGCATATCGAGCAGGAGGAAAATCGCGCTGTGTTCGCTATCAACAGGCAGAAGTTCAACCTCGTGATCGCGCACACGATGCATAAACAAGTCGCCCGCCATCACCAGGGTTTCCTTGTTCGCGAGCGCCAGCCGGCGAACATGCGGAAGCGCCGCAAGATTCGGCCGAAGACCCGCCGCTCCCACAATGGCCGACACAAGTACATCCGCATCGCGGCGCACAAGTTCCAATATTCCCTCTTCGCCCTCAAAAAAGGAAACACCCGGATATCTTTTTTTGAGCTCCAGATACTCCGGCGAAGCATAGGATTTTTCGGATGCGACCGCGACGGCTTCCGGAGAAAATTGGGCAATCTGTTCCGAAAGCTCAACGAGATTCCCCCGGCACGCGAGTCCGCGAACGGCAAATTCCCCCGGATACGCGCGAATCACCCGCAGAGTGGAAAGGCCGATTGAGCCGGTACTGCCGAGTATGGTAAGACCGCGCATCGCCGCCTACATCGCACTCCGATATATGAGATAGTAATAGAAAAACGGCGTGGAAAGGATGAGCGCATCGAAGACGTCCCACATCCCACCATGGCCCGGGATGATGGAACCGGAATCTTTGATGGCGCTATCGCGCTTGATGGCGGACTCCACCAGATCGCCCAGATGCCCCAGGATGCTGAAAACCACGCCGAGCACAACCGCTTCCGCAGTTGAGAAGAGTTCGACGGCGTTGGTGTACACGATGATTTTATTACAGACAAGGATGGCAATGATGCTAAAAACAAGTCCAGAAAGGTAGCCTTCATAGGATTTATTCGGCGAGGCGGGGAAGTTCGTCTTGTGCTTGCCTAAAAACACGCCGCCGAAATATGCCGCGGCGTCATTGATCATCACCACCGCATTGAGCACGATGAGATATTGAAAGCCGTTCTGCAGCGCTTTGATAAGAATCGTATGAGAGAAGAAAAGGACGATATACAGCACACCGAACGCTGTCACCGCCAGAGAATAGATTCCCCCTTTCAGAGGTTTTGCGAAGAGGCGGTAGATGAGAAGTGCCGCAATACAAACAGTGGCCAGCACAAGAAGCACTCTTGCGTCGAACATCCTCACGTAGCCTGTCCCGCCGAATGCGTACAGATACATCAGCACATTAAGAAAAACAGCCGCAGCGAGGCCGAAAGCGACATGCGGCTTTTCTTCCTCGCTTTTCCATGCCATCTGGTAGTATTCTAAAAGGCAGATAAGCGTGATGATGATAGAAACCAGAAGCGTCGGAAGCGCATACAGTCTGTCCGTGTACAGAAAAATGACGTAGACCGGAAGCCCTACCACCGCGCTTATAATCCTTGTGATAGTCGATTTTTTCACATCGCTCATACCCCGCCAAACCTCCTTTCCCGGTTTTGATATTCAATCAGTGCCCGATACAGATGTTTCGCCTTGAAATCGGGCCAGAGCACATCCATAAATACAAGCTCAGCATAGGCAAGCCGCCAGAGCATGAAATTGCTGATGCGGTATTCCCCGCTGGTTCTGATGAGGAGATCCACATCCGGAATTTTGGGATTGTAGAGAAATGCCGACAGTTTTTTTTCCGAGAGCTTTTCACCTGATTTTCGCGTTTCAATCCACCCGTTTACCGCATCGACAATTTCCTGACGGCCGCCGTAGTTGATGCAGAAGTTCAGGGTGATGCGGCTGTTTTTCTTCGTCTGGCGGACTGCCTCCTCAATAACCCTGCGCGATGTAGCCGGAAGGCCTTGCAAGCCACCGGAAAAAAGGACTTTCACTCCTTGCTCCTTGATTCGGTCAAGCTTGAGTTCAAAAAACATCTCAAGAAGCTTCCAGAGACCTTTCACCTCATCGCGGGGACGCGCCCAGTTCTCGGTTGAGAATGCGAAAAGCGAAAGATATTTTATGCCCGCTTTCGCGGCGGCTTCGACGATTGGTTCCACTACTTCCGCCCCGCGGCGATGACCTTCAATCCGCGGATATTTTTTTTTAGCCGCCCAGCGGCCATTCCCGTCCATGATGATGGCAACATGAATCGGGACTTTCCTGGGGTCTATTGATTTGCTGTAATCTTCCATTCAGACAACATGTGCCACGGAATTTTTATACGTTAAGTATTTCCTTTTCTTTATTGTTCGTCATATTCTGAACATCGTCAATGAATTTATCCGTGAGCTTTTGGATCCGGGCCGCAGCATTTTTCGAATCATCTTCAGATATTTCCTTGTCTTTTTCCAACTCCTTTATCATATCATTGCCGTCGCGCCTGACATTGCGAATGGCGACGCGGCATTCTTCCGCTTTCTGGCGGGCAAGCTTCACATATTCTTTCCGACGCTCCTCGGTGAGTTCGGGAATCTGTATGCGGATCAGATTTCCGTCATTCGAAGGATTAACCGATAGGTCGGATTTTAAAATTGCTTTTTCAATGTCGCTCAGCGTGGATCTGTCCCAGGGTTGAATCACCACAAGGCGGGGCTCGGGACAAGAAATGGTTGCAAGCTGATTAAGCGGCATCTCCGACCCATAGACGCTTGCTTTTATTCCGCTGAAAAGCGCAGGATTTGCCCTTCCGGTCCTGATCGACGCAAATTCCTTCTCAAGATTTTTTACGCTCTTGAGCATCCTTTCTTCAACATCTTTTATGATATCTTCTACCATAATGCAAACCTCTGGATAATTATACATACCATCTTTCATCAGGCGCACACCATGCACCATCCGCGCGCATTTTCAAGCGAAATTCTCACACCGCTTCACCGACACTTCCGTCAGAGTTACGAAATGAGCGTCCCCATTGTTTCCCCGGTCACGATCCGTTTTATGGTATTATCGCCGAATAGATTGAACACATAAATGGGCAGATTATTGTCCATGCAGAGCGATATCGCGGTGAGGTCCATCACCCTAAGCTGCCGCCTGATAACTTCGATATACGAAATTGAATCGAGCCTGACGGCATCGCGGTCCTTTGCCGGATCACGATCGAAGACACCGTCAACTTTCGTCGCTTTCATAAGCACCTGTGCGCCAACTTCAATCGCGCGCAGGCTTGCCGCGGTATCGGTGGTGAAAAAAGGGTTGCCAGTGCCTCCTGAAAGGATGATCACTCGCCCTTTTTCAAGATGCCGGATCGCCCGGCGCCTGATGTACGGCTCGGCAATTGAACGCATCTCCATTGCTGTCATCACGCGGGTTGGTACTGAAAGTTTTTCGAGTGCGTCCTGAATCGCAAGCGCGTTGATCACCGTGGCAAGCATTCCCATATAATCGCCCGTCACTCGATCCATGCCGAGCGCTTTGCCCGTGGAGCCGCGGAAGATATTGCCCCCGCCCACCACAATAGAAACCTGGACTCCCATGCCATAGACATCCGCAACCTGACGCGCGATTGCCTTGACGGTCTCGGGATTTATTCCCAAACCCTGCCCGCCCGAGAGAGCTTCACCGCTCAACTTCAATAAAATGCGGGAATATCGTACACCGCTTTGTTCTCGGGGTTCCATCTCATTTCCCTATCTGGAACCGCTCGAACCTTCCCACCGTGATATTTTCCCCGAGCGTGGCGATCTTGTTTTTAATAAGATCGTTGATTGTCATTTTATTATCCTTGATGAATTCCTGGTCGAGCAGGCACACTTCGGTGAAAAACTTTTTCACTTTCCCTTCAATGATCTTTTCCACCACGTTAGCCGGTTTGCCGCTGTCTTTCATCTGCTCGCGGTAGATTTCCTTTTCCTTTTCTATGACATCGGCGGGAACATCTTCGCTGCTGACGTACTGGGGGCTTGCCGCCGCGATTTGCATCGCGATATCTTTCGCAAGTTCCTGAAATTCCGTGTTGCGTGCCACGAAGTCGGTTTCGCAATTGAGCTCCAGAAGAACACCGACTTTATTGTTGTTATGAATGTAGGCGGCAACGATTCCTTCTTTTGCCGATCGTGCCGACTTCTTCGCTGCCGTGGAAAGGCCCTTTTTGCGGAGATATTCAACCGCTTTCTCCATATCACCGCCGCACTCAACCAGCGCTTTTTTGCAGTCCAGCATCCCCGCAAGGGTTTTCTCCCTTAGTTCTTTAATCATATCGCTTGTTATTTCCGCCACGGTATTGCTCCTTTTTTACAAAAATAATATGCCGAAACGCCGGGTTATATCCACATTCTCGCTCAACCGCGCCGACCGGCAAGTGCTGTCTCATATCAGATGATTTTTACTGCGCATTGATCGGACAAACAGCTTTTCAACCTTCGCCCGATCACGTTTTGCGGCAGTGAAAAACTTAGCGCGGATCCTCTTCTTCCATGTCGCCGTATTCTTCCTGATATTTTTCCCGGTAGTTTTCCTTGGCCTCAAGTTCGCTCTGGATCTCAGAGGCTTCTTTGGGAACTTCTTCGCCCTGAAGCATCTCATCACCCTCTTCGAGCACCACTCCTTCGCCAGCCTGGCCGCCCGATTTGCCTTCAATGATCGCACGCGCCATCACATCCAGAAAAAGCGCGATTGCACGAATGGCATCATCGTTTCCGGGAATCGGATAATCAATATCGTCCGGATTGCAGTTGGTATCCACCACCGCGAAAATGGGAATGCGAAGTTTCCGCGCTTCTTTGACCGCGATTTCTTCCCTTTTGGGATCAATCACAAACAGCGCATCGGGAAGTTTGTTCATTTCCTTAATGCCGTCGAGGACTTTCTTCTTACGTGCGAGTTCCCGGCGTAAATCTAAAATTTCCTTTTTCGTTTCGGCATCCCACAGCCCAGTTTCTTCCATCTTTTCAAGCTCTTTCAGCCTCTGAATGGATTTGCCGACGGTATGAAAGTTGGTGAGAAGCCCGCCCAGCCAGCGCTCGGATACATAAAACATCCCGCACTGTTTGGCGTACTCTACCACCGCGGCTTGTGCCTGCTTTTTAGTCCCCACGAAGAGCACCTTGCCGCCCGCCGCGGCGACGTCTTTCATGGCATTATAGGCAACCTTCAATCGCTGCATCGTCTTCTGAAGGTCGATGATGTGGATGCCGTTGCGCGCAGTGAAAATAAACTGCGACATTCTCGGATTCCAGCGGCGTGTCTGATGTCCAAAATGGACTCCCGATTCCAGTAAAGCTTTCATCGATACTACTGACAAGAAGCTACCTCCTAAAAAAAAATTCTAAAAAGGAATACGGCATATAGGCCGATATCCCGTTTCATGCATCACATCGCACGCGGCGGCTGCCGGTACAAACTCGCGGAAGTTTCCATGCGCAATACACGCACTAACTTCTTTGCGGCATTGCCGGAAATAATCGCATCAATCCACCGGTTACACATAGCAGCACAGCATCTAAGCCCAAAAACCTATGTACATGAACACCACATCATCGGAAGGCGGCAATCGGACAAATCCGATTTAATTCTGTACGCATCCACTTACGGGGCATGCCCCCGGGATGCGCGTGATGGCCGCGCGCGCGGCGTTACGCTTTCCTGAAAAAAAGTATTCCCGCAATCATTCCCGCAAGCGTCCCTGCATTTATCTTGATGCTGAACGCCAGCACTTCAAGATTGAAGCCCACGGGCGCGGTGAGATTTTCCTTGATGATCGAAAGAGCGGGGAACAGTTTCGCCAGAAGCACTGCAAGTGCCGAACCCAGCAAGCCCCCCACCACCACAAAAGCCAGGAAAAAGCCTATATGTGCTCTTTCAAATGTCATCGACAATAGAGAAAACCTATTGCCACAAAGACCGAAAGGCCGTATTTGTCAAGCGGAAATGGAATAGAATATTAAAGGCAAATCGATAATATATACATTTTAATATTCCAAATAACAGTTGCCATTCTGTCTTTTGCCAAAAGAATTGACAGCTAAAAGATCGGAATATTCAACAGACATATCATAATCATCATGAATGACATGCCACAGACATTCGTTATCACTCAAGATCTGTTCGATGAAATGCTTCGCCATTTTAAAGCGCTCCTGCAATTTGATACCACCAATCCGCCCGGCAACGAAACTCCTGCCGCCCGCTATATCGCTTCGGTTTTGCAGAGCGAGGGAATAGAATGTAATCTGGTCGAGCCGATCCCCGGCAGAGGCAGCCTCATCGCCCGCTTGAGGGGTAACGGTTCAAAGCGCCCTCTCCTTTTGATGTCCCACTTAGATGTCGTTGTCGCAGAAAAAGATAAATGGGAGCATCCTCCTTTTTCAGCATACGAGGAGGATGGTTTTATCTGGGGAAGGGGCGCACTCGACTGCAAAAATACCGTGGTTCTGTGGATGACAATCCTCATCGCGCTAAAGCGTTCAAAAGCGGTACTTGACCGGGATGTTATTTTCTTAGCTGCTGCAGATGAAGAGGAAGGAGGACAATACGGCACCGGATGGATAGTCAACACGCAACCCGAACTTATAGAAGCAGAAGCCGCACTTAACGAGGGAGGCGGAATGCCTCTCGGTATTTTCGGCAGAACATTTTACACCTATCAGACAGGCGAAAAAGGAAACCTCTGGCTGAAAATAACCTCACGGGGCATGGCAGGTCACGGTTCGGTACCGCGTGCCGATAGTGCCATAGAACGGCTCCTATATCTGATTACATCGATCAAACGAATGTCCGAAAAGGTTGCGCCGCCTGCAACCATGCGCGTCATGATACAAACTATAGCAGCTCACTCAAACTTCCCCGCAAATATCATCATCCGCTGCATCCTCAATCCATTGCTCTCGAATTTCTTAATTCGCAAAGGCCTTGGTTCTTCAGATTGGTCCGATATCATGAAAGCACTGATGAACAACACGGTAGCAACAACAGTTCTCAAAGCAGGACATAAGACGAATGTGATACCATCTGAAGCATCGGCAGAACTTGACATACGCGTGCTTCCAGGTGTGGACGTAAAAAGCTATCTTGATAAAATACTGGAGATTGCCGGTCCTGAAACCGAAGTTGAAGTTCTGGACATACAGCCTCCCTCGGAATCACCCGTCGACCACGAACTCGCAACATCTATTCGTCGAGTTCTTCATCGACACCATCCTGGAGCGCCGGTTTTGCCTATCATGTTGCCCGCCGTATCGGACGGCGGATATCTGCGGAGACTGAATACCGTTGTCTATGGTTTTTCCCCGCTTCTTCCAGGTGAAGCGGCAGAACGCATTCACGGGCATAACGAACGCATTTCCATTGCCAGCCTTTACTACAGCCTTAAAATCGCATTTGAAGTTGTTGCCGATTTCGCCGCTCCTACTCTTAACGATTTCTTCATAATTGCTTTATGAAAACTTGGTTCCCCGCCAATAATTTTCAATAGTCATAAGCAACGTATAAGCCATTTTTTCCGAATCAACAGTTATTGAGCAGAATATCTCTATTTTGAGAATGAAAGCACAGGGAGCATTTCATGTACATCGCTCAGGCTTCAACAATAATAAAAAATACTTTCTTCTTCGGGAATCCGATGGAAATAACCCGATCGGCAGTCGGGGAATTTTGTACCTCTGAAATCCAGTTTACAATACAGTCCGGTGCATTTATCATCAAAACTCTGGAAACACATGAAGAATTCAATGCGCTTGATGGTCTCATTAGAAATTCTATGCTGCACAAGATATCGGAAGGCTACAGTTTTATTTCTGAAACGCCTCTCCAAAAAGGTATAAACTGGATACTAATTATTCATAGCGAAACCGGAACGCTTTGCGCTGCCGCCGGAATAACAATTGATCGCGCTCATAAAATATTTCTCACCGATACCGTGTTCGATATTAATAAAATCAGAAGCAAAGGCGAAATAATAGAACTCGGAAGATTTTTCACCGCGCGCGAATACCGATCACAAGAAGTGCTGGATGTGGTTTGGAAGGGTGTGATAGAATACGGCAAGATCGCCGGATCGCGATTTTGCCTCACGGGATTTGAAATCAAAACCGCAGACATGCTGCAAACAGCCATGCTGCATCGGTATTTCACACACGAATTCCGGGCTACGTTTGATGTAACCGCAACACCCCGCGGCGCATATCGAATTAAAGATCTTCATCGGTACATCGAAGAAATCGAAATTTCAAAAGACCTTTCCGATTTCAAGGCGATCGCGGGCAGAGTTCCGTTCCTCATGAAAGCCTGCCTCAATCGCGGAGCTTTTGTCTGCGGCGAACCCGCCCTGCTTAAGGAAAAAGGGTGTGTTATTTTTCTGCTGGGACTTGATGTACACAAAGAGATTGATTAATGGCAACAGCCGACAATTCTCACACGCGACATTTTTCTCTGAAACAAAACCTCTAATATTTTCCCGCCATGAGGTTTTACGGTCGCAACTTTATTATTAAACAATTTATTGTTCTTTTAATATCACACATCTTCTTGATTACCTAATAGTTTCTCCAGTGCATTTTTCAACCTGGCAAACTCATCTTTGAAAATTTCTTTTTTTTCAATTATCTCTGCAATATCCGTTTCATCATACACATGCGATGAAATATTTCGAAATTCTATCATATCCAGCCATATGGTTTCATTATTCAATAATCCCTGCGAAAATCCTTCTTTAAATGATTCCCTGGGATTTTTTACTTCGATGCCCAGATATTCAAGACACCTCTTCAGCGCTTTCCACCCCATTTCATAGGTAAACTCGAATCGTTTTACTAACAGATCAAGATATATATCGCCATATCCGGCAGTTTTAAACTCATCGTACCGTTCAACAACTTCTGAAAATCGGGAAAACGCTTTCGAAAAATTATACAGCCCATCTTCCGCGCGCATTTTCTTGTTTGCGCTGTAAATAACACGACCCGTGGAAATAACCCTGTTTCGAAATCTCGGTTCGCAATGCGCGATATTTTTTACATCTATTTTAATAAAAGTGTTAATTGCGCCAACTTCGTCTTCAATGAGATAATGATCTTTGAAATCGGGATCATCATAGGCTATATCGATATCGCTGCTTTTGCCGGCTTCACCGTTTACTCTTGAGCCATATAGGTAGATGCGGTTCGGCCTGGCGTATTTCAGAATGATTTTTCTCACTTCCTCGATGATAGTCATCATCGTCATAGCAAACACCGGTCGTACTTAAAATTCTGCAATATGCTCTCCACAACCTCATTTTCAAACCCATGTCAAGTTAAAAACAATAAGAAAAAGAGTAGTAATACATCTGTCTTCTCCCATGAATTACTTGACAGTCCCGAACGTTACGCAAACCTGTGTGCAATTTCTTCATTGAGGTGCACTTATGAGGCTTTCCCGGTATCCTGTTCCAACTTTAAAGGAAGATCCATCTGATGCCGTTGTTGCCAGCCACAGGCTCATGATCCGCGCGGGGCTTATCCGCAAAGAATCTGCAGGCATGTATGCCTATCTGCCGCTCGGGCTTCGCGTGCTTCGCAAGATTATCGAAATAATTCGGGATGAAATGGACAGGGCTGGGGCAGTGGAATTTCTCATGCCCGAACTTACCAATGCTGACTTATGGAAGGAATCGGGCCGATGGCATACCATGGGCCCCGAGATGATTCGCATCAAAGACCGAAACGGCCTTGAATACGCACTTGCCCCCACACACGAGGAAGCCTTCACCGCAATGGTCCGCAGCATCGTATCATCGTACAGAGACCTTCCGCTCAATGCCTATCAGATCAACACAAAATTCCGGGATGAAATTCGCCCCCGCTTCGGCGTCATTCGCAGCAAAGAATTCATCATGAAGGACGCGTACTCCTTCGACCTCGATGAAGAAGGGCTTGAAAAATCGTATCAGGCGATGCGCGTGGCATATCGCAACATTTTCCGAAGAATGGGGCTTGAGACCATTCCAGTTGAGGCCGACACCGGCACGATGGGAGGAAGCCAGTCCGAAGAGTTCATGGTGCCATCGGCAATAGGCGAAGAGGTGCTGCTGCTCTGCGAAAAATGCGGTTACCGCGCGAATCAGGAAAAGGCGGATTTCCGCCGAACATTTCCGTCAGCGGAGCCCCCGGAAAATTTGAAAGAAGTTTCCACACCAAATATCCGCACAATTGACGAACTCGTCTCGTTTTTCAACTGTGACGCGTCGAAATTTTTAAAGAGCATCATCTATCTGGCCGATGGAAAGCCGGTGATGGCAGTGATTTCCGGCGACCGGGAAATCAACGAACACAAGCTCAAACGAGCGCTCGGCGCCAGTGAACTTGAACTGGCACCTGATCACATTGTCGAAGATGTCACCAGAGCGCCGGTGGGATTTGCCGGCCCGATAAATGATTTCAACATTCGAACTATTTTCGATGCAAGCATCAGGCACATCTCAAACGGCATCACCGGCGCAAATAAAAAAGACGTGCACTTTGCCGGCGTCACACCGGGTCGCGATTTTACAATTTCCGAAGAAGCGGACATTGCCCTTGCAATTGATGGCGATGCCTGTCCGAAATGCGGCTCATCGATGAGCACTACCAGAGGCATTGAAGTAGGACACATTTTCAAGCTCGGATATAAATACTCCATGTCGATGAATCTCACCGTGCTCGACAAAAACGGCAAAGCAGTCCATCCCATCATGGGCTGCTACGGCATCGGCGTGAACCGCACAATGGCAACTATCATCGAACAGCATCATGATGAGCGCGGTATCATCTGGCCTGTATCGGTCGCGCCGTTCCATGTCTGGATGGTTGGGCTTGGGAAATCCGAAGAAGAAATCGCCCGTACCGATGAAATCTACGAAATGCTGAAAAAAGCCGGCATCGAAGTGATATACGACGATAGGCCTTTAAGCCCGGGATTCAAGTTCGGCGATGCCGACATGGCGGGATGTCCCCTCAGAATCACCGTCGGCAAAACGTATTTTAAAGAAGGAAATATCGAGATCAAGCGGCGCGGAAGCGGTGAAATGGAAACATGTCCGAAGGAAGAATTAGTTGAAAAAATTAAGGAAATAATTGCAAGCGAATTCGGAAAATATTAAAAACATGCTAATAATTTACAACTTGAAATCAATAAAAGATATTTCCTTATAGAGGCAATTGATGAAAAAAATAATTTTCGCACTAACACTTGTCGCATTTTCCTTCTCGCTTTCCGCACAGGATAGCGAAGTCAGCCGTTATCTCAATCAAAAAGTGGTGGAAGCGCGGCTTTCAAACGGCATCAAAGTTCTGCTTGTCGACCGCGGCTACACGCCGACGCTTGCGCTGATCATTTCTTTCAAAGCCGGCTCGGCAGATGAAAGCTACGAGACCATCGGCGCCGCACATCTTCTTGAGCACATGCTTTTTAAAGGCACCGACAAAATCGGTACGAAGGATTACGCCGCTGAAAAGAAGCTGCTGGATGAAATCGAAGCTATTGGAGAAACGCTCGATTATCTTGCCATCTCAAATCCAAAAAACGATATGATTCCCAAGCTCACCGCGCGGTTTAAAGAGCTTCAAGAAAAGCACCGCGACTATGTGACAGACGAGCGCTACGATAAAATATATTCTCTCAATGGAGGCGTAGGATTCAACGCGGGAACATCGCGCGATATGACTTCGTATGTTATTGAATTGCCCGCGTCAAAGCTTGAGCTTTGGGCGGATTTAGAGTCTGAACGGCTTCGCAATCCAGTATTTCGAGAATTCTACACCGAGCGCGATACCGTATACGAGGAACGCCTCATGCGAACTGATTCAAGCGGCAGTTCGCTGCTATTTGAAACTTTCATTGCTACGGCATTTTCCGCGCATCCCTACCGTCATCCCATCATCGGATGGAAATCGAACATTAAAGCTCTTTCAATAAACAAGGTAAGAGATTTTTACTATACGCACTACATCCCCGCCCGCATGACCATCACCGTGGTGGGAAAGCAGGATGTGAAAAGCACCATTGCTTTGCTGGAAAGCCGCTTTGGTAAAATTCCTAAAAGGCAGGATCCAAAACCAATTGCCATAAAAGAACCAGAACAGCGCGGCGAAAAGCGATGTGTGGTAAAATTCAATGCAAATCCACAAATTCTCATTGGATGGCATGTCCCCTCTGTTGCATCGAAAGATTATTATACGCTCGACGTCATAGAAGGTTTGCTGGGTGATGGAAAGACCTCCCGGCTCTATCAATCACTGGTGCTCGATAAAAAAATTGCATCCTCGATCAACGCATGGAACGGTTATCCTGGAAACCGATACAGCGCACTTTTTATCATCGAGGCAACGCCCCGCCCTCCGCACAGCAGTAACGAACTTGAAACGGCGATATACGAGGAAATCGCGAAATTAAAACAAGATCTCCGCGACGATGAAATCCAAAAGGTTCAAAACCGCATGGAATCGTCGCTCGTCTTCACGCTCGAAAACAACATGGGGATTGCGCGATATCTCAGCTATTACGATACCGTCACCGGCGATTGGCGAAATTTCGCAAACTACTTCGAATCGATTAAAAAAATACACAAAAACGATGTGCTTCGCGTGCTGGATGCCTACTTCACTGCAGACAATCGCACCGTAGGGATGCTCATACCCATTGACGATAAAAAATAGCGCAGGACGTATTACCATTCATGGCTTTGAATAACGAGTATACCTCTTTTTTCAGCTTCAGTTATAAACGAGATGGTTGCAAAGTGCGTCACAAGTATCCTTACAATATTTACATCACCGTAGGATTTCTTAACCGCCTCGACCTTTTCCTCGAGTTCTTCGAAAACGCCCGAACGCCACATGCTGTCATCAAGCCTGATTTTTGATTCACCAACAATATACACATTCGTCCCATCTTTGACGGCATTCCCGAAAAAATTAATCTCTTTGCCGCCTACTTCAGCTCGCACAACTTTGAGAGTGACCATATATCCATATTTTTCCTGAAGCACCTTCGGCAAACATCGGTACGCCTCATTTTCAAATGCATAGCTAAAGCTTCGGGATAATCCACCGAGTTGTTGGCGAGTATCGTTAAGCCCTTCAGCAAGGGTGCGCACCTCTTTTGCGGTTTCCATTTGTACAGCTGCAAGTTCCTTCACCATCTGCTCGGTGCGCTTCTGAGCTTCTGCAAGCTCTTCCACTTTCTGCTCGGTGCGCTTCTGAGCTTCTGCAAGATCTTTTTGAACAAGAGATAATTCCCTCACTATTTCTTTCAGTTCAGAAAAATCTTCTTTCGTAACGTGCACCTCTGCAATACGGTCATCAATAATTTTAATAATTTCCCGTTTAACCGATGGCGTTAATCGCATTTCGTTTTTACCCGGCATCGCATCCTCAGAATATCGCAAATTTTTGGCTAATAAAACACATACTATTCGTTTGTAAAGTAAAAAATATTAATTGAGATAAAATATATTTTGAAAATTCTTATTTTAAACGCAATATTTTTATCCGAAATGTATACTATACGCGGAGAAATACATGTCATCTGAATCCATTCTTTTAGTCATCGGCGGAATCGGGATTTTTCTTCTGGGCATGACGATTATGACTGATGGCCTGCGGACACTTGCGGGCGATTCACTCCGAAAGGCGCTCAGCCGTTTTACAGGTGGCCATTTTAGCTCTTTTCTTTCGGGTGCGGGAATAACTGCTATTATTCAATCATCGGGCGCGACCACGTTTGCCACCATCGGTTTTGTCAGCGCCGGCCTCATCTCTTTCGAACAATCAATCGGCGTTATCCTGGGCGCGAATGTGGGTACCACCAGCACAAGCTGGATTGTCACCTATTTAGGGCTTAAGCTTAAAATCAGCGTCATATCCTATCCTGCAATTGCCGTAGGGGCTTTATTGAAACTTCTGGGAGACCATCGCAAAGGCGCCATTGGAATTATATGTGCCGGCTTCGGAATGATCTTCCTGGGCATTGATCTTTTGCAGGAAGGGATGCATGCGTTTCCTCCCTCATATAATTTCACCGCATATTCGTATGAATCCATAATCGGCAAGTTTGGATTAATCGGCGCCGGCATCATCATGACCATTCTGATGCAGTCCTCGAGTGCTGCGATGACCGCCACGCTTGCAGCACTCAATGCGGGAACAATCGCTTTCCCGCAGGCAGCTCTTTTGGCTATTGGCCAGAATGTCGGCACCACCTTCATATCCGCGCTTGGGGCAATTGGGGCTACAATCCCGGCGAAACGCACCGCCCTGGCGCACATTCTGTTTAATCTTTTTGTGGGAATCGGGGTATTTCTTTTTCTCCCATTTTTTATGAAGCTTTCCTTATACTTTGCAAACATAGTCGGCCATGGAGAACCAATTGTTGCACTGTCCGCCTTTCACACTGTTTTCAATATAGCCGGGTGCGTGTTTGTGCTTCCCATTACCCGGCAGTTCGCTTATCTCATCACCAAAATTCTTCCCGAACGAGAAATAAATCTTACAAGAAATCTCGACAGCTCAGTGCTCATGGTTCCCGAAGTCGCGCTTGAAGCCGTGCGGCGGACTCTCGTGGAAATTACGGGATATATCATTGAAAGCCTGGCCGCGGTATTTAGAAAGGAATTGGACATGGAGGAATTCTCCTCCAGACTCGATACGGCTGAACGAGCCCTGGGACGTACTCAGTCTTTTTTGCGCAACCTGCGCTCGTTCAACAACTCGCCGCTTCTCCACGAACGCCACACCAACATCATCCATTCTGTCGAACATCTGCACAGGCTGATCGGCGCGTGCCGGGAAGAGTCAAATCTTGCGTCGCTCATTAAAAATGAAGAGCTCGACAATATCGCGCGTCTTTTAATCAATAATGCGGAATCAATTCACGCGTGGCTGGCCGGCACCGGCACAACAGAAATGAAAAAGAAAGCGGAACAGACTTCCATGGCAATAGCAGAGATTAGAAAAAGCAAACGCAAAGAAATTCTGGAAAAAACATCAGCAGGACATTTCGAGGCAGAAGAAGCATTTCAGCTCATCGAAAAAGTGCGCATGCTCGATCGCATCGCATTCCACGTCTGGCGCGCCATCCTTCACTTAGAGGATATTAATACCCCCATCAGCCCTCAGATAATCAACGCGGGGCTCAACGGGAACGGCGCTACTTGATGATTTTGTTCGAAATCTTCACTTCCCATGTCACGATTTCGGGAAGCTGTGCCTCCACCGAAGCCAGGAAAGTCGAAATCTTATTGCGATCTAAAAGCGTTGGATCGCTTTCAAGGCGGAATTTCGAAGAAGTCACATAGGCATTGAGCTTATCCACGAGCCGGTCTTTGAGAAGATTCTGCCATTCGAGCGAACCGCGCTTTTCAAAATAATCGAAAAATTCGAATTTATCCTTGAATGCGGGAAGTTTCACCTGTTCGATTTTCCATTTCGGGAGCGCCACGTTCGCCCCTGCAGAAGTCGTCTCTTTGCTTCTGGCAATTGTTTCCTTTATCGAATTTATCAAAAATTGCCGTACCGTGTATTCATTTTCGAGAAACACGATGAGTTCGCCGTTATTCGCAAATCTGGGCGCTTTGACGAACTTCTCAATGTACTGATCCTTGCTCATATTCTGCGCACGCGCACGATCGCCGGTTCCATCTCCGTCCAGAATATCGCGTATCACCAATGAATATTCGCGCCGGAACTGAAAGCTTTCATCGCCCGCGCTTCTGGCAAGCATTCCCAGGGCGCTGATTGCTTCGGCAATTGTTTCCATGCCGGCTTTTTCAAGTCCGCCCTCCGCCTCGATCTTCTTTTCAATATTAAGCACCACGCGCTTGTAGTCTTCCCTGGCCTCAATGCTTTTGAGCATATCCACGAGCGCGTCTTCGTATTCGTAGACTTCCCCGCGCTTTTCGAGTACTTTTAGAAGCAGAAGCCCGTTCCAGAGTCGGGCGGGGTTGAGATAATTCATGCTGCGGAAGGGGTCGGGAAAATAGCGCGCATCGAGCGTGGGATGATTGAAGCAGTGCAGCGGGTGGCTTCGCTCGGCCATCAGCGCATGATAGTCCCGTGCGGACTCTTCCAGTGAATTGATTTTAAAAATCGGAAATCCGAGAAGCACTCCTATGGAAATCATCTCGTAGGGTTTGCAGAGGTTCGGCACTTCAAATGTTTCAACGCTGATATTCGGCTGTGCGGCTTCCCGTTTTTTATAATGATCCATGCGGGAAGGCAGATCATTCGGCTCGTTTTTCGAGGGGTCGTCTCCCACTTCATACGTGTTCAGTTTGAAATTAGTGACGGTGCGGTAGTATTCCATCGATTGAAGGCCGGTTGCGTCGATGTAAATATACGGCCGTGAAAACGTATCGAGCTTCTCGAGCAGTTTTCGTACCGGAATCTTTTTCTCGTCAAGCATCTGCTTTATTGAGATATTTTCGAAATTAAACCCCTCGAAGCGCGAATGGATGATTTTAAAAAGTTTTTTCTTTATCTTTTCAATTTCAATTTTAATGAGGGTCGTTTCGCTCAGGTTAAGCCCGTCCTCAATTCCGCCCCCATCCTCCCCGTAGAGCGCCTTTTTGATTTCATCGAGGGGTTTATCCATGAGATTGCCGAAACGCTCCTTGATGATTGCCCTGATCTCTTTTTCGTCCTTCTCGACGATTGCCAGCCCTTCAGTGCCGATGAGAAATGTTTCAAAAAACTGGGCCGCATCGTCTTCCCGGTCCATTTTCACAAAATCGACTTCGTTGCAGAGATCTTCCACGGAAAGCTTCGAATAAAAATATTTTTTCAAAAATTCGTCTATTTCCCCTGGAGTGATGAGATAAAAATACAGGGGATTTTTCTTTTCTAAAAGATCAAACCGGTCCTTCTCAATATCCTGCTTCAACTGATCGATGAGAGCCGTGACTTTATCGCGCAGAACAGTGATTTCAAGGTTTTTGATATTAAAGATCAGCGCTTTGAATTCTCGCACAAAGGACTCAGATGCGGTGAGCATCGCTTCGAAAACAAGCTGGGAAAAATTGAAGCGGGCCATTTCAATCAGCGCGTCGGTGAGCTTTCCATCGGAGATGCCTTTGTTTTCCGCCGTTTCAATAAGCGCTTCCATCTCTTCGGTGGAAAAGCGCGCGAGCGACACTCTTTCCTTGTAATACTTTTTCTGATAGAGCTCCAGCTTCCCTAAAAGCAAATTGATAATCGCTTCGGCGAAAAGAAAACCCTTCTGAGGATCTTTTATGTAGCCGTGGATTTCGTTCACGAGCACCGTCTTCATTTTATCGAGTTCAAGCCGATAGCGCTTTTCCATTCGAAGAAGGAGATTTTTCTTGATCTTTTCCATCTCCTCCTTGCCGTAGTCCCGTATCACTGTTTCCATCGCGGCAATAACGCCGCGCTTGTCGCCTTTCTCGAAGGCTTTTTTTAATTTCTGTTCGTAGGAGCGGAACTCTGTTTCGGTATCGAGCTGATAATCGGGATACATCCTTTCGAAGATGAGGCGGCAGTTGAGCCGAAGCGCACGCACCAGCCCGCGATTGATATCCCCGATGGTCTGAAGCAACAGAGTGGGATTGACCGGCTGAAGAAATGCTTCTGACATCTTCAGTGCCGTAATTTTATATCCCATATCTTTAAGCTGCGGGACGGGGTAGATCACCCGCGAGATGCCAAACGAATTGTAAGCTGCTTTTCGGCGGCTGCGCTCATTGGCAGGAAGATAGACAGACGCTCTGGTGGAATCGTTCACCATGCGCTCTTCAATAGCGCCTCCCACCGTCGATGCCACGAAGGTTGAAATAAACTGTCCCGTGAGCTCCTGCACCTGATCGCGCCCCTGAAGCGAGTTGCCGGCCATATTCTCCACATCAAGAAGATACAGCATGCCATCATCGAAAATGCGGTCGGGCACTTCCACCGTACGCCCCGAAGGATACGAAGCGCGGAAGGTGTTTCCGCTCATGTAATAATCGAACTCCTTAAGCGCGGCATACGCATTGGCACGGGCGTTCCGATTGTACACCACCCGTTTGAACGCGGAGGGAAGGACGATGATGCCGTAAATGCGCGGCGCGGGCCAGTAATCTTTAAATATATCCTTCACCATCGCCACAAGGTCGATGATCATGCCGTTGCCCGTCCCCCCTACCACCGAGCAGGTAATGAAAATAGAAATCTGCCCGCCGCGCCGTACGTGCTTGATCTTAAACGAAAGGACGGTGCCGTCGAGGGCGGGGCTTTTTATTTCAAAATAGCGGCCTTTCTCATCCTTGGGAAAGCTTTCAAAGGTCAGCTTATTCGAAGCATGAGGGTTGAGCAGCGCCTGGGCCTTGGCATCCGCTTCAAAGGAAAGGACCGCATGGTCTTTCGGAATTTTTTCGCTGAAATAATACCGGCTGACGCCTTTTTTTATTGTAAATTGTACGAGTTCTTCTTTTTTTTCCTCGCCTTCCTTCACGTCCATGAGCTGAAAATATTTTGGATCGTCGGAAAGCTGCGAAAGCCGATCGCGCTCTTTTATCAGGGCTTCACGGATTTGTATTTCATTAAAGAAAAATGCAAGACGCCCCAGCGGCCGCGTTTGATTTGCACCCTGACCCGCACGCGTGGAAATATCGTACACATCGGGGTTGGGAAGCCAGTTAAAGCAGGGATCGCTGGCATATTTGTCGCGAAGGAATTCAAGCGAAAGCTCCGCAGGCGTTGGCGCGGCAATATAGAGCATGCGCTTTTCTTCCTGGAAAAACTGATTCGAAGGAAAACGATACATTCCACCTTTCCCTTCGATGCTCGTTTCAATATCGGTGGTATCGATACCGATCCAGCGCATATAGCGGTGGGCTTCAACCGGTATGTTTTTCTCAATCCATTTTTTCGCGGCAAGCACACCTTTCATGCCCGATCCACCCACGCCGATAACGAGGGATTTACGGACAGTTGGCTTGTCGTCGCTGATTATCCTCTGAATTGAGCTGTGAAGGGCGTCCTTTGCCATTATTTTACCTTGAGGTGAAAGGATCGATCATGGGATACAGGCCGTCATCATTGGGCGCGCCGGTGTCGTATCCCGGATATATCTTGTACAGGCGCACCAGAAAATTTTTCTCGGTTTTCGGAATTCCCGCCTTCGTTTGCACTTCATAGTCCTGCGTGAAGAGATGAAACTCGAAATATCCTCCCACGAACTTGCCGTCCTGATTGAGCCGGTCGCCAAGTCTGAAACGTATGGGTTGTTTGGGCTCGATTGCTGGAAAGGTGGGGTCGCCGGTTTCATCAGGTTCCTTTTTAATATATATTCTTTCCCTAGAACCCATTTCCCGGAAATTTTCAAGTCCCGGATAAAAGATCAGAACCTTGCCGTCCCTCCTGATATCGAGCAGATATTCCTCCGTGAGTTTTTCGGGAAGATTGTAGATGTCCTGTTCCCGCTTGTTTTCGATGATGCGGATATTGATAGAAAGATGGTTGTCGATAATTTCGGTGGAATATGTTTTGATGTTCCCCTCGGTCTGGCCGATGGTGATGGTTTTTTCATTTTGATCTTCCTTGGCAAGGGAATATTTAAAAATTAATCCCGGATCGGGAAGCTCTTTCGGCGTCACTTTCCCTTTCGGCGCGGATGCCGGTGGCTGCTGTGGCGGCGGCGCTGATTCAGCAGCCTTCGCTTTTGGCTTCGGTTTGAGGCGTTTTAAAAGCGAAGGTGAATCTCCTTTTTTATACGAGTCTAATATTTTCCTCTGGAGATACACCACAATGCCCAGGATGATGATGACCAGAACAGCCGCGAAGATGATGTAGCGATGAAATTCGAGTTCCTTTTCAAGCTCATAAACCCGCGGATCCAGGTGAAGGAACTGATAGAGAGAATGTATAAGCCGTAGCATCAAAGCCTCCTTGAAGGTAATAGAATGAAATTATGCGCGAACGCCATGTACAAACGCATCCGATGAGCCGAAATACACCCTGTCGTCAATTATCAGAGGGGCTCCGTTTATGTTGCCATCTGTGGGGAATTTAAAAACGAGAGCGCCTTTTTTCGCATTCAGCGCATATAAATTATTATCTTCCGATCCAAAGTACACGATTCCTTCTCTATGCACCGCTTCCGTGCGAATTTTGCCGTTCGTCTTGTATTTCCACACTTCCTTCCCGCTGTCATTGACGCAGTAGAAGAAACCATCATCGGCACCGAAAAAGAAGCACTCATTGCCGTCGACGACGGCAGGAAGAACGGAACTTAAAACCGGGGATTTGACGATGAACACCCATCGGAGTTTCTTTTGCGATTTATCGAGGCAATATACCGAACCATCAAGAGAAGGGAAAAGAAGCGAACCGGTCTTCACGGAAAGCGATGGTCGCACGCGTATCTGCGCTGAAGCATCGAAGCTCCAGGCGATCCTTGCCTTATCGCCGCCGTATTCCACCGCGATGAGTTTTTTCTCTTCAGTGCCCAGGTATATGATGCCGCCTTCCACCAGCGGCGATGAAACAGTTCCCCCTGCGATCTGCTGGCACCACAGTTCTTTGCCGATGGCTTTTTCTTCAGGGCTTTTATAGTATGCCTCAAAGCCATAGAGGCCGTCAAGCGCGGCAAGAATGAGGAGTTTGCCGGTGGCTACCGGTTCGGTGTGAATGCCCTTCACAAGCTTTTTTTGCCACAGCATCTGCGCTTTCTGCTGCGATTTCTGCTGAGTGTTCAACCCGGTATGCACCGCGCACACAAGCCCTTCGCGGGTGGCGATATAGAGCACTCCGTCGGCATACGCCGGTTTTTTGATGATGGAACCGTGGATTTTGAATTTCGCCAGCACTTCAAGCGAAGCCTGATTTTCAGAAAGGATAAACACTCCGCCGGCGGTATCGCATGCAATGAGGACGGTTCCGCCTTCAGGAGTTGACGCCTTCGTCAATCCGGCGCTCACCGCCGAACCGACACGAAAAGAAGCGATTTCTTTCCCTGAATCGGCTCGCGCTTCTCCCGCCCCGATGCCTTCATCGGACCCTTCGAAAATATCGACTCCGCCGGCAAAATCGCCTTCGTATTTAAACGATTCATTGACCGCAAGATCGCTCTTCGGGTCAAAGGCTTTCAGCTTTTTCAGGTAGGGATTGCCATTCATACAGTTTTATTTTCCGTATTATAATTACACACAGCAAAGCACAAACATACGCACGATACATCTGTAGTATACGCTATCTATGATATACCTGTCAACAGAGTTTTCTCTTTCAGGCAATGATTATGTCCCGCCCTTTTTCAAGTATCCAGCCTTTGCTGAAACCGTCATCATTGGTGCGGTTTGTATGGAGCCAGAAGACTTTCTGCTCATCGCGCAAAAAAGGGATGAGGTCTTCCGGGTCGGTGTGTATGAGCCCCGCGCCTGCTTCGTGGACGATAGTCTGTGCATCATCGAAGAAATGCTCCAGCGATTCACGGCAGGAAGCGGGAAAGCGTTCTTCCTGAAAGCGCGCAGGATCGTACAGCGTATCGCCGGAATAGCCAAAGACGTGCTCGGTCCCGCGCACGTCAAAAAAACGGAATTTCATCATTGCCGAGGGAATGGCATGAAAGCCGTAGTCACAAAACACTTCAGCGCCGATTTCATCGAGCACTGTAGAAATACCCGGGGGAAGCTTTCGTATGGCAATAACATCAGGTCCCAATAGAAGACGGATTTTTTTCTCAAGGCTCTTTGCCGCTTCGCCCACGGCATACACGGGCAGTGCGGGAAATGCGTGAAGAAATCGGTAAAGCCCCTGCTCGTGGTCGGCATGAATGTGGGAAACAAAGATTCCTGCCAGATCCGCGATATCGAAACCTTCCTCCATAAATGCATCGAAGGATCGGTAATTTGGATCAAAGAGCAAAAGTTTGCCCCGGTACTCAATCATAAAGGATGAACATTCCTTCGCAGGTGAAAAGCCATCTCCCGAACCGAAGCAGTGCAACACGAGGATATTATCACCCTTCCTGTCCTTTTTTTTCCCGGAGAATGCTGATGTTATGCCTTGCAGATCAAAGGCAAGCTCCTCCTTCCCTTTCGATATCATAAACGAATCGGAACCCGTTTTTCTTATGGTAATAAATCCCAATTTGTACACATCGTTATCATAGGTTTCAAAACTTGCAAAATCAGGCAGATGCAGTTTTCTCCCCGATGGCGAAAAGCCCTCCCGAAGCGCCAGATAGTCGGCATAATATGCGGCTTTTTCTGAATGAACATTTTTCTCGTAGTCTGCAGGTCCGAAGATTGCTTCCTCCAAAATCGGCTTCAGAATTTCGTTAATTCGCCGTGGTGCGATGATATGAGTCTTTCTTTGCTTGTTGAAGAAAAAATTCCGATAAATGGGAAATTCGACTTCACAAAAATTGCTTCCATCGAAAAGCATCGTATCTCCCAGAAAGATATACGACGGAAAAGGAAAACCTCCCGCGCGCTTGATCCACTCCGGCGGGGAGCCGAATACGCAGGTGAGGCTTTCATCCACCGCCACACAGTAGCACATCTCGTTGATTTTAAAAAGCTTCATGAGGGAAGCCCGCTTTCATTTCCTTGCCCGAAGCGTCCTCTTTCTGTAGCGCTCAAGTTCTTTTTTATAAAGTTCTACTATTTCAGCAATATCCTGGAATTTCCTCACGGCGAAAAACGCTTTAACCAGATCGCGCACTCGGCCTTCGTCGCCGAGCTCCGCATTCTGCCGCTGATTGGCCGTGTACACATCATTGGATGAAGGAAAGATTTCCGAGATGACATCCTGCGCTTTTTTCTCAAGGCGGTTTAGAGGAAATTCTGTTTTTTTGTGGATATTTTTTATGATGAACGCAAGAAGCTGAAGAACTTTGCGGGTCCTGTCCGCTTCGGCATCGGCTTTCATTTTCTCAAAGGCGGCGACGATTTCCCGATTCGTCTCCTTGATTTTATTCAATACCTCCGCGCGCACCTCGGGAGCCATCTGATTAAAGGAAGGAGGCTGATGTGGATAGAAGGATTTAAGATATGGAGCCGACAAAAAGATTTTGCCGCAGAGGGAATCGTTTGCGATTTCACCGTCCACTTCGGAACGCATGGCTTCAATATCGATATCGAAAAGAGACGGAGCACCATTGAGAAACGAAGGCATCTCAAGGCGATCTAAAAAAGCCGAGAAGCCCTTGCTCTGTGCGCACTCGTCTTTGAAAAAATATTCCTTGAGCGAGAATCTGAAAAGCTCGGGCGCATTTCCCGCCAGCCCCGATGACTCTTCGGCTTCAATATAAAAATCGATCAGATCATCAAAACGCATGTGAAGCCTCTTATTCCCCTTCGAATTCGCAAAGAGCGAATACTTTATAACCGGCTTCTTCGAGCTTTTTCCGGCCGCCGACATCGGGGAGGTCCACAATGAAGGCCATTTCGATTATCTGCCCGCCCAGTTTTTCCACCAGTTTTGCGCCGGCCAGTGCCGTTCCGCCGGTGGCAAGTAAATCGTCAATTAAAAGGACCTTATCGCCAGCTTTTATTGAATCAACATGCACTTCAATTTTATCTGTGCCGTATTCAAGCGCATATTCATAGGATTCAGTTTCTGCCGGAAGCTTCCCTTTTTTTCTGATGGGGACGAATCCTTTGCCAAGCTGGTGCGCAACAGCTCCGCCAAGGATGAAGCCGCGTGCCTCAAGCCCTACCACCACATCGATGGGCACATCTTTGTAGCGAGCGGTGAAGCTATCTATGGTAAAACGAAACCCCTCCGCATCTTTCAGCAGAGTGGTGATATCGCGGAACATGATTCCTTCTTTTGGAAAATGAGGAATGGTACGAATCTTCGACTTGATTGGCATACGCATAACTCCCGATTGGTCTTTATATGAAAGATGCACAACATAGACCATCGCATGCGCGCTGTCAATTCAAAATAGGTGCCTGTTCAGCCTGAATTCTCTTCATCTCAGCTTTGACAAAATCCATATCCAGAGGAAGCGGCTTTGAAGGATCAACATACAGCGAAAGCGCACCGTTGGGGCAGGCTTCCACGCAGAGCTCGCATCCCATGCACTCATCTTTATGATAAACCCGGCCATCGGGTTGCATTTCGATGGCATTGAAGTGGCAGACAGAAACGCAGGTGCCGCAGGAAGTACATTTTTTCGAATCATGTTTCACCGAATAACCCGATTTCGCATTCATGGTGGTATTTTTATCGATTTTTCGAGTGATGCGCGATGCTTTCAGGCTCACACAGGTATCCGGGTGGCAGTTGCAGATAACGCCTGTGCTTCCTCCTGTCGCCACTTTAAAAAATGCCTGCGTGATGTATCCCATCGAGCGGAAGCGCTTCACAATCTCGAGTGCTTCTGACTGGCTGATTTTCCGCGGATTGTATTTCTTGCATGAATCCATCCAGAACTTACCCGTGCCGCTTCCCGCCACAATGCAGGAATTAATTGTTTCAGCCGGCGCATGAAGCGATTTCTTGCAGGGGCAGTCCATCACCACAAGATATTCCGGGTCCTGAAAAATTATTTTATGCGCATATTTATAAGGGACAATTCGCTTGTTTTGATCCGATATGAGGCGCACGTCCTCTTTCAGGGTAAAAATCTTCTTCGCGTCCCCTGAGGAAAGAAATTTCGCATGATATCGGCTGAATGCCATATTGCCCACATACTTCAAAGGCTTAAACCATGTGAGATATTCAAGTGGTTTCAGAAATAGGCTCACCATCTTCACGTATGGATAATACCACCGAAAATAGATATAATTATGTATGGCCCGATCGATGCGCCAGCCGTGTTTTTTCATCAAGACCTTTGTCGATTCACGCATGTGTAAATACCCCCAAATTAATTTATAGACCCAACAAGGGCTCTGACCCCATCTCAAGCCCAAACGGTGCATTAATATTATACAATAATATATTATTGTAATACCGGACGCGTCCGGTCTATTATAATAATACACAATAACATCGGCAACGTCAACAAAAAACCGGCTGAATGGTCGTTGGACAAAGATTAAAACGCACATTTTCACATCCACCGGGTAGTATTATCGATATAGATAGCAGATTAATCATATCATAAAGAACTACCTTCTTTAAATTCATATAAAAATGATTTAAAATTTACTACTTGAATTGATCATAAAAATTATCATTCCCCATTAAACGCTGCGTTTTTGCTTGACACCACTTTCTATATATAAGGGAACTTCTAAAAACTATTTATAAGGATGTTCCCTTGTGGGCACAATATATAGGATAAAACCGCTTTCTTTTTATCTTTATAATATGAAGAAATCGGTTTTTAGAGGTGCCCATAATTCTATGAGATATTGGCAATGTTAACAACATTGGAAGACAAATAACACCGCATTATTACACATTAGCATATACAAAGGGCGATATTCATCAGAGGAAGGATTATTGCCGTATGGTTTGCCTACCGAAGAAGATGCACAGAAATCCTATGAAGCCGCTGAAAAATTTTTTTTAAAAGTTACCGCGCTGCTTGCATGATTGCTTCACAGCACATGCTCGTTTTTTTCGGGGTTCTCCCGATACAAAATCGCTCTGTGCCCGATGACACCGACCAGCACCGCGTCTGTTTTTTCGGTTATTTCACCGACGAGTTCTTTTTTCTCTTCTTTGAAATCGACGAACTGCACCTTGATAAGCTCGTGGTTTGAAAGCTCTGCATCAAGCGCTTTAATCACATCATCCGTGAGCCCTTTTTTCCCGATTTGCACAACCGGTCTCAGGCTGTGCGCAATTGCTTTCAGCTTCTTCCGCTGAGCATAACTTAGCTGCATGGATATCCCCTTAAATATAATTTCTTAAAACTTCAAGCATTCCCGCATCAATCGATCCGAAGGCATCAATCAATTTTTTTCGTACTGCTGCAAGCTCTCCATCGGGATGAAAATCATCGAGTGTGCGGAAATGCCCAATCCTTCTTCCAATAATAAAGATTTCTTTATCATCGTGCGGCATAGCAAGAAACCGGTCAATAACGCCGAGCATTTTCTCTTTCTCGGCAGGCATTGTGCCTTCTACATCTTCCAGAAGATTCATAATGTGATCGCTTACAATACGGCTTGTGATTCCTTCGAGCGAATCGATAAACAGGCGAAGTTCCCGCACCTTCTCTTCCTCGGTCAAAGGCTGCCACTCTCCCTTTGCCATCATCTCACCAAGAGGAGTGCCGGGAAGCGGAACGGTGCTGCGTATGCGCACAAACGTGGGGCTGACGGCATTTATGACGCGCGCGCTTTCACGGGCGTTTTGCTCCCATAGCGCTTTGCCGCCAAGCCCCGGCATATAGTACTCCGACAGGTCAAATCCCGCCTCCATGGCTTTGCGTCCCGCATCGATGTGCTCCGCAGCAGTCACTCCTTTATCAACTAGGTCGAGCACTTCATCGCATCCGGATTCCATGCCGAAATGCAGGCGGGAAAGCCCAGCCTCCCGTAAAAGCTTCATATCTTCAAGGCTTTTTTTGCTCACTGTTTTGGCGCGCGCGTACGAGGTGATGCGCACGAGTTCCGGGAAACAGTGGAGCAGGTGACGAAGAATTTTCGCAAGATCCTCTGCAGGCAGGATGAGCGAATTTGCATCCTGCAGAAAAGCCGATTTCATGCCGTGATGCAGCCAGAAAAGCACCTGCCGGTAGTATTCTTCAGGGGTAATGTCCAGTCCCCGCGCTTTCGCAATGACGCGAGAACTTAATCCCTGCGCTTCGTTGCCGGCAGCATCCAGAATCCGGTCGGCTATCGTCCTGATATTATCAATATCCCGAACGACTTCTTCAACAGAACGGCGCGAAAACTTTTGACCTCGGTAGGTATTGCAGAATGCACATCTATTCCACGGGCAATTTCTGGTCACCCGCACCAGAATGCTGGTCGCCTCGCTTGGAGGGCGAATTGGTCCCATTTCAAATTCAAGGCTCATCGTATTTCCTTACATTCCTAATCATCATTAATTACAATCATACACATTTTAGCGCATCATTGTCCCACCCGCAGGCGGTGTCAATAAAACCTTTCAAGTTTTATGCAAAATTCATTTGACACCATACGCCCTGCGCAATTCACTCACTCTGTCCTGAATGCACGCAAAAAAAGCTTCAGGCATCCATCATACCGAGGTGTTTTGCAGAAATGAGCGAAGAATACAATGAACTTATCCGTCAGCGCATTGAAAAAGTGGAAAAACTTCGAGCAATGCGCATCAACCCCTATCCAGTACGCTACAGGAGAGATTCTACTGCTGCGGAGGTTGTATCGAAGCACCGTGATGATGCGCCTGTTTCGGCAAGCCTGGCTGGCCGCATCCGTTCTCGCCGCCTCATGGGTAAGGCATCGTTCACGCACATCGAAGATATGAGCGGCACCATCCAGCTTTATTTTCGGCAGGACGTGCTGGGCAATGATAAGTATGAGCTTTTTAAACTCACCGACCTGGGCGATATCATCGGCGTTTCAGGAAAAACCTTCCGCACGAAAACCGGCGAAATAACCATTGAAGTAAGCGATTTCGTGATTCTTGCCAAATGCATTCGTCCGCTTCCGGTTGTGAAGGAAAAAGACGGCAAGGTGTTCGATGAATTTGCCGATAGGGAACTCCGCTACCGCCAGCGCTACGTGGACCTCATCGTAACGCCAAAAACCAGAAAGGACTTCATTCTCAGAAGTAAGCTCATCAACGGCATCAGGGAATTTCTCACCTCGAAGGGTTTTCTGGAAGTGGAAACGCCCATGATGCAGGCAATTCCCGGCGGAGCGGCGGCGAGGCCGTTTGTCACGCATCACAACGCGCTTGACATCGATTTGTATCTGCGCATCGCTCCGGAGCTGTATCTCAAAAGGCTGCTGGTGGGAGGCTTTGAAAAAGTTTTCGAGTTGAACAGAAACTTCAGAAACGAGGGCATCTCCACGCGTCATAACCCCGAATTCACCATGCTCGAGTTGTATGAGGCCTATGCCGACTACAATGTGATGATGCAGCTTTGCGAGGAAATGATTTCTTCTCTTGCGCATAAGCTTTTGGGGAGTATGGTTATCGACTATCAGGGGGAAAAAATCGATTTTACCCCGCCATGGACGCGCATCACCTATCTTGACGCGATAAAAAAGTACACCGGCATTGATTTTCAAACGATTCCTTCCGATGAGGAGGCGCGCCGCGCGGCGAAAGAGATTGGCGTCAAGATCGAAGATGATCTTACAAAATGGAAGGTTGCCGAATTCGTCTTCGAGGAGCGCGTTGAAAAAAACTTCATTCAGCCGACGTTTGTCATTGATTATCCCACCGAGCTTTCCCCTCTGGCCAAGTCGCGCGAGGACAACCCTGACTTTGTGGAACGTTTTGAACCCTATATCGCCGGCAGGGAAATCGGCAATGCCTTCTCTGAACTGAACGATCCCTTTGATCAGCGCAGGCGCTTCGAAGAGCAGGTGCGCATGCGGGAGGCGGGCGACGACGAAGCGCAGATGATGGATTACGATTATCTTAATGCTCTCGAATACGGCATGCCGCCTGCCGGAGGCATGGGAATCGGGGTTGACCGGCTCGTGATGCTGTTCATCAACACCGCATCGATCAAAGACACGATATTATTCCCGCTTTTGCGGCCCGAAACAGGAGAAGTGCATGACTGAGATTACGCCTGAGCCGCTCTATCCGGTACTGCTGCACCGCTTTGCCGATGAGTTCAGCAGGCTTGAGGTTCCTGTGAACTTCATCGATGAAACGCTTTCAATTCTCTACACGTTTCACGACCCGGAAAACAAATACACGCTGCCCGCGAAAATGGCTGAATTCACCTTCACCTACAACCTCGATGCAAGCGCGGAAAAGACAAAATCTGCACTGAAGACTTTTCTTATCTATTACAACTCCGTCGTAGCGCTTATCGAAGAACTTGAGATTGAAAACAACATTGAGCGTTCTGTTATCAAGCTTGACAATCTCTCTAAAGCACTCCTCGGCATACGCGGCGGATATACAGAAGAAAACCGCACGGCAGTCCGCTACTGGCTCGGAAACGCACTTCGCGGCTTCATTGCGCGGTTTAAAATTCCCACAGAAACATCCCGGAAAATGATTGAATACGTTGATACGACATTCGATCCCGGACTTGCAAAGATATTTCACACCGCGGTGGCTATCGTGGGAAAGATAGGATCTGATGAATGGGAGATAACTGATTTACAACTTGGAATTTCACTGCTTCTGCTTTTCACCTCGAAGGTAAACTCGCTTCGTAAAGCCGCGATCGAAATGATGGAGCGGGGCGAGATGCCGCAGTGAATGATATTTACAAAATGAAGTGATTCAAATTCATATTGTTTTGCAATAATACCGGCGTCAAGATGGATCAGATTAAGATAATAATGGTTACGGATCAATCCATTCTCCAAAGCGAACTCATACATCGTCTTGAATCAGCTGAAATAAAGTTTATTTCAATAGTTTCCTCATTTGATAAGGCTATTGAATCATGCTTAACTTTTACTCCCGATTTATTAATTATCGATACAGATATAAACGGATTTGCAGATTGTATGGAATCGATAAAAAAATTAAAAATAATTTGTAATATTCCATGCCTCTTCATCTATAATGAGCTAACTGAAGATTTGCTGAAAGAAATATTTCAAATTGGAACTTATGGATTTCTTAACAAACCCATTATTTTCGATCGGTTTCTTCTATCAATCAGGCATGCAATGTATCTCTGGAACAGGGAAAAGAGGCTCAAGGATATCATCAACACGCTACCGGATATCGTGTATGAAATTGATGAAGAAGGAACAATATCATTCGTCAGCGAAAACGTTTATCGTATATTCGGATACCGCAAAGATGAATTGAAATCCGTGCAGGACGTATTCAAACTTTTCATCCCTGAAGATCAAAAAAGAGCTGCGGATAATTACCTCAAAACTGCAAGCGGTCTCCCCGGCAAGGAGGTGGAATATACGGTAGTTACTAAAAACGGTAATAATATCCCCATATCAATCATTGCCAATCCGATTATTGAAGGGAACATATGCAAAGGCACACGGGGAGTGATACGAGATATCAGCGAACGCAAAAATGAACAGAGAAAGCTTTTTGAAAGCGAAGAAAGATATCGTACGCTTGTGGAAAACATCAACGATGTTCATGCTATTTTAGATATCAAAGGATTCATCACTTACGTCAGCCCTTCCGTTGAACGATTGAGCGGATATACACCTGCTGAAATAATCGGAAAAAACTTTTCCGGGTTTGTCTATCCCGAAGACATCCCTGACGTTCTTGATAGGTTTTAATCATACTATTTCAACATCTGGCCTCGGGTTAAAAATCATGAAGTACAGAGCGGCCATTATCGGTGGAACTATGAAAATATCAAATAAAAAACCATGCGGAACTTTCATCACCTGCGTATTTCCGGTGAGGAAACAGAGCATAGGATATCGAGAATGAAGAATATCAGAATTTTTATCGTTGACGACCATCCAATTGTAAGGCGGGGTCTGGTTAATTTCATCAGCAGCCGCAAGGGTTATACCGTCTGCGGAGAAGCATCTGATGCAAATACGGCAATAGCACGAATTAATTCCTGCAACCCCGATGTAGCTATTGTTGATCTTTCGTTGGGCCAAATCGGCGGATTCGAGCTGATAAAAAATATAACAAAAAGGTATTCACAGGTCCACATCCTTATTCTCACAATGCACAATGAAATCGAATACCTTGATCGCGCCTTCGATGCCGGCGCAAAGGGATATGTTCTCAAGACCGAACGTGAAGAACATATATTTGATGCCATTGACACAATTATTAAAGGTAAAAAGTATATCAGCAATGCGATGAAAGATGCAATGATAGAAAAAATCCTTATGGAGGAAACCGAGAAAAAAATACCTCCTGAAGAAACTCTTTCAGAAAGGGAAAAGGAAATACTCGAACTAATAGCGAAAGGAATAAGTACAAAAAACATCTCTTCAAAACTTGGAATATCCATTTCAACAGTCGGAACGTACAGGGAAAGAATAAAAAAGAAGCTCAATATCGCTAATAACAGCGAGCTTGTAAAGTATGCCATTTTACGTTGCCTGCAGAAAGTGAAAACAATATGAGATAATATCCCTTGCGTACATCAACAACCGTGTAGTCGTTTCTGCCACAATTAAAAAAATTTTTTGCTACATCTCCATCACGAAAAAATCGTTGCGATGCAATTCAAATAATATACACTACATGTATAAGAATGCATGTTAATCATGCGTTATGTCATATGGAGACCTGGATGCATGCTGGTTATTCCGAATAAAGCTGTTTTATCTCTGGAGCGGCAATATGGCAAAAATTCTTATTGTTGAAGACGAAACATATCAGCGCGAATTGTACTGCCTTGAACTTACCGAAGAGGGGCATGTAGTACAAACAGCAAACAACGGGAAGGAGGCTGTAGAGAAAATAAGCAAGGAAAACTATGATATCGTAATAATGGACATTCGTATGCCCTGCATGGATGGCTGTGAAGCACTGGAAAAGATTTATTCCATCAAGCCCACGCAGAAAGTCATTATTTATTCAGCCTATTCTGATTCAAAAAAAATACATTCCACCCTGAAAGCAGACGTATTTATAACAAAATCATCGGATATTAGTCCGCTGAAAAATAAAATTTTGGAAATGACCATGAAAGCCGAAAAGTTTGAAAGCAATCTAAATAGCTATGCTGGCAATACTGAAATTACATTGAAAGCAATAACAGAAAAAAAGGGTCATTTCTAAAATGCATCCATATTCCGATAATCAAGCCGAAAACAGCATTGAATCCATTTTCATGCATACCTTTTTGTCAAACAAAGAAGTATTAATGAAAACCGCTAGCAATGAAATTCCCGTATTTTTTGAAGACTATAAAAACAACCAGTTGTTACTGCACATAAAAGATCCCCTTGAACTATCACTATGGTCAACCATTCATGCATCGGATGGTAATAAAACCGTTTACATTGATGTACGATTAGTATCCCGAATAAGCAAAAACGTCTTCGCATTTACGCCCATGAGAGTGCGGATAATCGATTCACAGGGGACAACATCCAGTGAAAAAAATAATTTTTAAAATTCGCCATGTGGCTTTTTCATCCAAATTCCATAAATAATTTTCTGCTGGCATTTTTGCTTCTTGTAATGATAGTGTATTTCATTATACGAGGCACGAAGACGAAAGAAGTGCTTTTCATCCTCATTTTCATGGTACAACTTTTTTTATGGCAGTTATGCTTTCTTTTCCGGAATATCTATCTCGACCCGGTAGCAGCTTATCCGCTTTATTACTTTCTAAATTCCGGCTACACGGTTTTTTCCTATCACGCACTGGCAATGTTTTCATATTATTTTATCACCCCGGTTTTTGAAAAAGAACTGAAAATCGTTTTTTATTCCGGCCTGATATTATCGATAATAGTTATTGCATATTCAATCTTTATCATATTTCCTCATGCGCCTGTAATCTTTTTCGACACGACTCTGCAAATTTACGATGCCAGACCAGCCCCTCACAGGAAATACATCCTGCTAATATTACTGATTTTTATCGCTTTAACTGCAAAGAATCTTATTTACAAAGTATATTTACTAAAAAGCGAGCAAAAATCTTTTGTTCGGAATATCTCGATAGCGCTTTTAACCGGCATAACCGCGGTTGTCGGCGTATCTTTTATTAACATTTATTATCCTATCAACCAATATATACAAAATACTATAAATACCCATATAGCAGGACTTCTTTTCATATATTTCTATCTTTCCTATCTCAGCTTTTATAGAGTCACCTTTCTATACTCCGATAAAGCCGTTTTTCTGGTGATTTTTATTTTAATAATAGTCAGCAGTTTATCTACCTCTTTTACTTCAATGACGCATGAACGATCATACAAAAAAGAAATAAATGAAATCGTCTCCATTATCTGGCGGGATATTGAATATTCAGGTATAAATGAAAGAACGAATAATCGAATCGAAAGGCTGTATTCCTCGAAAACATCATATGTTGTTCTTGAAGATCTTACAAAAAGTGAAATAATCCTATTTCAAGGCAAACCTCCAGTAATTTCCAGCGACCAGTTCACTAATCATACCACAGACGGTATCATACTATTTCATCCCGGGGAAGAGGGACAGACATTATGCTTCGAAAAAAGAGTAGTAAAATCCATTCTTCATGTCGGCATTCCCTATCTATCATACCGTGAGAACGTTGATGTTTTCGTCAAAGCAAATTTGCTTGCATTGCTTGTTGAGATTGCCGTAATTATTATTTTCTTTCGATTTGCAATTCTTATTGGGTTGACACAACCGTTGAGAAAAATCCGAAGCGGAATCACTGAAATAAGGAAAGGTAACCTCCATCACAAAATTGATATTCCAGCACAGGATGAACTTGGACTGATAGCTGAACAATTCAATATGATGATCTATGATCTTCGAATAACTGGTGAGGCGATACGAAGATCGGAAAAAAAATTCCGTGAATTGACATCAATGCTGCCTGACGTTATATATGAAACAGACTTTCAATTGAATATTACTTTTTTCAACAGAACAGGCTCGGTTATCACAGGGTACACCGAGGATGATATTGCAAAAGGAATTTCTCTGAAGAACCTTTTCGATGATGATGAATGTGCGAGACTCGCGCACATGCTTGAACACCATCTTGAAAATAGACCATTTGCAATAACAAGACAGAGGCTCAAGAAAAAGGACGGTGAATTTATTTATGTTGAAAACAATGCTTCGGTGATATTCACCGGGGATTGTCCAACGGGAATAAGAGGTGTAATCAGAGATGTTACGGAAAAAATACAGATGGAACAAAACCTTATTCAGGCCCAAAAAATGGAAACCATCGGAACGCTCGCCGGCGGTATTGCTCACGACTTCAACAATATCCTCACTGGCATTACTGGCACAGTTTCCCTTCTTGAAGTAAAACTGAAAAAGGATAATATCCCTTCCAGAGAGGATATTATTAAAGCCATATCAATAATTAAGAAGTCATCTGAAAAAGCATCAAATGTCGTTAAACAATTGCTGATGGTTTCCCGGCAGCAAAAGCCTCATTTCGAAATCATCGATATAAACGATATCGTAAAAAATGTATATGAAATCTGCTATAACAGCTTCGACAAAAAAATTCAGTTCGTATTTTCATATCTCAGCGAAGGGGCATTTGTAATAGCTGATGACACCCAGATGACTCAGATGCTGCTTAATATTTGCGTCAATGCACGCGATGCAATGACCATTATGCGACAGAAGGATCATGAACAGGGCGGTGTTTTATCGCTTTCTATTGAAAAGATAATAAATGATCAAAACTTGAAAGATCAATATCCCGATGCAATTTATAATGAATATATTAAAATTAGTGTTGCCGACACAGGCATAGGAATTGAAGAGAATGCACTTTCCCGGGTTTTCGATCCGTTTTATACGACAAAATCAAAAGACAAGGGAACCGGTCTGGGATTGTCCATGGTATATAACATAGTTAAACAGCACAATGGATTCATCATTATTAACTCAGTGGTACATAAAGGCACAACTGTTGCCGTATATATCCCATCGGCTCAATTCAAAAACGCTGTCGACATTACAGGCTTACAACAAACTGAAGTTCGAAAACATCATGGAACAATCATGGTCGTGGATGATGACGCTATGGTACAGTCAATATGTTCAGATCTTTTAAAAGTACTCGGATATTCAATCATAAATGCATTTGATGGAAAACAATGCATTGAAACATACTTAGAAAGAAAAAATGAAATCGATGCTGTAATTCTTGATGTAATGATGCCGGTAATGTCGGGCGATGAAACATTTAAAGAATTGTTAAAACTAAATCCCGTCATCAAAGTTCTCGTTTCTTCCGGTTTCCGCGAGGACCCGCGCATAAGCGAGATGATGGTACTTGGAGCAAGAGGTTTCATACAAAAACCTTACACAATAGAAAAGCTTGCAAACGCGCTGTCTTTGGTGTTTGAAAACAAATATGAGATAAAATCCCTCGAATAATAAAAGCGGCGAAGAGAAATTGAATAAAACAAATGCTAATATCCTTTTTCACAAAAAAATCCTTGAGAAATAATAACCACTGGATATATTAGTAACCAGTGGTTATTATTTACAATAATTTTCTCTTTCGCACATCATTAAATTTTTTATGCCATAATCCATCCCCAGGGAGGCCCGTCATGACAAAGCCAAACCGCAACAATCCCTATTCATTTAATGAATATCTCGCCTGGCGAAACGCAGTCGATTACTATGCCGATGATCCTTTTCTTCAGAACGTAGTGGCGCATTTCTGCGGGAGCGATGCAGAAAAAGCCGACTCACGCGCCAGGGACATTTCAAAGAAAGCATCATACCGATGGCGCATACTTGCCGAGGAAGCATCACGCCCTGAGAAACGCCCCTTCATCCTTCATTACGACGGTCATGGAAACCGCGTCGACCGCATTGTGCGCCCCAAAGAAATCGAAATCATGGAACGCGAAATTTTCGGCGAGCGCCTTTTTTCGAATGCAGTCACGCCCTGGGAAAAATTAGTGAGCATGTTCATCATCTATCAAAACAGCGAAGCCTGCATCGCCTGTCCGCTGGTGTGCACCGAAGGGCTGGTGAAGCTTTTAGAAACACTTGCCGATACGCCCGAAACCCAGCGCATTCTTACACACTGCAAGGACGGCATCGACGGCGAGGTTGCCATTGGCGCGCAATACCTTTCCGAAATTCATGGAGGCTCCGACGTTGGGGCAAATCTTCTGGAAGCGGAAGAATCGAATGGCATATGGAGGCTCTACGGCAAAAAATTCTTTTGCTCAGCGACCCATGCCGATTACGCGGTGGTAACAGCAAAACCCGCGGGCTCTGAAAAAGTGGCACTCTTTGTGGTACCATCATGGCTTCCGGGGAACAAAGAGAAGGAAATCCGCAATGGTTACACCATCGATCGGCTCAAATGGAAGATGGGCACGTGCGAGCTTCCCACAGCCGAGCTCACATTCAATGGCGCGGTGGCCTATCCCGTGGGGCCCATGCAACGTGGTCTTGCCAATGTAGTAGGTATTGTGCTCACTTACTCCCGCCTCACTGTGGGTCTTGCTTCGGGCGCCGGTATGGCGCGCGGATACCGCGAAGCAAAAAAATATTCTGAATTTCGCGAAGCCTTTGGCATGAAAATCGGCAGTTTCCCTCTGGTAACACTGCAGTTGCGCGAAATGGAATTGTTTTCAAAAAGAACCACTGCCGGCGCATTCAAACTGTATCGCGAATTTTTAGGACTCGAGGGAGGCCTCAAAGGCGGTCTTATCACCGATGAGCCGGAAGAAATGCGTCGCAGGCGCTTCAATGTGCGGGAGCTCATCATGCTCCAAAAGATCACCGCGGCAGCCGATTCAACCGATATGTCACGCAAAGCGATGTCGATTTTCGGCGGCCATGGGGTGATGGAGGATTTTTCATCATTGCCGCGCTTTTACCGCGATGCCGCCGTTAATGAGCTCTGGGAAGGCCCCCGTAACGTGCTTCTCACTCAGATTCATAATGACCTGAAGCGCGCATCGGATTGGTATGGGCCGGCGGAGTTTGTTGCATCTGTCCTGCAAGGGGCTGATAATGGCATCATACGGAATTTTGCCGATGAACTCGAAGACCTCCTGAAGATACCGCATCTTTTCGGGCAGGATGATTATACGCTCGAAGTCTGCGCGCGCTGGGACATCTTTTGCTCGGAATTTTTCCACGCATATCAAAATCTGGCGCTCACCGAAGTAGAAGGGCAACACGAACGGAAAGAAAAGCCCTCAGCGTCTATTGTATAAATTTTCTCGCGATAATATTCCCGAGCCGAAGCATATGCGCAATAACCTCCTTGCGCTTTCTTCCTGGATAATCGCGGAAGGAAATGAGTACGCCGTTGAGTCCTGCAAAAAATGCGTGAGCTAAATAACGTTTGCTTCGATGATTGCTTCGCGCTCGGTTTCTTTGAGTTTTTTATACGGCGATTTTTCTTTCGTTTTCATAAAAAAGCACCATGCATGTATTACATGGAAAGCAAGGAATTTTCATTACCATACTGCACCATGTTGTGCTGTGTCAATTATGAATTTCAGGAATGAGGCTTTTCGCTTGACATCGGCATACATATCCTATGATAATTAACACATGAAAGTCATTGGACACCAAAAACAAAGAACCCCGAAACAAAATTTACAAGTTTTAGAAGAACTTATTCGAGAATCAGAAATATTAAGGCCTTATCCCAAGAAAAAGGGAGTTATCCTCAGATTTAAAACATGGGATGAACTGTACGAATTTACAATTAAACGTGCGGCACGTAAGTTATGATTGATAAGTCACGCCTCATACATGTTTGCCGCATTCTAAATAAGAATGAGATTAAATATGCTGTTGTAGGTGGATATGCCTGCGCTTTTCATGGGCATACTCGAATGACCGAAGATATTGACATCCTTCTTTCCGATGATGAACAGAATTTACGAAAGACAATTGACGCAATAAAACAAATATTTCCCAACATCACTGATGATATTTCTATTGATGACATACGCGAAAATGTCGTTTTAAAAATTATTGATGATATTGAAGTCGATTTCAGTATTAAAGCATGGAACATTGATTTTGCTGAAGCGCTTGAAGATATATGTAGAATAACAATCGAAGGAGTTGAAATACCCTATTTAGGCATTAATGCGTTGATAAAAAGCAAACAAACCTATAGAGAGATTGATCAGTGGGACACCAAAATTTTACAAGAACTCAAAAAGAAAAAAATGTAACCGCGTGATGATTTTCTCATGACGACTATTTATGACATACATACATACCTCATAGCGCTTCTTGATCCATCGTCCATGAGCGATGCTGCCCTCAACTACATTGTGCCCACAAGTGAACATCCTTTAAAACAGTTTTTAGAAGTTCCCTTATTTCACAACCCCATCATCCGCGATACTATGAGCTTCATCACTTCCGAAGTGCCCGCGTAAATCGTCTGTATGCGCGCATCGGTGTAAAAGCGGGACACCTGATACTCCGTGCAATAGCCATAGCCGCCGAAAAGCTGGAGGCAGCGGTCGGCTACACGCTTGGCCGTTTCGCAAACCCAGTACTTCGCCATGCAGGTTTCTTTCACAACATCTTTTCCGGCAATGTGGTTTTTAATGAGATCGTCCACGAAGCTTCGGCCCACAGCAATCTCAGCCGCCATGTCCGCAATGCTAAACTGGGTGTTCTGAAATTTCGAAAGAGGCTTACCAAACAGCACGCGCTCTTTCGTGTAATCAACAGTAATTTCAAGGCATCGTTCCATTGCCGCCTGCGCTGCAAGTGCACAGACAAGGCGTTCCTGCTGCAGCTTCTGCATGAGATAGATGAAGCCCATTCCTTCCTGGCCGAGCAAATTTTCTTCGGGAATTCTGCAATCATCGAAGAAAAGCTCGGCGGTATCCTGCGCTTTAAGGCCGATTTTTTTAATCGGGTCGCTTCGACTAAAGCCGGGTGCGCCGCGCTCCACCAGAAAGAGGCTCACAGACTGATGCGGCGGCGTGTCCTTGCCGCCGGTCTTTGCCGCAAGAACGATGAGGTCGGCAAGAATCCCGTTTGAAATAAACGTCTTCTGGCCATTGATAACCCAATCCCCGTTTTTCTTTATCGCGCTTGTTTTCATCGACGCGAGGTCTGAGCCCGCCTCCGGCTCCGTCATCGCCACCGCAAGGATAATCTCGCCTGACGCGCATTTCGGCAGATATGTTTTCTTTTGCGCTTCAGTTCCAAAGGCGTGAATATACGGCGCTACCACATCGCTGTGAAGCGGCAGCATGAGTCCGCCGCAATTTGCGCGCGCGAGTTCCTCAGTAACAATCACCGAATATAAAAAATCAGCGCCAGGCCCGCCGTATTCCTCCTCAAGCCAGGGAAGAAGAAATCCCATATCGCCGCATTTGCGCCAGATGTCGCGGCTCACCATGCCGGCCTTTTCCCACTCTTCATAATGGGGGATCACCTCCGCTTCGAAAAACTTCCGTACGCTTTCCCTGAAAATTTCATGCTCCTGCGTAAATACAATCGAGCGCTGCATAATTCATTCTCCGGTTATTCGGTAATGTAGAGTTCGCCTTCATAGAGCGAGTCGATGAGCTGTTGATAGCGCGCAATGATGTTTCTGCGCTTAAGCTTCATCGTGGGGGTGAGCATGTCGTTTTCCACGGAAAAATCTTCCGGGACTACTTCGAATTTTTTGACCTGCTCAAAGCGCGCAAGATCTCCATTGAGCCGCTCGATCTCCTTCTCGATGAGCTTTTTCACTTCGGGTAATTCTGAAATCGGCTGATTTCCGGGCTCAATTCCTTTTTCCTTTAAATACGAAAGCACATTTTCTTTTTCGAGGTTTACCAGGGCAGTGATATATTTCCTCCGGTCTCCATAGACCATGATGTTTGAAATATATGGTGATGATTTCATCACGTTCTCGATGTTTGCAGGTGAAATATTTTTTCCCGCGGCATTGATGATGAGCTCTTTCTTTCGGTCAGTGATGTAAACCCAGCCTTCAGAATCGATAAATCCGATGTCCCCGGTATGATACCACCCGTCGGCATCTTTCGCTTCCCGGGTGGCTTCTTCGCGCTTCCAGTATTCGCGAAACACGTTAGGCCCCCGCACTAAAAGCTCCCCATCCTCGGCAACGCGGATTTCCACACCCGGAAGAGCTTTGCCCACCGAACCGAATTTGTACGCAGAAGGGCAGTTCCAGGTAGCAGGTGCCGAAAGCTCTGTCGCTCCCCAGCCCTCGAGCACCAAAATCCCCGCCGCATGAAAAAATTCAGCGATTGATTTTGCAAGCGGCGCGCCACCTGAAATAAAATATTTCAGATTGCCTCCAACGGCTTCATTGAGCTTTGAAAAAACAAGCTTATATGCCAGGCCGTACCGAAGCCGCAATAAAAGCCCCGGCGTTTTTCCCTGTGAAAGCACGCGGCTCATCTTTTTTCCTACTGCCACGCTGCGCCAGAAAATCTTCTTTTTGAGGCCGCCCTGTTTGTTTACCTGCGTGGTTACCCGCTCGTAGATTTTTTCAAACACGCGCGGTACTGCCACCGCATGGGTGGGACGGATTGTCTTCATATCTTCAACGATGGTATTCAGCGACTCTGCAAAGGCCACGGTTTTGCCGAAATTCATCGAAAAGAACAGCCCCGCAATGCGCTCGAGCGCATGCGAAAGCGGCAGAAAACTTAAGTTTTCCTGAATGGGACTGATATCGCCTATCATCTGTTTGATGGCACTGTTGACAAAAGCGATATTACCGTGCGTGAGCACTGCGCCTTTCGGGGGGCCGGTGGTGCCGCTGGTATAGATGATGCAGAGAGGATCTTCAGCTTTAATGCTGCCAATGCGCTGTTTCCATTCATCGAGCGCTGCCTCGCCTTTGAACAGATCCTCCATTTGAAAGATATGCTCACCCCTCACGCCAGGATCGTTCATTATCACACAGGCGTTGATCTGTTCGATAAATTTTGGATAGGTCTTCACTTTCTCGAATTGTTCAGCATTCTGCACGAAGATGATGGAGCTTTCCGAGTTTTCTAAGATATAATGCACATCCCTTTGCGTCAGTGTTGGATAAATAGCCACGGATATTGCACCAAGCGAAATGATCGAAAGATCGGCAAGCGCCCACTGAAGCGAATTTTCCGAAAGAATTGCGGCGCGATCACCCTTGCGAAGCCCCTGCGCGGAAAGCCATCCCGAAAGCAAGGCAAGCTTTTGCCCAAGCTCTCCATACGTCATGGGCTGATATATTCCCCCGCGCTTGTAGCGGAATGCTATGGATTTATCCTGCTGTTCGATGTGCCGGAGCAGATTTGACATCATGCCATCTGTGAACATACAAACCTCCTCTCTATGTGTATCTACTTATTCATTGTAAAATTTTTTCCCTCGCTTCGCCATGTCGATAAGCATCGGCGCGGGCTGGAAGCGCTGCATGCCTTTATCGCGCAGGCGCTTCATGATATCCACCAGCGTTTGTGCGCCTGCCGCATCGATGTAGCGGAACGGCCCTCCGCGGAAAGGCGGAAAACCGAGTCCTAAAATCGCCCCGACATCGCCATCGCGCGGCGAGGTAATTATACCTTCTTGCAGACAGTGTACTGCTTCATTGACCATCATCAGGCTTACGCGGTGCTGAATTTCTTCCATGGGAAACTCCCTGCGCGGAAGATTGCCCAGCAGTCGATACACTTCAGGATTGGGCAGCCGATAGCCTTTCTTTTTCGGTGTATCGTATCGATAAAATCCCTTTTTATTCTTCTTGCCCTTAAATCCCTGGCTGAAAAGAATGGGAAGCGCCCCCGACGGCGGTGCGCCGCGCTTGCTGAATTCTTTTCCCAGATCCTGCGCCACATGCGCACCCACGTCGATCCCCACCTCATCGATGAGAGTGATGGGCCCCACCGGATAGCCGAACAGATGCATGGCGCGGTCAACATCGCGCATATCGGCGCCTTCCTCCACCAATAGCACGGCTTCGTTTAAAAGTGGCGCAAGGATGCGCGTGGTGTAAAAGCCCGGACCGTCCTTTACTACAATGCAGGTCTTCCCCTGTTTGATCCCAAAGGCGAGTGCCGTAGCCACCGCCCACTCGGCGGTCTTATCGGTCTTGATGATTTCAAGAAGGGGCATCACAGGAACCGGCGAAAAATAGTGCATACCGATGACGTTCTGCGGCCGCTTACATCCTTCAGCAATCTTATGAATAGGAAGCGCAGAGGTGTTTGATGCAAAGATGGTATGTGGGGAAGAATTCTCTTCCACGTCTTTCAGTATCTTCTTTTTAAGTGCAAGCTCTTCAAAAACAGCTTCAATCACTAAATCAGCGTTTCTGAAATTTGCATAATCATCGCACGGCACAATTTTCCCATAGAGCACATCGCGTTCGAAATTCGTGAGTGCGCCGCTTCGTGCGCGCTTTTCCAATCCCTTGCGTATGTCCTTCATGCCGCGCGCCACCGCTTCTAAGTTTACATCTTTTAGAAGCACCGTATCGCAGATTCCAAGCGAAACCGACGCGATGCCATTGCCCATGAGTCCGGTGCCGATAACCGCCAGCTTCTCCACGGAGCGCGATTTATCTTCAAGAGGATTTTTTTTCAGCGCAGTCATCCCGAAAAAGAGGTTCATGAGCGATTTCGACTGCGGACTCTGTACCAGTTCCACAAAGCGCTTGATATCCGCTTCAATGCCGCGCGCCGCGCCGTGTGAATATCCATACGCAACTGAGTCGATGGCCGCAAATGCAGCCGGATACAGCCCATGTGTCTGCTTCATCACCATTTTGCGCGCCTGTGAAAAGACGAGATTTCTGCCGAGCGGATTTGACTCCAGGAGAAAATCGACGAATGAGCGCTTTCTCTTTTTGCGGATTTTCGATTTCTTTTTCCCTACAAGCGTACGCGCTTTTTGCACACCAACTTCGGCAAGGCCGTACGGCGGCACCAGCTCATCGACAAGACCGAGCTTTTTCGCTTTTTTCGGTCGCACATTGCTCCCCTGCAAAATGAGGGGCAGTGCATTGCGAAGCCCAATCAGACGCGGCAGTCTCTGTGTCCCACCCGCCGCAGGAATGAGACCAAGTTTTATTTCAGGCAAACCCATTACAGTGTTTGTCGAATTGGCCGCAATTCTCCAGTCTGCCACAAGCGTCAGTTCCAGGCCACCTCCCAAGCAGTTTCCATGAATCACCGTGACGACGGGAAGGGGGAGAGATGCCAATTTATTCAAAATGGCATTCGCCTTCGAAATGTACTCTTCCATTTCACGCGGCTCTCTCATCCTTTTCACTTCATCGATATCCGCCCCCACCACGAAGTTGTCCTCTTTGCCGCTCACGATAACCAGCGCTTTTGCGGTACCATCTTTATCAAGATTCTCAATCAGAGAATTAATTTCATCCAGAAGGCCGCTGGAAACCTTGTTCACTTTTCCGGGACAATCAACCGTGACGACTACTATGTTATCGTGCGTGGTCTCTGTTTTGATGTATCTGGTCGGTTTCATAATTCCCCCTTATGCCCGTTCAAGAATGATTGCATTGCCAATCGCGCCGCCCGCGCATCCAGCCACCACACCATATTTCTCGCCGCTTTCTTTCAATCGATAGGCGCAGGTTGTCACCAGCCTCCCGCCGGTGGCACCGAAGGGATGGCCAAGCGAAAGCGAACCACCGTAGATATTGAGCTTATTTACATCAAGATCGCCCACTTTGCGGGAAAGTCCCAGCCGCTCGCGCGCGAATTTTTCAGATCCCAGGCACTTGATATTTGCCACCATCTGTGCGCCGAAGGCTTCATGGATTTCCCAGACGCCTATGTCGGAAAATTTCAATCGTGCCTTTTCAAGCGCACGCGGAATCGCAAACGACGGTCCGAGCAAAAGCTCCGTTTCAATCATCTGCGCGGTGTAGGCATATGCCTTGAGATATGCGAGGGGCTTGAGGCCAAGCTTTTTTGCTTTTTTTTCGCTCATCAGAAGCACCGCGGATGCACCGTCGGTGAGAAAGGAGGCATTGCCCGCAGTCACCGTGCCGTAACGGCGGTCGAACGCGGGCTTTAACTTTGAAAGCTTATCCAGCACCGCATTTTCCCGCGGGCCGTTATCGCGGTCCACCGCACGGCTTTTACCCGGAGGTACCACCGGAACCACTTCTCTTTTTAAAATGCCGGCCTTCCAGGCAGCAAGTGCCCGCTGATGCGACATCTCCGCGTACTGGTCCTGTTCTTCGCGGGAGATACCGAGCCGCTTCGCGATACGGTCGGCATTATCGCCCATAGTGTGCTGGACGGCATACTCGTTGATGGAAGGCCGCTCGGGCACAATAAAATCCGAAAGCTTCATCCCTTTTAAAAGCTTCAGCTTCCCGATTATGCCGCGCGGCCGTTTGAACATGGTGAGGTCCAGAATGAACCTTCGATACTTCTTTGAAATCTTTATATCCGGATCGGAAAAGCTTTCCACACCGCCGGCTATCACCGCTTCAGCCTGTCCACAGGCAATGAGATTAGCTCCGTTGGTGATTGCCATGTTTGCGGAGATACAGGCCACCGTGCAGGTATGCGCCGGAATGGAGTCAGGAAGCCCCGCGCCAAGCATAATCTCACGCGCCACATTGGTTGTGGCGATATCGGTTGAGACACAACCCATGATGACATGATTAATATCCTTACCGGAGACGCCCGTTTTGGCAATGAGTCCTTTGACTGCGTGTCGACCGACTTCCCAGGCCATCATGTCGATAAAATCGGTGCCGGAGCGCAAAAAAGGCGTTCTACAACCATCGATGATTGCAATTCTGTTCTGAGCCGGCATAATGCCTCCTTGTATCAATCTTACCAGATTTAGAAGTAATATTGTAATATTGTAATACAAAGATAGCATTCAACAAATATATCGTCAATGAATTTTTTAATAAAAAATTCTTAGTAGCGAGAGCTAATTCTTAATTGATGAACGCTTGACAGCCATAGCTCCGCCACTGACGATGCTTCCGGGAAGGGCTCTGACCCCCTTTTTTTGCTATGTTTTTACTCAATATCTCAGATGGAAGCCGCTATGACTGTACCGAAGAGTGGTGGCATACGCTCCTTGAAATGGCCAGAGAAGCCGGATGGCAGCCGATGGGAAGCGTTCTCGATTTAGCTTTTCAGCTCTTTGTACATCCCGAGCCGAATTACCTTTTCGAAAGCCAGCTTTTCGTGACACTATACCTGCACCACTATTGCCTCAACTGGAACGGCGAGTATGCAAATCCGGAGTATCAAATTGTGCGAGATGAAGATGCCCAGAACATGCATCAGGCACTTGAATATGCTCAAGCGGAGGGGAGGATTTTAGCATTCATCGGGAAGGGAAGTTTCAGGGTGTGCCCGGAGTAACTCCGGCAGGAAAGATTCTATGACATGCCAAATAAAGCTATTACCCTTCATTATGGACACCTCCAAAAACCGCTTTCATCCTTAAAATTAGCATCAAAGAAAGCGGTTTTTACTTATATATTGTGCCCACAAGGGAACATCCTTATACATGGTTTTTAGAAGTTCCCTTATTTTTAACTTTCGGCAAAACCGCAGAAAAAATCATCACAATTGCAGCAAATAAAATCATCCACCCACACCATTGAGAAAGAACGGGAAACAATGACGTAAAAAATAAATATTGCTGAGTTAAAGCCCATATCAGCAACAATATAAGCAAGCAGGCAGTACCTATTGCTACACCGCGCTGAATCCGGCCATGTTTTGAAAAGGGGTTAAACCTGCGCATTCCGATGCTGTACTCAATTGTAATTCGTATTCCCAAAACAGAAACAATGCCAATAACAATACACAGTATAACCCAGAGAATCTGTTCAGCCCAAACGATATAGCCCATACCGATTGAGGGCAGTCCAAGCCATTTAGCCCAGTCTAGTAATATATGAGCAAAAAGCGGCCAACTCCGCTGACTGTTGGCCAGCATGACAATGCCATCACCGGTTTCAGGTATTGAATGGAAGTGTGACATCCATCCAGTACCCTGCCCGCCATGCGAAACCGCCCAGGTGCCACCTGAAAATTTTTCGATGAAATGCCCCAATCCATACGCTTCAAACGCAAAGCCATATAATCCTGATATGTTAACAGCGGGCGAATAGAGTATTTTGATACTCTGATCTTTCAAGATCTGTGGAGCACCTTCACGAAATCCGCTCATACCGGCAATAATAAAAGTTGCAATATCATCGGCAGTCGAAAAAAGCCCACCGGAAGCCCTATCGGGATATACATACACAGGTACCGGCCTGCCATGCAGATCGTGGCCATTGGGGACCGGCGGGTCAAACGATGCACTCCATGAAAAACTTGAATGATGCATCCCCAGAGGCAATAAAATATTGTTCATCATATATTCAGAAAAATTCTGACCTGTCACCTCTTCGATCAGCAGTTCAACGAGATTAAATCCGGTGTTTGAATATGAAAATTCACTACCAGGCTCCCGAATGAGAATTGCATCTTTTGAAAGGCGGTCCCGCAAAGAAGGAACCTCGCCTTTTGGATCGTACAATTCGCCAATAGTTCCCAGCGGCATTCCAGATGTATGGCTCAAAAGCATTCGTACTGTCACTCTTTCAATTGAAAAAGCTGATTGCGGGAAGCGCCATTTTTTAATATAGTGAGTGATTGGCCGATCAAGATCCACCAGACCCTGCTCAAGCAATCTCATCAACCCCCATGCCGTTACCGGTTTGGATATCGACTCAACCCGGCATACCGTATTTACTGTCATCTTTCGATTTTTTTCACGATCTGCATATCCATACGCCTGCGACCACGCTATTTTCCCCTGTCTTACAATTGAGATACCTAAACCAGGGATATTATACTTTTTCATCAAAATAGGTATCTTCTTGTCGATGTGAGTGGCAAATACGGTTAGAGAGACATGCTCATCGATTGCAGTGAAGCTGCAAAAGTTCATTTGTGTAAAAAATATGGCACTATTAATTATAAGTATAGTGCAAATCGAGAATACGGGATGCATTATTGCTTTATATAAACGAAAGCACCACTTGCTCATAGATTCCTCAATATCTGACACAACACTTTCGCATGATTGCTCAAAAACCTCTTTACCACACACTGAATACATAGTTGTTTGTCAATATGATTCCACACCTGGTGATTTTCTTCTTTCATCTAAGTACGAATCATCATTCGACACCACTGCCGGCATACTGGGATATTTTGACCCGCAAGAATCCTACGAGTACACTATATCATTTGTGCAAAAGGTAAACTCATTTTCCGGCTACGTGAAACACACAACATTGAACGAAGTCGAAGCGCGCTTTTCGATTATCGAGCATTTATATGCATCAAACGGCGATGGCATTTCTGCAGGCAGCATGAACGTGAATGTAAACTATACCGGTTCATATGCAGTAAGCGAATCAAACCCGAAAAGGTGCGAGCAATTCATCGCGCGATGCGCACGCCTACATCAATTCCCACCAGGGAATCCAGCGCACCTTTGTAGTGCGCACAACTGTTTCTGCGTATCCAGAGAGATTTACGATGTAGGCTTCCTTCGGAGAATACCGCGCAATGAAATTGTGCAATGACCTTCCCACCGTATCGTTATGAACGCTGGAAAATTTAACTTCAAAGGGCAAAAGTTCCATTCCCATATCCACAACAAAATCCACTTCAGCTTTATCTCTGGTGCGCCAGTAATGGATTTCAGCGTTTGAATTTTTGTATTTTCCTTTTAAAAGCAAAAAAATTACATTTTGAAAAATGAATTTAGCATCAGGCTGCAACAGACGTCCAAATCTTCCATTGACGAAATTCATCAAACCCACGTCGTTGAAATACGCGATTTTCGCTTTGGTCAATTCTTTCCGCACATTTCGATAAAAAGGGCTGACGAGTGAAACAATAAATGTCTTCCCCGCATAATCGAGATAATTCTGAACAGTTTGAATAGAAATGCCAAGCGTTGATGAAAGCTCTGATATATTTACAATCCTTCCAGCCTGTGCAGCAAGAATACGTATCAAATTCTTAAATGCACTAATCTTTTCAACTTTCAATAAATACGTAATGTCTTTTTCAAGATAGCTGGTATAGATATCGTTTATGACATCAATTTTATCTTTTTCCAGATCTGCCAGTACAACACGCGGATAACCTCCATAATTCATATACTCGAAAAGCAGGATGTCCGCTTCTGCAGCATGTGAAGAACAATACTCTTTTAGTTTATTATGATACTGATAGTTTGTTTTATAGTTAAAAAATTCATGCACTGAAATAGATGATAACTCAAATACTTTTTTCCGACCTACCAGCGATTCATGGATTTTCTCTTTTAATTCCAAACTTCCGGAACCCGAAACGATGAATTTATACGGCAGGTCCATATCGTAGAGCGCTTTTAAAAACAAACCGGCATTTTCTTTTCGCTGGATTTCATCAATAAATATATACGCCGGATTATTTCCACACTCAAGCCGCAATTTTTGAATGAACGATTGCTGTGATGTAAAATGGACAGAGTCCCTCTCAAAATCTAGATTCATAAACAAATTTTTATTTGCTCGCTGCGAAAGGCTTTCGGCTACCATTTTCATAATTGTCGTTTTCCCTGCCTGCCGTGGACCAATAATGAGAGAGATTTCTTTTTTGTCTATATGCGACATAATATCAGGATACATGTCTCTTTTTATAATCATAGCTATAATATAGTGCGAGAAAAATAAAAGTCAAGTTATATTTTTATCATTTTAAAACTGGCGTTCGTTGATGTGCAATTCAGCTTCGGAATTCCCTCAGAAAATCGCTGTCTGCGTTCGCCACTTTCGGCTTGAACAATACCAGAAGCGCAGGGAGAAAAATGATATCCCCGATGAGCGCGAAGAGCATCGCAAATGCAGTGAGCACACCGAATGCCTGCGTGGGTTTGATGGTGCCAAGGATGAGCACAAAAAAACCCATGAAAAGCACTACCGACGTGATGACCACGGGTTTACCTACATCGCGGAAGGTTTTCAGCAGCGCTTCCTCCCGATTCTGAGCAATTGCCATGTTGCGGGTGTACCAGGTGATGATGTGGATGGTGTCGTCCACCGCGATGCCGAGCGTGACACTGGCAATCATGATGGTGGACACATCTAAAGGAATGCCGAGCCATCCCATAAGCCCCATCGTCATGGCAATGGGAAGTATATTTGGTATCATGGCAACGATGGCGAGCCAGAATCTTCGGCACACCATGTACATCATCACAAAGATAATGCACAGCGCCACGATGAAGCTGTTGCGCTGACTCTCTTTGAGCTTGAACTCCATGTTCAGATACATCGAAGAAAGGCCGGTGATTTTGTAGCTAAAGTCTTCGCCAAGGGTTTTCGCCATGTACGCAACAATATAGTTATGAATTCGCTGTGCGGTCTCGTTGGTATCCCACTTCGAAAGAAACGATATCCGCGCTTCTTTCCGGTCAGGAGAAACAATCCGGTCGAGCACGTCGGCTTCGCCGAGTTCATAGTAATCCATAATATCGGTACGGGATTCGGGAATTTTTCTGAACAATTCATTGCCATTATTGAACGCTTTATGCACCTCTTTGAAATAATCCACAAGCGAAAACGCGTTGGTAAACTGAGGCACGGCTGTGCGCAGATGTGTTTGAATTTCATCAAGAAGCTTCAAACTTTCAGGGTGCGTGAAATCTTTGTGCGGATTTTTCGCCTGAAAGAGCATCACGAAGGGGATGGTGCCTCCCATGTTTTCTTCTATGAAGGTGATATCCTGGCGTATGGAGTTCGATGCGGGAAGATAATTCATCGTGTTCGTTTCAAACTTCAATCGAAACATGCCGTAGATAGAAAACACAAAAATAAGAACAAGTACCGCAAACATTGCGCGATGATGTGCAACTGTAACATTGCAAATTCTTTGCAAACAGTTCATCAAACGATCGTCGATAGCAGGAATTTCTGAAGGCGGAAGATCAGCCTTCTCATCGTGTTCCCGGCTCCGATTGAGTCGCAACCGGCCTTTGAAAAGCATAAGCACAGAGGTAATAAAGAGCATGGTGAGCAAAAAGGCAAATCCCACGCCGATGGTGGTAAACACACCCATCACGCGTGCAGGCCGGATGGAACTGGTCGCAAATGACGCAAAACCCGCCATGGTGGTGAGGCTGGTGAAAAGACAGGGAAGCCACACGTTGCGCACCGTATTGTGAACGGCGGCAACGTGATCGCCGCCATTGAGTTCGTACATCTCCCTGAAATGCGCCAGGATATGGATGGAGTCCGCAACAGAAATTGCTAGCAATATTGGAGCCATCACCGTGGTAACGATATTGAAGGTCTCCCCTGCCAAGGAAAAAAAGCCAATGCCCCATACCAGACAGATGAGCAAATTCAGCTGGCATAGAACCGAAAGCGATATCTTCTTCAGCATCAGCCACACCACAATAAAAATGAGAATAAAGGTGATCGGCGTAAAGCTTAAAAAGTCTTTTCGTGAAAGGGTATTCATTTCAATTTCCACAAATGGAACACCCGCAAATCGAAGTGTTACCGCGCTTCCGGCAATCGCTCGCGCATGCTCCATCACCGAAAGTAGAATGCGGCGCTTCTGCTCGTTGTCGCTTAAGGCAACAAGTTCGAATAAAATTGCCGTTGTTTTTCCATCGGCAGATATGATATTACCGCCAATCGTTTTGTTTGCCAGCGCGCGGCGCTTTATCGCCTGCAAATCCATGGCAGCAAAATCGCCATCAGGAATGATGTTCTCGAAGGCGATGGTATCGTTTCTTCCCACCGGCTCTTTTGTTTCCGTGAGGCTGAAGACGCGCTGCACACCGCCGATTTCCCGCAGTTTTTTTGAAATTTCGCGCACGATGGCGAGATTTTTGGGTGTAAAGATATCGTCGGATTTAAAGACAATCACGCCGAGCTCTTCGTTGCCATACACCTTCTGAAAGCGCTTGTAGAATAAAAGGTCGGGGTCGTCGGCCTCGAAATAGATGTCCACGTGATTGTGAAACTTCTGGCGGGCGAAGAAAAAGGCAAACGGCACGGTGAGGATGATGACGATACCTATAATTATTTTGTAATGCACAATGACATAGTCGGCGATTTTTTTCATGGGTTAAGACCCCTCTAAAAGGTATAGCGGACTTTCATGAGAAGGATATCATTGTCGTTATAATAATACAGGAAAGAATCTTCATTTCCAGAAACATTCGCGTATGATACCTCCGCCGAGAGGCCGTTTTGAAAATCCCATTCGGCTTTAGGCCAAAAGATATAACCTCTATCCCGTGCCTCATAAATAAAAGTAACTTTCAATTTTAATTTACCGTCAAGATAGGTGTCTTCAATCCGGGTGATGATCATTTTGGTGATGGTTGGTTCTTCCATTTCCTTATCAAAAAAAAGTGATTGGTTCCATTCAAACGTAAAAACCGAATCCCCGTCATGCCCCTCAATAAGCTTGTTCATTGGAATAAAATAATTAAACCCTACGGAGTAGGCGAGATTGTGCGTTTTCTTCACCTTGAGAGGTAGCCGCACATCGTAGATATCGGAGGGCAATTCCTCAAGGCCGCGTTTGTCGGGAGAATAGGCAGCTTCGCACTGGACAACAAATTTATTTATGTCCATGGAAGCATCAAAACCAAATTTATTAATTACATAATATTCGGGCACCACAGAAATTGACATAAGTTCATTCGGAGGAAATACCACAGCCCTGGGCACAAACACGGGCTCTTTATCCGGCCCATGGTATGCACTCACTGAAGCATCAATTTCCCAGATTTTCCCCGAGAAACGCGCACCATACGCCATATTTTTACCCTTTATTACCATGCCTTTGTGTTCATTCACGATTATGTTCACCGGAACATCACTAATTCGTGGAAACCAGAAATTTCCATTTTCAGGAAATGCCATGGGGACATGAATGGGCGCATAGACTAATTCAAGCACATAGGTTCCGAAATACAGCATTGCGCTTGCGGAAGGAATTCCCAGATACATCTCATCTTCTTCTTTAAACAAAAATTCCCGTGCATCATTCGGATTGAAATAGGAAGTTGGGTTCATCACATCGGCAGTACCCCACGCAAATATCTGATTTCCCACACGCAGGCGCACTTTCTCACTGCCGAAATTGGCGTATAGCTCATTGAAGGATGCTTCAGATGCCTTTGTTGACAGGCGAAGATTTCGCTCAATACTGAAGTTTCTGGAATATTGGTAGTCACTACCTATGCGTTCGTCAATAAACGAGGTAATGAAATAGGCATTGGGAACCGCGTACAAATATGTATGTTCTGTACCGTATTTCAATTTCAAACGGGTACGAAATTCCGATTTTTTTTGCGAGTCGATGAACTCCTGATCGCGATACATATTTGCAAGATATGAATAAAGAACCATCCCTTCCATGGAAAAATTTTTCCCTTCCGATGTTGCACCGGACGCTTTGGGCGTTTCGGCAGAATCTTTATTCTTCTCTTCAGCTTTTTTATTCTCGGAACTATCCTCTTCCTCATCGGATTGCGCTATATATACTTGAGGCACAACGATTTTATTTCGAAATGATTTTTCCCTGGAGATAAGCATCTTGAAGGAGTTTATTTCTTCCGCAAAAACAGAATCGCCATTAAACATAAAGGCGAGAAGACACCACACCACCAAAGCTCCAATTCCCCACCCTCTCATACCCTCACTCCTTCACAATTCCGCGAAGAAGCACATCGGCAATAATGCGCGATATTTCTTCGTCGGAATAATTTTCCACTTTCATGGCGGGGATGGTGTGCATGCTTGAAAAAAACGAAATCATTGAAACAAGAAATTGCTTCGCCAGAAAATCGTAATCGAAGTCTCGAAGTTTTCCATCGGCGATTTTCCGGTCTAAGAAATTTCGAAAAACGCTCCTGCCGAGCGAAAGGAAATACTCGAACATTGCATTGGTATTTTTCCCGCCGAATTCAATGAGGTCGATGTAGTAGAGGCGGTACAGATCGATATTTGCATCCACTGTCTTTTTCATCGAGAGCAATAAATCTGCGATATTCAAAGGGAAATCGCCCGCAAGATGTTCAAGAGAATCTTTTAGGGTAGCACCAATTTCATCTGGCGTGAAGATGCTGCAGAAAATTTCTTCTTTATTTTTGAAATAATTATAAATATTGCCGAGGGATACCCCTGCCTTCTCAGCAATTTCGCGAAGCCCCGTGGCCGCATAGCCCTTTTCGGAAAAAAGCTGCTTTGCCGCGTTGATAATGTTTTGTCGTCTATCTTCCATAACGAACAAACGTTCGTATGTTTTATATTCTGTTTTTTGTCAATTCTTTTTTAAAATAAATATGTGGTTATGCAATATTCGGAATAATTTAATAAGCGACATCCGATTATCTTTATCGTGAAATACGCTTTATAAAATCGTACGTCTTTCTGAGAATGTATGGTGACCGTAAGCATAGGTATCCCTTCGAGTGATGTATCGTTTTCCGGGTTATTGATATTTTGAGTGTATTATCGAGCAAATTCAGCGGCTAATAGTGCCGGATCGCCGGGTAATCCCCACCAGATGTGAAACACCGTCGCTTCTTCTATACATTTATCGTAACATGCACAGTTTTTATAGGGATAAGAATCCACGTCCTCATCATACTCACCCTTTTCAATGCGCTCCACCAGTTCG
>CAKZSV010000007.1 GCA_937921485.1 uncultured bacterium
ATGCTTCATCGGTCCAGAAAACAAACGCGCCGGATGCAGCCACCCCCCATTTATTGGGAATAGCTCTTACCGTGTGCTGATTGTTCGCGCCGCCAGCAAGGGTTGCAGGTACTTCATCAGTGAGCGCGTTGAATTCGAGAACGGACGATGCTACCCCTGGATTGCCCGCAATATCATTGTAGGCAGAAACTTTTGCGTAATAGCGTTTCTTTGCTGTCAGCGGTTTAAGTTCAATTGCATGCAGTGAAGTAAATGCCAATAGATTCTGTTCAGTATTGCCACTTGCGTCGTTGTTGCGCCCCCATATTAGCGTATAATTTGTCGCTTCACTGGTTGCCCATGAAAGCTGTGCAGTAGTTGTAGTTACTGCATCAACGCCAAGTGCGGTAGTTATCGTCGGCGCTCCCGGTACAGGATCAATATCTGTATTTACAGTGATAAAATTCCACGTAACCTCAGCCGGCAGGGCGTTGCCGCTTAAATCTTTTACGCCGGTGGTCACATGCACGGTGTATGTCGTATTTTTTTCGAGGGTTTCCGTTGGTGTCAGCGTGGCAGTGGGATGGACATAGCTAATTGTTGCTGGTACTTTATTAGTTCCACCTGTTTCCAGGTAAAACGTCGAAGCATTCAAGGTCGAAACATCAATGGTTTCACTGAACTGAATGCTGATTCCCGGTGCGGTGCGGGAAATTCCTCCGCCGGTTGGTGAGTTGCTGCCACCAACGGTTGCTGGCGCAGTCGTGTCTGCCGTGGTTCCCACGCTGAATGTCCGCACGCCGGGGTTGTTGAGAGTAACATTTTGTGCACTATCGCGAATTCCCGCGCCGATGTTCACGGAAATGGTGTCGTTGTTGGGAATCGGATTCATTCCCCCGATGAACTCAACAGTGACAATTGTCACGGGTGCAGGGCCAGTCCCTATGGTATAGTGAACTCCCTCGGTAAGGCCGCCGAGCGATGATGAACTAATCGAAATATTTGCTGATAGTGTGGTGGTGTTTACTGGAATATTGAATACAATCACATACTTTGTGTTTGTGGGATTCCCGTTCGTTCCATTGGCAGGATACACATTCACTACTTCGGGATAATAATACCCCGTGGTCACGCTTCCCCCTCCGGTCGTAATATCAGCCGGATTGACCGTGGGCGATTCCCTCACGCACGAAAGGAAGAGTACAGATGCAAGCGGCACTGCAAGTGCCAATGAATGAATGTGGTGATTATGCTTCATTATTACTATTATACACAGATTTTTTCAAATAACGCAAGGTTTTTTTATTATTTTTGAATTTTTACGAATAAAAACATGCTACATGTACTCTTTCATGTATTTCGGATTGCAAAAAAAATTTACTTGCTAAAATACATATACATATGTAGTGTTGTTTGTGTGATATGTTTACAACAGCTATATCGTAATGGAGGTCTATGATGATAAAAACAACCTACATGATGACAAAAGATGTGTTGTTGCTGCTCAAAGACGCCGAGAAGCAAACCGGCTGGACGATGATTGATCTCATCATTGCAGTGATGCGCTACGCAATGCGGTTTCACTCGAAGTACGAAAGGGAGCATGGCAGAATCGAATACCAGAAGCGCCTGGATGCCGATGGCATGCCAAGAGTTTAGATGAGCACTAGATAAAAATTACATCTTTCTGGAAAAAATCTTGCATAAAAATAATCGTGTTAAGATACATTGCTTACGGGGTCAGAGCATATCTCACATGAAGCGTAAACTTTCACATGCAGCAGTACAAACCCTTGCAACGGCAATAAGTATCTCGCTCGTATTCATCAATCCCACGCGTATTCGCGCGGATATCACGTCGGTAACGCTCACCCCCGCGTCGCCCACCACGCTTTCCAATGGCAAATCGTACTATGTGGCCGGTAAACCATATACCTTCCGGGTGCTCGCGGTAGATCCGGAAGCAACAGAGGATATCGACTGGAATCAGATTGTGCTTGAGTTTCGCGAGGGCGTAACGACGCGCGCATCATGTACAATAAATATCAATGAAGACAGTGATTCTGTTGCAGCGGAGTCGGGTGTTGTTGTCGATACTATTAAAACTATTAACCGCCCGGAACAAAGCAATCCGGAACCAAGCAATTGGTCAAATCTGGATTACACCATTACCCTGCGTTTCCGATGGGATGCCACCGATTTCAATACCGCCGCGGGCAATAGCGTGCGTGCCACCGTATCGGAAGATAAAGCCCCTGCATCAAGCATGAGCGATACGGTCACGTTTAACTATGGCGTCTGTGCGTCAATTGCCGTGCGCAATTTTGCCCAAGATGGCGATGCCGCCGATGGGCGTATCAATCCCTGGCACAGCGCATTTAACGTAACCTATTCAATTGTGTACTATGTGGCGGGGGAGAGTATTACGAATACCGTTCACAGCATTGCTGCAGGTGAAATTACTGATACCGAACTTTTGCTTGATGGCGCACCTACTGCAATGACCGATAATAATATGGCGGATGATCTCTCATATACTGTTGCGGCCGAATACATGAATACCAATGGCGTTCCTTTAGGCAATCATGCGTGGCGGGTGCGTGCCACGATGACTACTGCCGGAGGGCCGGAGGATAGCGTCATTGCCAACCAGCTTCCCTTCAATCTTGACCGCGTGCAAATAACAGCGATCACCTTTTCCGGCGGTGGCGGGATCGACGCGCCGTACTACCGCAGTGTCAATATTGCCGGCACGCAGATTAATATTACCGCGTTGATGCAAAATGGCGCTGGTCCGATGGTGGGAAATACGACTATCAGGCTTTCCGATGGTACCAATACGTATGATGTGCAGATTCTTTCGGGTCAAACGACTGGCTCTGCGCTGCTCAATCCGTATCCAGGGGTAGGAATAACTCCCGATGGCGCTACCACACCGCTGACGTATCAGGTGACTGCAGTTTTCGGCGGGGCGTATGATAACGGGCAGAATATTCCTGCTCGAATCACACAGCCCGCATCCCCGGTCATTTACTGGGATCGCAACGACCCGCCAGGTGCCAATTCCGCGCCCTTCACACCCTGGGTGGGAACCACCGTCACTGCCTATTCGATGACGCTCAACTGGACGCCGCTTTCAAATGCCCATCCCGATCTAGATTTTTATTCCTATAGGATGTATTATAAACGCCAGGTTGATGCAGCATGGACGATGATTGATCGCACTACCCCTGATTATGGACCGGGAGGGACCTATCGGCTCGATCTCATCACAACGGGAAGTGCAACCATCACCGGCCTTTCGCCTTTGACGATTTACGATTACTATGTGACCGCGATCGATGTATTCGGCCAGGAGGTAGAGGTGAACCTGCCGGCATCAAGCAATGCCGCATATGACCATGTGCATACTCCCGGTGCGCCGTATTATGATTCGGTCAATACTTCACCGTCATCGCTTGAAGTATCACTCACCGACGGAATCGACGTGTACAATGACGCAAGCTTTACTGCCGATGCGAAAGCATCAGCCCGGCCGCTTCGAAAGAGCGCGATACGCGTATCGCTTTTCGTGATTACCGCACAGGGAGTACCTGATGCGGTCAACCTCATTATCGCACCGGATGGAATGGCGGATTTATGGACTTCCGGCGTTGGCTTAAATGGTACGGAGGGTGTCGATTATTACAGAATTATGTGCGAAAAAACATCAGCAAATAAGTGGAAAGGATATATACCGGACACAAACCCATTAATTTCAATTGGCAGTTCAGTGCGATTTATTGTAGAAACTATCAAAAGCGGAGTGCCAAATTATGCGGATCACGACTCGGAAAGCGAAACACCCCCGGGCAATCCCAACGACTATGAATACACTTTTTCCATTTCGAAAGAAGTAAAATTCACCCCGTGGCCCACGCGCATCTTAAACAATGTCATCACCGATAAAAACCCGCTTGCCTATCCCTCGTTTTATTTATCCGATGACGCGTATGTGACCATAAAGGCCTTCGACATAAAAGGCCGCCCGGTGGCAACGCTTCTGGAAAATGCGTTCCGAAAGGGAGGACAAAACATTAAAGAAGGAGGGTGGGGAGGCACCAACCGTTCGGGCAAAAAGCTCGGCCCGGGATTGTATTACATAAACATCAAGGCCCGCCGCCAATCCGACGGCAAAGTGATACTCAACGAGAATGAAAAAGTCGTGGTGGCGCGGTGAATATGGGATGGTCGTTATTGCATGAACAATATACTATACGTGTGATATTTTATATACATTATGTCGCATTTGTATGAGAATTTTTAATAAATAAACTTTTTTTTTTCTTGATTGCAATTCAAAATACCCTTATCTTGTAAATTAAGATAGTTGTCCATAAAATGCAAGGGAGGGATTTTATGGCGGTGCAGAGCATAACCGGAGCGGACGCGATGCCGCAGGGTTCTCTTGAAAGTTCGCGCGTGTATAATGAACAGGCGAGCAGGATTGAGGAGCAGAAGATTGTTGAAAATCCGAAGAATGTGCTCCAGGAAGAGAACAAGGGCATCATGATTGATACGCGTGCATAATTTCGCAGACACTTTTCTCTGCCACAATATATAGCGTGGAAGCAGTCGTGAAGACTGCTTTTTTTTTTACTGATTTTTGTTTTTTTCATGAAGAATAAATAAGGGAACTTTGAAAAACTGTTTTTAAGGATGTTCCCTTCTGGGCACAATATATTAGGTAAAAACCGCTTTCTTTAATGCTAATTTTAAGGATGAAAGCGGTTTTTAGATGTACCCATAATAACTTTTTTATAATTTTCGCCGATTTGGGTTGACTTTTTTAGCAGGTAGAGGTATCTTGTGTTTAGCAATAAAACTGAATCATCAGTATTTTCGGTATAATTGCTATCATTTTTTTAGATATTGAAGGTGTAGCATCGGATTGTATGATTCGAATATTGATAATCTGATAGTCGAAATAAAATTTTATTATGCATTATGAAAAAAATTACACTTTTTTCTTTACAAAATTGCTTGTTTGTGTAGAAAGGGTAAAATTATAGTTTCAGGTACTTTTCATGATTCATATTAATACCGAAGAGCGTGGCAGAGTCATTATACTAATATTCAAAGGCGAATTTTATATCGACAATCTTCAAGAAGTTGAACGGGCGTGGCGCGAGGTAATTATAAAAAAACCAAGGTTGATTGCAATCGATTGTCAGGGCATCACGCATATTGATTCCACGGCCATCAGCACTCTCGTAAAATTTCTCAATGAAGCGATGACAAAAAACATCCGCCTTATTTTTTATGACCTCAATCCTTCTGTCCAGAAACTTTTCGAAGTCGCGCGGCTTCATCGTTTTTTTACGATCACCACGCGCGAACGATTTGAAAGCAAATTCTGTGCATCGATGTAGCATCAACCCTGCATGGGATCCTCTCATCCTGCACTAATTGTACCTCTTCATTGTGCTATTCGCAAATCGCAGAGTTGAACAAATTTACTTTATTTGTTGACATAAAATCTGCTTGCGGGAAATATGTGCAAAAAGAGTTTAATGCACAATTCAATAAGGCTGGAATTATGAATTCCTCACATCCCCTGCATTTGCTGCTTAATCCCTCAAGCATAGCCATCGTCGGTGCGAACAACAATCCCATGAAAATGGGAACCATGCATGCGCTCAGCATTTTAAAAGATGGCTTTGCCGGAAAGCTCTATCCTGTTCATCCGAAGGAAAAAACGGTTCTTGGCATGGAAGCATTCACGTCGGTTGAATCGCTTCCTGCGGCGCCGGATCTGGCGATTCTGGTTGTTCCATCAAGCGAGATCATCAAGCTGGTGGAAGAATTCGGCAAAAAAGGGACGCGCCGTGTCATCATCATCACCGCAGGCTTTCGTGAAACGGGAAGCGCGGGCCGTGCGGAAGAAGAACGCCTGCAGTCCGTCGCTGCGCGCTACGGTATCCGCTTCCTTGGGCCCAACTGCATGGGCATCATAAATACTGACATTTCCCTCAACACCACGGTGGTGACGCTCAATATGAAAGATGGCCGCCTCGGGATGGTGTCTCAGAGCGGGACCTACGTATCGCAGACGCTGCCGTATCTGGTGAAGCACGGCATTCGTTTCAGCAAAGCCATCAGCGTGGGAAACAGCACCGATATTTCGCTCATCGATGCCCTTGAATATTTGGGCGATGATGAATCAACAAAGGCGATTTCGCTCTACATCGAAGGACTTTCTGAGCCTAAAAGATTTCTGGAAGTAGCGCGGTCAATCGTATCCAGAAAGCCGATTGTGGCGCAATACGTGGGCGGTTCAAAAGCGGGTGCCCGCGCGGGATTGAGCCACACCGGAGCGCTTGCCGCGCCAGATCATCTGTACGATGGGCTTTTCAAGCAGGCTGGTGTCATTCGGGTTGATTCAGTTGAGGATCTTTTTGGACATGGCTGGATGCTCGCAACCCAGCCGCGGCTTAAAGGGAAACGAGTTGCGGTGCTGACGAATTCCGGCGGGCCGGGCTCTTCAATGGCCCATACCTGTGAGCAAAACGGCTTTGAAGTGGTTGAATTTTCGGAATCGCTCAAGAAAAAAATTGAGCCTCTTGTTCCGCCTCATGCGCCCTGCGGCAATCCGGTTGATATCACCTTCAGCATGGACGTGGAGGTGCTCAGCAAAAAGATTCCCGAGATTGTGATGCAAAGCGGAGAGGTCGATGCGGTGGTGCTTCACGGGACAATGCGGTCGGGATTTATCAAGATTATCTATCCTCATCTGGTGGACATGCTCAACGGCACGCCGCTTGAGACAATTTTAGACATGCTGAAAATTGATTTTGAGAAATCCGCATCATTGCCGCATATATATGGCATTCCCATGGCTATATCATCGTTTTTCGATTTTGAGGATGATTTCACCGCGGCATATCACAGCCACGATGTGCCGGTGTACGATTCGCCTGAAAAAGCAGCGCGTGCGCTTTCGGCGCTTTTGAAATATCATACCATTTTGCAACGATTAAAAGACGCGCCGGATGAATCACCGCTGCAAAAAAACGATGAAGCGGAACGGATACTGCACGACGCAAAACGAGCAGGACAGCGCGTGCTCGATGAATATCAGTCAAAACGCCTTCTTGCAGCTTATGGGCTTCCGGTCTCAAAAGAGATGCTGATACAGAACGAATCGGAACTTGCCGAAGCAGTCGCTGCGCTTGGTTTTCCGGTGGTGCTCAAGGCCTGCAGCAGTGATATTCCGCATAAGACGGGGAAGGGGCTGATTTATTTGCGATTGAATTCGATGGACGAATGCCGTGAAGCGTTTAAAAATATACGGAAATCGGCGGAAAGCGATGTGCCGGTTCTGGTGAGTGCAATGGCAAGAGGTGAGCGCGAGTTCATGGCAGGATTTCTCCGTCATGAACTTTTCGGTGAAGTGGTGTCGTTTGGCCTGGGAGGCATATTTGCGGAGACGATCGGCGATACTACTTTCCGGCTTGCGCCGCTTTCTGTGAATGATGCGAAGCACATGATGTGCGATATTCGCCATGCGGGACTATTAGGCGAAGTGCGCGGGCTTCCGGCTGTCGATGAGGCATCGCTGATGCATATCATTCGTTCGCTTGGCGCAATCGGCATGCATCATCATGCTGTCCGGGAAATCGACATCAATCCTGTTTTAGTTGAGGGCAGCAGGCCTGTAATCGTCGATGCGCTCGTCGTGCTCAATTGAGATTGGCTGTTGTCTATCTTTCATTTCACTCTTTCATTTTTCGATGCGATGATGAAAAAAGCTTGAAAATCGCACCCGATTTTTATGATACTTCCTCATTATGAAAAAGCGTGATCTGCTTCTTGTTTTTCTTATCCTTCCTGTGCTTGTGATGTGTCCTTCATCGCGCGGTGATGATGCCGCACGCATTCACTTTATTGTGGGCAGTGTCGATATTTTCTCTGCCGGCAAAAAAGTGCAGCCCCTGATAGGCGGCGTACTCGGAAAGAACGACGTGGTTGAAACGGCGCAGAAGTCTTCATGCGATCTTCTCTTTGCCGACATGATGCTTGTGCGGATTGGCGAGAAAACAAAAGCAGTGGTCGGTAGCTTGAAGGAAGCATTGGACTCATCGCTCAACCTCAGCAAAGGAAAAATCATGCTGATATTCACCCGCCTCGGCAAGGATTCGGTGCTGCGCGTGAAGGGCACAACCGTGACCATCGCGGTGAGAGGTACCGTGTTTTCGCTGAGTGCCGATGAAAACCGCAGCGCGGTATCGGTGCTGGATGGCAAAGTTGAGATGGAAATAAGAGACAATGCTCGTGTGAAAAAAGTCGAAGTGGAAACCGGTTTTCTTGCGGAACTCACCAGAGAATTAATCGATGATGTACTTTCGGGAAAAAAGGAAGTACCGGTGAGAAAATTATCGGTTGCGGAGAAGCGCATATTGCTTGATGAGCTCTCGGATATTCAACGTGATAGCGTCGTATCTTTGCCGCCATCGGTACGCCCGGCATTCGATGATGAAATTGCGAAAGTAATGAAACATGAAAGCGCCGAACAGAAAAAACTTAGAGAGGAGGAAGCGGCTTTGCGCAGGACGCTCGATGCGCGCCGAAAAGCGGAATTCGAAGCGCTGAAAAAGAAAGAGGAAGAAGAGCGGCTAAAAAAAGAAGCTGAAGAAGCGGCGCGTAAGAAAAAGGAAGCCGAAGACGCCGAAAAAAAGCGACTTGAAGAAGCGCGCAGGGCGGCGGCAAAAAAAGCCGCGCAGCAAAAGCAAAAAGCTGACAGAAGCACGGATACATCCGGAAATTAACATATTCCAGAGAGGAATTCCCTGTGAAAAACTTTACTATCTCATCCATTGGAGAACCGCAATTCGATTCGCCCCTGAGAAAAAAATTTGGATATTCCGCGCATCCTTTTGTGTCGGATGAAAAAAGAGTGCTGTTCGACCCGGTCATCAGCAGTGAAAAACAGGGGAATAATATCAATATTGCCGAAAGCTTTGAAATGGCGGGTCCTCGGGAGAAAATTTTTTTTGATCCGTCCAAAATTCGATGTGCGGTCGTCACCTGCGGCGGGCTTTGTCCCGGCATCAACGATGTCATTCGTTCCATCGTGATGACCTCTCATTATCATTACGGCATACAATCGATGTTAGGCATCCGATACGGATATCAGGGCCTTCGTCCCGACAATGAATTTCCGCCGGTGGAATTGACGCCTGAAGCGGTAGAAGATATTCACCTCGACGGAGGGACGATTTTAGGTTCATCGCGCGGCGGCACCGAGGACATGGATGCGCTTGTCGAGAATATAAGTCGCCTGGGTATTAATATTTTGTACACTATCGGCGGCGATGGCACCCAGAGCGGCGCGCACAAAATCGCGCAGATAGCCGCATCAAAGGGGCTCAATCTTGCGGTGGTGGGCATCCCGAAAACTATCGATAATGATATCAGCTATATTCAGAAATCGTTCGGCTTTGAAACCGCTTTTTCCATTGCGGTAGAGGCCATCACTTCCGCGCATGTCGAATCAAAAGGTGCGCCCAATGGCATCGGTCTTGTGAAACTTATGGGGCGACATTCCGGTTTTATTGCCGCGAATGCAACGCTTGCAATGAATGATGTCAATTTTCTTCTTATCCCGGAAGTACCCTTCGATTTAGATGGTCCCAACGGCTTTCTTGCGCACCTGGAAGCGCGCATTCTGAAACGCCATCACGCGGTGATATGTGTTGCGGAAGGTGCGGGACAGGAGCTTTTGAGCGGCGACAAAGAGCTCGAGCGCGACGCATCGGGCAATATTAAACTTCAAGATATCGGCGTCTATCTTCGCGACAGAATCAGCGCATATTTTAAATCAAAAAATATTCCCGCAAACCTGAAATACATCGATCCAAGTTACATGATCAGAAGCGCCCCGGCAAACCCGAGTGATTCGATTTTCTGTACGCTTCTGGGACAAAATGCCGTGCATGCGGCAATGGCGGGAAAAACTGATCTTCTCATTGGATGCTGGAACAATATCTTTACGCACGTGCCGATAGAGCTGGCTGTTTCAACGCGGAAAAAAATTAATCCCGATTCTCATTTCTGGTACAATGTGCTTCAGGCGACGGGGCAGAACCCGAATATGAAAAATTAATGGCAATCGATAAAGCCGCTTGACTTTTATTCCAGGCGGTAGTACCTTAATATGCAGTTTGGCGGTGTTGATGTACCATGATACAGAAACGAATTCGGAGGGCAGGCATGAAAAAGGCAATTTTCATTTTAGCAATGATTCTTTCGATAGCGTGTATTGCGCAGTCCCGGGTATATGCCGGACAATTCGGCGAGCTGCTCATTGAGCTTGAAACGAGCGTGTTTTATTCCGTACAGTCTGCAGAATGGCGCAGCCGCCGGGATGCGTGGATTGCCGACGTTCGGGCGGCGGGAGATAATATTGCCTCGCTCAAACGTCTGCTGGTTGAATTTGAAACGCACCTGAATTACAGCGCACAGGCTCCAGTGTGGCGCAATCGCCGGGCCCAGTGGCTGCAGAACGTGAATAGCGCACGCACAATTCACGAGCTTGCGCAGCAACTGATTGTATGCGAAACAGCCATTGGCTATAGCGCCCAGGCGGCTGCGTGGCGTTCGAGAAGACCCGGCTGGCTTTCGCGTGTGAGGGCGCTGTGAGGCTGGCAGGATATAATTGAATTACGATTTTATCCTATATAGTGATACAAATAGCATTTTATCTTCCCATTGTAGAGTTTGCGGTTTTTATTTGCTTTTCTGCCGAAGTGTTCCTGAAAGTGTTCGTGCGGCGTGAATATGAAAAACGACCATCCTTCTAATTTTTCATAAAGATTTCCGAGCTCGCGGTAAATCTTTTCCGCTTCCTGTATGTCGCCTATACGCTCTCCGTAAGGGGGATTTACAATGAGGAATCCATTTTTCTTCCTGGTGCTGAATTCTGCGAGCGGTTTCTTCTGAAACACAATACAGTCTGAAACACCGGCATTTGCTGCATTGTCCCGAGCTTTGTTGAAAACTTTCGTATCGATATCGGACGCAAAGATGGCGGGAATGCTGTCGCTGATTTCAGCACGGGCTTTTTCACGCGCGGTCTTCCAAACTTTTTTGGGTATAAACGGCCACTCTTCGGCTATGAAACCGCGATTCATGCCCGGAGCGATGTTTCTGGCTATAAGGGCAGCTTCAATGGGGAAGGTGCCTGAGCCGCAGAGCGGGTCGGCGAAGACGCTGTCTGCTTTCCATCTGCTGAGTTTGATGATGGCAGCCGCAAGAGTTTCCCGAAGCGGCGCCTCTCCTCCAGCTGTTCTATATCCACGCTTGTGAAGTCCTGCCCCGCTGGTATCGATGGTGAGCGATGCGGTATCTTTAAGAAGTGAGATTTCTATGCGGAAAAGTGGGCCATCTTCCTCAAACCAGTTTTTTCTGTATTTCCGCTTCATTGCCTCGACGATAGCCTTCTTTACTATTGACTGGCAGTCGGGAACGCTGTAGAGTGTTGACCGGATCGATTTACCAGTGACGTGCATTTTCGCGTTCTGCGGCAGGAAATCTTCCCAATGAACCGCCCGTGTCCCCTGGAAAAGCTCTTCGAAATCTTTCGCTTCAAATTTCGCAACTTCCCAGAGAATCCGCTCGGCTGTGCGGACATGGATATTGCAGCGCACCGCGTCGGTAAAATCACCAGGGAAGGTAACTTTCCCATTTTCCGTTTCAAGATTATCGTAGCCAAGATCGCGCAGTTCCTTTGCCACTACCGATTCGATGCCGAATGCCGAAGTCGCGACGAGTCGTAGATATGCCATGGTATTTTCCCTAAATACTATTTGACCTTACGGACGAAGCCGCAGTTACTTGAACCATTCATCTCATTTCTGGTATGCGGCAAACCATGAAAACTCAGACGAAACTACAAAACAGGCTTTTATATGTCTCTCTCTTTTGTATGATGGCAATATCTTTTTTTATAGGTTTCCTGCATCCTTTTCTTTCAAGTGATAATCTGAATGTGCACCGGTTGCATGTGTTTCTTTTTAACCTCTGTGCCGGAGGGGTGCTTCTGCTGCGGTATTCCATTGCGCCAGGGCAAAGTATCATGCCATCGTTCTTTTTTATTATTTCGATCATCTTCACCATAAGCGCGGCACTGAGCCGATATCCGTTTGCAATCGCATCGGCCTTTGCCTGCGCAGTAATTGTCGAAAGAGTTCGTTTTGAAAGATTTCCATTATTCCCTGTCGATTTTTTCAGAAGGGATGTTCCTGTTTCCGTGAAATTTCATCATGCGGCGCTTCTCTGCCTTTCAATCGCCCTTCTCGCATCAGCTTTTTCTATGATTGCGCGCATGCGAGGCATTCCACTGCCTCCAAAAATGACCATCGATATCTTTTTTCTTGGTTTTTCATTTCCTGTTTCCCTCATCACCATGTCGCTTCTCTTTTTAAATATTTCGAATACCCGAGAGGGATCCGAATCATTTTCACGCCAGTTTGTTTTCTGGGCGGTCAACCTCGGCGTGATCATTTTTTTTGTGTGTATTTTGGCCGGGTGGGCATATCCCCAAATTATTATTGCCGCATTGCTGTTTCTGCCAGTGGGGATCATGTTCTGGAGCTTTATTAAATGGTATAATCGAGACAGTTCTTTCCAGATGTTTTTTTCAGGAATGATGTTTTTTCTGATAAGCGCTATTTCAGGTCTTGCATATATTGTGGTAAAATATTCGTATTTCGGAAGCAGCTCACATCTTCAAAAGTACCTGCTCGAACTTCACCGGTATGTTTCGCTGTACGGCTGGAATCAGGCCGGGATGCTGTTGCTGCTACAAAAAACCGGTTTCCGAATCCCGCGGCTTAATCTGGCGTCATTAATATGTCACTGGCTTGCAGTTGTAATTTTTGCACCCTGTGCCTTCTTTTGTCGGATATGTGGACTTATTGCGTCAATCCTTTATGCAGCGTTCTTTGTAATTGCTTTACGTAAAACAGGTGATAAATCTAATTCTTTTCCGAAACCTTTTTATCATCGGTAAAGCTTGTAATTGATCGTAAAAATTCCTTTGTTTTTTTTATTTCATCTGCCACAGCTTCTTCATTGCCGTATCGGTAAAGATTGATTATGGTTGTTTCTGAAAGCTGTTTTGAAAGTTGCCGGGAGCTTGCAACGAGGACCTTGATTTCCGGCGAAAGCTTCGGATCGATTACCGAAAATGACGGATACTTTTTCTCAAGCTCTCTAAATGCGGTATGCAATGTGCCCAGTTCCGCGTTTAATTCCCGCATTGCCGAGGCGACTTCTTCTGATTTTGTTGCTTTTTTAACTGATGAAATATATTTTTCCTGTACCGCGACGAGCTGTGAAAGCACTTCGGCAACGTCTCGATACTGTTCCTGGCCGATTGTGATGACGGGAAAGCATACGAGTGCACCAACGAGGAATATGAAAAATTTTTGTATGTGCCGCGCCATACGAATATAGATGCGAAAAAGGCCTTTATGAATACTGCATCACAAAGGCCTTTCGCGGGCAATGATTATAACGAAGCGCGTTTGCCGACCAGTTCGTTCCAGGCGGAAAGAAGATTGGCGTCATTCGGATATTTTTCCATAGCCGGAATAAGCACGCTATCGATTTTTTCTTCAAGGCCTGCCGAACGTTCCAGAATCTTATTCACATCTTCCGGATGAGGGCCCCTATCCGTGAGCTGGGGATATTTCACGAAAAGATCAGCCCTCTTTGTCTTAAAGGTGTCAATACTTGTCGCATATGCTTTGATGGCATTCCCCAGGGCTTCAGCCGATGGTGCAGTCTGTGCTTCGCTGATGAGCTTTTCTTTCGCCGAAATAAGTTCTGAGAGGGCCGATTTATACGCGCTGTAATGAGCGTTGCCGCAACCGGCGAAAATAACCATGGCAAAAAGGGTCATGATTACACCGACAAAAAAACGTTTTTTCATTGTGCTGCTCCTTAGTAAATGTTATTAAACCCGGGTAGTGGATCAATTATGGTCGAAAAGACCTTTGCCTGCCGGATTATCGTTTCCGGAAAAACGCTGCGATGCTAAAGAGTCTTGTCTGGAAGTCAAGGAATTTTCTTAAAGGCGCGCTTATTTTCGTCCGAAATGACGCATGCCGTGAAATGCGGTATTGCTTTTTATGCTCGCATTATAGTCTTCCAGAATCCTGGCCTGATATGAATGGAAAAACATCATTGCTTCTTTCTGCTCGGAAAATTGTTCACAGGGAAGCTTATGTAATTCGGCATAATCGATATTCAGGTTGAAAGCCCAGCATTTTTTATCCTTGAATGAATACTGGACTTTAATTTTATTCGTGCTGATGGTAGTGATGGTGTTTTCGTTTCCAAAGAGAAAAATGTATTTTCGCTTTGGGCGTCCGCGGAGAACTGATTCACCCTGTATGAGCTTATCGTTATAGCGTATTCCCATCGCATCAAGCAGTGTGGGAACAATGTCGGCGTGCGTGGTGGGGAAGGTGATTGTAGTCGGCCTGAACAGGCGCGGTTGATAGAGAAGCGCGGGTACGCTGAAGTTTTCGTTATAGCTGTCGCGCGAATGCACCCAGACGCCGGGATGCTGATTGAATGCTTCACTGTGGTCGCTGACGATGACCACGATGGTTTTATCAATCAGTTTGGCTTCCTCGAGATACGTGAAGATTCTGCGAATCTGGCTATCCAGCATTCTGATATTGTTGTAATACCTGTTCAGCCGACTGCTCGTATCTTTGAAGATTTTATATTCATCGCCGTAATCGACATACGGCCAGTGGGCGGCGAAGCTGTAATAGACAGCTAAAAACGGCCGGTCCCTGGATTTTTTCAGCCGCTCAAGAAAAAAGCTCACCGCATCGATATCGTTCTTGCCGTAGGTGTCTTTCACCACGCGGGCGGGTATTTCTTTGTAGCCGTATATTTCCTTGAAGCCGGAATTCTGCAAGAAACCCTTTGGGAAAAACCAGTCTAAAGAACCGGGAGTCACAAAAAACGCGTCATAAGACTCACCCAAAAAGGTTTTCAAAGAAGGGACTACAACATCCGGTTTTGTGCAGAACATCTGCACCCGAGGTGAAGGATAAAGCCCGCTCAGCATGGAAAAGATGGAGCGCGGGCTTGTGTTGCCGGTTGAATAGTGAAAATTGAAATAAAGTCCTTTTTCTGTGAGCTCTTTGAAAAACGGCATCGGGAGAGGGTTGCCGCGGCTGGTGTCAAAGACATATTGCTTCCCGATGCTTTCCATGATGATGTAGATCACATTCCATTTTTCAATCGGGCGCGCAAGAAGATTGCCGGATGATGGGTGATTTCCAGCATGTATAAACCGCGGATCGATAAGCGCGACTGATTTCATTTGATCGGAGGTATCCGATGCCGCAGTGGCTGAAGAATCACTGCTATTCCAATTATTTGGTTCAAAAAAACTTATGAATGTGTACTGAACCGGAGGCTTTGATATGGCTGCATCAATACTGATGCCGCTTGCGAGTGACAGAACCGGGTATATGAGCAGTGCGCCCAGAAAGAAAAGAAAAGCACCGCCGGCGCGCCAAATAGTATATTTTTCTCCGATTATATACAGAAAAAAAACGGCAATTGGTATCACAAAAAAAAGCGCATCGGCAGGTGAAAGAAAGCGAGCCGCTTCTTCCATCCGGGTGGTGGCGAGCGCTTCTAAAAGCAGGTCCCTGGTGAAGCCGGTATTCATCGAAACCCAGAAATGGTAGCTGGTGTTGTAGAGAAAGGACATCAGAAGCAAAACAACCGCACCTTTTGTGAGTGCAAGGATGCGTATGAATTTTTTCTGCAAAATTCGGTGAAAGGGTATACAAAGCACGAAAATTACGACGGAAAAAACGAGTGCGAAAATCGCTTCATTGAAAAGGCCTTTGAAAAAAAGGATGATGGGATGCGCGGAGATTGTGAAAGCGCTGTCAACGTTGATCAAATAGAGAATGCGGAGCCGATACACAAAACCAAGAGATAAAAGCGCAGCAAAAATGCCTGAAGAAAAAATAAATGCATTTCTATAGGGGCAGTCAATACAATTTCGAAGCCTTTTGAATGCATTCTTTATTTGCAGCATAATGTTTCTCATGATGTGGGATGTCCTGTAAAATTGCAGGACAAATATGCACTGCCCCCATTGCTGTCAATCATTTGTGCAAGTTTTATTATGCGAAATTTTTTATTGCTATATTGAAGCAGTTCTTGGTAGATGACTGCATTCAGTGAGTATTGAGGCTAATTCGTTACTACGATGTCGATTTACGGAAAAATCAAATCGGTGATCAGGGAAAACCGCCCCGCCTTCGGGGGCCCAATGGTGATGTGCGTGTTTTTTCTCTGGGGGCTCGTGAACAATCTTTCCATGTCGTACATGGGAAATACAAGCCAGGCGGTGGTTGATTTTATCTTCCAGAACTTTCTTGTATTTATCCTTGGATTTATCGGCAAGATTTTCATTCTCTATTGTATCATCGGTATGCTGTTGGGAATTTTTATCCTCGGGGTCGTTCGCGCTTTGCGAAGCCTGCTTTCGCGCGGTGCTTCGCCAATGACTGATTTTTTGTTCGTTTCCCTGTTCACCTTTTTGATTGTGATGATGGTGTTTTTGAGAGATATTATCCTCTATCCGCAGGTGTATATAAACAATTTTTATGTGAAAAGCGCATTAATTGCGAAGATTTTCGATGCTCTGGCGCATAATGTATCGCCGGCATTTTTTACCATAGCGATTACCGTGATGGTGATTCTTGGTTTTTCGATGACGGTGGCTGTCATGGTAATGCAACGACGATGGAAATCCGCGGTTTTTTATAGCGGAATAATTTTATCTTCGATAATATTTGTGTATTGCTACACCGCCAGACCATCGCTTTCTGCACGCAGTAGTGATGCTGGTCAGCACCCCGATGTGCTCGTCTTAGGGTCGGACGCGCTTCGTCCGGATCATTTCAGCGGATATGGCTATCATCGCGATACCACCCCTGCGATCGATTCCCTCATCAGGGAAGGGGTTTCGTTTACGAAAACGTACATTGAGGTGCCGCGCACCTTTCCCTCATGGGTTTCCATTCTCACCGGACAGTTTTCAGCTACACACGGCATTCGCCACATGTTCCCAACCTCCCGCGACCTCAACAGGGATTTTAAAAGCATTGTGAAAGTTTTCAGACAAAAAGGGTACTATACCGCTGTGGTGGGAGATTATGCAGCCGATATTTTTCCCCGCATCGACCTCGGCTTTGAACGGGTGGATGCGCCGTATTTTAATTTCAATACCGTTATTGAACAGGCTATCCTCGAAAATCATACATTTCTTCTACCCTTTCTGACCGCAAAATGGGGACTTTCACTTTTTGCCTCACTTAGAGATTCGGCCTATTTTTGTCCGCCCTACATCGTGCGTGATAAAGTGCTTTCTGAAATTAATCGCGCCGGCAGCCGCCCGTTCTTTATCACTTCGTTTTTTTCCTCGACGCATTTCCCGTACGCGCCGCCGCATCCGTATTATTTACGGTATTCAGATCCGAATTATGCAGGGCAGTACAAATATTTCAAGCAGAGGACCATTTCCCTCGATGGCGACAGCGGTTATGAAAAAGTTAATCCATCCGATGTCGAGCAGATACGTGCGCTGTACGATGGAGGGTTGCGTGCATTCGACGATGCCGTTGGCGAGATACTTGAACAACTAAAAGCGTCGGGGAGGCTCGATACCACTATCATAGTGATACTATCCGATCATGGGGAAAATCTCTACGAAGGAAACCTTGGCATGGGGCATGGCGAGCACTTCCGGGGGCATTATAGCACCCGGATTCCTTTTATCATCCGGTATCCGAAAGTATTTACGAAAAGAAGTGAATATGCCGGTATCGCGCGCGCGGTGGATATCGCACCAACGATCCTTGCGCTTGCTGGCGATAAGGGATCCGAATACTCGGAATATATGGAGGGGGTTTCCCTTGTCGATGCGATTGTACACAAGCGCGATTTAAAACTCCAGGCATTCGGTGAGACTGGCATCTGGTTTGATAATTCATTTCGCGACGATCTTTTTTTTCAGAAGCTTCGCATTCTCTATCCGGACATAACGGGAATTTCTGAAATCGCTTTCCACTTTGACAATCAGGTGGTTTTGAACGACGAATATCGGGATTTGATCAATCTGGCCAAGCATCGCTATGTTTTTGACGGCCGATATAAACTCATTTACATGCCGCTTGTTGATAAAGTTGCGTATGAATTGTACGATAATTCAACTGACCCGGATGAACTTCATGAAATCTCGCGATATGAAAATGCGCAGTTTCTCAGAATGAAAAAAATCTTATTTGACTGGATCACTCGCGCTGGTGATGTTCGTGAGAAGCGTGAGCTATTTTTTCCATTGGTGCGGTATTGACGGTGATGCCCATGAACGAAGCAATAAAAGAAATAGCACAGCGATACAAACCGGCTCTAAGAAAATCGTCTGCGGTATTGATTATTGCGGTCGGATGTATCATCGTACTTGGCTTTTTTCAGAAGTTCACGCATATTTTCCCCACTCTTGCAAAAGTCATTCTTGGTATTGCTTTAATAGCGATCATGATGAGTGTGCTTCATGCCGCGCCTTCATGCAAAAGGATATATCGCATTTTGAAAATTACGCTTTTTTTGGCTTTGCTTGCCGCACTTGTTATTTTCGTTTTTCTTATAGTCTGGTACACTGTCTTTTTCTTTCCGGATGATGAACAATATTTGAAGCAAATTGCCGCATCCCTGTTACGGCAAAAAAATGCAATGGAATTTGTTGAGGTGGATCTTGTTCGGGAACTATATCGTGCGCGCTTAACCAATCCCTTGACTGATGCCGATATGAAATATCTTTTAAGCGATGAGCTGCGGAACAAGGAATTTTATATCGATCCGAATCCATATGGGCACAGGCGGCACCCTTCAAATTTAAAGTATGCCACAGGAAGGATCTTTTATTATACCTCGCAGAAAAACTGCATCGTCCTGAAAGCGAATTCCGCACTTGAATACCCGCTCGGCGCGGGAAGGGGCAATGGTCGCTTCTTTGAATTCGATGTTGTCTATCCATCGTTCAATGGCAGAAGTGAAGAGAGCGAGATAATCGTTGAATATGATCGGAAGCCGTTACATGTGAAAAAAATATCGCGCGAACGAAAACCAGTCATTGCCCCTTTTCGCTATTCGAATGTGGTATCATCCATCTGGTTTTATTTGCGCCATCCGGGGAGAAGCGTGCTTACCGAATATACCGGCTGGGAACGCAAGCGAATAGAATTGCCTGCTTCACCGGGTGTGCTGCGAATACATTTTGCTTCATCGGACGCCTCCTCGTATCTTTTTTTGGGAACACCACGCATTTATTCGCAAAGCATTCAGGCGGGAAAAACCCATCTAAATATCGCCTATATTATTTTTGACTGCCTTGCGAAAAATCATCTCGATATCTATGAGTATTATGACCTCTTTAGAAAGCGTGGCCCGGATATCGCAATGAAGATGATCCCTGCACGAGATCTCATCACTCCTTCGATTGATAAATATTTCAGCGAGGCCATACTCTTTGATGCAATGTTTTCGGTAGGGCAGGTCACCAGGCCTTCGATTGTATCGCTATGGACATCGCGACCCTACACCGAATCGCGATTGCCCGTTTTTCGAAATATTGTCACAAAGGAAAATCAGGAAGAGTTTCACCGGATGAATTTTGCAGCTTTAGGGGAGATATTCTCGGCAAAAGGCTACATAACAAAACAGATAAGCTGCAATGCGCAGGGCCATGGCGTCTCGTCGGTGGGGGTGGATCTGGGGTTTGATGAAAATTATGATTATACCATGGAAACATCCGAACATCCTGAAAATATCCGGCGCATTTTGGAATTTTTCCAGGAAAACCAAAACCGTAAATTTCTCCTCTATGCGCATATCAATACCCCTCACAGTCCCTCATGGGTGCCGCTGGGATACTATCTCAGGGCGCTCTGGGATGCCGATTTTATACATGGTTCCGCTGTAGCGCTCGCAAATGTACGGTATCTCAATAGCCATCTTGAAAGAATTTTCGATGCAGCGGAAAAGCTGGGTCTCAGAGAAAACACATTGTTCATCATCACCGCGGATCATTCCTTTGCACGTCATCACAAGTTCCGAAGTTTTGTTTCTGAAGAAGAGGCAATGTGGGCCCGGCAGGAATCAGTGGCAGTAGCGTATTTTCACCCAAGAGCGATCTATACTCGCAAAGGCGGGCCAAATCTGTATCGAAGCACTATGAATATTCCATTCGTGATTATCCCACCGGAAAAAAGAAATTATGTTCCAGGAAAGATTACCGCAATGATGAGCACTTTAGATGTGGCCCCGACGCTTTTAGAACTTGCGCTGGGTACATCGGAATCGCGGTTTTCCGGAAAGAGTTTTAAGAAGATGCTGTATGATGGTTCAAAACGGGATGGCGTTTTTTGCGATTTTATTCCACTTGTGGGGCGTTTCCAGAGAGCATTCATTTTCGAAGGAAGATATATGTACTGGAGGGATCTGGCGGGATTGTACCGCTATCAATATAAAAACGGCAAGAAATATCTCATGCAGCCGGAACGATTGTACGATTTAAAACATGATCCCTACGAAGTTACGAATCTCATGCATGATGCAAAAAACACCGTGCTGATCCAAAAGATGAGAAAGTTGTATGATGAAAAATTTCAAGATTATCCGGATAAGACATTCCTGCAAATTGTTCCTAAAAAGGACGGCAAAACGCGGAAGTTTCAGGTGGAGGTTTCATCCACCGGGCGGATTATCTATCCACGCACGTACTGCGAAAAAGGTTCCTTTACAATTTTAGGAGCCAATCATATCAAATTTGAAATTGATGTGCGAGAAGAACATGCGATGATGAGTTTCGAGACCGATCCTCCGCAATCGCCGATTGAAATTACTGTGCTTCGTGATGGCATGCGGATTACCGAAAAAGAATTATTTCTTTCGCCTGAAAAGCTTTCTGGATTTGGTAATCCACTGCGTTTGAAAAGCATGCATGATTTCAATATATGCCGAGTACCGGGCAAGACCGGCCTTGAAGCTGTTTCATTGCCGGAAAATTCTGTGTATGTGTATCGAATCCCATTGAATTATTGGCTTGAAATGAACGCAGGCGAAAAGGATATTCAGCTTAGCCCTGGCATAAAGGAAGTTTTGCGGGGATGGGGATATATACAATAAGGGTAAATGAATTCTTATAATCAGGAAAATAAAAAAATTGAAAAAAAAGGTTCGTGTGATAAGCTTTTAGAAATTAATTTTTAATAAATTATGTCCGAGGTAGATAATGTCTGCAAAAATCGAAAAATCTATGACGTTTGGCGAATTGGTGCGCGATTATCCTGAAACGGTGCATATCTTAGCAGAGTATGGGATGCATTGTATCGGATGTCATATTGGTATCACCGAGACAATTGAACAGGGGGCGCGCGCTCATGGACTTGGTGATAACGATATCCAGACGCTTTTAAAACGCCTCAACGAAAAAGCGGGATAAAATATCTTTGAGACTGAAATGATATGTTGACAATCTTTGCTTTTTTTATTATATTGTTAGAAAGGGGACGACTTGGTTTCGACTGCAATGTTGTTTCCATGGTTGCGTGCCGAGTTTCCGTTGTCTCGTAAAAACGGCGGGCTAAACGTAAACGCAAACGATAATTTTGCACTTGCAGCTTAAAAGCTGCTAGCGTCTCCGGAAGGTCCCTTCTCCCTGGATATCCGGCGGCGTCAAAAAAGGGAGATAGCTTTGATGAGTTCGTTCCTCATCTGAGCGAAACCATAGAGCGATCGGCCGCGGGTACGGTTCCTTTTCCCGGTATCGCGGCTTAAAAACAACGAAGAGGATACGCATGTAGACGCCATGGTAATGAGTTGCAGGACGCGGGTTCGACTCCCGCCGTCTCCAATTTTTGCTCCATCGTCGGCAAGCTACTAAATTTGCAGCACTCACGGAGGGTCGCTGCACAAAGGTGCACACACTTCATCGCTGGCGAGCTACTGCATCTGCTGCACACGCGAAGGTGTGATGAGACTCCACCGCTGGTGCGCTATTGAATTTGCTACACCCATGGAAGTTAGTGCATAAATGAATTGGTGAGGGATGGATTCGAACCATCGAAGGCTTCGCCGGCAGATTTACAGTCTGCTCCCTTTGACCGCTCGGGAACCTCACCGAATGTTAACGAGCTGGCGAGAGGACTTGAACCCCCAACAAGCTGATTACAAATCAGCTGCTCTACCGGTTGAGCTACGCCAGCAAGGAAGTGTCATACATAAAGCACCGCTGAGTGTTGTCAAATATTTTTTTAGAAGACATAAATCTATATTAATGAATTGATTATGGCATAAAATTCATTATGATTATGGAATATGGCAAGATTACTTCTAAAACCATTGTTAAGGATGTTCCCTTATGGGCACAATACATAGGAAAAAACCGCTTTCTTTGATGATAATTATAAGTATGAAAGAGCTTATTTTGAAATGTCCATAATAATGTAGAGAGAAAAAGATTTTTTCATTGACTCAATTGGCAAATTGCATAGTAGTGATTTATAAAAAAAAATTTAGAAAAAAATGGAGTTATTGGTGATTTAATGGTTTTTTATGCTGTTTGTAATTAGTAAGAAAACTAATAAAAACCATTTGAGGATGTTCACTTTGGGACACAATTTAATTAAAATAAAATCAATTTCTTTTTATTGAATTTTAATGAAGAAAGCGCTTTTTTGTAGTGCCCATAATGAAAAGATTGAAGTATGAAATATAGAGAAACATTATAAACAATATGAAAAAATTAATGATAACTAAATTGATGTGCTTTTCCATGCTATCAGCTTTATTTGCGCAGCAGCATACGGCAACAGTTGAAGAATGTGTGCAGATTGCGTTGCAGAATCACCCGGAAATCAAAGCATCTCTGGAAAATCAGGATGCAGCTATCGCAAATTATAAGATTGCTGCGTCCGGGACGAGTGTGATTATAGATGCAAGTGCTAAGACCGTGGAATATCTGAATCCAGACAGGTCTCCCGGAGAGGTGAACATACCGGGGAAAGATACGACTATCGGTTTATTTGCCGGACTCGGCGCATCATATAATATATACGATCCGCGGATTTCAGTGAGCATCAATATAAACAAGATGAATGTGGATATTGCGAAAATAAATACTATAATTGTAAAAACCCGGGTTGCCCTGAGTGTTAAAAAGGCATATTACCAGTTTGCTTTTGCTCGCGAAAGCTCTTATTTTCGTGAAAAGCTGATGAAAAAATTTCAGGAGAAACTCCTTAAAACCGAGGTGCTTCACAAAATTGGGCAGAGTTCTGCGCTGGAAGTGAGCAAAGCGCAGCTCGATTATGAAACTTCGAAGCTTGAGTATGAGCGGTCGAAAAATACAGAAAATTCAATGAGGACAAACCTTCTCATCGCGATGGGCATTGCTGAGGAATCGATTGATTTTGCGCCGGTGGTTGTGCAGAGTTTTCCGGAAATAAAGTATTCTCTTGAGGGCCTTTACGGCATAGCCCAGCAGAATTCGCTGGATTTGAAAGCCGTTCAATTCAGAAAACAACTGAGTAAACTCAACATAGAACTGCAAAAAGCATCGCGGCATCCGAGAGTCGATATACAGGCTGCCTTTGGGTTTGAGAACAGGGATCTGCAGAACAAAGAAGCAATAAAATCCGGTATTGCGGGCAATAACTGGGATCCCACATTCCATGCCGGTTTTACCGCGAGCATGCCGGTGTATACTGGAGGAGCGATTTCTGCTCGAATCGATAAATCTCTGGCCGAGTACAATGCTGTACTGTATGATGAGAAAAAAACCAACTTAACGATTAAAAGCCAGATAAGGACGAATTATTATCTTATGCTTGAACTTTCAAAGCAAATACAGACTTCCAGATTGATGGTCGAAAATGCGGAGAAGCATCTGGCGCTGACTCTGCATTATTACGAGAGGGGAATGAGTACGCAGATTGAAGTCAGCAACGCAGAACTTGCATTGCTCAATGCGCAGCTTTCCGCCATTAGAACACAGTTTGATTACTTTATCACTAAAGCGGAATTATCACACATCGCAGGAATACGCGAGGAACAATTATGCAAATGAAATTTACGAAAAAGAAAATTGTGTATTCGATTATTATTTTCCTGCTGGTTTTTTTTCTATATGTATGGATTCGAAGTTGTACAAAAACTGTCGATGTGACATATCGCTACGAAGAGATACAGAAGGGTGATGTCTCAAAGACAATAGCGGTAACCGGGAGGCTGGAAATTGAGGATCCTTTTTATGTGATGAGCAAGATTAGCGGTTTAGTCAAGGCTGTGTATGTTGATTTCAATTCGAATGTTGTTGAAGGGCAACTCCTTGCCGAAATCGATTCTACCGATATTGATTTGAAAGTTTCCAAGGTCGCTCTCCAGTATGAGCGTGCAAAGCTGGAATTCGAGGAAATTAAAAGCAATATGGACAGTAAAAATGAGCTTTTAAAAGAAAATCTTATTTCAAAAAAAGAACTGGAAGTGGCGGAAACCTCATACAAAAAAGCCCTTACGCAATTTCGCAACGCAAAGCTTGAGTATGATTTCGCCTTGAAAGAAAAATCATATACTAAGATTTTTGCGCCTGTTTCAGGTATAATTGTTTCTCGGGATGTAAATCCGCGCGAAATCCAAAACGCAGGCAAAGTGCTTTTCATTATCGCAAAGAATATGAAGAAGATGCGCCTTCTAATCAACATCGACGAGTCTGAAATCGGAAATATAAAGCCCAATCTGAACGTTACGTTCACGGTAAGCGCCTATCCCGATAAAGTTTTTACCGGTACGATCAGCCAGGTCCGCTTCAATCCAATTCCGCAGGGAGCGGTAATAACGTACCAGTCACTTGTGTACTGCAATAACGATGAACTGCTTTTGAAACCGGGAATGACCGCCACTGCCGTGGTGCGGGTCGCCGAGAAAAAAAATGTGCTTCGCGTCCCGAATCAGGCATTTATCGTGTCCCCGATCAAAACTGTCGATCAATCAGGAAAAAAATTCGTCTGGAGAAAGAGGAAGGGTATAATTGGAGAATTGCCGGTTGAGAAGATCGAAGTGACTACCGGCCTTGTGGGTGATCTCTATACGGAAATCACGGGAGGGGCTCTTGCGCCAGGCGACAGCGTGCTGGTGAACATCGAGAAAAATCTATCGAGAAAAGACGATATGAGCAGTTATGGAAAATAATATAATAGACATCAAAGACCTCGTAAAAATCTACCGTTTGAGCGATGAAGTGAGTGTTCGCGCTCTGAAAGGAGTTTCATTGACGGTTCGCAGAGGTGAATTTATTTCCATCATGGGTGCATCTGGCTCGGGCAAATCGACCTTCATGAATATTCTTGGTTTCCTTGATACCCCCACTTCGGGCAAGTATATCCTTGATGGCATTGACGGCAGTTCGCTTTCTTTAAATGAAAAAGCTGAAATACGGAATAAAAAAATAGGCTTTATTTTTCAGGGTTTCAATCTTCTTTCGAGAACTTCCGCGCTTGAAAATGTTGAACTGCCTCTGATGTATAAAGGAGGCGTGTCTCCCCAGCAGATGCGCGAACGTGCGCAGAAACTTCTTGCGATGGTGGGCCTTGCCGGACGTGAACATCATCATCCGAACAAACTCTCGGGAGGCGAGCAGCAGCGGGTGGCAATTGCGCGGTCACTTATCAACGAGCCGGCAATTCTTCTTGCTGATGAACCCACCGGCAATCTTGACACGAAGAGCTCAAATGAGGTGATGGATATTTTTACCAGCCTCAATCGAGAAATGGGAATCACGATTATTTTGGTGACGCATGAGCCGGACATCGCCGAGTATTCCGACAGAAAAGTAGTATTCCGCGACGGCCTCATCATTGAAGATGCGCCTATATCCAAAAGGAAAAAAGCCGCAGTTACAGGGAAATCGAGATGAACGTCAGGAATCTGTTCATCACCGCAGTGCGCGCGATCGCCAAGAATAAAATGCGCTCTTCTCTCACGAGCGTAGGAATTATTATCGGCGTTTCATCTGTCATTGTGATGGTCGGAATGGGAAACAGCGCACGAGTTGCGGTTCGAGATAAAATCACCACATTCGGCACTAACGCGATGTCGGTATTTCGCCCGTCGCGCGCTTTTGACGGAAGAGATATTGAAAATCTTCGGCGAATATTTCATGTAAAATACATTTCTCCTCTCATTTATGATACATACATCCCGGTGGTGTTTCAGAACAGAAACATGCTCAGTAGAATTTACGGTGTCAACAATGATTATTTCCAGATAAAAGATATGGCCCTTCAAAGCGGTAGATATTTCAGTGCAGAAGAGGTCACTGCTCTGGCTCGCGTGGTAATAATTGGAACGACGGTCTGGAATGAAATATTCGGCAATGCCGACCCGATAGGCAGAACCGTGCTGATTAAAAGCGTTCCTTTTCAGGTCATCGGTCTTTTAGCTGAACAGGGGTCGGCATTTTCCGGCCGCGATTTTGACAATGTGCTTGTGATGCCGTACACGACCGCTTCCACGCGAATAAAAAACCGAAAAGATTTTGATGAGCTGTACATCGCCGCGCATAATGAAGGTATGGTGGAAGAAACGGCCGAAGTGGTTCGCCAGTATTTTCGACGAAAGCACAATTTGCCTCCCGGCGCGCCGGATGATTTTCGTGTAAAAACCAGCATCGAGCAATTGAAAGTTGCGGAAAATATTTCGAAAACGCTGACGATTCTTCTTGCAGGAATAGCGCTCATTTCTCTGTTTGTCGGCGGGGTGGGCATCATGAATATCATGCTGGTTTCGGTCAGCGAGCGTACCAGAGAAATCGGAATAAGAATGGCAATTGGCGCCAAGAGAAATGATATCCTTCTGCAGTTTCTCATCGAATCGGTGACTTTGAGTTCTGTGGGCGGGGCAGTGGGTATTGCACTTGGAATGTCGATTTATTATGCAATCATATATTTTCTCGAATGGCCGTTTATTATGTCATTTATGTCTATTATTGTGTCTTTTCTTTTTTCATTCGCGGTCGGTATTTTCTTCGGGTATTATCCTGCAAGAAAAGCTGCGGATCTGAAACCAATCGATGCTCTCCGGTACGAATAATTTTACATTTGCAAAGCAGTTTCATATTTATATAAATTATTATTATTAATGATATATAATTAGTGCATTAATATTATTATATAATGACTATATTTATTGCACAAAAATTATGAAAAAAATTTTTATTTTTCAATAAAGACATAATCCACAGATTACCGATATTAGTAGTAAAATAACAAAAAACAATCTTTTATTATTGTGTAGCAAAACTGGTAATACAGACAGAGGGGAACTATTCGGCCCCACTTTGTCTTCGAAATGGTATCAGGGGCGTTTCAAGGAGAAAAGCGGTGAAAGAAATTCAGGCGATCAAAAGGTTTAAACGGTTCCTTCAAATTGAAAAGGGACTCTCTCCCAATTCGGTGTACTCCTACACGTACGATTTGAAAAAGTTCAGCGATTTCCTTTCAAAGGAAAACAAGGACATTCTCACCGCCACGCAGGAAGACATTGTGCGGTTTTTAAAATTTGAAAAAACAAAGAAGCACAATTCTTCGCGCACCCTCGCGCGTTCACTGGCGGCAATTCGGCAGTTCTACAATTTCATATCCGATACAATGGGCAATATTGAAAACCCCACTGTAAAGATTGAAACCCCCTCGGTGAAGAAAACGCTTCCCGATTTTCTTTCTATTGAAGAAGTAACCGAGCTTTTCAAATCTATTTCCGAAAACGATATTTTCGAACTCCGCGATAAAACGATTTTTGAATTGTTGTATTCCTGCGGGCTGCGCATTTCTGAAGCGGTGGAGCTGAAAATGGCCGACATCGATTTTGAAAATAGACTTCTGAAAGTAAGAGGGAAGGGCGATAAGGAAAGAATCGTGCCGTTCGGGGATGAGGCGCTCAGGCTTCTCAAGTTGTACAATTCTTCCTCGCGTCCGTATATTATCGGCGGTCGTCAGAGCGAATTTGTTTTCATAAGCAAGAAAGCCTCGAAGCTGAATAGAAAATCGGTATGGCGTCTCTTGAAGGGGTACGTAGAAAGGACGAGCATTAATAAAAACATAACGCCCCATACTCTTCGACATTCGTACGCGACACACCTCATTGAAAACGGCGCCGATCTTAGATCCGTTCAGGAACTTCTCGGACATGTCGATATTTCAACGACGCAGATTTACACGCATCTTGCGCAGAAGAAGCTTAAGGAAATTCATAAAAAATTTCATCCAAAAGGTTGACTATGCCATCGAATACACGTCGGTATCGATATACTGTGCTATTCCCTGCATGCTTTTTAGTGGCCGCAGGGCTTATTTTTTCATGCACGCCTTCCGAGAGAATATTTTCCGGACGCGGTGTGAAAGTTTTCGCACATGATAGAAATGTGCGGGTTTTGCTATTCAAAACGAAAGAAGGCGTAACAATTTCATCACATGACAAAATTAAGGTGAGTGAAGAGAAAGGGCGCTTTAAGTTTATTTCTGCCGGGAAAAGAGTAATGATACGACCCGAATCGGTCGTCCGCCCGCTGTATATTGAATCCTGGAACGAACCGCTTCAGGTGAACGATGCACAATATCGCGGTACGATCTCTTTGCACAATATTGCCGGAAGCCTGTATGTAATTAATTCTTTAAAGCTGAATGAATATCTCTACGGCGTTGTTCCGGTCGAAATGCCGGCAGACTGGCCGCTGGAAGCCGTCAAAGCTCAGGCGATTGCGGCCCGTACCTATGCGCTGTATCATATTATGAAACAAAAGAATATGCTTTTCGATCTGGATGCGACAACAAGTTCCCAGGTTTATAAAGGGATGGATGTTGAAAAGGCTGCGAGCAATCGGGCGGTGGATGAGACCCGCAGCCTGGTGATGTTGTTTGAAAATGAACCGATCGTGTCGTTTTTCCATTCTACATGCGGCGGAAAGACTGTCGATGATCGTTTTGTATGGCAGGGCTCCGACCTGCCATATCTCAAATCGGTTCGCTGTGGCTACTGTTCTGCATCCCCGAACTACTCATGGGATTATACTCTCAATGTGTTTGAAATCAAGCGTGCGCTTAATCGTCGCTATCCCGAGATACGAACTGTCGATACGATATCTCTGAAAAAAAATCAGGGCAGGGTGAGCAATGTGGTGGTGCGCCACAGCCACGGCATGGCCAATATGAGCGGCAATGATTTCAGGCTTCTCATTTCGCCGGAGAAGATCAAAAGCCTCGCGTTCGATGTTGAAAAGCGCGGTCGATCTCTCAATATTTCGGGCCGTGGCTGGGGCCATGGAGTAGGTTTGTGCCAGTGGGGAGCAAGAGGAATGGCAGAAAGCGGAAAAAGCTTCAAAGAAATACTTTTGCATTATTATCGCAATGTATCGATAAAAAGCATTGACGGGGATACCAGGCATTTCCCAACTATCGCCCGGCGAGTTGCCGATTCTTTACACAGTAGTTCGGGCGTTATGATTCATGACTGATACACGATTTACTCTTTCTGATTTTGATTTCGACCTGCCGGATGAATATATCGCGCAATATCCATCTGAAAAAAGAGGTCAATCCCGCCTCTTTGTTATCGATCCTTTGAAAAACTTCCATCATAAAAAATTTGAAGATATACAGGAATTTTTGCGAAACGGAGATGTGCTGGTGCTCAATACTGCCCGTGTGATACCGGCACGGATAATTTTTAAAAGAGAGAATGCCGGCAAGGTCGAAGTGGTATTGACTCGCAAGCTTGATACATGTTGCTGGCTTGCTATCACAAACAGAAGTTCACGGCTGAAGGCGGGAGAAACCCTGATTGCTGAACGCGATTCGTCTGTATCAATAACGATTGAAAGCCGAATTGAAAATTTTTTTCGGATTGGAACATCAGTCGAGTTCGATGAGAAATTATTAAAAAAAATCGGCACAATGCCTTTGCCTCCGTACATAACGCGGGAAGCGGAGCCTGATGATGAGGAACGCTATCAGACGGTGTATGCAGAAAAAAGCGGAGCGGTAGCTGCCCCAACGGCTGGTCTTCACTTTACGGAAAAATTGCTTGCAGAATGCGAATCAAAAGGTATTCATATTGCGAAACTGCATCTTGAGGTATCATGGGGCACATTCAGCCCGGTTCGGAATGAAGATCTGTCGCTGCATCGGATGCATTCCGAGCGGTATGTGCTACCGGAGGAAACTGCACGCATCATAAACGCAGCGCGAAAAAAGGGTTCGCGGATCATTGCAGTGGGAACGACATCCTTACGCGTATTGGAGGCAACCTTCAAAAATGATGAAAATATACCGGGAGAGAGCAGTACTGATATTTTCATATATCCGCCAGAAGAGGTTCGGTCTGCTGATTGCCTGATTACCAATTTTCATACGCCGCGCTCCACGCTTCTTATGCTCGTATGCGCATTCGGGGGGTATGAACTGGTGATGAAGGCATATCGTGAGGCGGTGAGGGAAGGTTACCGGTTTTTTTCCTATGGTGATGCGATGTTTATAGAAAGAAAATGATATAAAAGAATGGTTGTTATCACGAAGATTTTACAGCAAATCGCAAGGTGATGTCTTTCAGCTTTTTCGATTGCTCCTTCATGGAATCTGCAAAATTTGCCAGAATCTGTGCCGACTGCGCAATTTCCTGTATGGCTTCGTTTATTTTGCCGACAGCTTTAAGAATCTCAGAGCTTGTCGATTTCTGTTCGCTGGTGGCATTGGCAATCTGGTTTGCCATGGTGTTAACATCTTCAACGTCGTGCATCACCTGTTCGCTGCCGAGAATTTGCTCTTCGGATGAAAGAGCAATCTCTTTGATGAGTTCGGCAGAGCGTTCAATTTTCTGAATCATTGCAGTGATTGCTTCTGCCATTTTCAAAACGAGTCTGGCGCCTGTTTCGATGTCGTTCTGGCTTGTGCTGATGAGGCCATGTATTTCCTTGGAACTGGTAGATGTGGCATCGGCAAGCTTTGATATTTCTTCGGCAACCACTGCGAATCCTCTTCCGTGCTCTCCTGCGCGAGCCGCTTCTATTGCTGCATTAAGCGACAGTAAGTTTATCTGATCGGAAATATCATTAATCATGGCGGTGATATCGGTGATCTTGCGGGAGCTTTCGGAAATTTGTTGTATGCTCAATGTTGTTGCATTCAACATTTCGCCGGTTTTTTTCGCTTCTTCCACGGTGCTCTGTGTATCCCGGCTCACGTTCGTTGAATTTTCACCGACGAGGCGGATGGTTGACATGAGCTCTTCCATGGCGGCGCTTGTCTGCGAAACGCGCTGGGCCTGAACGTTTGCAGCGTTCGCAATATTCTCAATGCTTGCGATGAGCTCTTCGTTTGCCGAAGATGTTTCTTCAATTAATGCCGCCTGGTTTTGGGTAGCATTTTCCATTGAAGAGCTTATATCTGCAAGGGTGCTGGCTTTTTCATTGAGGTCATTGGTGATGTCCTGTATTTCAGCAACAATTGTTCGGAAGGTGACAATCATGTTGTTAAGTGACTCGATCAATTCATCAATTTCATTTTTTATAGCGTGCTGGTGAATCTCGCATTTTGAACAGTAGAGTTCTAATTTTTCATCACAGCTTTGAACTGGAGTATCGCCCTCGCCGCAGTAGGTGCCATTGATTCTCCAGCATGCGCGGTTGCGTGAGCCATGAGCAGGACACTCAGTTTTCGTACACTGTTTTACTTCGTAACACTTATAGTAATGCGGTTGGCGAATAAAAACAGTCAGATCTCCGGCAGCGACTTTTTTTGCTGTCTCAATAATCGTTCGGAATGGTTTTGTTATTTTCGAAGCAAAATAATTGCTGATAAAAAATAATCCGACGATAAAACCGCAAAGCGTTATTATAAGAATCTTAAAAAGAGTATTGATGCTACTGAACAAATCGTCGTAATCAGCAGTTGATACGATGATCCAGTCCCATGGGGCAAAATATGAGAAATACGCAACAGCTTTCCTCTGAAATGCTTTGTTATTCAGCGTTGTTGTGAATGAATAGGTGATGGTGCCTTCTCTGGAATTAATAATTTTCTTTCCGAAATGTTCACCCACGTCGAGGTCTTTTAAACCCAAGATGTTTTTCCCCTTCAAGGTGGGATGCTCGATAAATTGACCAAGAGAGTTTATCACATACACATATCCATTTTGTGATACTCTTGTGCCTTTTATAATGTCAAATATATTTGTTTTTGGTGCCGGTATGCCGATATATAATGCGCCGAGAACTTCGCCTTTATTGTTGGAAATTGGACGATATTCTGCCATCATCCATTGTCCTACCACCAGAGCTCGTCCTGAAAAAGATTTGTTCTCTTTTATCGTTTTATATACAATCGAGTCGGAGGGGATGTATGAATACACCGCGCGTTTTCCTTCTTTATCTTTGACATTGGTGGCAATGCGAATGAGCTTGTTATCATGCAGGCTGAATATTGTCGCGGTAGCTCCACCGATGCCAATTTTTTCGGCTACCATATCGACGATGCCGTTATTGTTGTTCAATACAGTATCGCCTCCGCGCAAAATGGGGAGATCAGTTGTTGATGTTTCATCAGTGTCCTGATTGATGATTGTAATTTTTTGCGTTTTCGCGGCTAAAGAGAACGGCACGAATTTTGAAAATTGCATTTGCGCCAATTCTGCAGCCTGCTTGATGCGGCGATTGGCTTCTGCATCGAATTCTTCGCTTTGCTTCTGACAATTGAAAACGATTGAATCAACAGTATTTTGTAAAGCTGTTGAAGCGACATTCGAAATGGAAAAGCGTGCGAAAGAATATAAAAGAAGCGTGGCGATAATGAGTGGAACAACAGAGGAAAGCATAATCAGGCGGAATACGTTCCCCCGAATGCCTGAAAACATCTTTTTTGCTATGTTCATAACACTAATTATTTCTCAAAGATTATGCACGTGAGAGCTTTCCTCTTTGATAAAATAACAGAAAATCAGGAAAACGATCAATGTTCTTCCATCTGACTGGTTGCCGGAGGATAAATTCCCTTCGCGCGTCGATAGACTGCGATAGAAAATCTGATGATGCCGGTGATGACCACCCATACGGCGATAATGGCGCCGATGGCGAACGTCTTATGAAACAATACATGATATTCTTTGATGATGTCGGTAATAAATCTATCCATGAGTACCTCCGCGAAGAAATCAATCGGCTGTGCGCATGCCGTGCATACGTAACGTATGACATGCCTATAAAACCATGGCAGCGCTGTCAATTGTATTTTACTACATTTAAAAAAAATTGTCGACTGAAAAACACGGGATGCATATTCAAACCAAAAATGGCAGGAGGATTGCAGTATGTCTCAAACATGGATTCATGAAACTGCTCAGATTATCGGGAAAGTTAGAATTGGAGATTTCTCATCCGTACTTCCCTTCGCGGTGCTGCGGGGTGATCTGTCGTCAATCGAAATCGGCAATTATACGAATATTCAGGATCACTGCATGGCACACAGCGATATGGGGCATTATGTCAAACTCGGAAATTTCATCACGGTGGGGCATGGCGCTGTATTGCATGGATGTGCGGTGGAGGATTGCTGCGTCATCGGCATGAAATCGGTGCTCATGAACGGTTCCAGAATCGGCAGAGGCTCGATTGTCGCTGTGGGAGCGGTCGTGAAGGAAGGCATGATTGTCCCGCCGGGCTCGCTTGTGGTAGGAAATCCCGCGGTGATAAAAGAAAAACGATATGCCACATATGCACAAATGATCGAAAACGCGCTGATTTATTATTTCCTTACGCGGTTTTACCTCAAGGGGATATTGCCCGATGAAAGTGAAGTTGAAAGAATTTATACGCTTTCGAAAAAAATGGCTGAAGATTTTGATGCAAAAATCGCACAGGGTTGTTCCATCGAAGAACTCGCGAAGGAAGAATGCTGCCTTGAATAAAAACGAGCAGCAAAATTCTTAAAAAGCTTCGCTGAATGGAGAAAAGCGCATATTCAGCTCGCGCGCGAATCGCGGAAGCGTGCCATCGCTTTTTCGTTGCGCAATGATGATACAGTTATCTTTTGCCCTGGTGAGCGCAACGTACAAAAGTCTCCGTTCTTCTTCCAGATTGGAAGAGCGATCGGGTATGATGTCATCCGAAATTCCTGCAACAATCACAGTGCTGAATTCGAGGCCTTTCGAGGCGTGCATTGTCATGAAAGAACTATTTTCAGCTTTCTCGCCGAGCGCTTTTTGAATGATTTCGCCCTGCCAGTTATTTCTGAAAAGGATTGCCACCTCGCCCTGCAGGCGCGATAATATATTTTTTATTACGCGGATTTCTTCACCGCGGTCTTTCACCGAGTAGCCGCGCACAATGCCACCTTTACCCCGTGCCGACACGAGCTTTTTTTTCGTCCGAAACCGGTTGTGCCGTATAAACTTGTTCGAGAGCGTTACGATTTCCTTTTTCGAACGGTAGTTCACTCTAAGGGCGATGATGCGCGTTTCAGGAAAATACTTCCGCATATTGACGATATACTCCACCCGCGCGTTTCGAAACCCGTAAATGGATTGCCAGTCATCGCCCACGACAAAGAGGTTTCGATTTTCGGCTGGCAGAAGGAGATTCAGCAGAAGAAAATTGTCTTCGGATGTATCTTGAAATTCATCGACGAGAATGTATGAATAACGGCTCGTGACAGTGCGGCGGAAATCAGCATCATTCTGAAGAATGTCGATTGCCTTTGCCATAAGATCGTGAAAATCGAGTACCTCTTGCGAATTTTTGTATTCGGTATATATGTTGATCACCTCTTCGATTTTATCATAAAGACCGGATGATCGAAGCCGAATAATTTTATCGTGGGAAAGGTTTGCCCAGTTTGCAATGAGCCGGACGATCAGTCCAATGGGAAAACCAAGGAATTCGTCGAGTTTATTTCTCAGAAGGCCAAGGAGTATCTCCTCCTGTGCGGACTCATCGATTACAGAAAATGCGCTTTTCGCAAGAGTATAAGACGTCATCTGATGATATTCCCGTATGAGCGCATAGCAGAACGAATGAAAGGTCCCGGCAGTTATGCCCGCGCCGGATGTGCCGATGCGATCCACGATTCGTTCTTTTAACTCTTCCGCAGCCTTTCTGCTAAATGTGAGCGCAAGGACCTCCTCCGGTTTTGCAATAGTATGTCCTATGATGCGTGCGGTTTTTTCGACAAGGCATCTGGTCTTGCCCGTTCCCGCGCCCGCAATTACCAGCGTTATGCCGCCTTCGGGGGATATTGCGATTGTTTGTTCCCGATTGAATTCCATGGTATGATGGCCTCTCATATCTTAATACGATGGAAATGGCCGGCAGAATAATTTTTTTTTCACCTGATTGTAATTTTTTTTACGATGCACATTACACGGATATTGTTGCACTTGCCGATTCGCTTATTGCGTATGCGATTTCAAGGATAAAATTGTATTGACAAATAATTCAGTATTTGTATATTTTTGAATAACGGAATGCAATTTTTTTCCAAAGGAGTGGCTTATGAACGGAGATGCGCTTCTCCAAAACGTTGTGAATATTTTCATCATCGCTATCATCCTCGAAGCATCCATTATGGCGATTTTTTCCGTCTCTGCTCTTAAAAACCTCGAATCGAACCGCGCCGTTGAATCGACCCGCGATATTCTCATCATCATAGTCGCCTTTTTCCTCTGTTATAAAGTCGATCAGCTTCGCGTCTTTTTGCGCACCGGGCTCAATGTTCCCAGAATCATCGATATTGCCATCAGCACTCTGGTGATGGCCAGGATGACGCTTTTTATCCGTGCCATCATGGCGCGCCTTAAGGGAGAGGATTAATTGCCGCAAAAGAGTGCGTCTCCCTCGCCGAATAATTGTTTTTTTGCCTATCACGGCAGGGTTGGTCAGCTCGCCTAATTTCTGTTGACATCGTTTCGCGCATCTGTAGTGTGCAACAGTACTACATTACAAGATGAGCAGAGCTATAGATGTCGATTACTCCTTCGGAAATATTCAAAAATTCAGCTACCGGAAGCGAGTTCCGTAGCAGGATCATCGCGCTTGAAGGTGAATTTCCATTCGAATCTGACGATATGATTGAACTGGGTAAGGAATATTTTTCGCGGTATCCCGACAGTTTCAGTGACCGTAAAATGAATGAGGTGCACGAAGGATATGCGATAGCTCGAATCTGCATTTTAGAGAAAATGCTTCGCGGCATCGAGCAGGCACATAAGCCGTATATAAGAGAAATATTTGAAAATATTTCACGAATTGAAGAGTCAATGCAGTCTTTAAAAAAGATTATCAGCAGTGAGAAGCTTGCGGAATATTATGGGATAATGGATGAAAACCTGAGTACGATAATGGCCGAAATCGAGAACATTCCGAGGGGGATGATAAAGGAGCGCTTTATCGGAGGCATCACAAAATTTTTCAATGTCATGTATCTCATCAAATCGAAAATCTGCGCGGAAGCACACTAGTCCGGGAAAAGAAATAATGAAAATAAAACTGCAATTCACGAGCATACGAAAGCGGGTGTTTATTTCTGTCTTCGGTATGCTTGCCGTTACGGCTTTTCTTGTGAATGTGCTGCTGTATATGTTTGTATCATCGCGTTTTCGCGAAATGCAAATAACATTGATGAAAGCTGTGCGGGATCACCGCGCGGGTGAAATTGCAAGCTGGCTTATGCGTCTCTCGGACAATGTGAAAACACTGGGGTCAATCGATGCGACGAAAAACTTAGTTGACCGTGCGGCCAGGGATGGCGGCCTCTCCGGCCATAATTATCAGGAGTTGAAAAACATTTTTCAGGGTCATCATAATTCACGATACGGCATATCTGAACTGTGCGTATTTTCCGCGTTGCACAACAAAGTAGTATTTCCCGACAGCAAATCCGATGTCATGTATGATGAATTCTCTCAGGAATTTTTTTTACCTCATTTCGGAAGCGATGCGCATTTCTCCGATGTCCATTATTCAAAAAAAATAAATTCCTTTATTATCATCGTTTCAATGCCTGTTGTTTTTTCTCTGAATGATAATGCGCCAATCGCATATATTTCGGGCATCGTGCATCTGGAACGCTTTCTTTTTCCCGTCCTTATGGAACGCACGGGGCTGGGTCTCACGGGAGAAGTGATTCTTGCGAATAAAGAAGGGATTGTGATACATCACCTGAAAACTGAAAACATTGTCCCGTTGACCATGAAAATGCATAATGAAGCCATCCTTTCCGCACTTTCCGGAAAAGAGGGTGTTACCCAAATGAATGATTACCAGGGCAATGAAGTGCTTGCCGTCTATACCTCAATACCTATGGTGCAGTGGGCATTGGTGGTAAAGCGCGATATCGCCGAGCTCAACAGGCCGCTGTATCTCATCGCGCTGTGTTTTTTTTCAGGATATTGCATCATGCTCATTGCGCTGTATGCAGTTTCGCAGTCTTTCGCTGGATATATACTCGGTCAGATATTTCCATTTATTTATGCGGCCGAGCAGATTTTAGAAGGCCAGTATGGTGAACGCGTAAAAACAGACGCAGAAGACGAGATTGGCCGGCTTGCGCATGTATTTAATACTATGGCTGATTCCATCGTCACGCAACTGCGCATAGAAAAAATCAGCTCCGATATCATCGAAGTGGTGGTATCGACGATTGACGTCCATGATTTCAGCAGGCGCGTTGTGAAGAAGCTCATGGAGGTGAGCGCATCAAATATTTCCGCGTTCTATGTGCTTTCAGATGATGGAACAGAGTTTCGACATTTGTATTCCATAGGCCTGGATGCCGTTCATCTCGATAGTTTTCATGCGGGCAATCTCGAAGGAGAATTCGGCAAAGCGCTGGCGACGAGGGAAATCACACGAACGAAAGTTGCTGTTGGAAACGCTGTTTTATCACTCAAGACCGTTCTGGGAAATCTTTCTCCAAGAGAAATTATCACCATGCCGATTGTGGTGAAAAATATGTCCGTGGCGGTGATTTCCCTTGCGTCGCTTTCGGAGTACAGCGAGGAGATTTTCAGAATTCTGTCGCACATCCGCCCTGTGATCAACACGGCCTACTCGAACATTCTGGCAATCGAGGAGACACGAAGGCTCGCCGCCGAGCTCGGCGACAAAAACCGACAGCTCGAATCAAAGAGAGAAACCCTGGAGCAGCAGGCAGTCGAGCTGAAAAAACATGCGGAAAAAGTGCGGCAGCAAAACATCGAAATGGAGCTTCAGAAAGCGAAAGTGGAGGAGGCTAATAAGCTCAAAAGCGAGTTTTTGTCGAACATGAGCCATGAGCTTCGAACGCCGCTCAATTCGATCCTTGCGCTTTCAAGAGTGCTGCAGATTCAATCGGGAATGAAGCTCACCGATGAGGAGAACGATTATCTCCGCATCATCAACCGCAACGGCGAAAAGCTTTTGATGCTCATCAACGACATTCTGGATCTTTCGAAAATTGAAGCAGGAAAAATCGACCTGAAGCCAAAGAAAATCCCGATTCGCCCGCTGTTGCGGTCGATACTGGAGAACCTTGAACAGACAGCGGAAAGCAAGGGAATTACCATACATTTCAGTTGCTCTGATGATCTTGCCGATCCCGTGACAGATGAAACGCGCATTCACCAGATTTTTCAAAACATAATCGGCAACGCGGTAAAATTCACCGAAGAGGGTAGCGTCACAGTATCAGCCGCTTCAGACGAGAAACACGTACGCGTGGTGATAGAGGATACAGGAATCGGGATAGAGGAATCGCAGCTTCCTCATATTTTCGAAGAGTTCCGTCAGATTGATGGTTCCCTTTCCAGAAAATACGATGGAACGGGACTTGGGCTCGCGATTGCGTTGAAATCGGCGGAACTCATTTCGGCGGCGATTACCGTAGAAAGCGAACCTGGAAAAGGGTCCCGCTTTGAGGTGATAATCCCGATCAGGTGGATGAATCATACAGTACCTGTTATTGAAGGCGGGGAAGGCCGACTGGACGATGAAACAGAAAATCCTTTAGCGGCGGAATGGATTTCTGAAAATGCGGAAATTGCCGGCAATTGCCCGGCGATTGTGGTGATTGAAGACGATCCTGACAACATGATTACCATTCGCGCAATTTTGAAAAAGCACTATCGCATTCTTGAGGCCATGGACGGAAAAACCGGTATTGAACTTGTTCAGAGGCATAGGCCTGCTCTTGTGGTGCTCGATATCGCGCTGCCGGGAATAAGCGGTTTTACGGTGGTGCGCGAACTGAAGAGCATGCCGGAAACAAAAGCGATTCCCGTCATTGCGCTTACTGCGCTTTCAATGAAAGGCGACAGGGAAAGGATTTTAAAGGCGGGATGCGATGATTATCTGGCAAAGCCGTATGCGGTTGAAGAACTTCTGGCGATGATTTCCAAATGGATAGATACAAAAAAATGAGCACCGTACTTGTTATTGATGATAAAGAAGACAACCTTGTTGCTGTTTCGGCTCTTTTGAAAAACTTAAAACCTGATTGTCGCGTCATCACCGCCCTATCCGGCGAAGCGGGGCTTGCGCTTGCGGCACAGGAGAAGCCGGATGTGGTGCTTTTGGATGTGAAGATGCCGGTGATGGACGGTTTTGAGGTATGCCGGCGCCTGAAGAGCATGGAAGAGACGCACCACATTCCGGTGATACTCCTCACGGCGATAAGAACAGACCTTGAAAGCCGCGTAAAAGGACTTCAGATCGGTGCCGACGCGTTTCTCACCAAGCCCATTGATGAATCGGAGCTTGTGGCTCAGATTAATGTGATGCTGCGCATCAAGCATGCGGAAGACTTGCTGCGGAATGAAAAAATCGTCCTTGAAGATTTGGTTCTGGAAAGAACCAGGTCGCTGGCTGAATCGGAAGCGCGATTGAAGAAAGAAAGGGATTTTCTTAAAAGCCTGGATGATGCATCGCCTGCCTATTTTGTCGCGATCGCACCTGACGGGACGATTATCAACATGAACCGCTCACTTCTTGGAGTGCTCGAATATTCGCTGGAAGAAGTCAAAGGAAAGAATTATTTCGATATGATTGTAACTAAAAGTGATGTGCCAGCGACGAAACGCGCGTATCAGAAGGTCGCAGATGGAACATCCGAAATAATAGAAAATTCGATTATCGCAAAGAATGGTGCACTAATTTTAGTGGAATGGCATTCGAGAACGATTTTTCGTGAAGATGGCACGCCCGACTTCATTTTTTCAGTGGGCATCGACACCACCGAACGAAGGAGACTGGAGCGCACAATATTCACCAATAATGAAGCGGATAGGCATAAAATCAGCCGGGATCTGCATGAAAAAATCGGTACGTACCTTTCCCAGATAGCGTTTAAAAGTGAAATTCAGCGCCTTAAAATGAGGGAGCGGTTCCCGGAGGAATCGCGCGAAATAGAAGAGATGGTGCAGATGATTTATACGGCAATCGACCGGACACGGGAACTTGCGAAAGATCTGTGTCCTGTTGACATGGCTTCGGGAGGTATACGCACCACGCTTGAGGATTTTCGAATAGAAGTGGAGGAGCAGAATAAGGCAAATCTTATTATTCGATGGGGAAACGACATTGAAATCGGTAATGACCTGGCGGCATCGAATGTTTTTTATATTATCCGCGAGGCGGTAGATAATGCCCTGATGCACGGAAGAGCAAGAAACATCATTGTGTCGGTCGCGCGCGAGGGAGATACAATTGTATTGCGCATTGATGACGACGGGAAAGGGATCAGCGAAAAGCTCGAAAAAATCGAAGGCATGGGAATCAGGATCATGCGCTACCGTGCCTGGCTTATTGGCGCATCGCTCGAAATTAAGGATAATCCGGGAGGTGGCGTGTCGGTTATCTGCACCATTTCCGATGAAGCTGCCGGGGACAGGTATTATAAAAAAGATAATGATGCAATTTCAGAAGAGAACGATAGTGAAATCAGGGTATTCATCGTCGATCCGCTTGCGGTGGTGCGTCAGGGGCTGATAAAGATTATTGAAAACAGTTCCCGGTACCGCGTGTGCGGAGAGGCGAAGAATTCCGATGAGGCGGTGCGGGGTATTTCCCGAACTTCTCCCGGTGTGGTAATCATCGATATTGCGCTTGATGAGTTTGGGGGTATTGATTTGATCAAAGCGCTCAAGACGCGTTATCCGTCGCTTGAGATGATCGTACTCTCCGATGCTGATGAGGTGATCTTTGCGGAGCGGGCGTTCCGCGCGGGCGCGAGCGGGTTTGTGCTGAAGGGAGAAGCGGACATCAAATTGATTTCAGCCATAAAAACAGTCATTTCCGGGAAACAGTTTTTGAGTGATACATTGAAAGAAGAGCTCATCGCGAAACTCTCGCGGGATGAAACTGACGGCAGGAGCGTTGAAAAGCTTTCCAACCGTGAATTTGAAATTTTCCAGCTCATCGGCAAGGGTTTGGGTAACCGCGACATTGCAGAAAAAATGAAAATAAGCGTAAAAACAGTGGAAAACTACCGCGAGCGCATCAAAGCAAAACTCAATATCGAAAATTCAGCAAAACTTGTGCGCTACGCGGTGCAGTGGATGCTGAAAAAAGGGTGATTTACTGCAAGCTTTTCACCCGTCTTAATGGATCATCACCTATTTCGCCGTTTCTTTTCCTTTGTATCGCATCCTTTATCTCTACGTGTTGTTGCTCTGTTAGAGGATACCATACAGCGATGCAACGTCAAGACAAAAATATGTATTGACAAAGAGCGCTGCATTCATCATTAGAATTAGCAAGAATTATCGATATTACATGATGTACTCCGCTGTGCGAGTTTCGCTATTGGGCACCTCTAAAAACCGCTTTCATACTTAAAATTAGCATCAGAAGAAAGCGGTTTTTACCTATACATTGTGCCCACAAGGGAACATCCTTATAAATGGTTTTGAGAAGTTCCCATATTTTTTGGTTTATATCATCACATTTTAGGCATAAAGGGATAGGAGCAACTATGAAGGTAAAAAAACTCAATATCGCGATAATTGGTTCCGGAGTCGCGGGACTGACTGCCGCGTATATTCTCAATAAAAAACATACGGTCACCGTTTTTGAAAAAAACGACTACGTGGGCGGTCATACTCATACCATTATAATACCCGATGGTCCGGATGCGGGCACCCCCGTTGATACCGGTTTCATCGTGATGAACCATTTGAATTATCCTCTGTTCACAAAGCTTTTGAGCCTCCTTGGCGTAAAGCTTCGCGACAGCGACATGTCATTCGGCTACTTTTGTGAGGACACCGGTTTGCAGTATTCAAGCCGCGGCCTCAACGGCCTTTACGCGCAAAGGAAAAATTTCGTCAACCCGACATTTCAGCGGATGGTATATGACATTTTTCGATTTTATCGAAATGCGAAAGATGATCTTAAAACCGGCGCGGCAGCACATTTTACGCTCGGTGAATACCTGAAAAGTAAAAATTTTTCTGACTATTTCATTACGCACCACATTATTCCAATGGGTGCCGCCATCTGGTCAACGCCGGATAATGAGATGATGGAATTCCCCGCGCTTTCGTTTTTTAATTTCTTAAACAATCATAAACTTCTGGGCATCACAGGCCAGCCGGTATGGAAGACCGTGGTGGGCGGCAGCCACACCTACGTGAAGGCGATTCGGGCTTCATTGCGAAAGGATGTGATTATAAACTCGCCCGTAAAATCCATCGCGCGAAAAAAAAGCGCCGTAAAAATTACCGTCGGCAAAAAGCAGGAAACTTTCGATGCGGTAATTATCGCAACCCATGCTGATGAAGCGCTGACATTGCTTGCAGACGCAACCCCCGATGAAAAGCGGCTGCTTGGCCCATGGCGTTATCAGAAAAACCGTACTGTGCTCCACACCGATGAACATCTCATGCCCACCAATAAAAACGCCAGCGCCTCGTGGAATTTTATTCGCAATGCGGGGCAAAGCAAAAATGCTCCACTCACGCTTACGTATGACATGAACCGCCTGCAGGGGCTGAAAACCGTTCGTCGGTATTTTGTAACGCTCAACAGTGCGCGTCCAATCCCTGAAGATACAATCATCGCTTCGATGGATTATTATCATCCTACCTATACTTTCGCCTCGATGAATGCTCAAAAGGAACTTCATATACTCAATGGCACACGAGGCACGTATTTTTGCGGGAGCTATTTCGGCTACGGATTTCACGAAGACGCCGTGCGCTCGGGCGTTGAAGTTGCAAGGATGATGGAGTGTGATCTATGAAATCGCTCATATACGCCGGCGAGGTGATGCATGTGCGGCATCGGCCTGCGAAGCATCTCCTCCGCTATCCGATGTATTTTTACGCATTTGATCTCGATGAGCTTGGGAAACTTCACAAGGGAGTGCCATTTTTCAGCTATAACAGGAGAAATATTGTCGCATTAAAAGATGCCGATTACTTAAAAGGCGAGGGCACAATAAAACAAAGGCTTCTTGCGTTTCTCAAACATCACGGCATACATAAAAATATAGCCCGTGTTATGCTCATCACGCAGGCGAGATTTTTGGGATATGTCTTCAATCCGGTTAGTTTTTACTATTGCTATGGAAAAAACGAAGCTTTGCTGTGCATCGTCGCAGAAGTGAACAATACCTTCGGCGAAAAGCATCTGTACATCCTTGATAAACCCATAAAAAGAACAAAGGGCTTCATCGAATTTGCGCACGATAAGCAATTTCATGTTTCGCCTTTCAACAATGTGGATGGATATTATTCATTTAGATTTCCAGAAAACCTTGAAAAAATAGACATTACAATAACTCTCCATCGCGCCGAGGGCACCATTCTCGCCGCGCGGCTTACCGGCACGGGCGTGCCGCTTGATGCAAAGAGCCTGCGCTCGGTCATCATGAAATTCCCGGTTACTGCGCTATTAACGATGGCAAGAATCTATAAAGAAGCATTCAAACTTTTCTTTTTGCGAGGACTTTCATATCATCCCAAACCTGAGCCGAGAAGCCTCATGACAATAGGCAGGCTTCCCGCCACGGCAGTGCAAAAGCTCTGTAGGCGTTTGATCGAAAAAAAAATTTCACGAATTCGGAATGGATATCTACACATTACGTACCCGGATGGGAGCGTGAAGCACTTCGGCAATCGTCTTTCAAAGGATAGGGCTGATATCACCATCAATGGCTATTCCTTCTTTTCGAAAGTCGCCTTCAACGGCGAGATCGGCTTCGGTGAATCATTCATGGAGCATGGATGGGATTCGTCGGATCCCGTGACACTTATTCGGTTTTTCATCAGGCATCTCAATTTAAAAGAAGAAGACCATGTCGTCTTAAAAGCGCTCTGGCTCATATTGAATCGGCTATTAAACAGGCGCAAACGCAATACGATTAAGGGCAGCAAAAAAAATATTGAGGCGCACTACGACCTCGGCAATGATTTTTTTACGTCTTTTTTAGATAAACGGCTTATGTATTCATGCGGAATCTTTAAAAAGAATAATGATACCCTGGAGCAAGCCCAGCGTAATAAAATTCATGAAATAATCCAAAGGGCGCAAATCAATAAAAATGATCATGTACTTGAAATCGGATCTGGATGGGGCGGCTTTGCCGTTGAGGCGGCCAGATACACCGGATGCCGGGTTACCACGATTACGCTTTCGAGGGAGCAGCAAAAACATATTCAGGAGCTTGTAAAAAGAGCGCGCCTCTCTGCGAAGGTCAAGGTTGAGCTTATCGATTACCGTCACATGAAAGGTTCATTCGATAAAATTGTTTCTATTGAAATGCTTGAAGCAGTGGGAGACGAACATTTAAACGCGTATTTCGAAGCAATCGGCAGGCTTTTAAAACCGGACGGCATCGCGGTAGTGCAGGTAATCACGACAATGGACTATCATTACAGTGATTACAAAAAAAGGATCGATTGGATTCAGAAGCATATTTTCCCCGGCGGGCATCTTCCTTCAGTGACGGCACTTTCGGAAGCTATGTCTCAAAAAAGCCGGCTCTATGTTGAGTCACTTGTAAATATCGGACCCCATTATGCCCGCACACTCAGGGAATGGAGAAATCGATTTACAGCGTCATCATCGCAGCTTATGTCGCTTGGATATGACGGAGCGTTCCAAAGAAAGTGGCTCTACTATCTTTGCGTGTGCGAAGCAGCATTTGCAGAGCGGATCATCAACGATATCATCCTTACTCTTGCGAGCCCCGGGAATATGAAGCTTTCTATCCCATTTCGCTGAAAAAATCATTGTGTGGTGCTGTGTAGGGGAATCCCCCTACACAAAAAGAAAAAAATTCCCCTCTGGTCGTTCTCCAAGGATTTTAGTATCTATTAATCAGACTTCTGCAGGGATTCTTCCATAAGCGTGTGTTTCCTGTCGAAGTGCAACGGTGCTTGTGATTATTCATTCGCGAATGAGACGTACATACGTGCATTCAGCTGTGGCCACTAAAATATGAGGAGTGTAAGGTATGACGTACAAACCGGGTATCTGCACGTTTTGCGGCAATGGTTGCGGACATTTTTTAAAAATAGTTGATGGCAGGCCTGCCGGGGTGTTTCCATCGCGCAATCATCCCGTAAGCAGGGGGCGGCTCTGTGTACGAGGGTGGAATATCCACGAACTTTTAAGCACACCGCAGCGGCTTACGGACGCAATGCTTCGAAAAAACGGAGGGCTTATAAAAGTTTCGTATGATGAAGCAATTGCGCAGGTTGTAGAGAAATTAAAAAAATTTGCCAGCGATTCTCCTGATGCTCTTGCAATACTCGCATCTCCCCGCTCTTCAAATGAAGAACATTATCTTTTGATGAAATTCGCTCGTGCAGTGCTGAAAACCAACAATATCGGGCTCGATTCGGAATCCGGCCATCGAGCAAGCCTGGAGGTGCTGAATGCCGGCACTGGTTTTGCGGGGATGCTCGGTTCAGCTGGCGCGATAGCAGGGGCCGATTTTCTCTTTGTGCTTGATTTCGATATCACAAAGCAAAATCCCATTCTTGGAAGCGAACTCCACATGGCTCGCCGAGCCGGCGCGTTCATGGTTACCCTCGACAGCCGTACCACGCAGATTGCGAAGCTGAGCGATGTCTTTATGATGGCAAAGTCCGGATCGAACAAGGTGGTGATTGCTGCCCTTGCGAAAATATTGATCGATGAAGGCCTTGCCGACAGCGCGTACATTCAGAAATACACGACCGGCTTCGAAGGTTTTGCGAATCTCTTAGGTTCTCTTTCGTATGATGATATCAACACAAAGACGGGAATTTCGATTGAGGTGCTCAAAGAAATTGCCCGAAAACTTGTTTCATCCAGGCGCGCGATGGCCTTCTATCCTTCGGGAATTTCGGGTCTGGATGTAGAAACAATTGGATTTCTCTTCAATCTCTTTTTGCTGGCGGGCAAAATCGGCATTAATGGTTCTGGAATCAATCCTGTTACCGGCCTCAATAATCTCCAGGGAGGCTACGATATGGGTGTTGCACCGGATGTGCTTCCCGGATTTCAATTGCTCGAAGATCCGAAAGCGCATGCCGCCTTCGCGAAAGCCTGGGGTGCGGATATCCCGACAAAGAAAGGCAGGATGCCGTATGAACTTTTATCGGAAAAATCTTCCAAACTTAAAGCGCTGGTAGTGATCGATCACGATGAAGGGATCGTGCGCTATGCAGACAGGCTCAAAGAACTCGAGTACATTGTCTATATCGGCGCATTCGAAAATCCTTTTACGGAATTCGCGCATGCGGTTCTTCCCATCGCAAGCTATATTGAGAGTGAGGGAACCTATACCAATACCGAGCGGCGCATCCAGCTTTCAGCGAAAAAAGCCGATCCGCCTTCAGGGATTCTTCCCGGATGGCGGCTCGTGTGCGAGCTTGCAAAAAAGGCAGGCGCTTCGTGGAATTACGCTTCTCCGGCTGATGTCATGAATGAAATCGCTGCAGTAACACCGCCTTATTCGCAGGTAAGCTACGAGAAACTAAGGAAATCCTTTGGCATTCAGTGGCCGTGCGACACGCAGAATCCCAACGGCACGGAATATTTTTCAGCGGATACATCCACGAAAAAATTATCGTTTTACCCGGTGAAAGCAGATTATTCAATTCCCACGGTATCGACTGAATTTCCGTATCAGCTTATGATTGGCAAGGCGCAGCATTTCTGGCATCAGAACAATCTCATGCGCCTGACGAAAATCCCTCTGCGTGAATATAACACCACGCTCTTGCTTTTTCCGGAAGGATATGTGGAAATCTCACCGGATGATGCAAAGTCTCTGGGGGTACGCGAGAAATGGCCTGTGATGGTGAAATCTCATGCGGGCGAAATGAAGGCTGCGGTGAAGATTTCCGGCGAAGTTCGTTCAGGTACCGCGTATATTCCGTATTTTATACAGGAGACGATTTCAAAGTTTTTGCTTGAACACCGTGAGGTGCTTGCCCGTGGCGAAGACGCAACAATTCCCGTGAAGATCGAGAAGGTGTGATCATGTATCGTATTAAAAAAAGCGACATTGTCAACATTGCACAGGAACTTTCAAAAGAATACGGCATCTTTGGTCCGTATATCGACAGGGATGCAGGGCAGGTGATGTTCGACCGGCTTGATGATCTCTCGCAGATCGATCTTGATGCGCCCATCCCCGCGATTCCTCCCAAACATGTCATATATCCGCACTCGGAATGCATTCTGAAATATTCGTACGATCCTACCGCAAAAAAAGCGGCGATTGAAAGAATACACTCAGAAAAGCCGAAGGCGCTTTTTGGACTGCGCTCCTGCGATCTGGAAGGAATTCGTGTGCTCGACCGCTTCTTCCTTGGACAGGAGTTCGTCGATGAGTTCTATCTTGCAAACAGGAAGAAGGTGTTTATTGTTTCCAATACCTGCGTGAAACCATTCGCGCAGTGTTTTTGCGCCTGCACCGACAGCGGACCTTCCGCGAAAGAAGGCTTTGACCTGAATCTTACGGAACTTGGCGATGAATACCTGATTGAAGCGGGAAGCGAGAAGGGAAAAGCTTTTGCGGAAAAGATTGGCCTTGCAAAGGCGGGCGATGAATACAAGGATAAGAAAAAAAAGGCAATCGATATCTCGCTCGATCTTTTCACGGATTTTGCGGTAGAAAATAAGGCGTGGGTGTCGCGCGTCACCAATCGCGTGACCACCGGCTTTATTAAGGAAGAAATTTGGGAATACATCGGCAACCAGTGCTTTGAGTGCGGCGCCTGTACATTCGTATGCCCCACCTGCTCATGCTTCAACATCGAAGATGTAAATATCGGAAGTGGAGCAACCGAAAGGATTCGCAGCTGGGATTCCTGTTCCTACGAGGGATATTCAAAAATGGCCGGCGATCATAATCCGCGCAAGCCGGTGGAAGACCGCCGCAACAAGCGTTTCTTTTGCAAGCTATCCTATTCTCAATCGAAAAAATATCTGCGGCCCGGATGCGTGGGATGCGGCCGCTGCGCCTGGGTATGTCCCGGCGATATCGGACTTCCCAATGTGGTAACGTATATCAGACGAGAAATTACGAAATAGGTGACGGCTATGGGTAGAACACATGAATGCGATGATGCCTGCAAAATAGTGTCAGTTCCGCAGATTGCGACGATTGAGGAAATCAAAGATGAAATCGTCGATGTGAAAACATTTTATTTGAATATCGACGATAAGGATATTGCCTCGAAATTTAACATCAAATCCGGGCAATTCATCATGTGCACGGTTTTCGGGGCGGGTGAGTTTGCCGTGTCTCTTCCCCCGAGTCCGGAAAACGACCGCTTTCATATTTCAGTCCGCCAGGTGGGCAAGGTCACCCGCGCGCTTCACAAACTTCAGGTAGGCGATAAGGTCGGCATTCGCGGTCCATTTGGAAACGGCTTCCCCTTTGAAGAAATAAAAGGCAAGAACGTGATTTATGTGGCGGGAGGTATCGGCCTTATTCCGCTTCGCTCGTCTATCGTGCATGTGCTTCAGCACAGAAACGAATTCGGCCGCATCATCCTCATCTATGGAGCGCGCACGCCGAAAGACCTGATGTACCAATACAATATCGACGAGTGGTTGAAGATAGAAGGATTCGAAACCTACATCACCATTGACAATCCGGTTCCCGGATGGACGGGCGAGACTGGTTTTGTGCACAATCTGATACCAAAGGCCAAAATTCCCGTGGAAAATACCGTCGCGTTTGTATGCGGGCCTCCGGTGATGTTCAATTCCGTCATCAAAGTGCTTATGGACCAGGGGCTTTCGGACGACTGCATTATCTCTACCCTCGAACGGCATATGAAATGCGGCATCGGCAAATGCCAGCATTGCGCCATTGGACGAACATTGGTGTGCACCGATGGGCCGGTATATACTTACCGGCAGATTAAAACGCTCGGAGAGCAGATTTGATGATGGTTTTTGCTGACATACGCAAGCTTTTTGCCGAGGGCGCCTGCATCATTGGCGTGGGGAATCCCATGCGCGGAGATGATGCTGCCGGAACACTCGTCGCAAAACGGCTTATCGAAGAGCATCCGAATTGTCTTGAGATAATTGTAAATGCAGAGGATGTGATTGAAGCCTATGCCTTTTCGATTGCGAAGAAGAAGTGCAAAAATGTCATCATCATCGACGCTGTTGAAGCCCCCGCAGAAGCGGGCACGGTCCTTTTTGGAAAATATCGCGACATCGCGTCAGCCTCACTTGATTATTCAACTCACAAAATGTCGATGTCGCTTGCGGTGGAAATTATTGAGGGAAGCGGAAAGTCCGTATATCTGGTGGGGATTGTGCCGCGAAATATTGAATTCGGCACGGGTATGGACGAAGAGGTTGCCCGTGCAGGTGACGCCCTATTCACATATTTCTCCGGTCTTGTGAACGAATATCAGAAGGAGTATGCGTATGAACGTTGACATGTATGGAAATCTTTTTACCGCGTTTGTGGTGCTTTTCATTGCCGCTCTTCTTGCGCCGATACTCGCGCCGAAACGAAAGCTTGTCGCGTGGGTGAATGTTGTTCTGGTTTCAATTGCGGCGGTCTTTATCCTTTGCCTTTCGTATGCGGTAATTTTTGAAGCACCCGCTCAGGGTTCCAGGCTGGTGAGCTTCGGCTTCTTCTCCGTGTATTTCCTTGTGGATGGCCTCTCCGCATTTTTCCTTTCCGTCATTGCGTTTATGGCGGTGATGAGCGCAATCTATTCAATTACCTACATGGACCACTACAAGGAATATTCCCTTGCAGCATATTATGCAAATTTTCCTCTTTTCATACTCGGCATGATGGGCATCGTGACCGTGGATGATCTTTCGCTGGGTTTCACGATTTCCTGGCAGCTCATGACAATTGCTTCATACTTCCTCATCCGATTCGAGAAAAGCGACGCGGTGGTGGTGAAAAGCGCGAACAGGTATCTTGCGCTTATGGAATGTGCGTGGCTCTTTATCTTCATCGCGCCGTTTTTCATTCCCAATGTCTCCTTCGGCGATTCCCTGCACAGCATAACGATGCATCTTTCCGGCTTTTCCACGGCGGGAGTCTATGCAGTATTTGCGCTTATATTCCTGGGATTTGCTTTCAAAGCGGGTATCTTCCCTTTAGGCCAGCTCTGGTTGCCCGATGCTCACTCTGTCGCTCCTTCGCCGATCAGCGCGCTGCTTTCCGGTGTGATGATTAAAACGGGTGTGTATGGAATTCTGCGCTCGTTTTTCTGGATGGTGCCGCATGGTGAAAGCGTTCACGTCAACTGGGCTCTGTGGGGGGCAGTCATTGCTTCCTTCGGCGTGGCGACGCTTTTCATCGGCACGGTTCAATCGATGAAACAAAACGACGCAAAACGGCTCCTTGCGTACAGTTCTATCGGACAGATCGGCTACATCGTATTCGCAATCGGAGCTGGCCTCTTTATGTTCTCCAGCGGCGTCGATGTGATGAAATTTTTTGCCGCGGTGGCAATTATCGGCGCAGCGTACCATGTGCTCAATCACGCGGTGTTCAAAGGACTGCTCTTCCTTTCCAGCGGCAGCATCCTGTATGCTACCGGCACGAAAGACCTTAATAAACTGGGCGGGCTTTTGAAGCTCATGCCGGCAAGCGCGCTGGTTGCGGGAATCGCGTCGCTTGCCATATCAGGTGTTCCGCCATTCAGCGGTTTTGCGAGCAAGTGGACCATCATATCGACCAGCATCCTGGCGGGAGGAACGTATTTGTTCCTTGCTGTCTTCGGTATCATCGCGCTTTTTACCAGCGCCATTACCCTTTCATGTTACGTGAAATTTTTCGGTATGACGTTTACCTCCACCGGTTCGGAGTGGAATGTAAAAAAAGACATAAAAGAAGTATCATTCGGAATGCTGCTGCCGAAATTCATTCTGGCCTTACTCTGCGTGGTACAGGGTCTTTTCCCGTTTGTGTATTATCGTGCAATTATCGAGGTATTTGAAAAATCGCGCGGTTCCGTGCTCGAAACCGCGCTCGCCCAGGCGGGTAAAAGCATCACCGATGCATCACTGGGCGTGCAGGTATGGGTTCCAGGCACCGGCAGTGTACCGGCGGCAATTGCCGTTCCTGTGGTGGTGCTACTCGTTGTGGGTATCGCGTTTGTCGTGGCATATGCGCTGAAATCATCCGGAGGTTCCGAAGAAAGAACGGTTCCCGCGTGGCTGGGCGGCTATCATGGCCTGCACGATACCACGCGGTACAAAAACCGCAGCATGTTCTCCGCGTTTAAAAACGCGCTTCGCTGGACGGGCGGAAATGTTGAAGAGTGAAAGAATTTAGCGAGCGAGGTGAAGTATGCAGGTTACTGTTGAAAGTTTGAAAAACGCCCTGATTGAAAAATTCGGGAAGAATATCGAGAAAACTGAGATTCTCTATGACGGCACACAGCTTTTTATTGATATAAAGCGCGAAATCGTGAGGGATATCTCGAATGATATCATCGCAAAAGGCGGACGCTATCTGGTAAGCATTGGAAATGATGAACGAGCAAAGAATGGAACATTTCTTTTAGTTCATACATTCGCGTTCGATAAAGAGCATTTCAAAGCAATTGTGCGCACAAGCGCGCCTGCTGATAATCCGGTATTTCTTTCCATTACTCCCGACATTCCCAACGCAGGATGGTCCGAGCGCGAGTACATGGACCTTCTGGGAATGAAGTTCACCGGCCATCCCAAGCCAAAGAGGCTCATTTTGGCCGATGACTGGCCTGAGGGGATTCATCCGCTCAGAAAAGATGTGCCGTACAATCTGGTTCCTCCCGCGGCAGAGGATGTGGCGTATCAGTTCGATGAATGTCCCGGCAACTGTTCAATGGTGCCGGTAGGTCCATTCCATCCGAGCCTGCACGAGCCGGCCAACTTCGCGGTGTATGTTGACGGTGAAACCATCAAAGGGTGCGACTACCGTGGCTTTATGACACACCGCGGTATTGAGAAGCTCTGCACCACACAGGTGAGCTATAACGAGGTACCGTTCATCGCCGAACGCATCTGCGGTATTTGCGGTTCGGTACATGCCACATCGTATTCGCAGGCGGTTGAAACAGCGGCGGGGATAAAAATTTCAAGGCGCGCGGAATACATCCGCACCATCATGCTCGAAATTGAAAGGCTGCATTCGCATCTCCTCTGGCTGGGTGTTGCGGGGCACCTCATCGGGTTTGATACGATTTTTATGCAGGCGTGGCGCGTGCGCGAGCAGATTATGTGGCTGGGCGAAAAAATCACCGGCAACCGCAAGACTTACGGCATGATAGTCATCGGCGGGGTGCGGCGCGACTTAACGCCGGAAATGTGTGATGAACTTCTTGCAGTTGTTTCCAATATCGAGAAGGAAACCATGGTAATTCATAAGGCGGTGGCGGGCGATACCGCAATCCACAAACGCACCAGAGGCGTGGGCGCCATCACAAAAGAAGATACCATCAAATGGAGCCTGGTAGGCCCGGTCGCGCGCGCACGAGGCGTTGATATCGATGTTCGCCGCGACCATCCGTATGCGGCATACGATGAAATGCAATTCGACGTGCCCGTGGTCACTACGATGGACGTCTGGGGGACGGTGCTGGTGCGCATTCTTGAAATTTATGAAGCAATAAAAATCATCCGTCAGGCTGTGGAAAAAATGCCTAATGATGGACCAATACTCTATGAATTCAATGAACCCATCGCACCGAATAAACATGCGATTTCGCAGGTTGAAGCGCCGCGTGGTGAAGTGGTACACTACCTCATCACGGGCGAGGAAAACAGAGCTGATCGCTGGCGTGTTCGCGCCCCCACGTATCCGAACCTGCAGGGCGTGCCGATGATGCTTCTGAATAATCAGTTCGCAGATTTTCCCATCATACTCGGAAGCATTGACCCCTGTTTTTCATGTACCGACAGGGTTGAGGTAGTCGATATCAAAAGCGGCAAAGCGGCTGTCATTAACGCAGGCGAGCTTGAAATGATTTCGAGAAAAAAGTAAGGAGCTTTCAGCCATGAAGATACTCTATATGATCGCAAATGTGCTCATTTTTCTGGCCCTCGCACCGCTGTTTGAAGGGATAATTCGAAAGCTCACCGCGAAGGTGCAGTCCCGTCAGGGACCGCCGATCGTACAGCCGTATTACGATCTTTTAAAGCTTCTGGGCAAAGAAAACCTGGTGGCTGACGGCAACGCGGCATTTAAAATCGCTCCGATGATTGCCTTTGCGTCGATTGCCGCTGCAGTGGCGTTTCTGCCGTTCGGCGCAAAGCCCACAGCCTTCGACGGCTATGCCGATATCATCACGGTGATGTATCTTTTGACGTTGGGGGGCGTATCGGTGCTTCTGGGTGCGCTTTCGAGCAAAAACACGTTTGCCTCCATCGGAGCCAGCAGGGAAATGATCACCATGATTATGGTGGAGCCGGTGCTGGCGATGACGCTCATCCTCGGTGCGGTTAAGCTTCAGTCTCTTACCGTCTCATCGGCGGTGGCAGGAATTACCGCATCGGGATTCGGCTACTCGGCGCTGGTGATGTGCGCGGTGTATCTTCTCGCATTGCAGGCGTTTGTAGCGCGACAGCCGTTCGATATTGCCGAAGCTGAAATCGAGATACTTGAAGGGCCGTTTATCGAATACAGCGGCCCGAATTACGCGCTTTTCAAATATTACCTGATGATCAAGCAGATGTTTTACGCGTCGCTCTTCGTGATGGCATTTGTTCCTTTCATTGTGACAGACTGGTATGCGGTTAATGTAGTTGTACAGCTTGCCTGCGTGGCGGTGGTATATGTATTGATTGCGCTTCTCGGTTCAACAAACCCGAGGCTTCGGATAGATCAGGCGATCAAATATTATTCGGTGCTGATTGTGCTTGCACTGTGTGCCGTGGGGCTTTCGGTGTACGGGTTGTAAATTATTGAATAAAGGAGAATGGCCGTGTGGATCACAAGCAAAATAAAACAGGTTCTTCTGGTGCTCAAACCCGGTGTGGTGACGCTCAGATATCCTTTTGAGCCGCATCCGGTTCCGAAAGATTTCCGCGGCGCTCCTCACTGGGATCATCATAAATGCGTGGGGTGCGGCGCGTGTTCCGATCACTGCTCGGCGAGAACTATTTTAGTGCGGGATATCTGCCAGGAAATTCGCGTGCTGCTCTATGACGCGTCCAGATGCACGTACTGCGGCAAATGCGCGGATATCTGCCCGGAAAAAGCAATCACCATGACTGAACGCTTTGAGCTGGCAACCGACAACAAGGAAGATCTCACCGAACGGATGGAGCTTTTCATGCTGACCTGCCAGCGCTGCGGGCGGTGCTACGATATGGAAAACAAGAATGTCATCGAACGCCTGGATATGAAGGGGTATCGATACGATAATCTTGAAAAGCGCCTCGTAATAAAGAAAACGACCGAGCAGTTCGATGAGAAGATGCTTTCATTCTCTGATAACTATACACGGCCGACGAAAGTGGAGGGATGATTATGCTGAAAGAACTCTGCAAAAAGGCGTTTTCGAAATCCCTGTGGGTCTATCACTGCAATTCCGGAGCGTGCAATGGATGTGATATTGAGATATTAAATGTGCTCACTCCGTACTACGATGTGGAGCGCTTTGGAATAAAACTGGTGGCATCGCCCCGACATGCGGACGTGATGCTTCTTTCGGGCGCCGTCACGAGGCCGACCCTTCATCTGGTGAAAAAAGCGTACGATGCGCTTCCCGCTCCGAAGCTTGTGTTCGGTATAGGTTCGTGCGCGACCGGCGGCGGAAGCTGGTTCGACAGCTACAATGTCACCGGTGGCGCCGACAAAGTGGTGAAAGTGAATTACTTTATTCCGGGATGCCCGCCCCGCCCTGAAGCAATCATCTATGGTGTGGCGCTTGCGCTTGGCCTGGTCGATAAAAAAGCGGCGCCGGTGGAACTCAAACAGGTGGAGTTCCCCATGGATATGTATCAATTGAACGAAGCATGGAAAAACCGCAACACAATTTATGAGCTTTTGAACGACTGACGGGGAGATGGCCATGGCAAAGAAAATACTTATTGTTGATGACGATAAAGATCTCGTCCAGACACTTGAGGCGGCGCTTCGGCACAACGGTTATGAAGTGGCAAAGGCGTACAGCGGCACAGAAGGCCTTGCCGCGCTTGTGAAGGAAAAACCCGATCTCATCATTCTCGACGTGATGATGGAGACGGATACTGCCGGCTTTGAAATCGCCGACCAGATCCGTAATTCGCGTTCTTCTTCGCGCTACGCGGAATTCAAAAGCATCCCGATTGTGATGCTGACGGCAATCAATCAGGTGACGAACTCTCGATTCTCTCTCGGCGATAAGGATAGCTTTTTGCCCGACATCAAGGATTTTCTCACAAAGCCGATTAAAATCGATGAGCTTTTGAAAATCATTGCGCAGTATTTTAAATAGATTGAAAAAAATGTAGGCTGTGATACAGGGACCTGAATCTTCAAAATGCCCGGGATTGAGCTGCCCGGGCATACTATGCAATAACGGGTTACCAATGAGATGAAAGTAAATCTCACGTTGAAGATGAAGCTGGTCCTTGCATTCCTTGCGGTGGTATTCATCATCGGAACGGCTTCTATCGCCATCGGGATCATGATCATCAATGACAACGTCATCGGGCAGGCGTACGATGACGTCCAATCCGATTTAAATACCATGCGGTATTTCTTCAACGAGCGGATCCATTTTAAAATGCGTTTTTTAGAGTACCTGTCATATCTGGAAACCATCCGCGGCGCAATTTTACGCGGTGACAGACAGCTCCTTTTTAGAAAGCTGAAAGAAATAACGCTTGAGGTGGAATTCGATATTCTCACCGTCACCGATAGCGATGGTCGGGTGATCGTTCGCGCCGGCAATTATGGCAGATTCGGCGACGATGTCCGTAAAGATGCGTATGTGCAGAAAGTCCTTTCAACGGGAAAATCCCACTTCGGCTACGATATCATCGAAAAAGAAGATCTCATCAGGGAAGGGGAAGAAATTGCCAGAAAGGCGCGCATACCGATAATAAAAACACCCCGGGCACGAAAGATTGAACGACAGATTGAAGAGCGTGCTCTGGTACTGAAGGCATGCACCCCCGTGGTGCAGAACGGCAAGATTATCGGCGTCATCTACGGTGCAAAAATCATTAATAATTCTTTTGACCTGGTGGATAAATTCAGAAGCCTGCTTTTTAAAGATGAAAAAATCGGAAGTGCCGATCTTGGTACCACCACAATTTTTCTTGAAGATATCAGAGTTTCAACCAATGTCCGTCAGGCCGATGGTTCCCGTGCCGTAGGAACGCAGATTTCAGAAGAGGTTTTTCAGGAAGTCTATGAAAAAGGGAAGATATGGCTCGACAAAGCGTTTGTCGTGAACAACTGGTATCTCTCGGCGTATGGTCCCATAAAAGACATCAACAATAAAATAATCGGCATCATGTATGTCGGCATACTTGAGGAAAAATACAACCGGATACTCAAAAACACCGCGGTGTACTATCTCATCATCATAATCGTGACATCAATCATCGCGGTGATGGTATCGCTGTATCTTGTTAACAGCGTGACCCAGCCTGCACAGAAACTGATTGACGCCTCGAAGGAAATCATTTTAGGCAATTATAAAAAAATTGAAATACATTCCAACGATGAAATGGGCTACCTCGGCCGGGTGTTCAATAATATGGTCGATGCGATTTTAGAGCGGGACAGCCAGCTGAAGGAACGTACCGAAAAGCAGATCGTCAAATCCGCCAAACTGGCATCGCTCGGAAGGCTTGCTTCCGGGATTGCACACGAAATAAATAATCCCCTGACGGGCATTCTCACCTATGCAAGCTTACTGCTCGAAGATTTCAAAGGCACACAGCATGAAGAGGACCTCCAGGTGATTGTGAACGAGGCGCTTCGGTGCAGGAAGATTGTGAAGCAGGTGCTCGACTTCGCGAGGGAATCGAAACTTGAAAAAGAACCTGCACACATCAATGATGTAATCCGGCAGTCCCTCACGATGCTTGAAAAATTGGCGAATTTCCAGAACGTAAAAATTATCACCGCGCTTGCGGAAGATCTGCCTGTGCTGAATCTTGACGTGACGCAGATGCGCTCGGTGATAAACAATCTTGCGATAAATGCCGCCGATGCCATGCCCCAGGGAGGGACGCTGACAATACGGACATGGCACAAGCGCGATACTAATATGGTGGTGGTTGAAGTGACCGATACAGGAGTGGGAATTGCGGAAGAGAACATTGGCAAAGTCTATGATCCGTTTTTTACGACGAAAGAAGTGGGCAAGGGAACCGGCCTTGGCCTCGCGGTGACCTACGGCATCGTGAACCGCCACAACGGTTCAATTGAAATTAAAAGCAAGGTGGGGGAAGGAACCACCTTTACCATCAGCCTGCCTGTTGCGTGAGGCAGGCAAATTATAAAATTGAGAGCAATGACATGGAAAAAAAACCGAAAATTCTCATTGTCGATGATGAAGAAATCGTTATCAAGGGCACGATGAAGATCCTCCAGCGGGAAAGCTGCGAACTCGATTCCGCTTTTTCCGGCGAGGAAGCCCTTGCGAAAATGCAGACGAACAATTACGATCTGGTGATTACCGACCTCATGATGCCGGGCATTAACGGCATTGAGGTGTTGAAGCGAATAAAATCGGATCACCCCGATGTGATTGTCGTGATGTTTACCGGCTATGCAACCGTTGAGTCGGCTCGCGAGGCCCTCAAACTTGGCGCGTTCGATTACATCCCCAAGCCTTTTACGCCGGATGAGTTGCGGGAGGTTGTGAAGAATGCCATTGAAGCGAAAGAGAAAAAATCAGACGCGAAGATGCTGGATCTTATGGCGATTGTCTCCCATGAGCTTAAAAGCCCCACATCGGTGATTCACACGACGGCGGAGACGCTGTACAAGGGGTATTTCGGCAACCTGGATCCGGAACAGCAGAAAATCGTGGAATCGATTCTCCGAAATTGCAGTTATCTGGAAGATATCATACGGAATTACTTAGACCTTTCCAAAATGGAAATGGATAATCTCGAATCATTTCAGCAGAACATACATTTCGTAAATGATGTAGTGATGCCGGTCGTCAATATTCCTGAAAATTTGAATAACCTCAAAAAGATGAAGATTTCACTCCAGATTGAGGTTGAGCCGGAAATTAATGGCGATCCGAATCTTTTGAAGATTGTAGTGACGAATTTAATCAACAACGCGATCAAATACGGTCGCGAAGAAACCGAAATTCTTGTGAAACTCGCGAAAACTGAGGGCGGGTATATTTTTTCTGTGTATAACGAAGGCGTGGGTATTTCCCGGGAAGATATTGAAAACAGGTTGTTTCGGAAATTTTCGCGCCTGAAGCAGAAAGGAACTGAAGGCGTAAAAGGATCCGGCCTTGGGTTATACATGTGCAGGAACATCATTGAAAAACACAATGGTAGAATCTGGGCAGAATCGGAAGTCGGCAAATGGGTAAGATTCAACATTTTTCTGCCGGAAAAGAAATGATCATCAGCAATACTTCTGCGTAAAAAGCTGCTTGACAATCGAACATGCGTGCAATTGCATCAATCATGCGCATGATGGCCGCACATAGGTTTCTAAAAACCGCCGTCAGTATTTTCATCGCACTCATTATCCTGTCGTTCGTGCAATTACAAAGCATTGCATCAAAAGAGCGCACCTGCCGCATTGCTTTGCAAAATACAAAGGGAAATGCGGTATATCTCAACGTTGAAATTGCCGACAACGAATTCCGTCGAAGAAAAGGCTTGATGTTCCGCAAAAGCCTTCCCTCGAACGAAGGGATGCTTTTCGTGTTCGAATACGATCAAAAGCTTTCGTTCTGGATGAAAAACACGTATATCCCTCTAAGCGTTGCGTTTATTGATGCAAGCGGTATTATCAGGGAAGTATATGATATGGTACCACTCAACGAACACATCATTTACAGCTCGAAACATTCGGTGCGATACGCCCTCGAGGTAAACAAGGGCTGGTTTGACGGGAATAATATCGCGCCGGGTTGCAGGGTTTTTTTCCATGGATGCATCGGTAAATAGGATACCCATTTCAAAAGATGAACGCGCGCTTCTGGTTGGCCTATCGCCGGGGAAGATGCATCTCAGAGAAGCCGAAGAATCGCTCGAAGAACTGAAATTATTGGTGCATACTGCGGGAGCGGCCGTTGCTCATGTGGTGCTATTTTCGCGTGATACCGTGGATGCTTCAACGCTGGTTGGAAAAGGACAGCTCGAAAAACTGCGTGAGCACATACAGGAATACCGCATTTCCCTTGTTGTTTTCGATCTGAATAGCATAAAACCGGGGCAGATTCGGAATTTAGAAGAGACGCTGAAATGCAGGGTGGTGGGCCGCACGGAGGTCATTTTAGATATTTTTGCCTGCCGCGCGAAAAGCGCGGAATCGAAAATACAGGTGGAACTTGCTCAGCTTAAATATCTACTTCCTCGCTTAAAAGGCCTTGGGGGAGTCCTCTCCCGGCTTGGAGGGGGTATCGGCACGCGAGGCCCGGGTGAGAAGATGATTGAAACCGACCGCAGGCACATTGAACGGCGGATTTCTTCTTTGAAAAGAAAGCTCGATGGCATCAGCAGGCACAGAAAGCTCGTGCGCGCCGGGCGCGAAGGTGTGGTGCGGGGGGCGGTAGTTGGATACACAAACGCAGGAAAATCGACGCTCATCAATGTGCTTGCCAAAGATGATCTTTTTGTTGAAGACAGGCTCTTCGCCACCCTCGATGCCTACACGCGTTCGGTGCATCTGGATGAAACAAGGAAGGTGCTGCTCACCGATACGGTTGGCTTCATCCGCAACCTGCCGGCAAACCTCATCGAGTCATTCAAATCAACGCTGGAAGAGATAACAGAAGCGGATTTTTTATTGCATGTTGTTGATCTCTCATCGAGCGACCCCCTTTCGGCGGTAAAAACCGTACACAGGGAAATTGCTGCACTTGGCGCTTCAAAGAAGCCTACGATTATGTTTTATAATAAGCTCGATCGGTGCCCTGAGTACAATGCAAAGCTATCAATCGTTGATTCAAATATTCCTCCGGTTGTTGGATCGGCAGTGACGGGTGAAGGCATAGATCTTCTAAAAAAAGCAATTTCACAAATACACGATGAAATCATGATGCAAAAGCGTCCGTATCATACGGCGGATAATCATTTCGAAAAAGTGTTTTAGCAAAAGCAGCTGCGGTTTTTTCATCAGCCCAGCATTACGGTTTCGGTAAAGCTTGCAGTCGATTATTCCGATGTATGTAGTATGAGGAAAACGATTATCATCATAACCGGCATTGTTGTCGTTATCATATCAGGAATTATCGGCATTGGGGAACTTTCGGGCAGCGCTTCATCCATAACTCCGCGCCACGACAGCGATTTTGAAAAAATCGAAAATGCCATCATAATCCACGGAATTACCACCGAAGAGGAGCCGGAAGAGCCGAATCGGCCGGAACGTCAGGGGAAAATCGTGTATGATAACCGCTTCAGCGATTCTCTTGAAAAAAAGGCTGCAGCGCAACCGAAAAGCACTTTCATGCAGGAATTTGATTCGATGCGGCGAAAAGATCGGTCATGGCATATCAGCGAATATACCATCCGGCGCGGCGATAATCTGTGGAGTATTGCAAGAAAATTCAAGATTGACCACCGCCTTATTATTAAAGCTAACGATATTTCAAATCCCAACATGCTTGGTGCAGGGAAAAAAGTTTTAGTGCCGAACAGGGAAGGCGTGAAGCATACAATAATGCGCAAAGAATCACTTGCTTCGATTGCGAAAGCGTATGGCGTCAGCGTGCAAAAAATCCGCCAGCACAATAATGTCGCAGGAAATACGATACGGGTTGGAGAGGTGCTGTTTATTCCCGATGCGCATCTGCTTAAAAAGAAAACCGAAAAAATTACTCCTCAGAGAATGCCGATTTCTATCGCAAAAGAGCCGGAAGAACGGCCGGGGAAAGTTTTTTTGTGGCCGGTTGAGGGGCGGATTACTTCTTCTTTCGGAAAGAGAATCAGTCCGATTTCGGGAAAGCGGAGCTTTCACACTGGCCTCGATATCGGCTGTTCTATGGATACGCCGGTGAAGGCCGCAGCGGACGGCAAGGTGATTTTCAGCGGATGGAAGGAAATTTACGGGAATATGATCATAATCAAGCATGATGACGGATTTATCAGCGTGTACGGACATCACAAGGAAAACATCGCGAAAGAAGACGATGATGTGAAAGCGGGCGATGTGATTGCGCGTTCCGGCACCTCGGGAGCGTCCACCGGGCCTCATCTTCATTTTGAAATACGAAAGCATCTCACGCCGCTCAATCCGCTACGCTTTTTGCGCTGAAAGGTGTATCTATGCCGAAAATAAAAATTTCCTTCTCAGTGGTTTTTATTACATGGATGATGTTAGTGTTTTCGCCTCACGCGCATGCTATTGGACTTCGCGCGCATCAGACATCAGAAAGAGTGAAAGTGTTTTATACCGAAAGCGATAGCAAAGGCTGGTATGCGATCCCGCGGGGTGAAGTTACAGCAATCGGCATACGGGAAGATGCGCATGCGCAGGAATTGATGAAAGTGTCCCAGCCAAACAGCAAAGTAACAGTTCGACTGTACAGCGCGGAAGGAATAAAGAAGGGCGATGAGCTCTTTGTCATCAACAAACGCAATCTGGTGGTGGGGAGAATCGATGTAAAAATTGTCTATCGTGACGCATCGTTCGGCCATGTACTCATAGGGTACGGCAACTATAAATACACCTGGACGGGATATCGCGTTGTGCAGAAAATCGAGGAAAGCTTTTCCCGTACTGCGTATATCTACAAGGCGCGCGGCGATTATTATAAGCACAACGGCGATTACGCACAGGCAATTGCTCAGTATAAAAAAGCCATTGAAGTGGACAGAAGATATCCTGAAGCCCATGCCGCACTTGGCCATCTTTATTTGAAGGACAATTCGCTGGCTTTTGCAATGAAAGAGTATGCCGAGGCGTACAATGAATTCTCCCGGATATACGATAACGAAGAAAAATATCTTTTGCTAAAAGGAATGACGAAAGCGAAGTACCGAATGGCGTATGAATTCACCATTTCTAATTCGGCAAGAAAGGCGCACGTGCAGGAAGGAATAAAATTTGCGGAGGAAGCGCTAAAAATTTATCCCGACTCCCGCGATGTGAATCTCTATCTGGCTCGTTTTTATTACAAAGGCCCCGAGCATGAAGATGTAAAAGCGAAGAAGCAGTTTTTGAAAGTTCTTGAAATAGACCCCCAGAATACTGAAGCCTGTCTGGCGCTGGCCGAACTCTACCGAAAGCACGATAATGACGAGAAGGCGCTATTTTATGCGCGACGTGCGATTGAAACCAACCCGAATACTGATGCCGCAAGAAAGCTTTTGCAAAAGCTGGAAAAATAGCAGCGGCTACTTTTCAAGTTTGAATCGTTCCACAAGCGCATGAAGTTTTTGCGCTTTCGTTTCTATGTCTCCCGCTGCGCGGTGCACGATATCTGCGCTCTGTGATGTCTGCTGTGAAGATTCGCTCATTGAGTAAATTGCTTTAGTGAGTTCCTCGTTGGTTGCTTTCTGCTCGGTGGACGAGTTGTAGATTTCCGAAGATATTTCCGAAAGACGTGTAACTTTTGACTTTATTTCAGAATTCTTTGATGCGAGTTCCTCGGTAAATGAATATACATCCTCAATAATCGATTCAATTTCGACGATGCTCGTGCTTATATTGTTGAATGCGAGTTCTGTTTCCTTCAAAAAACCGGTCATTGCGGAGATGTTTACCAGCCGTTCAGAAATAATCTTCTTAATGTCGTTTGCAAGCGAGGTGGTCCTATCTGCAAGCTTGTTCACCTCATCGGCTACCACCGCGAATCCTTTGCCGTGTTCGCCTGCGCGCGCCGCTTCGATTGCCGCATTGAGCGCCAGAAGATTTGTCTGGTCTGCAACTTCATTGATCATTTCAATCATCTCATTGATGTTTTCGATGTAGCCGGCCAGCTCGTTGATGGCGACGACGGTCTTTTTCAGCTTTTCGCCGCTCGATTCGGATATTTGTACGGATGTGCGTGCTTTATCTTTGAGGTTTTCAATGCGTTTCGACAGCACAAGGCTCGAATCGGATATGACCGAAATGTTTTCGCTTATGATGTTTGATTCTTCGCTCTGTTTTTTTGTGTTGTGGATGTTCATTTCGAAGGCCGCGGACATCTCCTCGTAAGCGCTCGACGTTTCTTCAATTATGGCTGCTTCCTCCTGTGACATCTTTGCCAGCACTGCCGCAGATTCCCGGAGGCTTTCGCAGGATTTTTTTAACTCGATAGTTGTTGAGGCAATCTCGGAGGCAAGAGTGCGCATATTTTCTTTTGTTTTGAAAACGGATTTATTTATCGAGGCGAGCTCGTCCTCCACCGCAATTTCCCTGCGCTCAAGGTATAAAAGACCTCTGCTGAGATTGTGTAAAAATTCGAGCACAATGCGAATTTTATCAATCATGGTGCGCGAGAGAACGTAGGCCACGAGCGTGGCTCCCAGAAAACCGAATGAACCAATAATTCCTAACTTTACATAAAAATATGGTTCGTGTACCTGCGACCTGTCGGCATATATTAAAAAATATGTGAGAAGCGTGAGAAAGGGAACCAGACATATCACCACAATCGAGAGCCACAGGCGGGTAAAAATCATAATGCGGTATTTGAAATCAAAGCGCGCCCATTTTGAAAACGCGCCCAGATTGAGGAGCTTTTGTATGTACAACTCCGTGAGCAAAAAATATAAGACAGTTCCAAGAGGAGCATTGATGATAACCGTCATCCAACAATTGAAATGCTGCGTAGGTCGCAAGTCCGCAAGAATCGAAAAGGGAATAATTGCACTTCCAAGTCCGAATACCCAGCGAAAAAATGCGCCGAAGCTGTGGACGTAGGGAAGGGCAAGAAATCGCTTTTTCGCCTTTGCGTATTCTTCATCGCTGACGGGCTCATTATTGAGCACTTTTTTAAAATACCGCATCACCGGAAGAATTACGAGAATGTTGTTCGTCTGCGTAGTGGTAAATGAAATCACAAAGACCACCCCCGCGATTTTTAAAAAAAGAATCATCTGCTCCTCATTCAGCCCAAGGCAGGTGAGCACGTAGAATATAAGCATCGGGACGATAATAAAATAGCTGATGCCTTCGGTGCGGAAAATAAATTGAAAGGCGAAATTTTTCATGGACTTATTGAGATTGCTCATTACACCGTCCTGTTTATGCATGAGTAAACTAATCCGAATAGTTCGGAACAACAGTTGGATTCACGCAAACGGGGGTAGTACGAGTGTATTTTTTTATTGTACATACGCTGCTCTCACGCGTACGTGCGCGAAATAGAGAACGACTGTCCATATAGTGACATTTAATGAAAAAATATCAACTATTTTTTGTTATCATGATAATTTTATTTGGCAGTCGATTTCTCCACCATGCCGCAAGCGCGCTTGCGATAAGGGAATGAAATAAGCTCGAAATGGCACTGGGGATGGCGAAAGCCGGATTCGTGAAGTTATTCCGCGCAAGCACCACGCCCAGGCCGGAATTCTGCATGCCAACTTCGATCGAGACGGTGCGCGCGACGATAATATCGCGTGTCATGATCCGCGATACTGCATACCCAAGGAGAAAGCCGCAGGCATGCAGAGAAAACACCGCAGCGATGAGCTTGTAGCCGCTGTGCAATATATAATCTTTCCCCGCGCCGATGATCGACGCGACGATGAGGGTGATAAAAAGCACGGCAACGGGAGGCGCCGCGGGCAATATGCGTGCGGTGAAGTTGGTACAATATTTATTCATAAGCACCCCCGCGATGACTGGCACCAATATTACCTCAACTGTTGAGAGGAATAGACCAAACGCAGGTACCTCAATACGGCTTCCTGCAAAAAAAAGCGTCAAAAGCGGCGTTGCTCCGATTGCGATACTTGTAGAGACGCTGGTCATCGTCACCGAAAGCGGCACGTCCGCCCTGGCAAGATAGGCGATCACATTTGATGCTGTGCCGCCCGGGCAGGAAGCGACTAAAATGAGACCGACTGCAAATTCCGTGGGAAGATCAAAACTGCGTGCGATGATCCAACCCAGCGAAGGCATTATTGTAAACTGGAGTGTAACTCCGAGCAAAACTCTGAAAGGATATCGCGCGATGCGTGCGAAATCATCGACAGTGAGGGTGAGCCCCATCCCGAGCATGATGATGCCAAGCCCGATAGTGATGAGATGTCCCGAGAACCACGTAAACGCCGGCGGATGGATGAGGGCAATGATGCTTGCGATGAGCACCCAGATAGGGAAACCGGCAGTACATGCATTGGAAAAATTCATGGTTGATGAGTTATTAAATTATCAGATAATCCACGCATATTTCCGGAAGCGCAACGCATGGGCATGTTTCTGTAAAGAATTTTTTACTGTTTTCCATGCCGCATATTTTTGTGCAATTCTTTTTGCGCGGCGCGGATTTCTTTTTTTGTGTCGTTTTTGATGTCGGCGCGATGCTCAGCCGGTGAGGTCTCGCTTTCTTTGCTTTCGGCTGTTTTTTCGGCAGGCGTGCTCTTTTCTTCTGATGAAGTAACCGTGTGCACGGAACCTTTCGATTTTGTGTAATCCGCATCGCCGGCGGGAGCAAGCAATCGTTCAAATTCTCCGGATAGCATCGGCGATGGGGTGATTGCATCGGCAAGCACGGCCTTTGAGCCGGCATGTAAGGTCATTTTTTCTCCGGATGTATGCGCAATCGAAAGCATGCCCTGTTTCAGGAATACCTGTGTGGTACGAGCGATAACCTGAATGATGAATTCGGTGCCGATGGCCGATATCGTTCCGTGCGGTGTCTTGAAGGTAATATCCATGCCGGCTGTATTGATAATTTTAGCATGAATTGTTCCATACGAAAGAGTACATGCAACACGTCTGTTAATACTAAATTTATCTCTCAGTGATGTATCAATACCGAGGATGGAATCGCCGAAGACCGTGATTGAAATCCGGTTTTCAAGCGCGATATTCACATGCTCCATCTTTTTCGTGGTTATCATATCGCCCGCGGATAGCTGGAAGGTGCGTTCTTTTTTGTCTGCAATGCGGGTGGCAATCAAATCATAGGACGGCACAAATTCTTCCCGATGCATCATGCCATAAATCAGATATATTCCGATGGTGAGTGCAATGATGAACATCGCAGCAAGCGCCGCAAATGCCGGCATGCGTTTCAGTATGTTGCGTGAAGGCGCTGGCAATGATTGGCCCATGCGATTGGTATATGTCGTGAGTACTCTTTCCAGCAATTGTTCCGAAGGTGCGACATCTCTGGTGTTCCTTTTAAAAATAATATTTTGTATCCTTGTGAATTTTTCCGCGCAGGATGGGCATTGATTGATATGCGCACGCATATCCTGATGCGCAGCGGCATCATCGATTAAAAGCCTGATAATATCTTTTTGAGACAGATGGCGCATCCTATTTTCCTTCTTTAAATAATACAGTTGACCAGGGCGAAATGGCCATATTATATTTCAAAACCATTCTTTTTTAACTCCAAAATAATAACATTCATCGCCTTTTCGAGTTTGCGTCGGACAGTTTTTTCGGAAATATCGAGGTTTCTGGCAATATCACGGCTTGCCATCGAAAGTTCCTTTTTCATGATGAAAATTGATCGGGTTACCGGATCGAGCTGGGAAATTGCATTTTCCATGATGCGCGCCATTTCATTGCCCTCAAATATGTCATGAGGCAAAATTGAACTTGTATCAATATCTGATGCGGGAATGGAAACCGTGTCCTTTGTTTTTTTCGATGCAAGATGATTGAGTGCAGAATTGTGCGCGCTTCGGTATAAAAACGATTTTATGGTGTCTTCTCTCAATTCATGTTTCAGGGAGTATTCAATGAGATTGGCGAAACAATCGTGCAGGATATCTTCCGCGTCGTCGGTATTCCCGAGAAGGCGTACGAGGTATATAAAGATTTCGCGGCTGTATGCGGTGTACCATTCAATGATTTTTTCTTGTGAAAGCATAAAAAAAATGTCCAATTGCTGCGTTCTATGCTGTACTATATGCAGATGTGGGCCGGTACCTGTCGTCACCGGGAATGCCGCCAGAGCAGGGAAGTGCGCAATTCTTTGACTGCGGTATTTCCGGTGAATCAATCAGAATTTTTTCCGAGGAGGAGTTTATGTCAATGAAAAAAACCCTTTTAGCAGTGATGGCGGTCGTTTTCGCAATCAGCATCGGAGTGTTTGGACAAACATATTCCGAAACGGAGACGAAAAATTTCCAGAAAAAAGAGCAGCATAAAAATCAGGCCAGAAACGAAAAAGGCAATGCGGAATCTGGCGAGAAAATCCGCACAGAAACAGCGAATCAGGGGCAGTCGTCAAAAGTGAAGGCTCAAAATCAGGTGAGAACTCGAAAAGAAACACGCGCTCAGGCGAAAACGGAAGCAAAATCCGCGGTAAAGGCCGAACGAGCCCAGGCAAAAAGCGGGAAATAGCTGAAGCAAAAGCTGTTGCAGGTAACGCAGGGAAGTGCTTTCCCTGCGTTATTCTGCTGTAATGATACCATACTGCATGTGAGGGGTATATGAGATTGTATCGGCACGTAGTAACCGGAGTTGCTATGACATTTTTCCTTTGTTGCGGAAGTATGCTTTTTGCTGATGATAATAATGATGATCGCTGGTGGAATGTAAAAGTAGGCAGCAAGGCCGTGTACAGCACCGGCCTTACTGAACCGTATGCGTATTATACGCTATTCGGCGAAGGTTCTCTTGATGTGAGCATTGTGAAATGTACGGTGAATGGTTCGCGTGATTTTTCATCGCAAATATCCTCAGGTCTGGGTGAATATCAGTACATCGGGGTGAATAAAGCATCGTTGAAATTTGAGATGATGCCTCTTGAATTTTTATCAGCTGGAGGCGGTTATTATGCCGGCCGGGGGGATAGCTCGTATTCAATGAGGGAATGGGATGCTTTTCTCCGGGTAGGTCCTGATTCTTTTAACCTTGAGGGTTCATACAGCGCATCCAATTCTCGATATCTTTTCAATGGGATTGAAATTGAGGTTGCTCGTAAAACTACATCAATTGCTCTATCAAAAGATATGACCGCTGCACTATCGCTTGATGTTTCCTATGACAGAAGTGAGATCGAATTTTCAAATCTTAGCTATGCCTATGTGAAAAACACATTCCGTGCAGGCGCTTTCTTCGAAGTGAATGATGCATTCTTTCTCGCCGGCGGGCTTTCGGGCGGCAGCGATACGGCTGATTATGTCATCGTGGGAGCCGATGCGGGAATCACCACAGTTGTGTTTTCGCATATCCGATTATCGTGCATGTACTTTTTTGAGCAGTATATGGCCCCTGCAACGTCAACAACTGAAAGCACGAAAAAGGGCGGAGGAACCGGAGCAGGCGCCAGTGGCGGAAATCCCTATGTGCAATCAAGCAACATAGGTGAATCATTTCCATCACACAGGGTAAGCATAAACATAGTGTATTCCATGCGCTGAGATTTGAAAAAAAAATTCTTGAATTATTCGAAAAACATTGTAGATATTACCATATGTTTTATAAAAAAATTAACACATTCCTTATTGCCGCATCATTATTGTTTGCCTTTCCCTTTACTGCCATTGAAATTTTTGCCGATGATGCAAAAAAGAAACAATATACTCTGAAAGAAATAATTCACATTGCGCTCGAAAAGTACGAACCCGTAAAAGTTGAGGAAGGCAAAATCCGCGAAGCTGAAGAACTCGCAAAACATTTTTCTGAATGGTATAACCCGGAGCTTTCCATTACCGGCGGAAAAAAAGCAACGGAGACTGCATCGGGCACTGAGTGGAGCGTTGGGCTTTCGCAGAAAATCCCGTTTCCTGGCAAAAAACGGCTCATGGAGGAGATTGCCCTCATCGAAAAATCCCGCGCTATTCTCAGCGCCGCGGAGATGAAGCTCTTCGTCCGCTACGAGGTCACGCGTCTGGCGTATGAATACGCGTATCACCTGCAGCGCAAAAAACATGTTTCAAACAGGTTGCAGAGGTTTCAATTGATACATGCCTATATGGCAGGAAGGATAATGGTTCCGCCAGAAAAGAAAGTTGAGCGGGCTATAGTGCAGACGCGCATCGCCATGCTCGAAAAAGAAGTTTTTAAGGTGGATTCAGATATCGCATCAGTATGTGCGCGGCTTAATCTCTTCACCGAATTTCCAACCGCCGATTTTCCGGAAATTGCGGTGCGCTGGTTTATAAAATCTCCGCAGATTGATAGTGATGCCATGCTGATAAAATCACGGGAAATATCATTCCCCGTACGCCTGCAAAAAGAAGTACTTGCTGCAGCAATAAAGAACAAAGAGATTGAAGAGCGCGTTGCGTATCCCGATGTGGGAATATCGCTCTACTATAATGACGCGCGAGCCGAACTGCATGAGCGCAGTTTCGGCGGCGGCTTCAGCTTTCCTCTTCCTCTTTTTTCAAGAAACAGGCACGCGATCGCAATTGCTGAAGAAAAAATAAAAGCGGAAGAGCAGAAACTCATAATGGCGCAAAAACGCGCAATCGAAGATATGAAAGTATTGCTTGCGCGGCTTGAATACATCAATGCCATGCTCTCGAAATTTTCCATAAATGATATAAACAATATCGAGGAGAAAATGCGTTATACTGACAGTGAGTTCAGAAAAGGCCGTGTGCCAATGCCGATGTATCTTGAAATGGATGCTTCATCGCATGAAATGCTTGAGGAGATTTTTCGGATTCAACTCGATCTTGTTACGGTTCAGACGGCGATTCGGTTTCTCGCGTCAGAGGAAGTACTTCTGGAAGGCAATTACTGATGCTTGAACGATTGGTAGAAAAAGCCCTGCACTCAAAATTATGGGTGCTTTCACTTACCGTCGCCGTCATCGGCATTGGCATCTTTTCTATCTCGCGCCTTGCGATTGATGCGGTTCCCGACATCACCAACGTGTCGGTGATGGTTAATGCTGCGACCGGAGCATTAGCCCCTGAAGAAATCGAACGGACAGTGACGTTTCCCATCGAGACAGAGCTGGCGGGCCTTCCCGGCGTTGAAGATATCCGCTCGCTTTCAAAATACGGCCTTTCGCAGGTAATTGTTGTATTCGATGACAGCATTGATATCTATTTTGCGCGGCAGCTTGTCTTCGAACGCCTGCAGGCGGTGAAAGAGCGATTACCCAATGGCATTGTTCCGGAACTCGGCCCGGTCTCCACCGGGCTTGGCGAAGTGTTTATGTACACGCTTTTGCCGAAAGAAGGCAGTGCGCTTGCGAAAAAGACTGAAAAAGAACGGTTGCTCTATTTGCGCACAGTTCAGGATTTTATGGTAAAGCCTGCGCTCAAATCGATACCGGGCGTGGCGGAAGTCGAGTCGAATGGCGGATATAAAAAAGAAATCCACGTGAATGTCAACCCGCGAAAGATGGATCAATTCGGCATCACATGTAATGAACTCATTGCTGCGCTCGAAGGATTGGGTGAAAATATCGGCGGTGGCTACATCCAGCAAAAAGGGCAGCAGATCATCGTCAGAACGCTTGGAAGAATTAATGCACGTGAAGAAATTAAAAATATACCTGTGAAGCTCAACGTGTTTGGCTCTCCCATCCGAATCAGGGATGTAGCGGAGGTGGCTGAAGGGCATGCCCAGCGCCTCGGAGCTGCCACCTATGATGGCAAAGAAGCGGTTTTAGGGACTGTCCTCATGCGCATCGGCGCAAACAGCCGCAATGTCGCGCTGGCAATCGAAAAAGCAGTTGATGAGCTTCGCCTTCCCGATGACGTCGAAATAAAAACGCTATACACCAGAAGCTTTCTGGTGAATGCTACTATCGGTACTGTTACAAAGAATCTTCTCGAAGGCGGATTGCTGGTAATAGTGGTTCTTTTTCTTGTACTTGGGAATATCCGCGCAGCATTTCTGACCGCCCTGGCGATACCGCTTTCCATGCTCTTTGCCTTTTCCGGGATGGTCGCATTTGGCATATCGGCAAGCCTCATGAGCCTGGGCGCGCTCGATTTCGGCCTTATTGTCGATGGCTCGGTGGTGATGATAGAAAACATCATCAGGCGAAATGAGAAACAATTACACGATTCTTCGGGCGGAAATATCGCATCGCTAAAAGAGAAATTCACTCTCATACGCGATGCAGCTACTGAGGTTGCACGGCCTGTCTTTTACGGCGTTATCATCATTATGATCGTATATATTCCTATTCTCAGCCTCTCCGGCATCGAAGGTAAGATGTTTAAACCGATGGCCGCCACCGTGCTTTTTGCGCTTGGCGCAAGCCTTCTTATTGCGCTTTTTTTAATGCCTGTTGCCACGGCATTCGTGTTGAGCGCATCATCGCACAAGGACAAAAAGAATCTCTTTCAGCGGGTTGAGCAACTCTACAAGCCCGTGTTGCGCTTTTCCCTTGAACATCGATTTGCCACCATCGCACCGACGCTCGTCATTGCGATTGGCGCCATTCTCCTCTTTGTTTTCTTGGGATCGGATTTTATCCCGAAACTGAATGAAGGCGACATGGTCATTGGCCTTGTGCGCGATACAAGAATCGGCATTGACCGGTCAATCGACATGCAGTTGAAATCTGACCGGGTTATATCAAACTTCAAAGAAGTGCGCCATGTGTTTTCGCGAATGGGAACACCGGAATCGGCCACCGACCCCATGGGTGTCAATTTCGCGGACACGTTCGTCATTCTTGAAAAAGATTTTTCGAAATGGCAAAAAATCAACGGAAGAATAAGAACTAATGATGAATTATTCACGGATATCGCGAAAGCAATTGAGAAAGAGGTACCCGGCCAGGAAATTTCAATGACCCAGCCCATTGAAATGCGCTTCAATGAAATCCTGGAGGGCAGCCGCGCTGATATCACCATGCGCATTTTCGGTCCGGATCTTTCGGTGTTGTATGACCTTGTAGAGCGGGGACTTGTGCTCATGGAAAAAATTCCCGGTGCCGAGTCGGTGGAGCTGGATCCGCTCACCGCCCTTCGTAAAAGCCCGGTGCTCGACGTGAAACTCAATTACGACGCAATCAACCGCTACGGCGTCAATATCCGTGATGTCAATCACGCGTTTGAAATTGCAATGAAAGGGTACGAAGTCGGCAGGCTCTATGAGGGAGATAAAAGTTTTCCCATAATGGTGCGCCTCGCCGATGAGTTTAGAATGAGCAGTGACGATATAGGCCGCATCCCCATTACGTATCCGCAGGGCGGAGGTATTCCCCTTGCAACACTTTCGTCGATTCAATTGAGCGATCAGGTGACAACAATTGCCCGAAGTCGCTCACGCCGCTATGCGGCTATATCAATAAATCTTCGCGACCGCGATACGGTGAGCTTTGTTGAGGAAGCAAAGCAGGTAGTTTCTGAAAAACTCAATTTGCCGGGAGGATATTTCGTAGAATGGGGAGGGCAATTTAAAAACCTCACTTCAGCCAGGCAAAGGCTTCTCATCATCATCCCCATAGTTCTTGTGGTGATATTCATCATCCTGGAAAGAATCTTCAAGAGCATCAAGCAGACGCTTCTGGTGTTCAACAGTATTCCATTTGCCATCACCGGAGGAGTGTTTATGCTCTATGTTCGCAACATTCCCATGTCTGTTTCTGCGGGCATAGGGTTTATCGCGCTTGCGGGTATTGCAATTTTAGACGGTATGGTGCTGGTGAGTTTTTTCAATCACCTGCGCGAACAGGGACTCTCGCTTCGGGAAGCAGTTGAAGAAGGGGCAATGACCCGGCTTCGTCCGGTGGTAATGACATCATTGGTTGCGGCGCTCGGATTTGTGCCGATGGCGTTTAACACGGGTCTCGGTGCCGAGGTACAGCGCCCGCTTGCGACAGTGGTCATTGGCGGGATGATATCATCGACAATTCTAACACTGCTTTTACTTCCTACATTATATCTGTGGCTGGAACGAAGCAGGAGCTTCTGGGATTTGCTGACGTTCAAAGACGATTCCATTGAATATTTTTGATTTACTTCTGCATCGTGGCGCTGTAAAACTTGAAATTGTTCTTCCCCTCTTCTTTCACGCGATACTGAGCAGTGTCCGCTTTTTTGAGCAGTGATTCCATGTCATCGCTGTCGATCGGATAAAATGCCGCGCCCATGCTCGGTGTGATGGTGATGAGGTGCTCTTTAATCATAAATGGCTTCGAAAAAGCTGCATGGATTCTTTTAATCACTTTATCTGCGTATTCAACACTCTTGATGTCGGGGAGGATGAAGACGAACTCATCGCCGCCGAAGCGCGCGACGGTATCGATTTCCCGGATGGTTTCTTCAAGGCGGTGTGCCACTTCTCGCAAGAGAAGATCACCGATGTCGTGGCCTAAATTATCATTAATCTCTTTGAAATTATCAAGGTCTAAAAAAAGCACTGCAAGGAGAGAAAAATTTCTGCCTGCGTGCGCAATCGCCTGTTGTAAACGGTCGTTAAAAAGAATGCGGTTGGGAAGTCCCGTCAGCACATCGTGATGTGCCAGATACTGCAATGACTTTTCCATTTTTTTTCTTTCGGTGATGTCTCGGAGAACGCCTCTGAATCCGGTCGGATTGCCTTCGCGATCGGCAACGAGGCTCACTGAAGTCTCTACGGTTATTCGCTGCCCGTCCTTGCGGATGAGTTCCCAGTCGAACGACTTGCGGGGGCGTTTGTCGGTAAATACCCTATTGAAAGCTAAGAATACATCGCGCGCGTTTTTTTCATCCATAATCTTGCGATAGCTTGTACCGATCAGCTCTTTCATGGAATATCCCATTATTCTGCACATTGAGGGATTGACGAACGTCAGCGTACCTTTAAGATCAACTTCGTAGTAGCCGTCTTCTATGCTTTCAAGGATGGTGCGATATTTTTCATTGCTTTCCCAGAGGGATTCTTCGGTTTTTTTCCGCGCTTCCAGTTCTTTCTGAAGTTGTTCATAGAGTCGGGCATTATACAGCGCCACGGATGCCATTTCGGCAAAGCGGTTTAACAGCTGTATTTCATTTTCTTCGAAAGGTGAAGTGTCGCGATCGCGTGCAATGCCGATGACGCCAGTAATCATCCCCTCCGTGGAAAGCGGTACCGCAACAACCGCCTGAAGTGCATCAAGATCGCTGCCCGGAATTCGATTTGGATAAAGCCGATAATCTTCGACGCAAAGAAATGTTTTTGTCTGCCATACAGTGCCGCACATGCCCTCTCCCGGCTTGAAAATATCACCGATTCTTTTTGCAAAAATGCCCAGGCCCACGCGTGTGACGAGATATTCGCGATCGTTTGAGGCGAGCGCGATAAAGCAGTGCGGCGCGTTGAGCAGCGAAGCTGCATTTTCCGCAATGGATCTCAGCAAATCGGTAATTTCGAGGTGATCGATGATGGAAAGCGCGGTGCTGTGAAGCGCCAGAAGATACTTGCTCTGTTCGCGCAGCAACTCTTCGGCTTCCTTTCTTGTTTTTATTTCCTGTATAAGGCGCTCATTTGTTTTTATCAGCTCTTCAGTGCGCTTTGCCACTATTGATTCGAGATTGTTTCTGTAATCGCGCAGGAGGTTTTCGTATTCTTTTTTTTCGGTAATATCGCGAAAATTAACAACAATGCCATTAATTGTCGGATCCTGCGTTAGATTTTTAAATGTCACTTCAAAAAAACGCCAGTTTCCGTCTTTTGAGATGAGCCGGACTTTTCTGGTGGCAAGCCTCTCTGGCGTTCTCAGAAGCACTAAAAAAAATTTTTTATTGATGGTTGCATCATCAGGATGCAAAAAATCGAGGGGATTTTTTCCGATGACCTCATCAACGCTGTAGCCTAAAATATGCACAACCGAGGGGCTCACGAAGGTGATAATTCCTTCAGAATTGATTATCGTGATTATATCCGTGGAATGCTCAATCAGCGCCTTCCATCGTTTTTCGTAATCACCATGAGCTGTTGTATCCCCGTTTGAAAATTCATTCGGCATGTTTCTTTCTCTCTACACTACCACCGGCGTATATATTTGCTGCCGTTTCTTGAGATACGTCGATATACTGTCATGACACATAACAAAAACCCATTATAAAGATATTTGTTGAAAGTACCGATGTCAAGCATGTTTATTCAAAATGGTTGGCACTACCTCACGAAAAATGTTATTTTATTTTGCATGCTTAGCGTGAAACGCCGTTATCAAGCAACTGGCGTAAAAAATCCTTATCGTGCTCAAAGAACCAGATAATTAAATATTTATTGCGATTTGATGCATATTGCGTTCGATAGAATTTTTTTTCAGATTCTTTATCCCATATACCCGCTTTACGGGCGCGTGCGTCGCTTTCGATTTTTATGAACTGAACATGGCGGGGCGAGATGCTTTTCCGATATACCTTTGCAAGCCCTTTTTTGAGGAGAAGATCTGCAATGTCAATAGTATCCGCATACACAAACGCGAGTATTCGTTGATATTTATCGCGAAGGAAGCCGTTGCCGCGACGCACAGTCTTCAAAAGCACGGTTTTTCCTGATAAAGCGTTCTGAGCACATTTCTTCGCTTCATCGCCCATGAATTCTATATATCCGAAGCGTTTGAGGTACGATTCCGGGGCATCGATCCCCCAGAAGCGAACGATTTCGCGGGTGCCGTTTTCCATGCGCACTTCGATTGTATCGCCATCGGTGACTTTTTCCACTACTGCGCGCAGTTCGATTAATTCATCATGAGTACCGCTTATGATGTTTGGCAGGAAAGCGAAAATGAAAAGTACTCCGAACCCTAATTTCGTATTATGTTTCCCTGAGAGATTCATCTATTCCTTTTCGGATTTCAAACCAGAATTCAAACGCAGCTTCGTTGCGGTCTTTTTGAAATCTGTCGATCCATTGCGCAAGTTCAGGGGAAGTATCGCCATCGATCTCTTTTTTGCGAATGAGAAAATGTTCAATAAAATCAATGTTTCTTTTTGATTCCCAGAAAATCGCGGCATTACGGCTATTAATACGCACGGCAGTGTCTCGAACTCTTTCGTTGAAGCCTTCTTTCACACCAAATACGGAGCCAACGAGCTCTGGAATCATCTCTTCTGCCCACTGACGGTGGAATCGGCAAAAGCCTGTGTTGTCCATTAAAAGCTCTTTTATCATGCGAGTAGCATTTTTTCTCCCGAGTTCGCGCGGTGGCAAAAACTCCGTACCATAGTGCATATAGTACTTTCCCATAATCGGCATGGGGGAAAGAACGCCCGGCGTCCAGTACTGATTCGGGACGATCCAGCCGGTGCGCGCGTTTGAAACAAAGAGAAAGCGATCCAGAGCATCACGAGTGCGCTCTTTCGCAAATCTGCGGGCAAACTTGCGCGCACCGAATCGGAAATCCATAATGCCGCGCCGGTGAATAATAGAATCCAGCAGTTCCACGCCGATATTTGCATTATGCATGGAATCGGTTTCGATGCGGAAGTCGGTGCTGGTAAAAACTGGCTTTTGTGATATCGCGCATTCTTCCGGTTTGATGATGCCCGCATCCAGGCATTCCATAAGCCATGAAAGAACGCCGCCCACGGATATCGCATCGAACCCGAGCGTGTCGGCGTGATGGTTTAATTTTTCAGCGGCACGCTGGTCGAATATGCCGCACAGAGGCCCCATGGCCTGATAGGGCTCGTAATCCTTTTTAAATTCGTCCTTCATTTTTTTGCAGACCGCTGAGCACGGTTCGCCGCAGGTGCGGTAATTTTTTGTCGCGATGGTTTCTTCATTGAACTGCTTCAAATAGTGTTCGAGAATAAAGCTTTTCTGTATGGCCTTGCGCTCATCTTCGGTCATGAAAATGCTTTTATAGTTGAACGCAAGAAGCATGCCTCCCATCTTCGCATAATTCACCCCAAAGGTGCCGCCGGTGCCGAAGTCAGGATCAAACCGGTACTTGGTGGTAGCTTCCATGTCCTTTGCGGCTAATTTGAGACTGTATTTCTGATTGAACCATTCATCTGCCACCTTGCGATCGCGAAAGTCTTCATCGATATAGGTGCCGCCATAGATGACGGCCGCAATACCATGCTCGCGCAGCATTTTCGTCCCAAACCCGCCGCGGCCCGCCCAGGTATCGACAAAGGTGGCTTCCCCGTTTTTCACCGGAGCTGAGGCAATGCCTCCCATGTCGGTTGCTTCCGCCGCGGGGCCTACTGCAAGGACGCGTGGCTCGGTTTCATACGAAGAACCGAAGCGTTCGAGTGCGAAATCGATGAGCGAATAGACGCCTCCGCGTCCGTGTTCCCATACACGATGAACATCCACCGGAACGACTTCGACTTCAATTTCTTCTCCATGCAGTCTGTTGAGATACAGAATCGATGGGGTTGATGCGCGTCCGCGGATGGAAACCATGTTGATGCCTAAATTATCGAAAACCAGCGCGGCGCCGCCCATTGATGAAATGTAAAAATTTCCCCAGGATTGGGAAAACCCATTGATGATGAGGCGGTTGGAGCCCGGGAAAATCGAACCGGCGAAGAGGCCGGCGCCGATATTGAGGGAGTTGTACTGTTTTGCCATGGAAAGCCCGAGGTCAACAGGCCCGAAAAAATCGCCGATTTTAAAGCGTTCCATTTTGTAAAAACCGGTTGCAGCATCGACATGAAGTACTTTTAACGTATGCATGTGGGGCTCCTGATGGGTTATTTCATGGAGATTAAAATATACCGTTTTTTTTTCAACATATTTATTGATTTTTTCCGCGCTTCATGAATGATTGCAAAGCAAAAGTACAAGGAGAAATAATTATGGATTACTTTCTTGCCGTGCTCGGCGCGATTTTCATTCTTGCGGCATTTATCGGCTGTTTTGTGCCGGTGATACCAGGCCCTCCGCTTGGATATGCCGGCCTCATCTGTGCGCATTTCACGCGCTGGGGAAATTATGAAACGAAAATTCTCATCGGCATTGCCGCGGCGGTGGTGACGGCAGTGGTGATGGATTATATTTTGCCTCTGTGGGCAACAAAAAAGTTCGGCGGCTCAAAGCGCGGTATATGGGGCGCGACGCTCGGGATGGTCATTGGGCTTATATTTTTTCCGCCCTGGGGCATCATCATCGGTCCTTTTGTCGGTGCGTTTATCGGCGAATATACGGATAAAGAGCATCGCGATAAGGCGTTGAAATCCGCTTTCGGCGCGTTTTTAGGCATTGTGTTCAGCATGGGACTCAAGCTTGCGGTGGTGGGAGTGATTGCGTATTATTACATTATTCAGATATTTTTTTCATGAAAATGATTGTCGAAATGTCCTTGCCTTTTTATCGGTGCTGCTACGCTTGAGGCATGAAAAAATTTCCCCGTATTTATTATTTCACCGCGTGCGCGAATCTTCTTTTTTTTCTGGCAAATTCATTTTTTATATTATTTCCGCTGTACTTGAAAGACCTCGGTGCGAGTGAATCCTACATCGGGCTGATGAACAGCATCGACAAGGTGCTGGTGATTTTAGGTTCCATATATATTGGTACTATCATTCACCGTTTCGATCGAATAAAATTTTTGCGCCTTGGATACGCGATACTCATCATTGCTTTTTGCATGTATCTGGGCATTCACTCCCTTTCGCTTCTTGTTCCGCTTGTTCGAATTATTCATGGTGTTGGATTTACCATTGCAATGATATTGGGAACCACGATTGTGTTCGAAGCGGTACCGCCAAAGCGGGCCACCGAAGCTATCGGGCTGTACGGCGTGACCGGCGCCATATCAAATGCGATAAGCCCGTTTCTGGGAGAATTCCTTTTATCAAAAGGCGTTTCGCATCATGCGATATATTCAATAGCCGTTGTGCTTATTCTGTGCGCGTTCGCTTTGACATTCGCAATGCAGCGTCTTCATCCCGATTTTCGCGATGAAAATGAAGTGCGGCTCAACGGCACGTTGCGGCTTTTTGACGATGGGCAATATAGATTATATGCGCTCGCCTCGTTTGTATTCGGCGGGGGATTTGGGATTATCATCACCTTTCTGCCGAATTTTGTCCGAACCACCACCGAGTTGCGTTTTTCGATTTTTTTTGTAGTATATATTTCAATTCTCATTATCATTCGCTTCACCGCGCTTCGTTCGATGGAGCGCGCCGATAAAAAAAACCTTGTTGCAGCAATATTTATCGTGGGATGTACCATGAACATCGCAGTAAACTGGCTACACTCCCTTTCGATGCTTATTGCGGTGGGGATACTGTACGGCATCACACACGGGGTGCTGTATCCCGTGCTCAACGCACATCTGGTGAATCTTGTCGCAAATGGCGATAGGGGGAAATCCAACGCGGTCTATACCGCTCTTTTCAATGGCGGCATGATGGCGTTTGCATTTCTCGGCGGCGTCATCATCGATCATGCGCATTCATATCCGGCAGCATTCAATTTTTCGGCGCTCACATTTATTATCATTGCGGCAATGGTTGGATATGGAGGCGCGCCGAAAAAACGATAAAGGGTATGCCTCCTGCAATATCAATCAATATGCTTGACATGCATCACGCGTTTTTTTATCATTAAGCAATGAGTGGCGAATATAAAAAACTGGTGTCGTACTGGATTGCTGCATCGCAAAAGGATTTGGATGCAGCAAGGGAGATTTTCAGGAATACTAACAATTATGTGTCGGTATTATTCTATATACATCTATTTATAGAAAAGGCATTAAAAGCATACTTTGTTTTTACAAAAAAAAAGCACGCACCGTATTCGCATAATCTGCTTTTTCTTTGTAAAGAAGCTGGTCTTGACATCGGGGAGAAAAATATTAAACTTTTATCAGAAATCAATGAGTTTAATATTGAATGCCGCTATCCAGATGAAAAATTTTCAATTTATAAAAGGGCGAAAAAATCATTTACGGAAAAGTATTTAAAAAAGGGTGAAGAATTCTACACATGGATATTAGAGAAATTAAAATAGATGCAGTAAAGCTGTATCGCATTCTAAAAGAACATGGCATCAGAGCTGATTTGTTCTTGCTTTACGGTTCACGGGCAGATGGTACCGCACGGGAAGACAGTGATATTGATATTGCAGTCGTTTCAAGGGATTTTGGTAAAGATCGCTTCAAGGAGGGAAGCAGGCTGAATTATCTGGCATCGAAAGTGAATCCCAGAATTGAAGCGATGCCAATATCGCTCAAGGAATATCTCTCAAATGATAGCATTTCACCTATTTTATATGAAATAACTACAAAGGGCATTGCTCTTTTATGAAATCGTCCTTGACTCACTTTATTATATCACATTTTACACATCGTAAATGAACATCGTAAATGAAGAACCCCATCATACAGGTCTATGAAATTCAGGATCCCCGCGAAGCCGAAGAGATGGTTGCGCTCGGCGTGGATCATGTCGGCAGCGTCATCATTTCGCCCGAAGACTGGCGCATTCCTGCCATACGCGATGTGGTGACAATAGTGCAGGGCAGCGGCGCGAAAAGCAGCATCATCACGCTTTTCAGTGATTGCGATGCGGTTTGCCGCGTGCTTGATTACTATATGCCTGACATTATTCATTTCTGTGAATTGCTCGTCGCAGGCGAGGAGGGGAAAGAAGCTCGCGAAGAGCTCTTGCGCCTTCAGTATGAAATCCGGCGACGCTACCCGGCCATATCGATCATGCGTTCAATACCAATTCCGGAGCACGGTTCTTCATGGGATTTCCCCTTTTTAGACATCGCGCATGAATTCGAACCATTGACTGATTTCTTTTTAACCGATACGCTTCTGGTGACTTCTGAGGGCGCGTCCGGTACTCAACCCGTTTCCGGCTTTGTCGGTATCACAGGAAAAACATGTGATTGGCAAATGGCAAAAATGCTCGTGCAGGAAAGCTTTTTGCCGGTAATCATTGCCGGCGGTCTTTCACCCGAAAATGTTCGCCAGGCTGTTGACACAGTTCGCCCGTATGGGGTCGATACCTGTACCGCGACCAATATGCGGGATGAAAACGGGAAGCTAATCCGATTCAGAAAGGATATCGGCAGGTTGAAAGCATTTATTCGGGAAATCCGGGGTACTTGACCTAAATTATAACAAAAAAATTCTTGAAAAATTAGCACTCACCTTGCCAAGTGGCTAAAAAATGTGCTATATTTGTAATGGTATTATTGGATAGAATACTATCCGAAATTTTACATTGACAAGCTTTGGAGGTCACTATGCCAACTTATGATTATGCATGCGATACCTGCGGGCACCGCTTTGAAGCGTTTCAAGCAATCAGTGAAGAACCTCTGAAAAGTTGCGTCAATTGTGGTAGCCCGGTTCGAAGGCTAATTGGTTCGGGTGCCGGGATAATATTTAAAGGTTCCGGCTTCTATGTAAATGATTATAAAAACGGGAACGGCAAAGGGGAAACGTCAAAAAACACCTCGAACGATTCCTCATCCTGCGCATCGTGTTGTTCATCAAATTCATGCGCGGTTGGTGAATAAGCGTTTGGGAGAAGATAATCTTTCACATAAGGGATGGCGTTACAGTTCTCTCTTAAACATTTGAGACCTTTTCTGGCGATAAATTGTGAGCAGGTATTTTTCAATTGTTAAAATCGCCTTTATTGAAAGCACGTCATCCTTGATTTTATAACCGGAAAGCGAGTCGCTGAAAGATCTGATTTCCTCCGGGGTTCTGCACACCTCCGGCGGTATCATAAGATATTCGACATCGGGAATGAGGATCTTTTTGCTGCGTTTTGGATAGAGCAGTTCACGGGCATTGTAAATAGGTACTACCACTTTGAGCTCATTTTCCCGAAGTTCCTGAATTGCTCTGTCTATTTCAGCGTTATTGCTATCGGAAAGCGTTATGTAGTCAGAGAGCGGTATAACCGGTTCATTCCTTTCAGAGATTTTGTCATAGAGGCGGCGAGTCTCTTCTGAAAGCGCACTGCTGCTTTGAAGAGAAATTTTTTTTGTTGCATCTGCATCCTTACGGTTTCTTGTGAATAATGATGCAAGAAAATGTATAATTCTGGCAAAGAGAGAAATTTTTTTATTAGTAGATTTTTCAATCTTTTTTAGCTCTTTTTTTGTACTATGATGAACTTTTTTGCCCTCATAATCGACGATAATGGCCTGTATTTTTTCAATTGTTTCCGGAAGAGCGTTTAGAATTTTTTGAGCGTCATTTTTTTCCGCGATAAGCTGCTTTGCTGCCTTTGCATACAGATCGAAACGATTTTCCAGTGTTGCTCTCTCCTGGTATGCCATGAGATTCAGCTTTTCGGGATTGTACAATATACTATCCGCCATTTCAGAAATTGCTGCATAGAAACGCATTCCATCGATGAGATAGATGTCATCATCTTCCCTGTGGGCAATAATCCTGTTGTTGATGAGGTTCTCCTTTGTCATCCATTTTTCGAAGAGCTCATCGGTCAATTCCGGAAGCGCAAAAAGAACTTCAGTTTTTTTAATAATTGCGTTTTCCCGCACTAGTTTTGTTATATCACTGCCGAGAGTAAGGGTTGGATCGAGTATTGTATCCACTTTGAGAAGGCAATTTCTGAGCGATTTGAAATTTTTTATTTCAATGAGATCGCTGTCGGCGAGAGTGGTGTTGAGATCGTCGAGCAAGATGTGAAGTATATATTCGAGCTTTTTATCCCGATAATCTGCGGTTTCGGCCGAAAGAATGCCGTATTTTTTCAATCGCCGCATTACCAAATCTTCGTATGCGGAAATTATTTCCTGCAATTTTTTAAAGTTTAATGACGATTTCACCTTCTCGTAGTTGCATGCGTGAAAGCAGTAGTCCTCGGCATATTCAATTCTGTTTTTATCCTGACGGTAATTTTTAAACGTGAAAATGGATTTTCCCAGCTCCATTTTAACGATTATTGAAAGCGCATTTTTATTATTCGCTTTTTTCAATACTTTTGAGAGGTTGACGATGCGATATTGTGAGAGAAATGAAAGAAGGTTTTCCAGTGACCGTTTTTGTCGCACTTTAAGCAGTGTATCGAATGCGCTGTCTGAAAGCATGACGGTATATTCAACAGTTTCTTTGACATTGAGTTTCTTCGATTCCTCGTCGACGTTGAAATCGAAGGTGGTGATGGTTTTAACCATTTCCGGATAGAGGCGGGTGAGATGGTCGAGGAGGTACTCGATGTTTCTGTTCCTGGCGGTAGTATAGGGTATCCTGATATTGCGGGAAGTCTGGAGTTGTTCGAGCGTGGCCAGGGGTCCTTCTCCTTCAGGAAGCGACTGGCTCTGAAGGAGGTATATTTCAGAAAGCACATCAATGATATTTGGTTCCTTTTTTGATTTCTCATCAAGGAAATTGAATTCAAGCATGCCCGATGTGGTATGATCGGCAGTCATATCAGGAGCGATTTTAGTCCTCGCAGGTTACAAAATTGCTATTGCGTTGTATAACACCGGATAAAAATACTTTGTATGTCAATCATTTTTTAATAGTGTAAATATAACCCACTTTATGGCTCTGATAAGCTCTGAGGCTGCTCTTAGGCTCTGACCCTTTTTCCTTTGCCCTTTAAATGTGCTCCCCAGTTTCAGGACTCTGATTGTGCCGCAGATTAATTGCTTGCTGTCGGTAGGGCGTGTGCTCCTTGACGCACGAACCTCTGATTGTGCCGCAGATTACGCAGCTTAAGATAGCTACAGCCCTTGTTGCCTACCAGAGATGAGCTCAGACACACGCTTGATATGCATAACCGCATCATCCATCTGAACCGATTCTTGTGTGCCGGTAAGCATATTTTTGATTGATAGCGTGCGAGTTGTAAGTTCATCTTCGCCGATGATCACTACCAATCGCGCGTGTTCTCTATCGGCTTTCTTGAATTGCGATTTAAATCCCTTCGCTTCGGCTTCAAGGTCAGATGAAATTCCACTGGCGCGAAGTTCCTTCGTGATTTTTCGGGCAAACGTGAAAGCCTTCTCACCCGAATGAACGATATATACATCGAGCGGAGTCGGGCTGATGTTGGTTTTTTCAAGAAGGATGAGAATTCGTTCAATTCCTGCCGCAAAGCCGACAGCGGGGGTGGGCTTTCCGCCGAACGTTTCCACCAGATTATCGTAGCGCCCTCCTGCGGCAAAAGCGTTCTGCCCGGTTGAACCAGTTACAAATTCAAAAGTGGTTCGCGTGTAGTAATCGAGCCCACGCACAAGCAGCGGGTTTTCGGTATAAGAAATTGCACCCTCACCAAGGAGGGTTTTTAACTCATCATAGTGTTTCGCACATGACGGGCAGAGATATCCGGAAATTACCGGTGCTTCATGTTTCAGCGCTATGCACGATTCAACCTTGCAGTCAAGCAGGCGAAGCGGATTTTTTTCAAGCCTGCGGCTGCAGTCCGGACAAAGGTGTGATTTTTTCGATTCGTAATATTGTGTAAGGTCTGAAATGAAAGCAGGCCGGCATGCAGGGCATCCGATGGAATTGATAAACAGCGTGTAGCTGCGTAAACCAAGTTTTTTTGCAATGAGGTCCATGGAAGCGATTGCTTCAAAATCCGCGTAGGGATGGGCGCTTCCGAAAATTTCAGCGCCGAATTGGTTAAACTGTCGAAGCCGGCCTTTCTGAGGACGTTCGGCGCGAAACATCGGGCCGATATAAAAAAGCTTACATGATGAAAGACGATTATAATCGCCATTTTCCACGTAGGCGCGTACCACGGATGCCGTCCCTTCGGGACGAAGCGTGAGGCTTCTGCCGCCCCGGTCTTCAAAAGTGAACATCTCCTTGGAAACGATATCGGTATCATCCCCGATGCCACGTGCGAAAACCTCGGTGCATTCCATCACGGGAATGATTATTTCGCGGATATTGAAAAGCCTGAAAACTTCCCTTGCCGTATCGGTTACGAAATTCCATCGAGCAATAGTATCCGGGAAAACATCCTCAATTCCGGGCGGTTTAGATATCATCGAAGACTCCGGTGCATATTTGATATTTTCAAGGCAATCCTGCAATCCTGGAGTCAACATTGAAAACGACGGAATAATAATCAAGAAATTATTACACATATTTTTTGTAGCATAACCGCGTTATAAAGCCTGCGACATAGTATGCATTCGAATTGCGGCGGCATTGAAAAAATATGTTTTTTTTAGATTGACACATGCATAAAATCGTAATAATACATATATGGAGGGTGATTATGCAAAATAAACGTGAAGATATTATTAATCTCTATGCGGGGCATGTATCTCCCGGCAAAGTAGATACGTATAGAAAATACGATATCACCCTTGTGCCTGCGGCGCGCGGGGGATGTTACATTTGCGATATGAATGGCCGGAAGTTTATCAACTGTCATTGCAACGGCGGAGTGTTCAATCTCGGCCATCGAAACGAAAGAATAATTCGAGCCGTTGCGGAAGCGATGAAAGAGTACGATATCGGCAATCATCATTTAATCAGCAAACCTAAAGCCGAATGTGCTTCATTGCTTGCATCGACGATGCCGAAAGGACTGACGCAGGTGGTTTTCGGCGTAAGCGGGGGTGAGGCGATCGACCTTGCCATTAAACTTGCTCGTGGAGTTACCGGCAGAAGCGGTATTATTTCTGCGAAAGGCGGGTATCATGGCCATACAGGGTTTGCTCTCGCAACCGGTGATGCGAAATTTAATGATAAGTTCGGCCCCATGCCGCCTGGCTTTTCTCAGGTTGTTTTCAACGATATCGGCGCAATGGAAAAAGCTGTCACGCGCGATACCGCGGCGGTGATCCTTGAAACAATACCTGCTACAATGGGCATCGTGCTGCCGGATAAAAAATATTTTTTGGAAGTAAAGAATATTTGCAAAAAACACGGAGCTCTTCTCATTCTTGATGAAGTGCAGACCGGGTTTGGGCGCACCGGCACGATGTGGGGTTTTGAACATTTTAATGTGGTGCCGGATATTGTGGTGCTCGGGAAGGGCATGAGCGGGGGAATATATCCCATTAGCGCAACAGTGTATCATGAGCGATATGCTGATTTCTTTCGGAAAGACCCATTCGTGCATATCTCGACCTTCGGCGGAAGCGAAATCGGCTGTTTCGCGGCGATGGAAACGATAAAAATATCAAAATCTGAAAAGTTTCTTTCGAATGTCCGCACAATGGGGAATTATTTTAAAAAAGAATTTACCCGTTTGGGGAAGCAGTATCCGAACATTGGCCTCAATGTTCGGGGAATTGGACTGATGATGGGGATGGAATTTAAAGATGAAATGACTGCGCTTTTCATTCTCAAGCTGCTGTTCGATGAAGGAGTATATCTTGTGTATTCGGGGAATGACCCGAGGGTACTGCAGTTCCTTCCCCCCCTGGTGGTGACAATGCCAATTGCAAAAAAAATTATCAAGGCTGTACACACCGCATTTGCGAAAATGGGGTAATACCATGTCGAAAGATTTTGACGATGTATACGAGTTTTTCCACAGCATAAACCTTGTGCATCCCATTAAAATCCGGAGACTTCGTTTTTTTCGGCTGGCATCTGTTGATCGCGAGCTGCGCTCTTTAAAAAACGCATTTGATGAATTATGGATGTATGAGGGAGAAATTTTTCGCCTGAAGAAGAAAATACCGCAAAAGTCTATTCATGTGCTGCAGGGAATGTTCGGCAAAAAAGCCGAAATAGAAAAGATGCTGCGTGTGGACAGCGACTTTGTAAGTATTGACCGCGAAACAATACGAAAATTTTTAGGTACATATATTTCCAAGCCAAAATCCGCCGATAATCTTTTTAGAATTTTATTTGGCCACGGGGTTTCGCTTTCTCTCCTTGCTTCTCAGCGGATTCCATATCTTTCACGCTATTTCCCCACCATATCGAAAGTGGATGTAACACAGGTGTACAACACTGAATATTTGTATGAAGATATCGAGAATCTCCGCCATGTCATTGAGAATTACGATATCATTGTCGAGAATTTGCAGTCGGATTGCGAATTAACGAAAATATTTTTACGTGATTTCAGAGAGCTGTATCGGGAGAAGGCGGGTCTGCGCATCATCGGCTACGGTGAAATATCGACGGTGATGAAAGTTGAAAAAGGGAAATACCTCGATGAAAACTTCAATAAAATCAACATTAATGAAAGCAGGTGGATATGGAAAAAAATGCCGCCATTTCCCGACATGGAATCAGTAAAAGCTTTCAATAAACAATATTTTGAATATCGCGAACTGCTGGTGAACGATATCGGAATTGCTGTCCCGACTCAGATGCTGTCATATTTTCCAAGGGAAGGCTTCTGCGCGGTTTATGCGGGACAGGAGCGCGCTGACAGCGAAATGATATGCAGTAACCTCATCAAAAAACTGCAACAGGAAGAAGCGGAGACGATTTTCCTGCTCATTCTATGGGAATTGCTGAAAGTGTTTTATTTCAATACTTCAGACAAGCGGATTCGAATCGGCATCGATGGTCAGCTTTCAAACTGGGTTTTGAAACCCCATCAAAAAGGGAAAATTTCACATAACGATACTTTAGTGTATATTGATACGAGCACTCCTCTGTACCGCATCGACGGGAAAGAACAGCTAAATACCGAACTTTTCATCAAAAATGCGCCGTCTTTTCTACGGCTATTCATTAAACTATTTTTTTTAAAAGAAGTGGTGGATCGTTATTATGACATGCGGTCGGTAATAATAGATATTATCGCGAATCTGTACAAGGAAAAGCGGCCGGATCTCATTGATAGTTTCATTACACGTGCAAATGATTTCATGAGCGAGAAGGGAATATCCGATGAACCCATTACGAGGGGCGAAATCGACAAATATTATAAAAGCGACGCGTTTATCTGGCGTTTTTTTCAATTTTCCCGCAGGATTGATAAATTTATCATTGAAAAAATATTCCGAAAAAAATATCATTACAGGCTGCCTGAGAAAATTGAACGTTGAACATTTTTTTACAAGACATTCTTTGTCATTGTGAAAATGTTCTTTGATGTTTCTAAACGGAAATTCGGCTAATACAAAAATTACGAAAATAGGAGAAGTACCATGTGCGATACCCTTGTCGCAACACCGGCCGCGACGTTACATAATGAAATGATATTGGCGAAGAATTCCGACCGTGAACCCAATGAAGCGCAAAATATCACCTTTGTGCCGGCCGCCCGTCATCCGAGAGGAAGTATTCTTCGATGCACATATATTGAAATTCCGCAGGCGGAACAGACCTACGCATGCCTTCTTTCGCGTCCATTCTGGATGTGGGGCGCAGAGATGGGCGTCAACGAAAAGGGGCTTGCAATCGGCAATGAAGCGGTGTTTACCAAGGAGCACTACGGAAAAACCGGTCTTACCGGTATGGATCTTCTGCGCCTTGCGCTTGAGAGAGCGTCAACCGCCCGTGGCGCAATCGCCCTTATATCGGAGCTGCTTGAAATATACGGGCAGGGAGGAAATTGCGGATATGAAAGTTCGTTGTTCTATCATAACTCATTCTTAATTGCCGATCCAGAAGAGGCATTTATACTTGAAACTGCAGGCAAACACTGGGTTGCCAAGAAAGTGATAACTACCGCATCCATATCCAACTGCCTGACCATTGGCGAAGATTATATAATGTCTTCCCCGGGCATTGAGGCATATGCTCGCAACAGGCGCTATACGAAGAAAAATATACAAATGAATTTTGCCAGAGATTTCAGCGATTTTTTATTCACGCACTTTGCGAAAGGGAAAATTCGGCAGGCGTGTTCGGCTTCGCTGCTTGCAATTGGACAGAAAAAGGTGACGTCAAAACTAATGTTTTCTCTTCTGCGCAATCACAATATGCCGGAGCCCTTTGTTCCCGGCATTGCTCCTATGGAAAGAATATGCCTCCATGCCGGCGGTCTTATATCGACCCAGACGACCGGTTCAATGGTGGCGGTACTCAGAAAAAAAATGCCGCCGCTTGTCTATTACACAGGTACATCAGCGCCATGCCTATCGTTCTTTAAGCCACATATCATTTCAGAGGGACAAAAAAAAATTTCGACAGATGAATTCGCACATCAGCTTGAAGACGGTTCATTGGACATATATGGCAGTGCATCAGGGGTATATGACCCAAGGACGCTGTGGTGGAAAGGCGAGGAGATACATCGAAGAGTAATTATGAATTATCCAGCGCTTTCTGCAGACTGGCAATCAGAACGCGATGCACTCGAGGATGAAATGATTTCGGAAGTGGAAGAAGACCTTCGCGCAGGTACCACGAAGGTTCTTGCGAAATCCTGTCGAAAATTCCAAGAGCGTTTTATTGCCCGCCATGCATCGGTTGCGGAAGAAATAAAAATAAAAAGCGCACGGAGTAAGCCAACCGTGCCTTCATGGTATCGGCTGTACTGGAAACGAATGAACAGAAAGGCATCATTTCAATGAGCTGCATGATCACAATTTTTTCTTGACGCACTGCATCATTATCTTCACGAATATTTTAATTTCATGTGACTGAATCGCGGGATTATCGATGAAAAAAATTGTGCTGGGAATTACGGGTTCGATTGCGGCCTACACATCATGTGATCTGGTGCGGCTGTTTGTAAAAGGCGGTTTCAATGTTCGCACAATTATGACGGAACACGCGACGATGCTTATTGCTCCGCTCACATTTGAAGTGCTGTCCGGTAATCCAGTCTCGACGGATAAAACCTCCTGGGAGAATAGATCAATAGAACATCTCTCTTTGCGGGACGGCGCATCACTTTTTCTGGTTGCTCCTGCCACTGCGAACACAGTCGCAAAGTTCGCATCCGGCATTGCTGATGATCTTTTGAGTACGACTTACGTATCCTTGCAATGCCCTGTGGTCATAGCGCCGGCGATGAATCCGACGATGTATCGGCATAGTCGTGTTCAGGATAATATTGAAGTGCTGAAAAACCGCGGTGTGCTTTTTGTTGAGCCGGATGATGGCGATGTTGTGTGCAGCGAGGAAGGTACGGGAAGGTTTGCGGACATAACGAAGATATACGAGGTAGCGATCCATGCCATTGCGTGACAGAAAAGTAATTGTAACAGGGGGGCCTACTGTGGAGCCGCTCGATCCGGTGCGCTTCATTTCAAACAGGTCAACAGGAAAAATGGGGAAGGCAATCGCCGATGCCGCACATCTGAAGGCGAGGGAAATTGTTTTCATACATGGGCCTGTGCACGAATCCCTTCTGGAAAACGTGCCGTACCGCACTGTGGGAATCGAATCAACAGTTGAAATGCTCGATGCGGTGATTTCAGAGCTTCGCCCGGACTGCGTGCTTATTATGGCGGCTGCTCCGGCAGATTACCGCCCGGTAAAAAAATCTTCTGTGAAAATAAAAAAAAGCGAAGAAGAGCTTATCCTCCGTCTTGTGAAAAACCCTGATATTTTAATGACTGTTGCCGAAATTCGTAGAAAAAATTCCGCTTTACGCAATATGTTTCTTGTGGGATTTGCAGCCGAAACGGATAATATCGAAAATTACGCGTTGGGAAAACTTGCAGAAAAGGATCTTGATGTGATTTGTGTAAACGATGTCGGCAGGCATGATGCCGGTTTCGGAGTCGATACAAACATCGTGACAATATTTTCCCGATGGGGTGATAGGCTGGAGTTGCCGCTTCTGTCGAAAAAAGATACCGCTTCACGGATAATTGACTGCGTGGAAGAAGGCATTATGAAAAAAACAGATAAATTGCTTCCGTGAGATAGTATTAAAATAATTTGACATTTATCATACATTGCCGTATTTTTTTCTTAGAAGCTTTTACCTGCTGAAAGATAGGGAGGCTGCTATGTGGAGACGAGAGCCGGTTGTTGCAGGGTCTTTTTATCCGTCACATCCTGATAAATTGATGCGTGATATTGATTCATATCTTGCAGAAGTAAAAGGTCCCTCTTTAAAAGAAGACATTGTTGCGCTTATCTCACCGCATGCCGGCTATGTGTATTCCGGGCATGTTGCCGCATATGCATATAAACAACTTATCGGAAAAGATATAAATCTTGTCGTCGTGATGGCTCCCTCTCATCGCGCGCGTTTCGACGGGGCGAGTGTGATACCCGGAGGAAGTTATATCACGCCTCTGGGTGAGGTTGAAATTGATAAAGAGGTTTGTGAGCGCCTGCTTGCAAAAAAACAATTTGAGTTTCTAAGGAGAGTCGATGAGGTAGAACATTCACTCGAAGTGCAGGTGCCTTTTTTACAGCGGGTTTTAAAATCGTTTACGCTGGTGCCGATAATTATTGGATGTACCGATATTGAAATATGTAACTTCTTAGCGCAGTCGATTGCTTCAATTTTGAAAGAAAAACAATCGTTTGTCATTATTCTTTCAACGGATTTATCACACTATTATTCTTATAATAAAGCCCGTTCCATTGATAGTGAATTCATAAAAGCGCTTGAAACCTTCGATGAAAATGAACTTTATGAAGTTCTATCCGCCGGAAAAGCCCAGGCCTGCGGGGAAGGGCCCGTTTTGACGGGGATCATGACGTCGAAGGCGCTTGGCGCAAAAGCCGTTCGCGTGCTCCATTATGCCACATCGGGAGACACCGCAGGCGGCAAAGACCAGGTGGTGGGATATTTAGCCGCAGCAATAACAAAGTGAGGTGGTATCATTGAAGGAGCTTACGGTTGAACAGCAGAAAAATGTGATTTCTCTTGCCCGCATGACAATTAAAAATGCTCTCGAACGCCTTCCTTCGCCGGAACCTGAAAAAATGCCTGAGTTCAGGGATGAAATTTTTAAGGAAAAGCGCGGCGCTTTCGTAACCCTGCACATTCGTGGAAGGCTTCGCGGCTGCATCGGGTATATTGCGGGGATAAAACCAATTCCTGACACAATTATCGACATGGCTATTGCCTCAGCTTTCAATGACCCGAGGTTTCCACCGTTGAAACGCGATGAGTTTGACAAAATCGATATCGAAATCAGCGTGCTAACACCGATAGAGCCAGTTTCGAATGTGGAAGAAATACAGGTTGGCCGCGATGGGCTCATCATATCGAATGGCTATCGTCAGGGGCTATTGCTCCCTCAGGTTGCCACTGAGTACCACTGGGGGCGGGAAGAATTTCTGGAGCATACCTGCTACAAAGCGGGACTTCCCGGCGATGCATGGAAATGGAACGACACAAAAATCGAGAAATTTTCAGCTCAGGTGTTCGGAGAGAAAGAACTCGGCATGCTGGAAAATTTGTAAATAGCGCGCACTCAGTTTATGGAATTCATCTACTTCGTTGTGAGATATTGTTCAAAAAACTGCGCGCTGCTCATAATGGTGAAAATAGTTTCAAGGCGCGATAATTTAAACATATTGCGGATACCGTCTTCCAGATCAAAAAGAATCAGCTCAATGCCTCCGGCGTGCGTGTCTTTGTTGAGCTTAACGAGCGCTCCTATGCCGGATGAATCCAGGTAGGTAACCCCAGCCATATTAAGCGCAAGTGTTCTTGGCTTTGAAGCTATCTTTGCGTTAACCGCGGTTTTGAAATCGTGCGTTGTGTCGATGTCGAGTTCGCCTTTCATATGCATGATGACGATGTCGTTTTTAGTTTCTGAAGTGATCGTCAACATGGCTGAACCTCCTATTGGTATTCACTGTCGAATTTTTCTCTGGTTGTTATTAAAAAAAACCGTTCCAGTCTGGCGCTGTCGAATAGCGATTTTATTGAAGGATTCAGTTCATAAAAAATAAGTTTTTTACCCTTGGACATCGCGTCATTAAAAAATTTCACAAGCGTTCCGATAGTTGGAGAATCAATATAATTCAATTTCTGGCAGTCGATAGCAATCGTCGAAACACTCTTTTTTATCTGATCCTCCCAGACTTTTTCAAGTTCCGCTAATTTTTCATGAAAGAGCTCGCCGTTTATATGAAGAATTGTTGCGGTTTTTCTATCCTCGATGATGATTGAAAGCATGGTGCTGTCCTTTAATTCTTGCATCTCGAATTTACATAATTCAGCGCGTCCTTGTCTCCAAGCCTGGCAGCGGTTTTCATTTCGGTGCATGCATCACGCGTGTTTCCTTCCTTATCGAGAATGCTGCCCAAATTAAAGTGCGCCATCGCATGTGTTGCATTGCATTGTATTGCTGAGAGAAAATCACTTTTCGCTTTTTCGTATTGTCGCAATTTGCCAAACACAAGCCCTCTTACATTGTAGGCATCAGCATCGCAGCCGCTCAGGCGAATCGTTGCAGAAAAATCATGTATTGCGCCAGGTGTATCGCCAGTTCGAAGGCGGGCAAGGCCGCGATTGTAATAGGCATTGGAATAGCGGGGGTTCAGTTCAATGGCTTTTGAATAATCGGCAATTGCTCCTTTAAGATCGCCCATATCGTTTCGGGCGGTGCCCCTATTATTGAAGGCTTTGGAATATTCGGGATTAAGCGAAATCGCGCGCGTAAAATCTTCTATAGCGCCACGATGATCCCCGGAAGCATTTTTCGCGTTCCCCCGGTTGTTGAGCGCATCGATTAAAAGCGGATCGAGGTTGAGCGCATTGGTAAAAGCCGAGATGGCTTCAGCATATTTGCCTGATTTCAGTTTTTCCATGCCCTCTGCGTACCACTCGCGCGGTCCTTTTTTCGAACATGATGACATGGCAAAACATACAATAAAAAGGACAATACAAGATTTTGTTTTTATTTTATACATGGTGTCCATAATTATACTTCACATTGTATTGTAGCATTGTAAAGGTATGCGCTCAAAATAATCAATAAAAAAATAATAAGCCGGTATCCGTGTAGATGCATTCACCTTTTATAGATAATATATCTTCTTCGATTTGATTTATGATGACAACAGGTTGGTTTTAAATCAGAAAATTGGACATAAATAAAATTTTAATAAATTATTCATGATATATTGAATATTATCATTTTTTTGTAAACATACCTGAACAAATTCATAAAAAAAATAGCAAAAATGGCATTATGAATTCTCAATACAAGCATTATACAATGAATAAACGGCATTAAAATATCCTATCCTTTAGAGTGAAAATTTTTGCTTGACATTCATTGTAATTTACACATATGAATGTGTGCATGAAAGAATTTCTTTTCGAAATTGCGACACCGTTAATTTTTTAGGCCATACAACCAAAGAGTATTGGAATAAACTTCTTTTTAAGCACCCCGAATTGCAGCAAAAACTATCGGATGTCATTAAAACTCTTGAAAATCCTACAGAAATACGCAAAAGCAAACGTGATGCATTTGTTTTTCTTTTTTATTCTTCTACTGAAAAGTACTGGCTCTGCGTTGTAATCAAGAAAACCGGACTTGACGGATTTCTTGTTACTGCGTATATTACAGATAAGGTTAAAGAAGGTGATACGGTATGGCCGAAATAAAAGTATTTTACGAACCCGATACTGAGCTTATGACCATATTCTGGCAACAGCCCAGGAAAAACCAAATATGCTCTGAGATGGGAGATGGGTTGATTCTCATACGGGATTCCATAACAAATGAACCTATCGGCATCGAATTGCTTTGCCATAAACCTGAAGACAATAGGATTAGCGGGATATCGCTTCACATCGATAAACTTACGGCACAGTTTCCCGATCCTCGTCCATGCAACTCTTCAGCGAAATAATTGATGTAGACGCGCTACGATGTTGCGTCATTTGTGTCCCATGCTTTCGTAACAATTGCCGGCGATGATATGTTACAGATGCCTGATGGTGGGCCCCACGTAAATCTGTCGCGGACGCCCGATTTTAAAAGGCTTAGTATCGTGCATTTCTTTCCACTGCGCGATCCATCCAGGGAGCCGCCCAATTGCAAACATCACGGGATACATATCCGCGGGAATGCCCAGCATGCGATAGAGAATACCGCTGTAGAAATCCACATTCGGATAGAGTTTGCGCGAAATAAAATATTCGTCTTGTAATGTTCGTTCTTCGAGTTCCAGCGCAATATCGATGAGGGGATCGTGCAGCTGAAACTTGTTTTTCAGCATATCGCACTGCCGCTTGAGAATTTTGGCCCTGGGATCGTAGCTTTTATATATGCGGTGACCAAAACCAAACAGCCTGAAGCGGTTTTCTTTATCCTTCGCTTTTTCAATACAGTCGCAAACGGATATTCCACCTCGATGAATCTCCTCAAGCATATGTATCACTTCCTGGTTTGCTCCGCCGTGGAGCGGCCCCCAGAGAGCACAGATTCCAGCACAGATTGAAGAATAAAGATTTACCATGCTGCTTCCTACAAGCCGGACCGTCGAGGTGCTGCAGTTTTGTTCGTGGTCGGCGTGCAAAATGAGGAGCATGTTTAGAGTTTTTTCAATATCGGGATCGACTTCATACGGCTTTACCGGCGAATGAAACATCATATGAAGAAAATTGGCGCAATATTTCAGGTCATGTCGCGGATATACAAAAGGCTCACCGATAGAGTGCTTATAGGAATAGGCGGCGATAGTGCGTATCTTTGACAGAAGGCGAACCACCATAAGATCGAATGTTTCTGTTGCAAAATCAATTGTAAAGTACTGCGGATAATACACAGAAAGCGCATTTACCATAGTTGAAAGAATTGCCATGGGGTGCGCAGTAACGGGAAACCCATCAAAAAAACGGAGCATTTCTTCGTGTACCATTGAATTTTCCGTGAGCCGCTGTGAAAAAGCTTTTTTTTCCTCAGCTGTCGGAAGCTCGCCGTAAATGAGAAGAAACGCGGTTTCAGTGAAGCTTGTTTTTTCTGCCAGCTCTTCAATTGGATATCCCCTGTAGCGAAGAATGCCGTTATCGCCGTCAATATAAGTGATCGAAGACAGGCACGATCCCGTGTTCTGATATCCGACATCAAGTGTGATGCAACCGGTTTGCTCTCGAAGGATGGATATATCAATCCCTCGCTCTCCTTCGCTGCCAGCAACAATCGGAAGCTCGTATTGTATATTATCAATTTCGAGTTTTGCTTTTTTCAACATTAACCTCGCTGGAAATATAATGCTAATACTATAATACTATTTTTTTTTTACTGCAATATTTGTCAAGTATAGTTATACAGGGTCATTACAATAACACATTATTGTACATCTTGCTTTAATAATCTTTCAAGCAAGATATCTTCAATATTTCGCCTACCATCCAATACAGATAGGATATAGACTTTGTTTTTTTCAATTTTATAATTCTCCATGGGTTTTTAATCAATTCACGATAATTGTCAATATTATAATATTTCAACTCTAAAACAACCCGGCCGCGTTCAGGGATTGTATGCAAACTATGAGTTTTTTGTTTTATTTCATACAATACTGATGTTGCATTATCTATGCTCTCAGAAGCTAGAGAATCTATAATGCTTTCAATATTACTTCGGGCGTTCTCAGTCCAATAGACTGAATATTTAAATCGGGGCATGGTTTACGGGCACCTCTAAAAACCGCTTTCATCCTTAAAATCAGTTTTTAGAAGTTCCCTTATTTTCTGATTATGCGATTCTTTTCATTATAAAATGAAGTTCCAGTATGATACAAGTGTTGACAAATGAACGTCATGTGCAATAACGGCGCAATGTGGTGCCTGCGCTTATTCGCATCGTCTGAAACGAATTCCCGCACGTACCGCCATGATTGCGTAAAGAGGGGCAGATGCGCACAATCACCGAAATCGATATTGCACGGGTAATTGAATACTTCAAAAAAAATGATATCTTCAGTCAGCTTCCCGATGAAGATCTGGCAGTGCTCGCGAAATATTCTGGATTTTATCGATATAAAAAAGGCGAGAGAATTTTTGAAAAAGGCAACAGAAGCCGGCAGCTTTTTATTATCACAAGCGGGGAGGTAGTCATATCCAGCGCCCTTGAGACCGATTACAAAGGTGATTATTCCACCACGGGAAGAGACATCGCAAGATTCATTGAAGGAGAGATGTTCGGAGAATTCGAATTTTTTGAACGGGATGTTCATACGGCATTTGCAACGGCAAGTGAAGAAACCATCCTTGTTTCCTTTCCCCGCGACGATATCGATCCTGAGCATGTCTTTGATGAGTACGCCCATATCTTCGCAAAAATATATCATCGTTTGATTTCAGTCACTGCCGGAAGACAGCGGCTCACCCACAGGCTCATCAGCGAAAAGGCCGGATGGCTTGAAGAGCTTAAAAAACAGATGTTTTTCGATAAGCTCACGGGCGTGTATAACAGGATGTATCTGGAAGATGAACTTGCGAAGAATTTCACGTCGCTTGGCGATAGATTTAGTCTGCTCGTCATCAAACCAGACAATTTCAAGCTCATCAACGACACGTTCGGCCACGAAGCGGGCGACCTTGCCCTGCAGGCGATATCCGCAAAACTGAAATCAATTTTGCGTCCAAACGATTTCGCTGTACGGTATCGCGGGAATGAATTCATCGTGGTTATGCCCAATACCGCGCTCGAGGAAGCTTTGACGCTGGCAAATGCGATGCATCGCTCGATGAATGAATTCGACATCGGGGTACAGATGAAAAGGGAAAGCCTTTTTCAAACGTTCAGCCTGGGCGTGGCATCCTATCCTGAGCACGAGACCGATATCCTTGAACTCGTAGAAAAGGCCTTTACGAAAGTATTCGAACAGAGAGAAGCAGGCGGAAACGGCGTACGCATCGCTCAGGCAGGCGGCGATGAATTATTGAATTTCCTGAAAAACATCGGCATTTTTTCGAATCTCAAACTTTCCGAGCTGCACCTTGTGGCACAGCGGCTTGAGCGGCTTCACTTTCCCAAAAACGAAATCATCTTTAAAGAAAGGCAGGAAGGCAACGAGCTTTTCATCATAAAATGCGGCGCTACTTCGGTGAGAATTCATCTCAACGATGGCTCGGAAAGGGAGATCGCTCTTTTGAAAAGCGGTGAATTTTTCGGCGAGATGGCAATTTTCGAAAACGCACCGCGATCAGCGACATGTATTGCAGCAGAAGACTGTGAGATTCTCCGGCTCAACAAAAATGATTTCTTCGATCTCATGAAGCGTTCCCCTCATGCTGCAATCAGCATCATGAAGAACATGCTCAACAAGACAACGGACAGACTGAATGCGAGCGGCCAATTTGTGGCGCAAATGGTGAAATGGGGCGAGGAGGCAAGCCTTCGCGCCGTAACAGATAAACTCACCGGCGTTTTCAACCGGCGCTACATGGAAAGCGAACTTGAGAAGCGTTTCGAAGAGGCGAAAAAAAACGGCGCATCTATCGTAATGGTGATGGCGGATATGGATTTTTTCAGGGAAGTCAACGAGATGTACAGCCATGAAATCGGCGATAAATATATTGTTGAAGTGGCGAAAGTTTTCATGAATACGTTCAGGAAAACCGATATCGTATCGCGGTATGGCGGTGATGAATTTACCATTTTGCTTCCGAATACCGATCTTGCAACCGGGATGGCGGTGACTGAAGAAGTGCGGAAAAATGTTGAAAAATTGGATTTTTTAAAAGAATATGAAGGGCCAGATCTCCATCTCTCGGTCAGCCTTGGTGTCTCCGGTTATCCCGAAACCGCTTCGACACTGCAGGAGCTCAGAGAACAGGCCGATAAAGCTCTTTACGAAGCAAAGCATCAGGGGCGAAACAGAGTGGTTCACGCCCCTTTGAAATAGACTGCTGCTCGGTTATCCGCATCCGCATTACTGTCCCAGAAGCGCCGATTATCACACAATTTTAAAAACGATAACCAGTACGTCCGAATCGGGGGAAGCAATCCCCATAAAGGCGGAAAATTTTTCATTGATGATTTTGGCGATTTCCGACGGCCGCTGCCCGCGGTTATCTTTGACGATTGTCCGAAGTCTGTTGAGGCTGAAAGATTCGCCTTTCTGGTTTTTGGAATTGATGAGCGCCTTTGAATACAGAACCCCGATGTCGCCGCGCAAAAGGAAGGTTCTCCCCATCCCGTATTCGGCCTGAGGGTCGTACCCAAGCGGTATTCCTTCGGTATCGAGAGAATCAAAATCGTTTTTCTCAACGCGGTACAATTCAAGCGGAGGATAGCCGGCGTTGGAATAAATCAGGCGCATGCTTTTGATGTCGTAATAAAAGTAATACCCGGTGATGAAACCTCCTTTTCCCTGTGAATATCTGAAAAGAACATGGTTCAGCCGTTGAAGCACCGTAAAACTTGAAGGGGCATCTAACATGCTCGATTGGAAAGCGGACCTAAGTACCACGGAATACAGGGCGCTTGAAACGCCCACCCCCGAGATATCGGTTGCGATACAACCTATTCCCTGACCTCCGGGTCGCAAAAAATCGAAATAATCCACTCCTTCGCCGTATTTCGGTATGAAAAAAGTGCCGAATTTTATGCCCACCAGATTCGGCAGGGCGGTGGGTATGGAACTTGCAAGCAATGTTGAAGAAAGCTCGATTTCCCTTGATATTTTCTGCTCGCGAATAGCTTCCTCGTGCGTGAGCGCTCCGGAAATGTGTACATTACTCTCTTTCTGGAAAAAGCCCAGCTTTTCGATCTCAGTCGGCTTAAAAGCAGCAAGCGTATCTTTCTCGCCAAGGCAGAGAAGGCCAAGGACGGTTTTCCGATGATAAATTGGAAGTATCACCTTAATTTTATTTTGCAAAAAGAAGTTCGTGAGTTCATCGCGCATCGCTGCAAAGTTTTCATCATCAATATATACTCTATCGAGCGGAAGCACTTCCTGATTTCGCGCAAACCATCGTATCATCGGTGAATTTCGTTCTACGGGCGCTACTTCAATTTTTTCTCCTTTCAGGTAATACAGTTCATAAAGCCGTGTTTCATTATTGTACATAATAAAAAATGCGGTTTTCAGAAAAAGCGAATCACACAGGATGTTTACTGTTCTCTGTATGAGGCTTTTGAAGTCGCGGGTCTTTTCGGCATCTCTGATGAAGCGGTCGATGATTGCTTCGAATTCATATTGCCTTCGTTTGAAAAATTTGTCGATGAGAGGCTGGACGTATAATGAAAAAATGATAAACACAATCACCAGCAAGGCGATGATGAAATATTCAGGCAGGGTGGGCAGAAACGGCAGCCCCGAGTGGTAGAGCTTGAGAATGCCGTAGATAGGGATTAAAATCGCCATTGAGATGATGGCATACATCGTTGTTTTATGAATTGCGGTGGTGATGTCCATCAGGTTGTAGGAAATAATTGCATAGAAAAATGATCCGATTCCGAGGAAGGCGGCAAGGGATGGACCAAGCACATAGAGTTCAGAATAATTAAACGCAAGGGGGAGAATAATTGAAAAAATCGCTGCGATAAACATGCCGATTGATGTTCCTACGAACACGTAGCGCATCTGCAAACGATAAATTTCAACTTTGATTTTTACGTATTTATAAATAAAATGAGCGACTGCAAGGATAACATACGTAAATGATATCAGAGCATAATACCGATAAAAGAAATTGAAGTCGCGTACCAGACTTGTGCCGGAGAAATATGCCTTCGTGATGTTCCAGTCAGTTCCGATGGCGATATAGCCTGTGACGAACGCTGGGATTAAAATTATGACGGTTTTGTACAGCGGATACTTCTTTTCGCCTTTTGGAAAGACGTTGGAAAGGGCAAATAGCGAAGAAAAGCTCAAAACAGTCGAGAGCTGTGTGATGCGGTTAATAAACGTAAGGTCGAGAGAGTCTTTGAATGCGTAGGCGAGAAACATGGTAAAAAGGATGCCGAAGGAGGCGACAGCGAAGAAAGCATAGTAGCGGTTTACCTGATCGCGCCAGTTTTTTAAAATGCTGAAGACAGCAGCGGAGATGATGAGCAGAGATGCCAGAAGCGACATGATGAGGCTTAGGGTAAACATTACGTCCTCCTTTTCAACGGTGGTACGCTGATGCATATTATTGTATAGAAAAAATTTCAAGCACTTTCCTCATTTATTTCTGAGCAAACGTACAGCTTGCAGGAAAATGTTTGACAAAAGCATCATTTCGGGTGATTGGCATGGCACGGAGTGTTGTATGTCAGAAATAAGTCCGAAAGTGGAAGAATTCAGGGAGCGCGTCCGCGCGAAATATCCCCGCCGCAAAGAGCCCAATTTCAGGATCCCCTGGTATGTGCTTGTGGTGAACATGCTCCTCATTGCCTATATCCTTTTTATTTATGGACGCAAACCGGCCGAAGATGAAAGCGGCACAACATTGCAATTCAATGGAGCTGAGTATCATCTTTTGGTTGTTCGCGAAGCAGGCAGCGATGAAAAAATTGCGTCGCTCACTGTACGCAATCTGATAAATACAAAAAATAACCTTGTTTTCGTGAATGCGATTGCCTCTCTCGAATTCTACCATGGCAAAAAACTGGTGGCTTCCGAAAAAATCGGTGATGGCATTAATTCAATGGCGTTTAATCCAGGGGAATTCAGAACGTTTGTGGTATCCATCCCTCAGGGGAAACTTATTGAGTACGCTAAAAGCCGTAATGATTTATCAGCGCGAAAAAAACGCTCGTTGATTTCCATGGAACCCGACTATGTTCCATTCTCCGCGCGGCTGACAATTCATTTGCGCATGCCGGTGGCATCAATCTTTGAATACAGAGTGTATGGGGTGAAATGATGACAAGACGGCCGAGCTGGGACGATTATTTTATGAAAATTGCCGAAGATGTGGCGAGCCGCGCTACGTGCATCAGAAGGAAGGTTGGGGCAGTCATCGTCAAGGATAAGTGGATTATTACGACTGGATACAACGGAGCGCCGACGGACATCAGCCATTGTACCGAGGAAAGCTGCCTTCGTACAAAATACAATGTACCTTCGGGTGAACGCCACGAACTCTGCCGGGGGCTTCACGCCGAACAGAATGCAATTATTCAGGCAGCCCTCCACGGGGTTTCGATTAAAGGGGCCTCAATTTATTGTACTCACCAGCCTTGCTCTATCTGTACCAAGATGCTCATCAACAGCGGCATTAAAAAATTTGTTTTCAGCGCTCGCTACCATGACCCTCTCGCAGAAGAGATGGTTAATGAAGCCGGCATCGAAATCGTTATATATTCTCCACAATCATCGTGACAGCCTCAGCCCCTCCGAGGCAGAGCGATGCCTCGCCGAGCTGGGCCTTCCTGCGTTTCATTTCGTAGAGCAGGGTTGTGAGCACGCGCGCGCCTGATGCGCCGATTGGATGCCCCATCGCCACGCAGCCGCCGTGTACATTTACTTTATTTTCATCAAGGCCTAAAATTTTCATAACCGCTACTGTTGAACCGGCGAAAGCTTCGTTTATTTCATGGAGATCGATTTTTTCGATGGGGATGCCGGCAGATTTGCACACTTTGGGAATGGATTTTGTTGGTGCGATGAGCACAAATTTCAGTTCGAGGCCGTCGCTGCCTGCTGCAACAATGCGCGCCATGGGTGTGAGGCCGAGTTCTTTTGCCTTTTTGCTGCTCGTGATGACTACCGCAGATGCGCCGTCGCTGATAACCGATGAGTTTCCCGCAGTGGCATAGCCGTTTTTCTGAAAAGCCGGCTTCATCTTGGAAAGTGCTTCCATGGAGGTGGGACGGGGGCATTCGTCGGTGTCGAAAATTTCTTCGCCTTTTTTGCCTTTTACAGTGACCGGTACGATTTCTTCTTTGAAAATACCGTTTTTAATTGATGCGAGAGCTTTTTCATACGACCGGAGCGCGTAGCGGTCCTGTTCTTCGCGTGAGATATGGTAAGTTTCTGAAATGATATCATTGCTGATGCCCATGTGGAAATCGTTGACTATGTCCCACAGTCCGTCGTGCACCATGTGATCGATGATTTTCGTTTCACCCATGCGCGCGCCAAAGCGGGCATTGGGAATATAGTAGGGTGCCATGCTCATATTTTCCATGCCGCCGGCCACGATGATATCTGCGTAGCCGGATTTGACGAACTCTGCCGCGATGATTGCCGCCATAAGGGAGGAGCCGCAGACTTTGTTGATGGTCAGGCATCCGGTTGACATTGGAATGCCAGCTTTTATCGCAGCCTGGCGTGCGGGGTTTTGTCCGTAACCGCAGGGAAGCACGATCCCCATGATGACTTCCTTCACCAGTTCCTTTTCGATGCCCGCACGCGCGAGCGATTCGTGAATAACGATTGCGCCAAGATTGGTGGCTCCGGTGGTGGAAAGTCTTCCGCCGAAACCTCCAAGCGGTGTGCGAACGGCACTGACAATAACCGGGTCGTTATCGTGTAGCATGCTGTATCTCCAAATTTTTCGATATGATGTTTGAACGAAACCCGCCCAGCATGCATGAGGCATTGATATTTCGTCAAATTAAAAAAGCAAAAATTAATTGACGCGAATGTTTCAGCATGTCATCATTATGGGCACATCTAAAAACCGCTTTCAACCTTAAAATTAGTATCAAAAGAAAGCGGTTTTTACCTATATATTGTGCCCACAAGGGAACATCCTTTAAAACAGTTTTTAGAAGTTCCCTTATATATAAAAGGCGTCTCTATGCAGTACGGCAAAATGGATGTATGAACTAATTGCGGAGTGATTACCATGAAAATTTATAAGGAAACCTTGCATGAACGTATTGCGAACATGTTTATATTAATAGTATTTTATTCCCCATTAGCCCTTGCAGCCGCTGAAATAGCTGAGTATCCAATACGGTACAGCGAAAGGCCGCTGACACTGCCTTCAGGAATGCATCAATACCAGTTCGGCATCGATAGATGGCGGAATGATGTCAATAGTGATACAGATGTCGTGTTCTGGTATCAGTACGGGCTTACTTCAAACCTTACAATCGATTTTATCGGTTTGAAATACCGCTTCATCCATTTCGATAATTTCGAAATGGCCATGCGGAGTGGACTGGGAGAAGTATCATTTGGATATGGCTCAGAAAAAGGCTTTGAATATCGTTGTACTGCCTGGAATTACCTTGAAGGAAAGCAGAGATTTTCACATAGCTTTTTTACGCTTTTCTCGCTGTATTACGAAAAGTTGATTTCAGAAAACCAGCCTGAAGTGCAGCGCGTCGATTATGAGTGGCGCAGCGGTATCATGTATGGAGGGTATTATTTACTCACAGATGCGCTTATGCTCGGCATCTCTGCTGCATGTGAAATATATGACGAGCCGAAAAAAGACAAATTTATTGAAACAATTGGAATGCACGTCGGTTATGTTTTTTCTGTATTGTATGATATCGATATGCAGATTGCAGAGTCAGGATATCTAAGGGATTGGCGCAATGAAGAGGGGGCATTAAAAAAAGAAATCTCAATACGTGTGAGCCTGACAGGGCGCATGATCTTCAAATGAGAAGGTACCAGCTCAATGTGTTAGTGCTTCGCGTTTATGGGCACAAATATCATAATTTAACAAGCAGAGTGATTTTATCGTGCTGTACCTGATTTTTTTCTTGCAAAACATACTATACATACGTATTGTTGTATGAGCTGCTTATTTAATAGGCAATATATCGTGTGGAGGTCAAACAATGATAAAAACAACCTACATGATAACAAGGGAAGTATTATTGATGCTCAAAGACGCTGAGAACCGTACCGGATGGACTATGATTGATGTAATCATCGCGGTGATGCGCTATGCAATGCGGCATCATGCAAAATACGAAAGGGAGCACGGAAGAATCGAATATCAGAAGCGCCTGGATGCCGATGGTATGCCAATAGCGAAAATCCGTGTGAAGGTAAAATTCCTCCAAAGGGAATATGATTATTTTAATGATATGCGGAGGTTTTTCAGGAGGTCGATTTCGCACGTGATTGCAATTGCGGTATTGACCTATTTGCCCGAACTGGTGGAACGCATTGAAAGCGGTGCCTATGACGAGGAAGTGGATTCTTATCCCTATAAAAACTGTGCAATTTACGATAAATGTATAGAAGAAGCGACGGTTTTTCATATCTGGTGGGGATTACCGAGCGACCCGGCGCTACTTGCAGCTGAATTTGCGCGATGACTTTCGCAAAATATTACGGAAAGCGCTGACAAAACCAATACCATGAAAATATTGGTTTGACAAACGAACGCCGTAGTGCTGGCTATATAAAGAGATTTTCATTGGACCACAGCGCTTTGTTGCGCAATCGAAGCGATCACAGGAGAATGCACGTGGGAATACGGGAATTACAGCGCTCACTTGAGGAAGTGATATTTGTGGCGCAGGCGCACAGGCTTGGTATTTTCGACTGGTTACATCAAAATCCTTCTTCCGCTGATGAGCTTGCACAACAAAAAGGATTTGATACAAGAGTAACCCGGGTTCTGTGCGAAGCCCTTGTGGAGATGGGCTATTTAGAGAAAGCGGGTACTGCGTATGCACCCAGCGCTGATTGTGTTTCACGCCTCATTGATAGCGCGGGGGATGTATACGAAGGCGATTTCTGGCAATTTTTGTATTATCTTATCAATCCATGGCGGACTCTCGAACATGTGCTTCGTACCGGCACTCCCGATGAATCGAGCTATCAGGGCTTCAACATGGAACATTTTATTCGCGGGATGGATTCCCCTTGGAAGAAGCGCATCGCGCCCGAGATTGTGAATCTGTGCTTGCAACACTGTCCACATGCACGGGTCGTTGCAGATATCGGCGGTGCGCCGGGCACGATTGCGCGGCGCTTCGCATCCAGAGGGCTTTCAACAATGATATTTGATTTGCCGGAATCGATGGCAGTGATGAAGGAGGAATTGGAGAAGCTTTCGAATATCACTATCGAAGAAGGAGACGCGACGCGCGAACTGCCCTCCGGTTCGTACGATATCGCGTTTTTAGGAAACCTCTGCCACGGTCAGTCTCCCGATGACAATGCGCGAATTATTGCCGGATGCTTCGAACATCTCAATAACGAAGGCATCATTGTCATATTCGACAATATCCGCGGCGAAAGCACGTGCGGGGCAACGCTGGCGCTTCACATGATTACCCAGAGCAAGGGAGGCGATGTCTATTCACGCGAGGAATACACCGCATGGCTTACGTCTGCATCGTTTCGGGATATCACGGTGATACAGCTTTCAGACCCCGCATGGCAGCTCATAATTGCGAAAAAAACAGTGTAGGGGAGGCAAGGGATGAGTGAATTGTTGCGAATATGGACTGAAGTGGATATTGCAGAGATTCAGTCACACATCATTGTCGTCGATGAAAAATTTGGATTCTGTACAGGATGCCGGGAAATCGGAATAAAAATCGAAGGGTTGCAGAAATGCCCCAAATGCGGCAGAGAATTTAAGTATGTAACCTCGCGCGATAAATCGCCCGCGATGGTGATGCGCACGAAAAAAAAGCTGCCCAACCTTATCTTTGTGGATTACGACGATTACGAGCGCCTCACGGGCAAAAAGAAAGCTGAGACGCTATTTAAAAACGTCGAGGAATAATCGCTGTTTGTAAGAAATAACCTTCATTTGATAACGCGTTATCTTAATAATCGCTCCAGGATTCATGGATTTCCTTTAATAGGATTATGAGGTCCATCCAGCGGCCGTTTCTGTCCTGTAAATAATTTTTCAGCGTCGCCTGCGGGATGAAATTGATTCGCCGGGCCGCGGTAATTGCCGCATCATCTTTTCCTGCGACGAGTTGAATTTCGAGAATCTCAAGCTTAAGAAATTGTGCTATGGAAACGAGTTCAAGAATAATCCACGTACCGAGACGTTTTTGTTTATAATTCTCATCAATAAGAACTTCAACTTTCCCGATGTGCTGGCGGGCTCCGAATCGAGAAAAGTACAATGAACCGATTCCCACAAGCGTATCTTTGCAATGCGCCAGAAGATGGACATTTTCATCCGGATTGAACGATCGGATAAAGATTTCAACCGCTTCGGAGCGGGTATAATCCCGAGCCATAACCCAGAGGTCTTCCGGTGAAACCCGTTTGAAAAGGCTGGGGATGCTTTGTATAGACTCTCTGTCGGCAATTGAAAATATGCATTCCGTATTATCTTTAAGAATTATTTTTTTGGGATATTCTTCCAGCATGGGTGTCCTCCATTGTAATCTCAGCACGATTATACCGCAGACGGTTTTTTTATGCCACAATTTTTTTCACGCAAACATATTTCAGCGGTATATATTCAATTGTTACCTAATTATTGATGATGTAATTCATTTATACAGATTATCACAATACAGCAGCGATGAAAAACGCCGGCTTGAATAGATAATATTCTTGACGAACGACAGTAAATTTTATATTATTACAGAAATGCAATAAAGACCGATGAAATGGGGGAGGAAATCGTTTTGATGCGATACCGCGTGGTCATAATAACAGCCATCCTGTGTATGCTTGCTTCGCCGCTTTTTTCACAGGAATTCATCGGCCTTGGAATGCATGCGGGCATTCATCATGATGCAGGCAACCAATCCAACCAGAACCCAATGATGGAATATGAAGCGCAGAATAATGTGCTGGTGGGTTTTTCCTTTAAAGTGAACATGTATTTTCTCTTCGTCCGTACGGGGTGTGATGTTTCCTTTGTTGTGAATAAAGCGAAAGTGGAAAATGCAAGCGATGAACTTGAAAGCATGTCGCTTAGTTATATTAATGTTCCAGCCTTTGCCGGATTGCGCTTTCCCCTCAGGGAGATGGGTGAATTGTACATGGGGATGGGGGCATCCTACCATATTGGTGAAATGAAATACCGGCTTTCTTCTGCTTCATCATCGGATGAATCGCTCGCAGTTGCGCTCGGGTACGGATTTGTTACGGGAATTGAATTTAAACTCGTACCCTTTGCACGCATCTATATGGAATGGCAGTATTATGAATCGCGTTCGGATGCGGGAATTAAAACCGAGGGCGCATCGTATAATGATTACCATATCGATTTTTCGGGCCATCGGATATGTATCGGAGCGATGTATTATATCATATAAGGGTTTGTAAAAAAAATGATTATATGCACCAGTAATAAAGATACACATACGATGTTAATAAAGAGCGCTGTGCTCATCGTCACCGCGATGCTATTCTTTGCGGTATCAGCACACATCGAAGCGGCAAATGTAAATTATGCAATCGGAGTTTACGGAGGATTGGCGCCATCGCTCGGCGACGATCTGCAGTCATACCTGCAATACTACCGGTACGGTTCCCAGAGCGGGGTTGACGGCATCAATCGAACACAGGACGGTTATGAAACAAGCAATATCGACAGGCTCCTTGGGCTTGGATTCGGAATTTCTTTTAAAACGCTCTTATTCGAAAATTATCAAATTCGTATTGCGGTCAACTATACGCGCGGGATGTGGGGCGGGGAAGGCACCACGCTGTTCGGTGGCGTTCCAACTCTTTTAGATTGTGATTACTCTTTTAGAATGTACGATGTACCGCTCACGTTCGGCATTTCAATACCGTTCTGGAAAGACGTCAAGATTTCGTTCAATTGCGGGGCGGCATTTGCGTACGGATGGTATCAAAACAGGTTTACTGAAAATTCCGCTACGACCTATAAGGGAAAGTTCACCGGCAGGGGCTATCCCCTGGTGATATTACTCGAAGCTGAATATTTCATAAACGACAAAATTGCACTCACTTCTGCGCTGAGCTATTATCGCGGTGCGACAAAGCTTATCGAAGATACCTATGATGATGATGGAAACATTGATTATGCGAGATTGAATTTTACCGGCTATCGTTTCAATCTCGGCGCGGTATATTATTTTATTTCAATTTAATGTAAACGGGGAAACGCAGCTGAAATGAAAATACATACAGCATTATATTTTTGTTTATTCGGCATAATCATTATTATAATCACGTGCTCTCCTGCGTTGGCGATCAGTGAATTCGCCCTCGGGCTCAACGGAGGTATCACCTACGAACCGAACAGCATTGAGGACATCACCACGCGGTACAATCTGGCAATGGAAAACTATTATAATAATAATGCGGGGACGGAGATAAGCCAGATCTCCGTGCCGTATTCTCCGGTTTTCGGCCTGAACATACGATACCAGTTCAACTTTTTTTTCTTTCGGATTGGCTATCATTACACCGCGCCATTTCAGACGATAAAAGGGAGTGTGACGCCGCCGGGAGGACTGAAAAACACCATTAAGATTGATGTATTTCAGGCATCGGCACCCGCGACAATAGGGCTTTTAGTTCCCATGGGTGAGCGCACCCTTTTTTTCATAGGCGGCGGCCCATCGCTTCACCATGCAAGCATCACTATCACGCAGAGCAATCCTGTACAGACATCTCCCGTCTTCAATTTCAACACCATTGATGGAAGTCTGTCATCAAACAAGCGTGATAGCTATTCCGCCGCCTTTGTCGGCTATCACCTTATGATTGGTGCGGAGATTCCGGTTCATGAAAAATTCACTCTGAGCGTGGAATGGATTCATCAGGAAGGGAAGTCTCATCCTATTGAAAATGATGGTGTTGATGCGAACGACATTGACGTTACCAGTCCCAGCCGCTCTGTAAGCGTTACGGGCGATTTTCTCCTTTTTGGTATTAACTACTATATCGCATTCTGACCATGCCAAATCTCCGGTTATTCGCGCGCATACTACTTTGTTTCCTAACCGCAGGAGTCGTATATCTGGTTTTTTTGTTGAGAGGATTTCCTGCCGGCTTCCGCGATGCTGTCGCGCCGATTCTGAATTTTAATAATTTAACTGAAGATACCTGCGTCGAAGATCAAATCATTCGTGTTGCCGTGTATCCATCGGGAGGCTTCGCTCCGGGAATCCTCGCAAATGGCGGTCTTACCACCGTGCCGAACAGCATATACGAAAAGGATGAAAAAATCAGAGTTGAATTTATCGTCGAAGAAGATCCTATCCGCTGCTTCGAGCTTTTATATAATAACAGGGCTGATCTAATATGGTCGAACATGTGGGTTCTGTCGCGGTTTTATCTGAAATACCGATCCATACATCCTGTTGCTGTCATGATGTACGGATTTTCAAGCGGTGAGGAAATCATACTTGCGCGCGATTTGATAAAAAAGTTCGATACAGCAATGAAACTCTCAATAGCCTGTGTGAAGGGGCGCGCGCCGCACTGCCTTGCCCTTGTTTTGCTGAATGAAAACGGAATTGATCATAATTCCGTCAGATGGCATTATACTCTGAGCGATAAAGACGCGATTGTCCTGTTTAAAAAAGGCAAAGTTTCAATCGCAGCAGTTTCAAGCAGAGAAAAAGCTGGTGTCGGGCATGCTCATCCTGTGATTTCATCATCGCATGCTCCCGCGCTTTTCCCAGGCATTTTCCTTATACGGGAGGATGTCAGCCTGACGAAAAAGCCGCTTGTTTCGAAATTTATTTCAGGCTGGTTCAAGGGTCTGGACGAGGTGAAAAAAAACAGTGATGCTGCCGCAAAAGCGATTGCGGCATCCTTCGGCATTGACGAAAAGGCTGCCAAATATATACTCAATGAATATGTGCTTGCGGGTCTTAAAGATAATTTTGAATTCTTCGGATTACAAAATTCGAAAAATATTAATTTTGACAGATCGATTGAACTTATTAACTATTATTATCGTGTAGCCATAGAAACCCTTCCGCCCGGGATGCTTCGCACTACCGATGTGCTCAATGAATTCATCAATCAGCAAAAACCTTCTTTGCGGGTAGAGCCAGCCGCACCCGTTTTGGCGGAAACAACCCTCGAGAAATTCATCCGGGATGCAAAAGTGACCTTTAAATCCGGAGATTATTCTTTAGACATCGCCAATGCAAAAACGCTTGAGAAATTTTCCGAAAAAGCCGCTCTTTTTCAGAACGCAAAAATATTTCTCTACGGCGACGCCTCGTCTCAGGAAACAGCCGTGTATAATTATGCGTGGGGAATGCGTTTTTATGTAATAAAAAAATTCCTGTCCGATAACGGCGTTTCTGAGTCCAGGATTGTGATAAAAGAGATAGTGCACAATCCCGCGCATGCGGATGATCCGGACGCGGTACGGTGTGCACTGGTTCCATGATATGAATACTGTTTTTTTTGTATATTTCATGCTCTTTTACTTCGGCGCGATATGGGGCAGCTTTTTTTATACACTCGCGCTGAGATGTTCCGACGAAACTGCGGGGCTTTCGCTTCTATTCGAAAGATCGAAATGTCCATCGTGCGGCAATCCTATCCGTTGGATGTATCTCATCCCGTTGTTCGGATACCTTTTTTCAAAGCGCCGATGCGCATACTGCGGCGTTTCAATTTCACCGATGTATCCGCTCATGGAAATCGGCTACGGCCTCATTGCCGTCCTCACGGCGTATCGTTTCGGGATTGGCATATCCGCTTTTAACTATTTTCTCGTTTCATCGCTTGCCGTATCAATCGCGATTGCGGATTATAAAACCATGACGATACCTTCCGCGCTGGTGTATCCGCTTTTTGTGGTATCGCTGTATCCTGCGTTTCAGAATTTCGACGTCTCGTCAGCGGAAGCGCTTGGAGGGATGCTACTCCTCGGCATTTTTTTCTTTACCATGCTGCTTATTTTCCCGGGAAGCTTCGGAGGCGGCGATATCCGGTTTGCTGCGGCGCTCGGTTTGGCAACGGGTTTGAGGCTTTCCATAGTGCTGCTTGAAACAGCCCTTATTTCCGGTGCGATAATTGGCATTTTGTACGGCATACTCAGCAAAAGAGGGATACGCATAAAAATTCCATTCGCGCCTTTCTTAGCGGCAGGATTGCTCATAGCGCTTTTTTTCGGCAGGGCAATACTCGATGTATATTACCGGCTTGTGCTGTAACGAACGAACAACTTTATGGGTGCGAGACTACACCAGCGCAAAATAAAATAGAGAATGTGATTTTTTCATATTTTCATTCCCGAAAATCCTAAGAAGGCAAGCGCCAGAAGCCCCGCAACAATGAAGGTAATCGGGAGGCCTTTGAGATTTTCTGGAACATCGGCAGCTTCAAGACGCTCTCTGATGCCCGCCATAAGCAGAAGCGCCAGGGTAAAGCCGATGCCCGCGCCGATACCCTGCACAACGGTTTTGAGCAAACCCAGTTCGGCGGTAATGAAACCGGATTCGATATTCAGCACAGTAACGCCCAGGATAGCGCAGTTGGTGGTGATAAGCGGCAGAAATATTCCAAGCGCCTGATACAGCGGCGGAGAAGTTTTTTCAATAATCATTTCAACCAGCTGCACAAGGCTTGCGATGATGAGAATGAAGGTCAGCGTTCGAAGATAGACTATCTCATACGGCACCAAAAGGTATTTATAGGCCAGATAGGTGATGAAGGAAGCCATGCCCATCACGAAAATAACCGCGACTCCCATGCCGATGGCAGAATCGATTTTTTTCGAAACTCCGCAAAACGGACATAAACCCAACATCTGCGAGAGCACATAGTTATTGATGAAAATTGTCGAAATCAGAATCATGAACAGAACTTTTATTTCCATAATCGTGCCTATTTATTCTGCCGGTATTTTATAGCATTCATTGCCCAGAGGATGAACGCTAACGTAAAAAACGCCCCCGGCGCCATAATCATCATAAGCGATGGTTCCATGCCGGGAAAAAGCGTATAGCCGAGAAGTTTATTCGCGCCCAGAACCTCCCGGAATAACGCAAGGAGGATAAGCGCAAACCCGAGGCCAAGCCCCATGCCGATGCCGTCAAAAAGTGAACTGATGATGGTGTTTTTTTGCGCGAATTCCTCAGCGCGTCCCAAGATGATGCAGTTTACCACGATGAGCGGTATAAAAATTCCAAGTGCCTTATCAACTTCCGGCTGAAATGCTTTCAGTGTGAGTTCAACCACAATCACAAAGGCAGCGATGATGGTGATGAATATAGGAATGCGTATGTGCGAAGGTACGATATTTTTTATCGATGAAACCAGAATATTTGATGAAACAAGCACGAATGTCGCTGCAAGCGTCATCCACAGCGCATTTGAAACCGAAGTGGTAACCGCAAGTGTAGGGCAAAGCCCTATGCCGATAATCAGCACCGGATTTCTGTGCCAGATGCCGTTTATGATTAGCTGAAGATATTTCATTGCGTTTTTACCTCCGCCTGTGGATTTTCGGCTTCCAGAGCTTTTTTCAGGAGTTCGATGCCTTCTGCAATGCCATCGATGACGGCTTTGGTGGTGATCGTGGCGCCGGTGATGGCTGAAACGGAATTTTTCTCAATAAGCTCTTTCTTCAAATTTTCATCCGCGGTTGCGAATTCTCCCTTCTTTAAAATGCCGATTTTCTTGGTGCAATCAATCCCGGTGAATTGCTCCTCAAACCATGATTGCGTTTTGACGGGTTCATTCTGGCTGCCGCTTCCGAAAAAGTGGCTGAAGAAAGTCCCCGTGCTGGCCATTTCCTTTGCTCGTGCTCCAAGCCCGGGTGTTTCGGATTGCTGTATGATTGATATTCCAAGCAGCTTCATATTTTCATCAACGGCCACAATCGAACGGATGACGCCGCTGTAGCCGCTTTTCATGGTTTCAAACGCATACGCTTTTATCTTTTTGTCTCCTTCGGTCTTTTCGGCAATGGTATATTGAAATTCCCTGCCGTCAACTAACGCTTTTTTACCTTTTTCAATGATGACATACCCTGAATGCGAGGGTAGTACCGCGGCGTACGCTTCGTCCTTTTTCATCTGAAGCCTTTTTTCGATTTCAGGCCTGGTGATTCTATTGATGTGCGAAAGGGTAAACGAAGCAAGAAAAGCGATGATTGAAAGAATTAAAGCCGGTTTTAGTATTGTGCGAAACATGGCATATTCTCACTTGTGTGTTTTTGCGGTCATTGTGGTGCCGAAGACTTTTGGTTTAATATATCGGTCAATCAGCGGCACAACGGCATTCATGAGCAAAATCGAGTAGGAAACTCCTTCCGGATACCCTCCCCAGAGGCGTATGATGCTTGTGATGATGCCGCACCCCGCCGCGTAGATAATCATTCCTTTGTGAGTGACAGGGGATGTCACCATATCTGTTGCCATGAAAAATGCGCCGAGCACAAGGCCTCCAGAGAGAAGATGAAAGAGCACAATGCGCGGCAGGAAATTGTCGATTGATTCCGCGCCAGGTAACGGATATACCGTATAGTACAATGCCATGAATACAGCCACAGTGGCCATATAGATTACAGGAATGTGCCAGGTGATGATGCGCTTCCACAGAAGGAACAGCGCCCCGATGAGAAGGAAGAGCACCGATGTTTCTCCAAGACAGCCGCCGATGTTTCCAATAAAAAGAGATTTAAGCAACTGCGGTGAAAGAAGGGTTTGAATAACACCATCGGCGGAAGCGCCGAAATCTGTAATCACTTTCGATGCACCTTTGAGCGATGCAAGAGGGGTGGCAGACGTGATGGCATCAAACGCAGAAGCTGGAAGACCCGCGCTATTTTCAATCATCTGAGAAATGATATTGTTCTGGCTGAATTGATGCCATCGCGTGGTCATGTGCACCGGCCAGGATGCCATCAAAAACGCACGCGCGGCAAGAGCGGGATTGAAAATATTAAATCCAAGACCGCCGAAAAGCTGTTTCGCGATGATTATCGAAAACGCAGAGCCGATGCACACCATCCAGACCGGAGCATCCGGCGGGACATTCATCGCAAGCAAAAGCCCGGTGATGACGGCAGAGCCGTCCAGCGCGGTCATCTTCTTTTTCATTAAAAGCTGATACAGCGCTTCAGAGGCTATTGCTGCAATCACAGCGCCCACGACCAGTTTCACCGCATTGAGACCGAACAGATAGAAGGAATACGAGGTAGCAGGCAAAAGCGATATGACCACAAGCCACATGACGGTAAAAACACTCTGCGATGAGCGCACGTGAGGAGCTATCGAAAGCACATATTCCAGTTTCGAGGATCCTTTTTCTTTCTCTTGTTCTTTTTCGTTCGTGGTGTTTTCTTCTGCCATAACCAGTTCCGGATGATCATTGTAGTGCCGATGCGTGTGCACGCTTATATCGCAATACCCGCGCGATTATTTGGCGGCGGATCTGCTTTTCAATCGCTGCTGGCCCAATTTGATGAAATGGCTGATAGGCCTTCGCGACGGACACACATAGGTGCAGGAACCGCACATGATGCAATCGAAGGGTTTCAATGCTTCAAGCGCATCATTCATGCCTCTCTCAACCGCAACCGATAAGTCGCAGGGGAGAAGCCCTGCCGGACATGCGGACACGCATCTTCCGCAACGTATGCAGGGAAGATAGGCATCATTGTACACATTTTTCTTCCCGAAAAACAGTATTCCGGACGTTCCTTTTACAATTGGAATTTCGAGAGAATCAAGTGCAATTCCGCACATCGGACCGCCCATAATGACTTTTGCCGGCTCTTCGGTTAGACCTCCGATTTCATCGAGAATGTCGGATATTCGCGTGCCGAGGCGTACTTTATAGTTTCCCGGTTTTTGTACAATTGGCCCGCTTACCGTGATGTAGCGCTCATAGAGAGGTTTTTTGAAGAGCACGGCTTCCCGAATTGCATATATTGTGCCGACATTCTGCACAACCGCGCGGACATCCATGGGAAGTCCCCCTGATGGTACTTCGCGACCCAGAAGTGCTTTAATAAGTTGTTTTTCCGCACCCTGAGGATATTTCGTTTGCAGCGCAACAAGGGCGATACTGTGTGAGAGTTTATTTTCAGTGATTGCATGTTTAAGATTAGCTATTGCTTCAGGTTTGTTTTTTTCAATGCCGATGATTGCTTTGTCAACCCCAAGCACTTTCATCGTGACGCGGATGCCTTCGAGGATTTCACCTGGAAAAGTACGCATGAGCATATCGTCAACTGTGAGGTAGGGTTCACACTCTGCGCCGTTGACAATAAGCGTATCGATCGTTTTGCCCTGGGGCGGGGAAAGTTTCACCGCGGTGGGGAAGGCGGCGCCGCCAAGTCCAACAATCCCCGCATCTTTAATGCGGGAAAGCAATTCTTCGCGCGACAGAGTTTCCCAATTTTCAACCTGGCTGGTTTTTGATGTTGCAGAAAACGCACCCTCGGTTTCTATGATGACACATTGTGTTCTTGTAGAATACACGGTGGGATGCGAACGAATACCTGCCACCTTGCCGGGAACTGAGGAATGTACATTCGCGCTAATGAATCCATCCGCCTCGGCGATCAATTGGCCTTCTTCGACAGATTGCCCCTCTTCGACAACCGGTTTTGCGGGTTTGCCGAGGTGCTGCTGGAGCGGGATGAAGCACGTGTGGGGAATTGAAATATAGGAAAACTCCTTCCCTTCGGAAAAAAATTTGTTTTCCGGCGGATGAATACCTCCTTTAAACCCGCTAAACCCGCGAATAAATCCCCGAAATAGCATGCTCATCCTTTCGTGGAATATATCTCGTCTTTGATGGGAAGTTCCTTTCTCAGATTTTTAATGTAGGGGAAGAGTTCGCCGCATTCGACGAAATCATCGCAATCATCGATGATTCTGCGGGCCACGGTGAAATATTTATAGAGCTTTTCTTCGCCCGAGCGTTTTACCCATTTTTTCTTCAGGCATTTTACTCGCAAGACATACCTGTCCGGTTCGGATTCATACTGCCTGATGACAACGCAATGCAAGCAGTTTGCACAGAATATTTTTTCTTTCGCCATTATGTTCTCCTGCAAATAGTATCGAACTGTAAATTACAACCGGACGGTGAAATCATGCAAAGCCGGTTTTAACAACATTCTTGAGAATGAAGCGCAATTGCGCAATTAAGTAAATTTGCATACTATTCGTCAAGAAATTTTTTTACGATGACAGTGCTTTACCCTTTGCAAGGGTACGGATGCGGTTTACGAAGTAGCGGCATTCAGGTACGCCAAAAAGATATGTGCAGACAAAATATATTCCGCCTCCAGCGGCAATCAAAATGCCAAGTGATGCCAATCGAACTGAAAATGCCGCGTGCTGCCAGTCAATTGTTGATGCTGCGGTGAAAAGACAGATGCCCATTATTACCGATGAAGCAGCAATACGAAGCAGCGATGAAATAAAATGGTCAATCTGTATTAATCCGATTTTTTTTCTGAGGAGAATCGCAAGAATGATGATTTGTACTGTCACGGCAATGGTGTTGGCAAGGCTCAAACCCGCGTGCTTGAGGCTGGTTTTCATGAGGATATATCCGAGAGAAATATTAATGATGAAGGAAAGAAAAGAAGTAAAAACCGGAGTTTTTGTATCTTTCAGCGAATAATACACCGGTGTGGTGGTGCGAAGCACCGCAATAGCTGCAAGTCCCATGCTCGAATAGAAAAGTGCCTTTTCCGTCATCATCGCATCAAATGGGGTAAATCGCTGTCGCATGAAAAGCACCGATACTATCGGGTAGCCGATGGTCATAAGCGCCGCGGAAGAGGGAAGTGCAAGAAAAAGCGAAGCGCGGAGAGAAGAACCGTACATCGTATTGAGTTTTTGAAAATCATTGGATGCGGAAAGCTTCGACATGGAAGGGAGAATCACATTCCCAATCGAGACGATGAAGACACCAAGAACGATTTCGGTGAGGCGGTCTGAGTAGTAAAGATACGAAATGCTGCCGTCGGGCAAAAACGATGCAAGTACCGTTGACATGAATATGTTAATCTGATAGACTGCGGTTCCGAGCATTAGCGGCAGCATCAATGCCCCGACTTTTCGAACTCCGGGATGCGCAAGGTTAAATGATATTTTTAACCGAAATCCTGATTTGATGAGATACGGAATTTGCAGCAAAAGCTGTAAGATGCCGCCGAAGAGGACGCCGTATGCCATGCCGTAAAGAGGTTCGGCAAAAAATCTGCTGAAAACGATGATGCCGGCAATGATGCCGACATTGAGAAGCACCGGAGAGAACGCAGGGGCGAAAAAATAGTTATGGGAATTGAGCACTCCCATAGAGAAGGCGACAATGCTGACAAAAAAAAGATAGGGGAACATGATGCGGTTGAGCGAAACAGTCAGTTCGATTTTTTCGGGATGATCGAAACCAAAAGCGATGACGGATACGATGTGCGGTGAGAACAACATTCCAAGGCTGACAATTATTAATAATAATAACGACAGCGCGGTGAGTGATTTCTGGGCAAGTTCAAGCGCTTCTTTTTCTCCGCGATTGACAAGATAATCGGTGTAAACCGGAATAAAGCTCACGGAAAACGCACCTTCGGCGGTCAGCCTTCGGAAAAGATTGGGTATCCGGAATGCGACAAAAAATCCGTCCAGAGAACCCGACGCGCCAAAAAACTGTGCGGTGAGCATGTCGCGGATGAATCCAAGTATTCTGCTTGCAAGCGTCGAAGCAGCGACTATGCCGGTAGAGCGGACAAGTGAATGCGGCTTCTCAATGCTCATTGCCAGCAGATTTTCGTGATTCCGGATGCATCAATAACTCCAAGAGCGTTTCTGGCCACCAGGTCTTCGATGATGCCACGAATCAGATGCTCCGGATGTCCGGTTTTTTCTGCGATGAAGTGTGAAAAATCTGTGAGAGTTTCAAGTTTGGTGGCACCGCTGTTTTTCCCCTGATACGACTCAACAAGCTCCATCATGATCATATCCTTCACAACAAAAAACGATGAAATATTATGAATCATCTCCTCGTCGCGTGCGGAAAGCGCTTCGCCATTTTGCTTTCTCTTAATCGCGCTTTCGATGTAGCGTTTGATGCCGCCGTTAAAATTATCAACAATCTCGTCGATTACTTTGTGAGAAACAAGTCCCGTATCGGAGACCGAACGGTTCGCGTCGTACCTGTCCCAATCATCGGTGAGTATCCGGATTCCGTAGGCTTCCTTTCGCTCCCGGACTTCTGTTCCCGGGAATGGCGCAAGGATGTGATAACCGTAATTCGGCGTGAGGGATTTTGCAAATTCCATTGTCTGCTGAATCGTTTCGGAAGATTCACCGGGAAGTCCAAGAATGTAGGAAGCCATCGGAGCAATGCCTGCCTCATCGCACAGCGCTATCGCTTCGCGGCATTTTTCGAGGGTAATTTTTTTGCGGACGGTGTTGAGAATTTCCTGATTGCCGCTTTCCACGCCGAAGCAGAGCATGGTGCAGCCCGCTTCCTTCATGGCATGCAATAGCTCCTTTGAAACGGTATCCACTCTGGCAAATGCCGTCCACGGATGCCTGATGTTTCTTCTCTGGATTTCTTCGCAGATTGCCATGCATCGGCTTTTGTTTGAGGTAAAAAGGTCATCGACGATATTAATTTGATTGAAGCCAAGTTTTGAAAGCATCTCGAATTCATCAACAACTCTCTCGACATTGAAATACCGCACTTTTCTTCCCACCATTTTGCTGCCGACACAAAATATGCATTTGTGCGGGCAACCGCGGGATGTGACCATGTTGATGGGGAAGCCAAACGCCCTGTAGCGGTTTAAGGCAATGAGATCTCTGGCAGGATAGGGCAGAATATTGATGTCGTCTATGAACGGGCGATTTTCATTATGAAGTATTTCACCATTTTTTCGAAAGCTGATGCCTGAAATCGAAGAATAGTCCGAACCTCTTTCAAGCGACTCCAATAATTCAGTGAAAGTAATCTCTCCTTCGCCGCGGACGATGAAATCGACATGAGAATTTTCGCCAAGCATATTCTGTGCATCAAATGTCACATGCGGGCCTCCCATGACGGTTATCGCCGAGGAATGTGCTTCTTTATAATCTTTCAAAATCGACACGGCCTTTTTTATATTCATCGTCACGCCGGTTGTGCCGATGACACCGGGTTTGAAATCATTCACTATTGTGCGAATACGTTCGCGCGAATAGGGAAATACAATGTAGTCTTCTATGCGTACTCTGTGGCCTTTTTCTCGGATGTAGGCGGCAAGGCTCATTAAACCGAAGGGAGGGGTGGGGGATTCCTCAAAAGGATACGGGGGGTTAATCAATAGGACGTTCATCTGCAGTACCTCAATAACGAATACTTTTACGGGCATTACTACACCTGCCGTAAATTTGTAAATAAAATATTTTTCTCCATAATAGTGCAAAGTGATATGAGCACATAATAAAATACTTGCATAATGACCGGCATCGGTTATATTCTGAAAAAAAATCTAAAAAAAAATAATCATATTCGGTGTGAGCACTGCATGAAAAAAATACTCCTCGTATTGCTGTGTATGATGTGTGCGGCTGAATTGGTCGCTTCCGTAATGTTCGACCCCAGCCTTCGATGGTATACCATCACAACCAAACATTTCCGTATACATTATCATCGGGGCATTGAAGGGCCAGCAAGGAAACTTGCGGATATTTCCGAAAAAGTGCACCTTCGCCTTGCTCCGCATCTCGGCTGGGAACCTTTTTTTCGTACTGATGTGGTCCTGGTCGATACTATGGACATGGCGAATGGATTTGCAACGCCATTTCCCTATAACCGCATTCAGATATTTCTTTCACGCCCGGAACTCGATAGCGTGCTCAACAATTTCGATGAATGGCTCGAGTTTGTGTTTGTCCACGAGTACACGCATATTCTGAATCTGGACAGCATCGCGGGAATTCCCTCCCTCACGAGGTATACCTTAGGGCGCTGTTGTTTTCCGAACACGTTTTTGCCTCTCTGGCAGCTTGAAGGCAACGCCGTCTATCAGGAATCGAAAGGAACAATTTTTGGCAGAAACAATAGCAGCTATACCGACATGGTGATGCGCTCTGAAGTGGCAGCAGGAACATTCAAATCCATAGACGAAGCATCGCATTTCCCGAGAAGATGGCCGGGCGGTTCGGTGCCGTATCTGTACGGCGGCCTGTTCATTGAGTATCTTGAAAGAAAGTTCGGCACCGATACCTTTGCCAGAGTGATGATGGAAAATGCGGACAATGTTCTTCCCTACTGGGTGGATTATAATATACGCTGCGTGTACAAACAAGGAGTTGATGAACTCTACCGGGAATGGGAAAAAGAGGCCAAAACAGCGTATAAAAAGCAGATAGCTCAAATTAAAAGCAAACCTCTGACCAATGTTCAGAAAATCACCTCAAGCGGATATTATACCATACTGCCGCGATTTCATCCCGATGGCTCTTCTCTCTACTGGATAAAAATGACCGGCTACGATGCGCCGTCTCTCATGAAGTATTCATTGAACAATAAAAAGGCGCGTGCGCTGTGCAAAGTTCATAATCCCCGTAGTCTTACCGTAACGGATGCGGGCAAAGTGATTGTTGCCGACGTAGAAATGTACCGAAGTTTTTCGTTATATGCCGATATTTTTGAATTCGATAGAAGCTACGTTCAGAAATCAAAAAAACTTCGCTCGATTTACGTGGATGTGCATCCAAAAGGCGAAGAGTTGTACTATATCCGGCAGGAGAAAAACACGTATCAGGTAGTGAAAAGAGATATAAAATCCTCCAAGGATTCGGTTATTATCAATACCACCGACATACAGTTTGCCTTTCCGCGCATTTCTCCCGACAGAACCAGGCTTGCGTGTACGATGAAAGATAAAAGCGGCTTTGCTGATCTTGTGGTGCATGATGTAAAACAGGGGAAGCATATCCGCCTTACGAATGACCGCTTTTTCGATATTCATCCCGCATGGCATCCCGACGGGAAAAAGCTGATTTTTTCTTCCGATAGAACTGGTGTCTATAATCTCTATGAAGCGGATCTTGTGTCGGGGAAAATCGGAATGCTCACCAATGTCATCGGCGGCGCGTTCTATCCGGATGTAGCGCCCGATGGCAAAACAATTGCATTTGCGCATTATGATCACACCGGCTTCAACATCGCGCTCATGGAATATGGCGATCTGGTTCCTTCAGGCGATCTTGAAATGACTGAATTGCCGGATGAATACTTCTCTCACGATACCCAGGATTCACAACAGCCAACCGCATCGCCGTACTCGATGTGGACAAGCGTTCTTCCCGCGTTCTGGCTTCCGGTGTCCTACAGCGAAGAAGTCTGGGAAGGGAAAAATGATACTGCGTTTGGTGCGCAAACTTTTGGAATGGATACCCTGTATCGGGTGATATATCGAATATCGGCTATCGCGCTGAGCTTTCAGAAACGCGCAATCGTTGATACGGATCTGGTATTGGGATATTTGTATCCAAACCTTATACTTTCCTATTACGACGAAAAACTGTTTTTCGGGAAGGATGAGTTTCCCTGGGAAGGGCAGCATGAATACCGTTTGCGAAGGGAACTTGAAAGAAAACTATCCACGGCAGTACATATTCCCTACCTGAAATATCTTTCCGCTCTCGAAATTCTTGCCGGCTATGTGTATTCCGATACGCAAATTGATGTTTCTTCAATAGGATCGGTTGACACCTACCATGACCGCCTTGCCCGTGCTGTTGCGGTTATTTATTTTAGTAACGCGCAAATGTATTCGTACTCGATCAGCGAAGAAAATGGGGTGAGCTTTTTTCTTACTGCAGATTATTACAACACGAATCTCGGATCCGAGTATACCTTCGTAAAAGCGCGCAGCGAGTTTGATGCATTTCTTGCAGGAATTGCCGCCAACCAGGTGATGATGTTTCGCATCCGAGGCGGGATATGTGCTGATGCTCCGGATTATATCGTTCCATACAGCCTTGGACGTTATGAAAAAGGAAAGCGCGGCGCTCCGCCAGGTGATGAGGAGAGCTGGGGACTGCGGGGGTATCCCGCGGGATTGATATACGGCACACGGCTTGCGACAGGAACACTTGAATACCGGTTTCCGATTGTGCAAACCGATATAGGATATTCAACCTTTCCGGTGATGTTCAGAGACCTCTGGATGGTGCTATTCGCCGAGATGGGCGATGTATGGAAACCGGAAATCTATGAGCCGCGCATTCGCTCCAGCGCAGGTATTGAACTGCATGCAAAAATTACCATCGGCTATATGCTGGATGTCAGCGGCTTTGTCGGCTATGCAAAAGGTTTCAACAAAGATGGCGAAACACAAATCTATTTCGGTTTTGCAGGCATCTATGAAGGGACAGCGAAAAATCCATATAAATGGTTTGATTTTTTTTAACAGGATAATTAATACCGTGCCTGAAAGCTTGTACAGTGTATAATAGTAAAACTATGCATCGCATGGTGAAATCAGGGCTTTGTTAGGCTGGTGAAAAAATTTAATTTTGCAGGTGAATCGCTTGAAAGGTGATTTTCAATCACATTTCCGCATATATCCGGAAGATTATAAGTCTGCAATAGAAGAGGAGCGTGATGTCTATCTCCAGTTCTATTTCTTAAATCCGGATGCGGAGATTGCTCTATTGAAAATCATCAACCTCTACCTTGAGCGATGTGATGTGTTGTATTTAAAAGATATGCTTACCACAGTGGTGAAGGAGCTCGTCAACAACGCCATTAAAGCAAATATGAAAAGGGCATACTTTGCCGACAATAATCTGGATATCAACAGTGCAGACAATTATGCAGTGGGTATGCGTACGTTTAAATCGGAAGCGTTCGAAAAAGAGAAGATTTCCTTTGAGGAACTTGTTCGATATAAATTGGTGGTGCGGGTTTCTTTTGTCTTGAAGAACAACCGGCTTGCGGTGCATGTGATTAATAACTCTCCCATTCTTCCCCAGGAACTGGAGAAAATTCATACCATAATTGAAAAAGCCTATGTTTATTCGGATATTTCTCAGGCGTTCGATGATGTTCTGGACGATACCGAAGGGGCTGGTCTGGGGCTTATCATGGCGGTGATGCTTTTTAAAAATGCCGGATTTCCGAAAGAATCATTTCGCATCACGAAAAAGGAAAATCTCACAATTGCAACGGTAATCCTGCAATTGAGCACGGAGAAAGGAAAGAATGCCGTTCCTGTAGCGGAAGAGCTGGCTCGGGAGATCGACACGATACCTGGATTTCCCTCGAATATTAAAGAGATTCAAATGCTGTGCTCTAATCCTGATTCCAAAATAAAAGATATTTCTGAAAGAATTAAAAGAGATCCGGGGCTTACGACCAATATATTGAAAATCGCCAATTCTGCGGGATATATGACGATCAACCGCGTCTCTTCCATTGAAGAAGCGGTCATGAAAATCGGCATGAAAGGCATCAACACGCTTCTCATTGCGAGTGCTGTTCAGAAAGTGCTTGAATCGCGCTATAAAAAATTCGAAACGACATGGAAGGATTCATATAAAACGGCCTTTTACTGCCAGCGGTTGACCGTGAAGTTTAAAAAACATAATCTGCTCGAATTCGCCTACCTGGCAGCTCTGCTTTCTTCCATAGGGAAACTTGTCATTCTTTCTATTAAGCCGGAAATATCTGAAAAAATTAAGAGTTTAGTCGGCCGCAAAGGGATTTCAGACACGGGCATCATCGAAGAAATCGGCCTTGGCGTCAGCCACAGCACCCTGGGCGCTTTGATATTGCGAAAATGGAAATTCAACGATGCATTAGTCAATTCAATTGAATATCATACCCGGCCGCATATGGCGCCACATCAATATCGCGAACTTACGTATTTGGTGTATCTGTCTAATGTGCTGGTCGATATTGAACATACGCGTATTCGTTATGAGCTCATTGATGAAGTTGTTCTTCAGTATTTTCATATTTCAAGTAAAGAAGAACTCATTTCACTACATGAAATGCTAAAGATGGCGTATGCGGTTCAACTGCAGGAAATTAAATGAACGTGCCAGGCTGTTTTTGCTCACGCATGTAATTTAAGAGATTTAAGCTCTGTTTGTTATGAAATTTATGATTTCTTCCGCGGTTGCCTCCGGATTTTCAAGATGCGGCATGTGCCCTTCGCCCTCAAACGCAACGAGTTTTGAATGTGCAACAGATTGCGCAAACTCTTCAATCAGTGAAATCGGCACCATCCTGTCTTTCCTGTTGGCGATAATCAGCACGGGTATGTTCAGAGAATGAAGCTCTGAACGGTAATCTATCATTGAACAAATTCTGAAATCGTTTTCAATAATTGCGGGATTCATCGATAAAAGTTCTTGTTTTGATAACTTTCGTAGCGGTTCTTTCGCATTTCTGCTGTACAGGAATTTTACCAGAAAATCGCAGAACGTAGCATAATTATTTTTTATGAGATCGAAAACCACCGCAGAAACCGGCAACGTAAAAGAGGATGAAATAAATATCAATGCCGGTATGCGCTCTTTGAAGCGCTTATAAAGCTCAAAAACTACGGCGCCGCCCATTGAAAAACCAATGGGAATAAACGAAGTTATTTTTTCGAGATTGAATATCTCAATTACCGCATTAATATAATCCTGCAAAGAAGGAATACCTGAAAATTCCGATTGACCGTGAGCAGGCAAATCAGGGATGATAACTGAAATATCCCCTTGTAATTCAGCCGCCATCGGTAAAAATATTTTTGAGTCGGCACCCGCGCCATGAAGGCATACAAGGGCGGCAGATGAATTAATGATGTTTTTTCGATAGAAAATCGAACCGTCCGTAGTATTAATACTTTGTGATTTCATACATCGTTCACGAATAATCAAAAACTATTAACCGCATTGAAACAAACAATTATGATAACGATCATTTGTAAAGAAGAATATTTATTGACAAAAATGATTACGAAAAGCCTTTATATGGAGCATAAATTTTTTTCCCGAAGGTTGCTATGAATAATTCAAAAAACAGCTTTCAAGACATCATTGCGCTTCTGCACGAATACTGGGCATCGAAAGGCTGCCTCATTATTCAGGGATACGATCTGGAAGTCGGCGCCGGCACATTCAATCCGGCGACTTTTTTGCGGTGCCTTGGACCTGAACCCTGGAATGTTGCATATGTGGAACCCTCCCGCCGGCCTACCGATGGGCGCTATGGGGACAATCCCAACCGCCTTCAGCACTATTACCAATATCAGGTCATCATGAAACCATCGCCGGTGGATGTGCAGGACATGTATCTGGATTCGCTGAGGTACCTTGGAATCAAACTCGAAGAGCATGATGTCCGCTTTGTCGAAGATGATTGGGAATCTCCCACATTAGGCGCTTCCGGGCTTGGGTGGGAAGTATGGCTTGACGGTATGGAAATAACGCAGTTTACCTATTTTCAGCACTGCGGAAGCATTGAACTGGATCCGATTTCCGTAGAACTGACTTACGGAATCGAGCGTATTTGTATGTACATCCAGGGCGTTGAAAACGTGTTTGATATCAAGTGGAACGATGTGATTACCTATCGCGATGTCCATCATCGCGGAGAATTTGAATTCTCGCACTACAATTTTAATATCGCTGATGCGGAACTCCATTTCAAATTGTTCGATATGTATGAAAAGGAATTCTACAGAATCCTTGAATACGAACCGATAAAACTCGTACTGCCAGCATACGACTATGTATTGAAGTGCTCCCATGTCTTCAACATGCTGGATGCCCGCGGGGCGATATCCGTTACTGAAAGGGTAGGATACATCACCCGGGTGAGAAACATGGCCCGCCGTGCGGCGGAGCAGTATCTGGCGATTCGCGGGGAGATGGGATTCCCGCTTCTCGGGAAGCGCGCGGTTAAGGCGGAGCGGTGAATGCACCCGGGGCTTGATAATATTAGAAAATACATCAGTGCCCATGAGCGGTTTATCATCTCCACGCATGAAAGCCCCGATGGAGACGGTCTCGGTGCGGAAATCGCTTTCCGCGAGCTTCTGCTTTCCATGGGCAAAGATGCGATTATTGTCAACTCCGACCCCATACCGGAAAAATTTTCGTTCATTGATGAAGTCGGTGAAATAATTGTTTTTTCAGAAAAAGGTAAGAATGCTATAGACTTAAATAATTCGGCGCTCTTTGTGCTGGATACGAATGATGTGAGCAATATAGGCGCGTTGAATCAGTATCTCGAAGGGAAAATTCGCGGTTATTTTATTATCGATCATCACGAGGGAGGGAAGGATAAGTACGAAGCAAATTTCATCCAAGTTGAAGCTTCATCGGCCTGCGAAATTGTATATGATATCATCATGCATTTCGAAAAGCAATTAAGCCCGAAATCTGCTCGTGCGCTCTACGCTGGTATTGTTTTCGATACGGGTTCCTTCCGGTACCCAAAAACAAGTCCAAAGACATTCAGAATTGCTGCCCATCTTGTTGAACTTGGCGCAGATCCTTTTTCGATTTATGAAAAAATTTATGAAAATAATTCGATGGCGAGTTTTGAATTGCGGGCGCTCATGCTGGCCAGCATGGAAGTACATTATGGGGGCAGGCTCGTTCTCATGAAGCTAACGCCTGAGATGCTCTTAAAAAGCGGTGCACCTTTTGAAGAAGGAGAAATGAATATCAACCTACCGCTTACCATTAAAGGCGTTGTAGCAAGCATTCTTGTAAAACAGAATTTTGATGGCTTGATAAAGGTGAGTATGCGCACCAAAGGCAATTATGATGTAAGCAAAATCGCTATGGCAAATGGGGGGGGAGGGCACAGAAACGCCGCGGGTTATAAATCTTCCCTTAATTTCGAGGAGACATGCCGTAAGGTTCTTGTAGAAATGGGAGATTTTTTCAAATGAATCTGTTATGATCCTAATTTGAATCTACAACAATTCGAGCAGCTTCTCAACTGTATTTTTATCGATTTTATCGATTTTTTTAAAAAACGAATGGCTTCCTTCTTTCTTGCGAATGTTAATGATAAAACTGAGTTCATCCCCCTCAAAAAATTGCGGAAATTTCGTCTGCACTCCATTTTTTTGAAGAGTCATCATCAATGCGTCTGCTTCGCTTTTTCTTTTTAAGAAATCTGGATACCGTATTGCCATAAGCGATTGCAATAACAATGCTTCGTTTTGCCGGGGATCGCCTTCTTTGGGAATCAGAATGTTGTGAAGGCGATTGCACTCACTGCCCTTGCGCTCAATATCGTACAGCAATTCTACAATCTGCCTGAATATATTTACTCGCATGGGTACGCATTCAATCCAGCTGCTTACAATGGCAACAGTGGCATCGGAAAGATGTACCAGATCTCGCATAGTTTTAAAACCCGGATCTTTCATTTCGAGATATTCAATGAGCAAAGGCGGGAAGGATGATATTCTTGTGATAAGTTCATCCGAAGAGAGAAAATGTGCAGGAATTCCAAGCTCTTTTACTGCAAAATCGAATAAATTACTATTTTGTATCGTTAAGTCAGATTCGTATGGTTTCAGAATCTGGTAAAACCGTATTTTCCCTATAGGGCCGATTTCGTTATGATACAGTTTTTTAATCGCAAGCTGTGAAAAAAACATCGGATCGAAAGTCTCAAGAATTCTGCACAATTGTCGATTGTTCCCTAAGGCATTTGCCACGGATAACCGATTATGTCCGGAAAGGATGATGAACCTGTTGTTTTTTTGTATGAGAACAGGCATTTCTATAATGCCATATTTTTTTATGGATTGAATAAGCTGTTCAGAGACGTGTGGTTTGCTTATTTTATATGTTATATCAGAAAAAATAATGTCTTCAAACGAAATAGGCAATTGCGTTGATGCTACAGTCACAGCAATCCCTCCAGAAGTATGGCCAGTTCATCAGGTGGAATTACTTTAACCTTAGAAAGATTTTGAAGGCTGTTTTCCGCAGTCTGGGTAAGCTCGGCCGATGTGATGAAAATGCCTCGCGCGGTTTTCAAGTCGTTTATCGCCTGTGCAAAGTTGCGAAGCGGTATTTCGCCTACCTTTGTCTTATCCCATCGCCGTACCCATACCAGCACTTTTTCCTTCTCGGGTGAGATGGCAATAAAATCCACTCCGTCATTTTCCCGATAAGTTGTAAGGATCTGGTCGACTTTATAGCCGAGCTTTGAAACAATACGGTTAGAGATAATTCTAAAATTTTCAGCATTGAGTTTTATGAATTGCAGAATGTTGTCGTAATTCACGAATGAATCTGCTCCGATTTCCGCTTTATCTGATGTTCCTTTTGCAATGCGTGCGGTTGTCATCAATCCTCGAAAATTAATCTGTTTATCGCTTTTCAAGCCGCATACATTCCATAAAAAATCTTTGGGAAAGCTTTCTTCAAGCCAGGGCTGAATATAGTCTTCAACAGAAAATTCACTTTCTTCAATGGTATATTTGTATTCGATTTCCATTTCTTTCCGCAGCAGCGTTACAAGGTGTTGAACTTTTTTATATGATTTATCGAGCTCGTACAGCTCATTCCAGTATTGATAGGCTAGATTGGTTTTTTCAGCTTTTATGCAAGCAAAGCCAATATCATACAGAGTCATCAGCAGAGCATCGGTCATTTCATTGTTTTTCAAGAATGAGACAAGCTCTTGAAATACTTTTACCGATTCATCAAATTTCCTTGACTGCATTAAAAGAATACCCTGGAGGCGACGGGCAATAAAAATTACTTCGGGATCTTTGTCGGTATCACCGATTTTCTGGAGCGATAAAAGCGCCTGTCGAAAATCACCTTTCCGCTGGAGCGCAAAAGCATACGCAATATTTGCAATATCGGATGCAGGGCGCAACGATGAAGCCGATTTGAAATAGGATACCGCATCATTTATGCGCTGATTCTGGTAGCTGCAGATTCCGGCGGCAAACGCAATTTCAAAACTGTCGGGGACCATCCTGACAAGCTTTTCGAAATATTTTTGCGCGATTTCAAATTCTTCCTGACCCAAAGCGGTGAAGGCGATATAATAAAGAGCATCAGCATCGAGCGGCATGTAATTCAATATTTCGAGATAAACCTGCAGGGCTTTATCGTATTCTTCCCGCATGTCATAGGCCCGTGCAAGTTTTTTTTGGACATCGACTTTTTCTATTTCATAATTGTATTTGTTGATGGAAATTATTTTTTCCAGATGAGAAACTGCCTGATCGATTTCATTTTCCTGAAGATACAGATCGGCTAATTTAGCATGTATCACGAAATCGTCCGGTCTTCTGTCGAGAGCCTTTTTGAATTCGATGATCGCATCATATATTTTGCCGTCTTTTAGGTATTGCATTGCCTTATAAGCTGGATTAAGCCTTGGGGCGATATAATAGCTATAATACAGGAAAATTCCGGATATTACCACGCCGAATATTAATACATAGAGCAGCATTCCAACATACCTCTATTTCCTTGAAAATTGGAGAACCGAAGGCCATCCGTTGATTATAAAGCTGCTGCCAAATTCTTTTTTAAGTACAAAATCATCCGCGGGTTTGATTTCCGCCGGAAATGGAAGGCGGATTAAGATGTCCGGCGGTATATATTTGGGAAGGTCAGAAAAAAATATCTGTACTTCATTGTCGGTATTCACAACTTTAAAATTAATCTTTCCAAAACGGGAGGGGGCATTTATAATCTCGATTTCCGCTTTTGGTTTGAACCATTCTTCTCTCGGAACCGGAAAAAGCTCAAGGCGTTCAGGCCGATCGTAGAATAATGAATTTCGGAGAAAAAGAAAAACAGCGGAATTGACAGAGTCGGAATCCCCGTTTAAAGAAATTCCTTTCAAAGTGACCGGGTGCATGACGGACGGGAGCGAATATCGATTTTGCGCCATATTCATAAGAAAAGTAACAATATCCAAGCTGGAGGGATTATTTAAAAGCAAAAGGTTATTGGCTGTCAACAGCGATAAAAAGATATCCCAACCGCCTGACGAATGAATAAAAATAGGGAATTTTTTATAGAATCTTTCTAATAACCGTATGTATTGCGCGAGCAGATCGGAGGGAATCGAGTTTATATAGTAAGGATAATTGCATAATGTGATATAAGCAGCGTATTCGTCGAGCTTAATTGTTTTTAACGAATTATGCTCGCCGTACTTCTTGAGAGTATCATTAATGTGAAATACGATCATCTCTTTCAGTTTTGTTGATTCGTTTGCGTAGGTATTTTCTTCTCCAAAAAGGCCCATCGTTCTGCAAAGATAGGAATACTGAGACAGGGCGTGTGCAATAATAATTGAGTCCAATACATGAAAGTGTGGTACAAAGTAATCAGAAATGGAATTATTAGTGAGAGTGAATTTTTTAAAAGATTTATTTTTTTGAATGTACTTCAGCACGGAGCCGGCGATATATTTTAACTTTTCCATCTGCCGGGAGAGATGTTCTGTATCGCGAGAAATGGAGAAATATTCGGCAAAAGAAGAAATACCGTAGCAGAATTTTATGATTTCATAAAAGGTGTGCTCCTGGGAAGGCGGTGCCGCATGCACCCAGGTATCTACGATGTTTCTTGCTTCATCATCGAAACCCATGCGTAATAATGCCATCGCCAGGATATTTGCCCTCGGCCATATTTCAATTGCAGTTGAGTCGGTATCATTTTTTATTTCGAAAATTGTCTTGCTGAGAGATTCAAGCGCCTTTTGTTTGGTGATGTTGAACCATCTGGCGAACAATTTGTCTGGAACGGAAACTTGCATTCCGCGTTCCTTCATGTGGTCGATGTAGACTCGAAAATCTTTTTTTATATTTTCATAATTCAGATTCAATGGCTCAACTGTTTTACTTTCATGTAAACTGAAGCGAAGATTTAGCTCGAATCCGGATTTTTTTATTGGATACAAAAAAGCCATTGAGGCCATTCCGTTAGCGCAGTGTATTTTTTCCGCGGAATTGTAAAAGTCAATATCCCCGATCTGCGAGTTGCCGATGAAAATTTCTTTCGGCGGCGTGCTAATGTGGACAGCTTCCGATTTATTTATTCGAATAATTTTAACTGAACTTTTATATTCAATGGTGTTAACGCCGCCGATTGAGTGAATCGTATAAGGCCGTATAGCAAGAATGATTGACAGTTGCTTCGCCCCGGGGGATAATTCGCATCGCAAGTTTAGCACTGCTTCGTCAATAGTGGTTCGGGTGCCGAATAGTTCTGATGTAATTATGAATAAGGGATGTTTCCACACTGTGCTGATGATGCCCGAAACATCATCCCTTTTTTGAAATATGGCATCGGGCATAGTGTGCGGCCTGATAAGCTCATCGCCCAACAATACCCAGGTTTCGACCGACCAGCATGATTGTGATGAGCAAATCATACCGACGGGATCGATCTTCAAATAACAAGGAGAAAGAAAATTCGAAAATTGCAGATAATCGGTATGAAAATTATTGCGCAGATAAAGTGGTGCTACTGGTGTATAATTTCGGTTAAATTCGTCAATAGCAGACGAAAGCCAGAACGGCCAGCGATAATAATTGTGTGACTGAAAGAGGCAATAATTCTTGATGGATTGTTTCAGCTCTAAAGCATGATACTCAAGCTTCGCGCTGTCGAACAAGCTATTGTCGCCTTCGACAGGAAAAAGCTCGAATTTTCTATGCTCAGATGCTTTTTTTATTCCTCTGAACTTCAAGATTGCATATCGCAAAGCTAAAACGATTTAAGCGCTTCCTCTTCGGTTTCAAAGATATCGAACATATCCATTAGCTCCACAACTTCAAAAATCTTTTTTACAGCGCTGTTCATATTGCAGAGGTACAGCTTGCGTTTGGACTCTTTCAGTATTCTCATCGTTGAAACAAAAATACGGAGACCGGAACTGCTCATATATTCAACATCGCTGAGATTCAATAAGAGATGGCATGTTGGTTCATTATTGATGATTTTGTTGATTTCCTTTTCAACATCGGCAGAAAGATGTACGTCAAGCCGTCCCGAAAGATAAGCGACGATAACATTGTTGACTTTTTTGGTTTTTAACTCCATTAATTTCCTCCAGTGTAAACAAAGTAAATATTGCTTAAATGTGATTACATCAAGATTTTTGTTACAATATTCTGCACTATATGCAAATGAGTAAAATAAATCAATCAAAAATTTAAATCATTGTTCGGTTTTCGCAATCCCCTTTGTGAGCAAAAGGGCAATAACTGCACAGCCTCCGATAAGAGAAAATATAATTGTATAGACAATGAGAACCGGCAACGGGTTGATGAATAAACTTTTTATGAGTAAAAAAGCTGAAATGAACGGGAATACCACATTGGTGAAATATATAAGTCCACGGTATTTTACAGGATCGAAAAGCGGTAATATCATTGTCACGCCGACAGTGAGAAGTAATCCTGCAAAGCAGCGCGCAAGGGTGATTGATGCGAACATAAATGCGTCCTTGGGAATCTCCATAAACCAATCTTCGTTTATTTCCAGAAAAAAAACTTTGCCGAAAAAATGAGGGGAGGCGGCAAATAGCGCACCGGTAAATAGATACACTATCCCACTTACTAAAACAACCATCTGAAGGAAATTTGTTTTACGCGAGCGCATGGATTGCCATCCCTCTGTTTCAAAATTTAGGCAAATTTCACATAAAACGATTTTCTTTCAAGAACTTATTTGTCTGTTTGTAAACTGAATCAGAAATTTTTTCACAAGAATCCAGGCCTTTGATATCTATTTCAACGTGACTTTCACCCGTAGGAGAAGGGGTGATGCCTGAGATTACATTTGATGCATTTCGGTGATATGTGCGATACCAGGGAAGAATTTTTCTGATGCCCTGAAAATCATTACTCCCCCGAATTGTTACCCTGAATATTTTTTCCATGTCCATTCTCAGTATGTTTTCCGTTTCACATGTGATATGGGGAAATAACGAGTGATATATATTGCCTCCAATTGTGATGGGGGGAAACAGAGGAACATTGGCAAGCGCAAGGACAAACATGTCAGACAGTTTCCCCGTGGTAAATATTTTTTTTGAATTTTGGTTTTGTGCGAAAAAAAACGCTGCCCTTTCGTTCATATATTCAAGCCGTGCGGAGGCGCATAATGATCGAGCGTATTTTTCCACTTTCGTTGGGCTAAAAAGAGTTTCACGAGGGAATTGCACTTCCAGAACCTGAGAAAGAACATTTTCAATAAAATCGATCATTTTTTTTCGATATACATCGGCTTCATTAAATAATATATGCAATATTACAGGGATCCCTCCGAAAGAGGATGCCGCAAAAATATTAAAAAGATTCAATTGCTTCAAGAGTTCCAAAAACCACGCATAGTGGAGAGCATCCGGCCCTGTTGTATCCATCACGAAAGCAGTTCGGGGTTTGATGATGCATTCCACAAGATTATCAGGGGCCGCCTCTGCAAGCAACGAGATGCGATTATCCATATTTCCGGATGCAACGATGCCCCATCGTAATGCTCCAGGCAGATGAATGTTTTTCGTAAAAAATTCATTGGATACATAATACACCTGCTGGCCGTCCGATAGACTATAATCAAAGATAGTTCCAAGTTCTTCCTGTTCACCTTTATCGGAAACTATGCCTATGATGAAATCAGATTGTTCGAAAACGACACTTCTCAATTCAGCATCGTAATTGGAAATATCAAGAATGATATAGTGGTACGTTTTTGAAAGAACAAGCAAAAGTGGCGATAGTATTGAAGGGTCTGCTTTAACTTTTGATCCGTGTACGATGTTCAGAATATCGCAATTATCCGTTACTTTTTCTATTCGTGAATTGATAATTGACGCGCTCCGGGTGAAATCCGCTTCTTTTTGGGATAGTGGCGCGGTGATTTTTTTCCCGGCAATATCGAAAATCGATGTACCTGAATATGAAAGGTCGAGAGCAATACTGTTTCCAAATTTGGAGAGAGAAGCAGCCAATGACAGTGCGATGGTTGATTTTCCCGACTGGCCGTTCAGGCTGAAGACCGATACTATTTTGGTCCTGTTTTTGAAAAGATCTTTGCCGGAATCAATGAGATCCACCCCGAGTGATTCCATGCAGCGGATATAGCCGCGCAGAAAACGGTAGTTGATCAGAAAATATGCGTATAATTCGTCGCAGTTAAGATGGGCGATGGTTGCATCTGAGACCGCCCGGATTATTCCCCGGTTTTTAACTTCTGCGAAAGGATAATCACCGAAAAAAGAACCCGCCGTGAGATATATATAATCCTTTTTCCCCAACACCTCGAGCTGGAAAATCCCTTCTAAAATAATGTTTATTGCGTTGATTTTTTTTAAATCGAGCGTCTGATTTTTTTTTACATGCGATATGCGCAGGCGTGATGCGAGATTTTCCAATTCGCCTGATGTGCAGTGCCGAAAAAAAGGAATGTGCGTTATAATTGGTATGTAATCTTTCATTAGCAGAGCAATTTATGCGCCGACATTCTTCAATAGTTTGATAAGGTCGGTTTTACCAAGCAGTTCAATCGGCCTGGTGTTGGAATAATCAATTGCATTCTGACTGTACTCGCCGGTGGAAATAATAACGGCTCGGGTGGCATTCTTCGGTTTCATCGATTCATGAATCGAACGCAGCAATTTATCCGTAATTGAGTCAGTCGTTCGTATGACCCGCACGATTCTATTGGTCTTTCGAGTGTTTCGCCATTTTCCTTCGGTTTCGGTCGCGAGTATTTCAATATCCGTATCGCTAATGATATTGACATCAAGTATGGTGAGACCCATAGATTCAACGATTTTTCTGGTCAAATGTTCAAACTGAGAAAGGCCGGCGATCATAAAATCTTTAATTCTGTCATCCTGTCGGAATTCTGCATAAGATTTGAGCTTTTCCTGTACATCTCGGAAATTTTTATTTACCTCGTAGATTTTTTCCCAGTTCGCGATGGCTGAATGCAGATCGCGCATTTTCTCCTGCGCATCTGCGAGGAAATACCTGAGATTCAATTCCGTATCGCTGCCGCGCTTAGCAAACTTGAGCCCTCTTTCAAATTCGACAATCGCTTTTGGAATCACTTCTTTTTCAAGATAGCATGTCCCCTTTGCAAGAAAACATTTTAACTTTATATCATCGTCTTTCTGGGCAACCTCGAACTCCTTGATGGCCCATTCATAATCCCCGAGCTGCCGCAGTACGAGCCCCAAAAAATAGTGAGAGCGATAATGCGTTTGATCTCGTTTTAGCGCTTCGAGGAACATTTGCTTTGCATCCTGGAAAAGACTCATACGGTAATAAATCTGGCCAAGATAATAATACGAAAGCGCATGTTCCCTGTTGAGCGCTACGGCTTTTTTAAAAAACGGGGCAGCTTTTTCATGCTGATCGGCGTTGAAATATATCATTCCCAGTTCGTAATATGGCTGAAAATTTGAAGGATCGATTTTCGTCAGTATTAAAAATTCTTTGCGGGCTTCATCAACGGATTTTCTTTCGAGATAAATCCTGGCAAGCTTCGTCCGTGTCGCGACTTCATTCACGTATTGATCAAATTTCGCAAGTTTCAGAACCTGGCGGTACTCCAAAATCGCGTATTGAATATTATTCTCTTTGAGATACGCTTCCGCAAGGAGATAATGCGCGTAGGAGTTCCGGTCGTCTTTTTCAATTATTTCAAGAAGTTTTCTTATGGCAAGTTTTGTCTGGCCTGCCTCAATAAGTTTGGCGATTTCTTCAATTTTTCTTGGAAACACGTAAACGGAAAGGATATAAAGCACCACAATCGTGAGCACTATCAAAATTGAAAAAAGAAATATATATGTTATCCACATGTCTTTTAGTATTGTAATCTTGAAGTTTTATTATACATCCGTACAGGTATCTTATCGGCAAAAACCGGGTTTCTCATTGTCGTATTTACAGTTGCTTTATGATTACTATTGTACTTTTTTCTCTTTTAACTTTTTGTTTTGCTCTTCCAGCTCCTTGATTCGGGCAAGAGCATTCATGAGTTCTTGACGACTGAGTTGTGATGCACTTTCCTGTGCTTTCGCGGTCTCCGTGGCAAGGATTAATTCGTTTCTGGCAAATTCGACAATATTTTCATACATTTTCATTATTTCTTCGGCATTTTCAATCTCTTTTTCGTTCAATTTCAGTACATTTTCATAACCGCTGATCATTTTTCTGCAGTTATCAAGTTCCTGCTTGAGTAATTTGTTTTCTTTCAAAAGCTTTTCGTATTCATATTTAAAGTCCATCTGTCCACCTCCGCATATGCTTTTAACTGAAGAATTGCAGGATGTCAACAAATAAATGTGTTTTGTTTTTATGTGTTTCGATTAGGGTAGTATTATTTAACAATCAATACTTTAATGCCTGAATCATTATCAAAGGTGCTGTAAAAATTATTGACAAATAGCGCGTAATTAAAATCATGCACTCGTTGTCCAGGGGGCGTAGCTCAGTTGGGAGAGCGCTTGAATGGCATTCAAGAGGTCAGGGGTTCGATTCCCCTCGTCTCCACATATCGTGTATCAATCGAAGTAGCAGGGCGCCTGCCAACCGCCATTCAAGAAAAGTTTTTTTTCATATCTCGTGAATTACAAGCGCATCTAAAAGCTTTGGCTCGAACCATGTCGATTTTGGAGGCATGATTGCCCCTTTATCAGATATCTTCATGAGCTCATCGACAGAAGTTGGATACATCGAAAAAGCCACCGCGAAAGACCCTTCATCAACGATTTTCTTTAAGTAACCGGTTCCCCGTATGCCGCCGATAAAATCGATGCGTTTATCAGTGCGGGGATCGCGTATGGCTAAAATTGGAGCCAGAATATGATCCTGTATAATTTTTACATCGAGAGATTCAATCGGATCGGGCGGTATTTCGAACGTGGGAGTGAGCAAATACCAGAAACCTCCCGCATACATGCAGTAATGATTTTTCGCCGGAGGTGTATCCAGATTGGTCTTTTCAACCTTAAATTTCTTTTTAATTGAAGCGACGAAATCATCAAGGGACAAGCCGTTAAGATCTTTTACCGCGCGGTGATAGGGTAGTATTTTCAATTCATCGTGAGGAAAAATCGCGGCCATGAAATACTCATACTCGCCCGCTTTGCCGCCGTTTTCTTCCCGCCGTTTCTGTCCGATGCGTACTGCAGAGGCGGCGCGGTGGTGTCCATCGGCAATGTAGAAATCGGTATGTGCAAATGCTTTTATAAACTCATCAATAAGAGTCCTATCGGTAATTATTCGAAGAATGTGCCTGACTCCGTCTTCAGCATGAAAATCGTATTCGGGTGATACACTCATCGCCTGGTTAAAAATGTTTTTTTTCTCGCTGTCTTGTCGGAACATTAAAAAAACAAGGCCGGTTTGTGCATTCAGTACATCAATATGCTTCATGCGATCTAATTCTTTTTCTTCCCGGGTGAGTTCATGTTTTTTTACTATATTATTTATATAATCGTCGATGCTCACACCCGCGACAAGGCCGGTCTGGATTCTTTCGTCCATGACCTGTGAATACAAATAGACCGAGGGATGCTTGTCCTTGATGAAAAAACCCTGATTAATAAAGTCATCAAGATTTTTCTTTCCCTTTTCGTAAACCCTGTCGTCATATTGATTGATGGAAGGTGGAAAATCTATTTCGGGCCTGGATACATGATAAAAGCTGTACAGTCGCCTGGATGCAATTTGCCGCGCTTCATCAGTGCTTACTACGTCATAGGGTAGTTCAGCGATGAGATGTGCGAGTTCCTTAATGGGCCGTAATCCTTGAAATTCCTTGATAGTTGCCATAAATCCGAAAATCCATTGTCTTGGTTAATCTGTACCAGCTTCATAAATATTGCCATGAATGGTTATAAGCTTTTGAATGAGGAACGTTTTTTTCCCTGCAGGAATATTCACCACTACCTCTTCTCCTGCTTTCTTATTGTTCAACGCCTGGCCGATTGGCGAAGAAAGAGATATTTTGCCTTCGGAGGGGTTCACTTCCTGGGGTGATACAAACGAAAATTCAATTTCCTTTCCCGCGTCTTTATCCAGAACAACGACTGAGGAGCCGAAACCCACGCAGTCCGGGCGAATTTTTGAAAGGTCAATATCGCTGAGGCGGCTTAATTGTTCAGATAGCTGAGCTATGCGCGCCTTCACAAACGACTGCCGCTCGCGGGCTGCATGATATTCCGCATTTTCCCGCAAATCACCGTATGCGCGCGCCTCCGCGATTTTTTTTGGTAGTTCTATCTTGAATTCGTATTTGAGTTTTTCGAGTTCCTTTTTAATGGCTTCACGGTTGTTTTCAAGATTATTCTCAATTCCATTGCTCATGGGCGTAATGTCCTGCCTATTTCAATGTTCAAGCTTATTGTATTTGGGAGACTTCCGCAATAGTGTGGTGCAATCAATAAAAAATCAATCTCTTTTTATCTTTAATAGAAGTTTTATTCTTTTTTTTCTGTCAGTTTTAATCATATATCCCTCGCTTTTGAGTGATTTTTCTACTCTGTATGATGTAAGATCAACAATTTTTTTCTCCATTACTATTGCACCACGCCTTGTGATACGTTTGTTGAACGCATAAAATTTGTATTACCTGAGAATACAGGTTTACATTTCATTAATATGAGACATACAGTATATTTTCGGCCTTTAAGAGTGATTTTTTCATACTTTTCTACAAATCGTTCTTATGGATTATACGAAGCATCTTAGGTCGAAAAATATTCATTTTTTTAATTATGGGGTTAATAAGTTTGATGAAGCCGAATGCGATGAGTATGCCCGAAATTCCTCCCACAGCCATTGCGCCGTCGGAAGAAAATACGCCATTTTGGAAAAAAACAGAACCGCATACCATGCCGGCCAATAAAAGCAGTATCGGCAACGCATACACAATAAGTGCCGATATCAGGCTTCCCCTGTCGCTTATGCAGATTTCCACCCCATCGCCTCTCTTTGCATTAAGTGAATTTATAACCGATATTTGCTTTTTTCCTCCTCCCAGCACGGCACATGCTTCATGAGCCGCACAGGAAGCGCAGGCATCCTGCTGCATGATTTCAAGTATGGCATAGTTGTTCTGGACATCGATCACCGTACCGCATTCAGTTCTCATGTTTTCTCCCATAATTAAAATACTCCACTGGCCGAGAAAAGAAACACCGGCTTCGAATACATATTCTCAATCGTCGAAAGGCAGATTGCGTTGATATAAAATCTTCCTAAAACAATACTCGTGCGTATTCCGAAAGCCGTTGAGGACTCGACTTTATACGAGGTTTCATTATAATAAAACATCTGATGCCACGTGGGCCCGAGATGTATCATCTCTGGATAGACCTCAAATTCGAAATACACATTGCCCATAATGCGCGCGTGAGTTGATGCGTAGCTATTTTTTACGGGAAATGATTCATCATACGCATAGCCGCGGTAAAATCGCTGCTCAGCGGCAGTATAATTGCCCGACAGTGAAGGCCTGATGTGTATCCAGGATATCGGAGTATATACGGTATGCGAAAAAAAACGTGTATTGATGAACTTTCCTTCCTCCAGATTGCTTTTAGTGAAAGAAAAGAACACTCCAATTTTCGTGTCATTGCCAGGTACAATGATATCGGGTGCATCGGTGTAATGTCCTGATATACAAAATGAAACATCATGGAATGATTTTGCTGAATCCTGGTAGTTTTCAAGGACGATATAATCCATTGCAGTTGCAACATCGAAAAGAATATTGCGGTTGAGTGAATATTTGATGCCAAATGAAGGACGGCGGGACATTGTGGTGAAATCTTTCAGTTCTTCAGACCATGTTTCAATAGTTTTGCTCCATTCAAACGTCATGTAGAGGGAAAGGGCATCTGCAGTGGAATTGGAGACCATTGCTTGGGCGAATTTTTTTCTGTAGGCAGAATCCTTGATGCCAAGGTTACCTGAAAGAGTAATCGTAATTTCATCAAATTTTTGATCATAGCCGATGAAAGGTGAAAGGCCATAGATAGGCTCATATTGCAACTTCATTTTTGCAGAACCGAATGATGAACTGCGCGCGTCAATTTTTAGATTCACGTCAGCGGTGCCGTCTATATTCGTTAGGTTAATTTTCATTGAAGATAGCTGTAATGATTTTACGGCATATTCAGCGCGTTCTTTTATTGTAATGGTATTGTACAGTTCGTCCTGCCGGGGTTTGAGCAGTTTAATAATTTTCTGTTTATAGTCGTTATTTACTCCGAGCACCGTCACAGCTGCTATTCTGGATTCACGAACGAGGATTTCAATATCACCGTTTTTTTTCACAATCACCTTTTCCGCATAGCTCGTGGTATAACCGTTTTCATGATACAAATTTGTAATTTCCATGGCAAGGCGGCGAAGATCATCCTGAGAAAGGGGCACTGAATATCGTTCAATCACGGATTGAAAGTCTAAATTAACTGTTGCAGCTTTTACAGTGATTGCAGAACCCGCAGCATACACAGAAATAACCCATGCCCCAGTTATTATACAGTGTAGCAGCAAATGGTACAAGAGACGGTAAGCCATCACTACCTTCCGTACGTCAGTACGCGCGTTTTTTTGGGGACGCGCATTTTGAAAACTTCATCGCCAAGGGGAATGTTCAGCTGGATATTGCTATAAAATGAAATGCTGCGGACATAGCCGTTTTTTGTTTTCGCATAGACGTCAACTCTACCCGGAAAAAGCACCTGGCCGATGGTGTGATAATCCCCGTACATTTCCTTAATTATTTCTTTTCCGTCGCGGTCGCGGATTCTCTTTTCGAGGAGTCGTAAGTCTTTTACGGCAATAGCCATGTCGAGCTTCAGTCCGTTTTTCACATCAATGAAAAGAAAGTGGTGCGCAAGGGTAAAAAATCCGCATGGCCACATTCCCAGGTAGCGGTGTTTCAAAGATTTGTCGATGCCACCCGATAATTTCGGATATAATCTTTTGTGATTTCCTGCATCAGCCGGGCCGTTTTGTATGACATACAGTATTTCTGAGTCAGGCATATACCATAGAAGATTTTTTTCATTTGAAATGACCGTTTGCGTGGAAGGTTCGCTGTAATCGATTCTGAATCTGCCTTTTTTATCAGAGCGGTAACGGCCTTTGTATTTTTCAATAGCATTGTTTTCATAAATGATTTGTTCAAGAGAGCAATCGATTGAGGTTATTTTATCGTTTTCTTTGATAAACTTTTGGAGAATATTCGCTTCGGTGGTTTGTGAAAAAGAAAAGGAAAGATGAAAGAGGATTAATGATACAGTGATTGATGTCGTTCTAATCATGGCATCCAATGAATATAAAAGGAATGGCCGCCTTTCGGCAGCCATTCCATGAAATTCGTTCAATCAAAAACTTACTCGCAAAGTTCGAAGAGCGCCGCGGCACCCATTCCGCCGCCGATGCACATCGACTCAACGCCGTATTTCGCGCCTTTTTTCTGCATCATCGTCATAAGCTGAGCACAGAGCTTCGCGCCGGTGCATCCGAGAGGATGGCCGAGGGCGATTGCGCCGCCGTTGACGTTAATGATGCGAGAATCACTGTCGGCCGCCCAATATTTCTTATCGGCAAGACCGATCTGCTGGGCGCTGTAAATCGCCTGCGACGCGAATGCTTCATTTATTTCGTAAAGTCCGATGTCGGTAGGTTTCAGACCGAACATCTTTAGAAGTTTTGGAATCGCATACGCAGGGCCAACACCCATTTCATCAGCGCGGCAGCCGGCAACGGTATAGCCGACAACTTTTGCGATGGGCTTCAAGCCGTATTTCTTAACTGCTTCTTCGCTCATAAGCAGAGTTGCAGCAGCACCGTCGGTGGTCTGCGAGGAGTTTCCTGCAGTCACGGAACCGGTTGATGCGAAGGCAGGTTTCAGCTTCTTGAGGCCTTCAAGTGTGGTATCCTTGCGGACGCCATCGTCGAAATCCTGCATCTTGATCACTTTCTCGTACTTCCCGTCTTTATACACATACGAAACAGCCGGAGTAGGTACAATCTCAGTGTATAAGCCCTTTTCCTGCGCAGCAGCAGCTTTCATCTGGGAATTGAATCCGAATTCATCCTGCATCTCACGGGTGATGTTGTAGCGTTTCGCTACATTTTCCGCTGTCATGCCCATGGATATATAGACGTCCGGGTTCTCCATCGCCCATTCAGGATGAGGCCGCGGCATATTTCCGCCCATGGGAACGATTGACATGGATTCAAGGCCGGCACCGATCGCAACATCGCACCAGCCGGCTTTAATACGCATTGCCTGTAGGGCAATCGCTTCAAGCCCGGAAGCACAGAATCGGTTAACAGTAGCGCCACAGGTGGCATCGGGGAATTTCGCCATCTGAGCTGCAATCCGCCCGATATTCAAGCCCTGTTCAGCCTCAGGGAAAGCGCATCCAACCATGATGTCTTCTACCGCATCTTTTGGAACGCCTTTGCTTCTTTCCATCAGACCGTTGAGCGCTGTCACCAGCAGGTCTTCAGGCCTCGTGTTTGCAAAAGCTCCTTTGGACCTTCTGCAGCCCGGGGTTCTTACTGAAGTAACTATATACGCTTCTCTCATATTATCCTCCTGTAATAATATTAAAATTAAATCATGAGCGGCTTGCCGGTATTCATGATATGCTCAGCCATCTTTTGCGTATTTTCAGTCTTCCAGAGGTCAACAAAAGCTTCACGCTCGAGGGTCATGAGATATTCTTCATCAACCAGCGTACCGCAATTCACGAGACCACCCGCCATACAGAAGGCAATACGCTTCGCAATGGTTTCCATATGCGGAGTAATGTAGCCGCCGCCTCTCATATTGAGAAGTTCGGCATGCACCATACCGATTGCTTCGCGTCCCATGACGGGAATCTTCTTCTTTCTCGGAGGCACATAGCCTTCGTCGAGCATCTTGAGGACTTCTTTCTTCGCTTCGCCGATGATGTAGTCCTTGTTGAAAACGATCCTGTCTTTGGGGCCAAGGAAACCGTTCGCACGCGCTTCAGCCGCGGACATCGATACCTTCGCCTGGGCAACATTCATAAACGCGGGTATGAAATATCCGCCAAAGTCGGTGAGTTTTGCCGGACCGGGCACCGAGTCCATAAATTTGCGCCAGAGGTTGATCATACCGCAACCGCCGGGAACAAGGCCGGCGCCTATTTCCACAAGACCCATGTATAATTCCGCATGGGCGACGATCTTATCGCAGGCAAGGCAGACTTCGCAGCCACCGCCGAGCGTCATTCCGTAGGGGGCAGCGACGATTGGGAACGGAGCATAGCGAATGCCCATGATACCCGCATGCACGTTGCGGATGAACTGATCGATTTCAGAAAATTTGCCGGAACGAGCAAGGCCAAGCATATACGAGAGGTCACCGCCCGCGGAGAAAGCACCGGGGATGCCGGGCGCCTGGTTGCCGATGACCATGCCGACGCCGTTTTTGTACACATACATCGCGGCTTCGGTCATGAAATCGACCATATTCTTGTTGATGGCGTTCATCTTCGAATGGAATTCGAGGTCGAACACGCCATCGCCGATGTCGATGAGAGAGCAGGAATCGTTCGACATAACCACGTTCTTCTTGTCGGCCTTAAAGACTTCAAGGAACAGGCAGTTTTCGCTGAAAATGATCGGCTTATATTCCTGTTTTATCAGGTCGTAGTAGTACTTCTTGCCGCCTTCGATTTTGTAAAAGGTTTTGTTTCCTTTTTTCAGCATCGTCTTGATGCTTTCGGGAATCGTCAGTCCGTCGGCCTCCATCTTCTTGACGGATTCCTCCAGGCCGATGTTGTCCCACATTTCGAAGGGGCCGGCTTCCCACGCATATCCCCATTTCATCGCGTTGTCGATGCCGACGATTGTGTCGGAAATCTCAGGTATGCGGTTGGCGGTGTAAATCGCCGCACGGGAAATGAGCTTCCACGCAAACTGCGAAGCCTTGTCGTCGCTGAAGAGAATGGCCTTTTGTTTTTCAGCAAGCGTTTTCGCTTCTTTTGCTTTCTTTGCGCATTCGGGAACAACGGCTTTCTTGTCGAATTCCTTGTGCTCGCCGGTCTTTACGTCGATGACTTTCTTAATCTTCTTCCAGGTTGCAAGATCGACTTCGCTCTTGTAGAAACCGCCCTGGTCTTTGGTTTTGTTGCCGAGCATCTTTTTGGCAATCATGTCTTTTACGAACTGCGGGAACTGATACACATCGCGCTGTTCATCATTGACAAGAAGCTGATAGGAGTTTTCTGAAAGATGCCCGATTGTATCGAGACCAACAAGGTCTGCGAGGCCGAAAAGAGCGGTTTTCGGAAGACCAAACGTGGGTCCAAACATCGCGTCGATTTCGGGTATCGTCACATCGGCATCTTTGAGAAGACGGAACGCTTCAGCGATGAAATACACACCAATACGGTTTCCGATAAAGTTCGGCGTGTCTTTCGCCCACACGATTCCTTTTCCGAGTACTTTTTCTCCCCACTGTTCTACGAATTTGCATATTTCAGGATCGGTATCCGGCCCTGCGACAAGTTCGAGAAGCTTCATGTAGCGAACAGGGTTGAAGAAATGGAGGATAACAAAATTCTTTTTGAACTGAGCGCTACGTCCTTCGGCCATTTTTGCAAGAGGGAGACCTGAGGTGTTTGAAGCAATGATGCAGGTTGGCTTCATCACCTTTTCAACGCGTTCAAAAAGGCTCTGCTTGATTTTTAAATTTTCAACAACAACTTCAAAAATAATGTCAACGTCTTTTAACTTATCGAAATCGTCTTCGAGGTTCCCGATGGAAATCAAATCGGGGTCGGTCTTCTTGTCCATGAAGAGGCCGGGTTTCGCTTTCTTCGCACCTTCCAGACCGGCTTTCACTATTCTGTTGCGGGCATCTTTATTGTCCTTTTCCTCGGGCTTAAGGTCGAAGGGTACAATGTCCAGCAATAGAGTAGGAATTCCGGCGCTCGCGCAGAGAGCTGCGATTCCTCCCCCCATGATACCGGAACCGATTACAGCTGCTTTTTCGATCCGTCTTACCATAAATACCTCCTGAAATGTTGTAATAGATATAGCCCATCGCTACGTATCCGTTCACATGAGGCCCATACCATGCCAATTCTGCGGGGCAGGGGATAATTGTCAATAGTAATTGCGATGCTTTTATAATGTGTTTTATTTTTTTTCAAAATTTACAAATACGTCAAAATATTTACATCATAAATATAATATAAATGATAATAAATATTATTAATAATTTTTATTATGTTAATAATTTCAATTAAAGAAACGAGGTTTTATGTATAACATGGAAAAGCAATCGTAAAAAATGTATTGACATGAAATTACATGCTACATTGTGTGTTGTACACGAATGATCGTATACTGGCGCCGTACCCAAGTGGCTAAGGGAGAGGTCTGCAAAACCTTTATGCAGCGGTTCGAATCCGCTCGGCGCCTCATCAGCATCCGCAATCTCGCCATTTTTTAGCCCAAGTGGTGGAATAGGTAGACACAAGGGACTTAAAATCCCTTGGACATTCATGTCCGTGCCGGTTCAAGTCCGGCCTTGGGCACGTAATTCGAAATTACAATGAGTCCTCATCGTTTTCTTTTGCATCAATCACCGACTTTTTTTCTTTGTTCTCTGCCGGCTGCGATGCTGGAGGTGTAGTGTGAAAGCTCTCGTCCAAAGCATCGTTCGGAGCAATCTCAAAACTCGAAAGCGCAATATTGAAGTATTTTTCATGTTTATAAAATGAACGCAGGGAAGATTTGCAGTCCACTATGTATATTATATTGCCACTCTGGCTGATTAGCGTTCGCTGGAGAACTTTTTTCTTGTTGGAACGATATTCGAATACGAGAAGTTTATCTCGAATATTTTTCCTTATGTGAATTTTTTCTGTTTCAATGATATTATCAAGAAGTGGATCTATTGCCCTCAGGTTCCACCGTCGCTTCCAGACAGTAGTTTCAATATTAGTATCTTCCGCGGCGAAAGCCCTCACGCGAATCTCAGCATCGGCGGAAAACGACACAAATATATGTTTTTTCTCAAGCGTAATCTCGTCCGTCTCCCAGTGCGCGGGTACGGTGATTTCATATTTGAATTTATCGCATCGTTGTTTAATGAACTGGTGATCTCCCACTGACGATGAAGAGTGAAATTGAAATACAGGTAAAAGCAGTATACAATAAAGTCTGCGATTTTTCATTAATTCCTCCATGTCATCGAGCAGCAATCACGTTCGTGATGCGGCGTCATTTTCTTTGACGATATGCTGAACTTCCTTGATCATAGGTACAAGAATCGACTTTAAATATGAAAAACCTTCCTCGGCCGTAGAAAAATATTTAAAAAGCGATACGTCTTCCGGCGATATCAATCCGCATGACGCAAGTTTATCGAAGTTGATGACATCTTTCCAGAATTCTTCATCGCACAGAAGAATTGGTATATCGGTTTTTTCGAGCTTTTTTGTTTGTTTTAGCGTGAGAACTTCAAAAAATTCATCGAGCGTGCCGAAACCGCCGGGAAACACGACCAATGCTTTTGCGTGATACAAAAACCAGAGCTTTCTCATGAAAAAATAGTGAAATTCAAAATTCAATTCAGGTGTGATATATTGATTGGGGTATTGTTCAAAAGGAAGCGAGATATTGTATCCTATGGTTTTTTCTCCTGCGCGGCTGGCACCTCGATTTGCCGCTTCCATAATTCCAGGACCACCGCCGGTGCAGATATTGAACGTAAATTCCGGTTTTTCCATTGATTTCGACCAGCTTGCAAGACGGAAGGCGAGATCTTCCGCGATATCATAATATTTATGCATATTGGCTTCGGCTGAGCCGCCGGGGCAGATGCGGGCCGACCCGAAAAAAACAATCGTGTTGATGATGCCATTTTCCTGAAGCCGTTTTTCAGGTTCCAAATACTCGCAAAGAATGCGCACCGTGCGCGCATTTCTTGATTTCATAAAGGTGTCGTTATTGTATGCTTTGGGTGATTTGACGTTCATTAATCGTATCGCCTTTTCCTTTTTAGATTGAGTATGGTGCCATCGGTGTGTTCGGAAACGGAGGCAGACAATATCTTCTGTTTGTCGATGAGGTCGATTGTCACGGAATCCATAAATGCGAGTATTATTTTTAATCCGGCGCCAATGCCTTTTAGTGGAATTTCCTTGCCGTTTAATCGCACGGTTATTTTCTTTTTTTCTGAATCGGTTGCGTAGCGTATAATCTGATCATGGTAATCGGTTGATTCGCTATTGGGAATGATGCCGATGAGCGATTCTATGTCCAGGCCGCAGCCGTGGTCGATGATTGTCGCATTGAAGTCTCTTTCGGTGATGTTGTATCTGACGGTAATTTCCCGCCTTTCCTCAAGGCATCCGCATTCAGCGGCGCTTCTTTTCTTACGGATTGTTTCCTGTACCGCGTTGGTAATGGCTTCATCCATCGAGAGAATTATTTCATCGATTTCTTCACGCGGATATTCCATTATATTGAGATTTTCAACAAGAGAATTTATCACAGACGATACGACCGACGTGTCGGCTGAATAACTATCTAAAAAATTTATTTCTTTCTTCTTGCCACTTTTTCTCGTATCAACCATTGCAGGTTCTGAACAAGTAATGATAGTAGCCATGACAGGCTGTATATTCAATAATAAACTTACTGTAAGTCGTCAATCAATATTTGTCCTATTGTGCAATTAATCAAGTTTCGCATTTTTTGCACAACGAAAGCCAAAATGATGAAACGGCTGATTGGATGCATAATGAGGCCGCCTGTTGAATGCGAGTGCATAGATGCCGTCCCACCACCAGGATCCGCCGCGAACGACCTTCTTTAGATGGCCAGAGCAATTTATTTCGCCGTTGCAGGGCCCTTTCGGATCCCTGCCCATGCACGCCGAACCGCATTTTTCATAGCTTTCGCTGTACCAGTCGTTCACCCATTCCCATGAGTTTCCTGCCATATCGTACAGTCCGTAGCGGTATGACGGGCGGGAGCCCACATCCGAGGTGGTACTGCTACCGCAACCTTTTTTCCCTTTTTCCTGAATTATTGCTTTCGAACAGTCCGCAGGTTCATTTCCCCAGGGATACAAATCGCCTTCATCTCCCCTTGCGGCTTTTTCCCATTCCGCTTCCGTCGGCAGGCGTTTCCCCGCCCATTTGCAATACTCGTAAGCATGATACCAATTGACCCCGAGCATTGGCTGATTCGGTCTGCTGTAGCCCCGATAATTCGGTTTGGCGGGTTTGCAGCCGCCGGCCTTCACGCACTCCTGGTATTGCGAAAATGTTACTTCGAAGATGTCCATAAAAAAAGTGCTTACTTCCACAGTGCTTTCCGGAAATTCATCTTTCACTTTCCTCCCGCTGTCTTCATCGACAGAGGTGCGGTTGCTGCCGCGTATGAATGCGCCTCCCGGAATGCATCTCATGCCTTCCGGAATCTTTAAAGATGCGCAGGGAAGATGGCCATCGGTGTTTCCATTTGCACGCATATTGCATGCAAGAACAGCGCACAAAAATATCATTACAAGAAAAAGTATTTGTCGATGTGGTACATACATTGGTATTATTTTCCCTTCGCATCATTTTTTACTGGAACGCTTTTTTCTTTCACTTTTGCTGGTTGAGGTAATTCGCTAATTATCTGGACTGCGCTGATGCCATTTGTCGCATCAATTATGGCCGAGCGCATGATATCGTGTACGCTGCGCTTCTGAATCGGCTTCGAAAGGTATTCCTGAAAAAGGGAAAGCGGCATGACATTGTAGTGAAATCCCTTGTCGGTTGAGATTTCCGAATCGGGGGCCCATGGATACTTAAATTTCTGGAATGAAATTGTCCGTAATAGCATTGATCGGCTGTCGGAAGGCAGTGCGGTAAAATTCTTTTTGAAGTTGTCCGAATATGATGGGATGTATTCTTCGGCGTTTGAGAGATATACGAGTCGAATGGGAACGTTCATTTTTTTTGCCGCATCGGCGATGCCGCGTATGGTAATGGTTCCGTTCAAGTTGCCTTTCCGTGCAATTATTTTTCCCGATAGCGCGAGATTGCGGATTCTGTCGTAATATTTCTGGTCATTCAGCCAGATCGTGTATTTGTACTTCTTTGTCACTCTATCTAAATTGCGAAAGCGCCATGGAATGTATCCGAGGCCGATTTTCCAGGTTTTTTTTATATAATCAATTTCAGGATTACCGCTGAATTCCTTATCAATTATTTCTGCTACCGCTCTGGATGATGTTTTCGACCATAGCGCCCTGAATTTTTCGGGCGTATCGGCCTGCTTGAGAAAAGCAATATGCAGCATGTTTGCTGTAACAACGCGTTTGGTAAAGTCAACAAGCCATACCCATTCGGAATTCGCCCACGATGAAAGTAAAAAATTCTGCGTGCCTCCAAGCCCTACATAGCCGCCGCCAATATCTGCAATATGATTTTTAAACAGTTCAAGACGGTCTTCATTTGATATGATGGTATTCCCGATTTCCCACTTTGTTGGCTCTACGTCTTCTTCAGGTGTGGAAGAAAATATTGCATGTTGCTGCTTGACAGCTACCTGCGCGGATGCGGAGGATTCGCTGATGAGCGAGCCGGAAAAGCACACATGAATAAAGATTGCAAAAAAAAGGATTCCTGCTGATGTACAAAAACGACGCATAATCGGATATATCAAAGTTCTCATGCGAAAAACCCCGGAAAAGAGTATCATCGTTGCAGACGTGATGAAATATTACCGCACAGCCGCACTGTCAAGCGCTTTATCAAAAGAAGCTATGCGATTATTGCAGTATCGCTTCCCCTCGGCAAGGATGATCAAATAGCATCCTCTCAAGTCCAAGTGTTGCGAGCATCGCAAAAAACCTTCGCAAAGGAAAGCCAATGACATTGGTGAAAGAACCGTCAATATGTGCAATAATCAACTCTCCGGCGTGCTGTGCGGCATACGAACCGGCTTTGTCGCGCCATTCAATTATGGCAAGATAGCGTGCGATGTCATCTTCGGAAAGTTTTTTGAATGTGACGTTTGTAACTTCGGTTTGCGTGAGAATATCGCGTTTCATTTCTCGTGCGTATATCAAAGTGATTGCCGTGCAGACAGCGTGAGTTGTACCGGAAAGCAATGACAGCATGCGAAATGCATCGGAATAATCTTTCGGTTTGCCGAGGATATCGTTATTGAGCACGACAATGGTATCTGATGCGACGACAAGCTGGTTCTGGTAATCTTTTTGTGTAAAGGCAAAGACGGTGCTGGCTTTGAGAAATGAAAGACGCTCTGCATGTTCGACTGGAGTTTCGAAGAGAAGTGGTCGTTCATCCACGTCCGAAGCACGTATTTCAAATTCGGAAAAAAATTTACCGAGCAATTCTTTTCTCCGCGGAGAAGCTGAAGCAAGCACAATCTTCATTTGCGAACCACCTTTTCGCTCAGTTTGAACACCTCGGTGATATTTTTTATTTTTTTCAGATGTTTCATTATTTCAGAAAGATGATCCGTGTTTCTCACTTCCAGGATCATTTTAAATTCCGCCTGATTTACGTTGATAACCTGCGCTTCAACTTTTATGATATTTGATTTACAGATCGATATTTCTTCCGCGATGTCCTTTAAAAGATTGGGTCTGTCATCGCCAAGCACTTTTATTTTCACAGGGTAGGTGGCGTTGTTGGAGTCTTCTTCCCATCGTATGTCGATGAATCGTTCTTTTTCAACGCGCATCCGTCTGAGGGAAGGGCAATTTTTCTTATGAACTGCGATTCCGCGGCCGCGGGTGATGAATCCTACCACATCGTCCCCAGGTATCGGCTGGCAACACTGGGAAAGCCGAATGAGAACGTTAGAAGTTCCCTCCACGCTGATGCCGATTTTATTTTTTTTGGCGACTTTGCGAATTTTAATTAAATCTTTTTCTGGAACTGAGACCTCAACGGATTTTGACACCTTCGGGGTTTCAGTTTTGCCTTGTTTTTCCTTTTCAGTTTCCTGAACTTTTCTCAGGTAATTTCGAATTTTGTATCGCGCGTTTGCTGATTTGACAAATTTGAGCCATGATTCTGATGGATGTCCTTTTGCGCTTGTGAGAATCTCGACAATATCGCCGCTTTTCAGTTCTGTGCGAAGGGGCACTAAGGAATTATTAACTTTCGCCCCCACGCAGTGCGAACCGACTTCACTGTGGATGGCATAGGCAAAATCCACCGGCGTGGATCCCTGCGCCAGTTTAATAATTTTTCCTTTTGGAGTAAAAACGTAAATTTCATCTTCGTAGAGATCCATCTTCAATTCTTTGATGAATTCTCTCGAATCGTTTTCTTTTTCGAACTTGTCGATATTCTTGAGAATGGGTAACTGACGATATTCTTTCGCCGCTTCCTTTTCTTTTTCTTTGTATGCCCAGTGTGCCGCAATCCCGTTTTCGGCAGTACGGTGCATTTCGCGTGTGCGTATCTGTATTTCAAGCGGATGACTGTCCGGCCCTATGACGGTGGTGTGAAGAGACTGATACATGTTCGACTTCGGCACCGCGATGTAATCTTTGAACCGCGAAGTTATGGGGGTCCAGAGAGTGTGAACGACGCCGAGCACGCCGTAGCAATCGCGTATTTCTTCCGTGATAATTCTTATGGCGCGGATATCGAAAATATCATCCATTGATTTTTGCTGGCTTTTCATCTTTCGGTAAATTGAATAATAGTGCTTCACGCGCCCGGTGATTTCCGCGTGAATGTGAAGCTCGTTGAATTTATTTTGCAAGACGTTTCTGACGGAATCGATGAACTCATCCAGTTTGTATTTGTGCTGGGCTACTTTATTGGCGATTTCGTGGTATTCCTCATGGTTCAGACAGTGAAAAGCTAAATCTTCGAGTTCAGAGCGAATTTTTGAAATTCCCAGCCTTCCGGCAAGCGGCGCGTAAATGTCCAGCACTTCCTGCGCTATTTCGAGCTGTTTGTGCTCCGGCTGAAACATGATGGTGCGCATATTGTGGAGTTTGTCGGCGAGCTTTATGAGGATGACGCGCATGTCCTTGATTGTTGCGAGCAGCATCTTTCTCAGGTTAAACGCCTGCTCGCTCGATTTCGATTGTTTTTTTAAAGAGGAAATCTTTGTCACGCCGTCAACAAGAAGAGCAACATCCCTGCCGAATAATTTTTCTATTCCCTCAAGCGTGTTTTCAGTGTCCTCCACCACGTCATGCAGGAGAGCTGCGGCGATGGTGGAGGTATCGAGGCCCATATTCGCCAGAATAATGGCCACTTCAAGAGGATGAATGATATACGGTTCTCCGGAAAGCCTCTGCTGCTTTTTATGCGACTCTTCCGCAAAAAGGTATGCTTTGCGTACGAGCTCGATATCTGGATTCTGCACATTCTTATTAATTGCGTCGATGAGCGTCTCGATATCACGGCTTTTTATTTTAAGTTCTATCTCGACCATAGCTATTATCAAGCATCAAATAATTCTCGGCCATTAAAAACGGTAAACGAAGAGGCGCGCACCCTGCCGATGAGCACAATCCCGTGACTGCGTGCAAGATCGATTGAAATATTAGTCGGATGTGAGCGAGATACTACAACAGGGATGCGCGCATTCAATGCTTTGGCAGTTATTTCACCGGAAATTCTGCCGGTGGATGCAAGTATTTTGTCATGCAAAGAAATTTGCCGTAAAAGCGCGTCTCCTATGATTTTGTCCACGGCGTTGTGACGGCCGATTTCATCGAAAAAAGACACGCGTTCACCCGAAGCGGTGTAGAGGGCGGCACTGTGAACGCCTCGGGTTATTTTATGGTTTTCTGAAAAGCGTAAAAATTCCTTCATAATCGTTATAATATTTTCAGCTCTCAATTGAATACCGGGGATAGAAAAACCATTGCAGGTGACAGCAATCACTGATTGGCTACCGCATCCTGAAGGGATGCTTCGAATGCGCAGAAGCCTTTCAATCATTCGTTCACTTTCAACTGCGGTGATGTTGATAGAAATATTCTCCGTATCAATATTAATTTTTGCGACCTCATCGGCCGACGTGATGATGCCTTCGCTGAACAAATGCCCCACGGCCAACTCGCGAAGGTCGCTTCCCGAGCTTGCAATGGTAAGATAGCGATTGCCGTTAATTGAGAGTGCAAGTGAATACTCCATACTGACGCTCACGGTGACAGGCGAAAACGTGCCGGAAGCATATTCCCACGCATCATAATCTCGGTGGACGGGAAGTTGTTTATCTTTTTGTACTTTTGTACTGTTCATAAATCTTACGGAACACCTCCAGAGAGAGGCGTACGCAATATTGATTGCTTTCAGGAACATCATTAAAGAGCAATTGAACTTTCCGCTCGAATTTGCCTTCGACATCTTCGATATTGCTATTCTGGGCGCATTCATTCAAAATCGATGCACCTGCAATTGAATAGCCGCAGCCGTACACCTCAGCACCAATATCGACGATGGCTCCTTTCCCGTCAACCACAACCGACAATCGTACCACGTCATTGCACTTTTCGCTTTTTGTTATGGCGTGAAACGTCGGCTTCGAAATACGTTTCATGCCGCGTGGCCTCAGGAAATGGTCTTTTAATACCGGATTCAACTATCGTTTCCCCAATTAAGATTTACCATATTGCAATATGGCACATACTGCGGAAGGGTATGCATTAATGAAAATAATTTTTTTCAAAAAAAAACATTAAGCCTTTTTCAAAAAATGCCGAAGATATAATTGTCATAACACTCCTATTGTTGAATTACCAGGTTGAAGGCTTTTGCAAGAACCACTCTTGCAAAAGCTTTTTTTTATTTTTTTTCCGCTAAAATCGCTTGACTGCACTTCGAAGCATAAAAAGCTTCCAGCCGGAGTACGATGATGCACATTTTCGAAATACATGAAAAAAATCCGCAGCGGCGCTTTATTGAAAAAACCGTTGATGTGCTTCGCAAAGGCGGCGTGATGATATATCCCACCGATACGGTGTATGCGTACGGCTGCGATATCATGCAGAAAAATTCAATCGAAAGGATATATTCCATCAAGAAAATCCCGAAAAATAAACCGTTGAGTTTCATATTTTCCGATATCAGCCAGCTTCATGAATATGTGAGAAATGTTTCAGACCAGGCGTTTAAAATCATGAAGAAAGTTTTTCCGGGTCCGTACACGTTCATTTTCAAAGCGTCAAAAACTGTTCCCAGGATAGCCATCACACATCAGAAAACGATTGGCGTGAGGATACCGGATAATATCATTGCGCTCGAGTTGGTGAATGCACTCGGAAGGCCGATTCTTTCCGCCGGCGTGAATCTTGAAGACGGTTCATACGTCATTGAACCCACGCTCATTGACAAACAATTGAGAAATGAAGTTGACATAATTATCAATTGCGGCCCTAAGTTATCTGAGCCTTCGACAATAATCGATTTTTCGGAAGATGAACCGAAGCTGATTCGACAGGGGAAGGGCGAAATTTTCTTTTTATAATTACATCGGCGGAAGATGCCGTTAATTGTATTATACTGTAACATATTTTTGAGAGGGCACAATGGACTGGCTTCACGACATGTTTTTGGTACTACGATCGATTGCCATACTTCTTGCAATCGGTGCTGCTATTTCCTGGTATTTTTACTACTATAAGATGCGCGACCTTTTTGCCGGTTTTATGGGCGGCTTCGTTGTTGGTGTCATAGGGGCGCTCATAGGTGCATTTATTCTGGACAAACTGTTCTACGATATCACTGTTAAAATATTGGCCTTTCTTGCCCGCGATGCCGGAGTGAACATCATTGCCGGCATCATTGGCGGATTCATTGCGGTGTTTATCATGAACCGGCTGAATCACAACAAGGAAAGAAGAAAATATTAATCGTTTAGCCGCACAGCCATTCCGGTAGAGCGGGAAACTTCTCCCGCATTATCGTCTTTTCAAGCGGGCGTTCAAGTATAAGCTTCTCCGCACCTTTGGCACCCAATCCCGGTATATATTTAAGTGCAGAGTAGGGAAGGGTATTGATGTCAAAGGGGAGGGGAATTGCCACCAAAGATCGTTCCTGATGCGCCAGCACAAGAACATCGAACAATTCTTCAGCTTCAAAAGCAAAAGGAATTTTCACAGTTATTGGATAGCTTGCAATCTGCCGGGCATAGGAATACGTGCGCTGTGCCGTTTCAAGCCGAAGCTTGCGCAGGACAGTTCCCGGCGGATAGATTTTTTTCAGCATGGCGTTATCAATATCCTTGCGGATTTTTTCGCGATAGTATTCGTAGCGTTTTCGCACAGGAGTATTCGGTGTTCTGACAGCGTTTCCAGCAGGTGTCCCTTTGATAGGATTGATACTTCGAATATTGATACGCTTCACCAGCAGTCCCATATCCAACATAGTTTTTAAATAATCATAATTCAATTTAAACGTCTCTTCGCTTTCACCGGGCAAGCCGTGGATGAGATTTACGCCGGGTAGCAGCTTGGGAATTCCTTCTTGTCGCGTGCCGCAGATTTCATTAATCATTTTTACGGCATAAACTGCTTCATCAGGGGACACTTTTAAGTTATTTGCTCGTACCACATTTTCATCAAACGATTCAATGCCCAGCGCAATGGTATCGCCCGGCGTAATCATCCCGGCAATGGCGCCTAAAATCTCAGCCGATTCATCGGGAAAATGTACGATGCTTCCCGGATTTGCGTTATCGATATTCAGAAGTTGAATCCTGCCGTTAATGCGGCGTTTTTGTAATTCATTAAAAAGAGATAGTGCCGTTTTCGGATTGGGTTTGGAAAAGCCGTTTCGATACTCTTCACACTGTGAACCGTACTGGATGATATCGGGCTGACATCCAAGCCTGAATCGCGATATCCCGCATTCGATGAGCATGTCGATTTCATCGATAATGGCAGATGCCGCACGCGTTGATACACCCGAACGCAGATATTCCTGGCAGAAGCTGCACTTTGAAAGCCGTGGACATCCCCGGTATGTTTCAATCTCGCATATGAGATGGGGATATTCGGGATGCAGACGGACAACCGGTGCACCCAGAACCGACCAGCGGGCGATATCGTCTGCCGAACGCTCGCCGGATTTCGGAAAACCCTTCGCGTAATTGTGGGCAAAGAATTCTATATCTCCCGGTATGTCGTGGGCGTTGCGGCAACCGGCATCGATTGCCCGCCGACCGATTGCACCGCCAAGATAGAATCTGCACTGCGCGTTCTGCGAAATAATTGTTGTAATTTCTTTTTGCGTTCCGATGCGCGCATGCAGATATTTTCCCGGCACCACCGCACCGCCGATGACGAACACTGCGTCGAATGTTTCATCTACTGCATACTCATCCGCGCGCAACTGGTCAATAGTACAATATGCAATTAAAGAAGGATTGACTCCCGCGTCCGCAAGCGCGCCATACACGTACCGGGGGTAGGGTGCGATGAAGGGCGGTACGCCAAAGCATGCAGGTTCATCAACGTAGCAATCTAAAATGAGATAACGCGAATCTGGCTTCATGTGGTGATTCAGACTCCCACTACCTGATGGATATCAATCCGCAAATGGCGATTGATTTTCGCCTCTATTGCCATAATGAGGGCTTTGTTTTTCTGAATCATTTCGCGCCGCTCTTCGGTGGTACCATACCGAGCGATCAGGTCATCAACCCGGGTATGAATCGAAACTATTTCATCATGCATCACGCATTTATCGGCATAATACACAATCTCGCGCTCCTCAAGCGGACCGTCTGCATTGAAATCGGTGAAAAAAACGTGCTGCTCAACAATGTACGCTACGGAGGGAAGGCCGAGAGTGCGAAGGAGTTCTGCACCGGTGGAATCGTGGCGCTCGCCTGTTTCGAGAGAGCGGGTTTTGGTGATATCGTGAAGCAATGCTCCGGCAATCACAAGCGCGCGATGTATTTTACAGCCTTCCGCAAGATTATCGATAATCTTCAGCGCCACATTCATCACCTGTTTGGAGTGTGCAATGATGTTGGGAAGCATGTGATATTCCCGCATCAGATCGCAGCACTCTTTTTCGGTAGGTATTCTTTCCACAATCAGCAATCGCCCCTACTACCCAGGCTACAATCTTTACGTTTCGGGGCAACCTTTTTTTGTCAGGCGCGCACCACGGGGATTTCGTTCCACGAGGTGGTATAGCGCGGAGAGAGAAACGCGCGGCGCATGTGCCACGCCTGCCCGATGCCTTCTGATGCGCAAAAAACTGTCCGCGCGCCGAAGCGTTCGTTGACCCGGTCGATCACAGAAAAGAGGCGTTTTTCCCGGGTAATTTCATGCGCGGATTCGAAAAGACCTGCCGATTCAAAGCGTCCGTCCACAATTTCCGCAAGCATAACGCCGGCTTTTTTGTAGCGGAAGCCCTCGCGGTAGATCCGCTCCAGGCAATGGGCAGCATGCCGGATGAGCGCAAAGCTCGAGGAGGTGGGCAGCGGAAGGCGATAGGAAATGAAATTCGAATACTGCGGTTCGTCGGAAAAGGGATTGGTTGCGAGAAATACTCCGACGAATGAGGCAGCGCAATGTTGCCGCCGAAGCTTTTCCGCCGCGCGCGATGCGTAGCTGGCAACAGCTTCCCGCAGCGGCTCGAAAGATTCGACGGGTGTTCCGAACGAACGTGAGCTTACAATTCCCTTGCGCGGCGACGCGACATCCTCGATGGATAGACAGGATATTCCGCGAAGTTCCCATGCGGTTCGAAGCCCTACCACGGTCATGTGCGCGCGAATCCAGGAATCGGGAAGATCGCGAAACTGGCGTGCCGTATGCACGCCCATGCGATTGAGAAGCGCTCCATAGCGCGGACCGATTCCCCAGACTTCCTTCACGGGCGTCTGCTCAAGAACCGCATCGATATCCGCGCCGCCGATATCGAATACGCCCTCCTGTGGGCAATTGTGCTTCGCCCGGTGATTGGCAAGTTTGGCGAGCGTCTTTGTGGGACCGATTCCGACCGAGATGGGAATTCCCGTCCAGCGCTCGACCGTCTGGCGGATTTTTTTCCCGTAGGTTTCGCGCGCGGCATGCTCCATTCTGCCGAGATCAAGAAACGCCTCGTCGATCGAATAGATTTCCATGCGGGGAGAAAACGCCGCAAGCGTTTCCATCACCCGATGCGAAATGTCCCCATAGAGGGTGTAATTCGACGAAAAGACGCTCACGCCGTGTTTGCGGATAAATTCTCTGCACTCGTGAAGCGGCGCGCCGAACTTCAGCCCGAGTTTTTTTACTTCGTTTGAGCGCGCCACCACATTGCCGTCGTTGTTTGAAAGCACAATCACCGGCCGCGCTGCAAGATCGGGCCGGAAGATGCGCTCGCACGACACGTAAAAATTATTACAGTCCACCAGCGCGATGGCGCGGCCGTCAGAGCGAATGCACGACATGGGCCACCACACCCCAGATTTCAAACTGCATTTCATTGGTTACTTCAATTGGTTCAAAGCCGTCGTTTTCCGGCAGAAGATACAGTTTCCCATTCTGTTTTGAAAGGCGCTTTACGGTAAGCTCGCCGTTTACTGCCGCAATCACCACCCGGTTGTGTTCCGCCGGCAGGGCGCGGTCCACCACCAGGATATCGCCGGAATGGATGCCGGCACCCACCATTGAATCGCCCGCGACGCGCACGAAAAACGTTGCCGCCGGATGCCGAATCAAAAGCTCGTTGAGGTCGAGCTTCCGGTCGATATAGTCGTCGGCGGGAGAGGGAAAGCCGGCGGGAATGGCGGCCAGAAACAGCGGAAAACAATAAATATGCCGGATGTCGAATTCCCAGATTGTTTCAACGCAACATTGGTTTTTCATACTCTCTCACCTATACCAATGTTTAGTATCATATGGAATTTTGCAAGCGTTTTTTATGACGGGAAATGAATTTTCTTATGCGACATAAGATATATTATCGGAAGTAATATACGGGCGATTTTTTATATCGCGTGACCATTATTACGCACAATAACCGCTTACGAGCATTCCAATTCTATACACCGCAAAGCACACAAACCATGTGAGCGTGAGATTGTACGCAATGCTGAAAAAAGCCCAGCGCCAGCCGATTTCACGCCCGATTGCCACCGAGGTTGCCACGCAGGGAATGTAGAGAAGCACGAACAGCATATACACATACGCCACAAGCGGCGTAATTGCCGGATCGCTGCGAAGCGCGGTTTCGAGGTCTGCGGGTTGCTGCTGAATGCCGGCATTCTGTTCGGTGTAAAAAATATTCAAGGTGCTGATAACAACCTCTTTTGCAACAATTCCGGTCAGAAGCGCGACGCTCATTTCCAAGGTGAAACCAAGGGGGCTTAAAACCGGTGCCACAGCACTTCCGAGCTTTCCCATGTACGTGTGTGCCAGTGCGACTTTTTGTTTTTCAAAGCCGGAAATTGTGTCATGGGTTGAAACCTCAGTATTCGCGTTTACGTTGACCGGATTGCGCGGAAACTCGGATAAGAGCCACACGGCAACAGATAGAATGAGAATGATGCCGCCCATCTTTCGCAGGTATTGCGATGAGCGGTTCCACATATGGAAAAGAATCGCGCGGGCAGTAGGAAACCGATATGGAGGCAATTCCATAACAAACGGCGCGGCCTGTGCTTTAAAAAAAAGCATGCTCAAAAGCCGGGAAGAAATGAATGCCATAATCATGCCTATCAGATACAATGAAAGAATGACGCTTCCGGCGTGTTCGGCAAAAAATACTCCTGCAAACAGCACATACACGGGAAGCCGTGCCGAACAGCTCATGAACGGATTGATAAGAATCGTGATGATGCGGTCGCGGGTGTTTTCGAGGGTTCGGGTGGCCATGATAGCCGGGACATTGCAGCCGAATCCCATCACCAGCGGTATGAAGGATTTTCCATGAATGCCGAGCTTATGCATGATTTTATCCATGATAAACGCTGCCCGTGCCATATACCCCGTATCTTCCATAAAACTTACGCCCATGAAAAGTATGAGGATGTTCGGCAAAAAGACGATGACACCGCCGACGCCGGCAAGAATTCCTTCAGAAATCAGTCTTCTCCAGAATCCTTCCGGCATGATTGTCCCGATTAATTTCCCCAGATACTGCACGCCATGTTCGATCAAATTTCGAGGGTATTCTCCAAGCGTATAGGTGGCCTGAAACAGCATCCATAAAAAAACAAGAAGAATGGGATACCCTAAATATTTGTTCATCAGCACGCGATCAATGCGTTCGGAAAAGTTCGGCCCGGGTTCTTTCCTCTGAAGCGTTACTTCCTGCAAAAGTCCCGTGATGAAGCCCTGGCGGCGCTCGGCCATGATAACGGCGATTTCATCGCCGAATTTTTTTTCGATTTCTTCCCGTGATTTCGCCGCCTGAAAACTGATTTCTTCATAATTCTGGAAATGGCGTAATTTTTCGAAAACATCGCGGTCGTTTTCAAGAAGGCGCAGCGCAAGCCATCGTGTCGAGTACTGCATGCCGATTGTTTTCTCTTTGCGTATCGTTTCCTGGATGATGCTGATTTCCCGTTCGATGTCATCACCGTAATTGATATGAATGTGCCGAACAGTCTTCTCGTTTTCTGTGGCGACCGCAACTATTGACGAAAGAAGATCGCGGATGCCCTCCCCCTTTGTGCCGACTGTTTTTACTACCGGCATGCCGAGAAGTCTTCCCATTTCTTCTGTATCGAAATCCATTCCGCGCGCGTGAGCTTCATCGTACATATTGAGAACAAGTATCACGCGCACTCCGATATTGATGAGCTGTGTGGTGAGATAGAGGTTTCTTTCGAGATTTCCGGCATCCACAACGTTCACGATGACATCCGGCTGTTCGTGTATGATGTAGTTTCGTGCGATTATCTCTTCAAGCGAATACGCAGAGAGGCTGTAGATTCCCGGAAGATCAACAACCTTTATTTTGTACTCACCAAAATTGGTTGTTCCTTCCTTTTTTTCTATGGTAACCCCGCTCCAGTTAGCGGTCTTCTGGTGCAGGCCCGTGAGCGCATTAAAGATCGTGGATTTCCCGCAGTTTGGGTTTCCTACCAGACCGATACGGATTTCATTATTCTTCATCATTTTCCTTCTCATGCACAGGACGGACAATGACGGTTTTGGCTTCTTCTATTCGAAGCGACACATTGCAGCCTTTCACCCGCACCTGAAGCGGGTCTTCTAAGGGTGCGTAGCGAACGAGCTCTATGCTTTCGCCTTTTCGAAAGCCGATTTCAATAAGCCTTTTTTTAAGAATTGGCTGCGCTTCGATTCTCGCGATGACAGCACGCTGGCCCTCTGAAAGCTCGCAGAGAGGACGCTCTTCCATCATAGCCAGAAATTCATCTTTCCACTGACCATCGGTTGCATCTGAATTCATGTACTCGACAAGCCGTTTAAGTTGACGGCATGATTGCGGGGACAGATGATGTTCCACCCGGCAGGCTTCTTCGTCCGCTTCTCTTTTGCCTATTTTAAGCACATGTTCGAAAAAATCCGCAAGGCATGAATGGCGGCTATAAACGCGTTCGGCAAGGTTCTCGCCTTCCTCCGTGAGATCCACGTAACCATATTTTTCATATTCAACAAGTCCCCGCTCCTTCAGTTTTTGAAGCGCGGATGTTACACTGGGCATTTTTACTTTCAGCTTTTTCGCGATATCCTTCACGCGAACCACGCGGTTTTTTTTCGCAAGGAGGGAGATCGTTTCTAAATAATCCTCCATATTCGGGCTTAAGCCTGAATCGTTGAAGATCTCCTGCTCGTTATTCCTGGTTTGAGTACTCATTTTTTAGCAGCCATTTTATCGTTGTATCGCATAATAATAAAACAAAGTTAGCTGTCAAGCATAAAATTAGTATTGTCTAACTTGAGTTAAAAAATGCATCAATGCATAAAAAACATGAGGGATTAATCTAATTTTCGAGCGCGGCGTTTTTGAAGAGGATATACGTGATCATTAAGTTCAAGTAAATCAATATCGCTTTGCTTGACAGGAACGACTGAAGAAAGCAGTGTATCGGCTTCAGATACCTTTACAATGATTTTTGAAGTTCCCAAAAGCGTTTTCCTTTCACCCGCGGGCCTTTTTTTGTAGATTACCAGAAGGTCATCCTTGTTAACTCCATCATACAGGCCAAGATTAACAATAAGCCCATCATCGGAAATCTTCATGATGCGGCCTTCGTAGGGAATATAATCGTACAGTTTCCGTGCCGAACGCACTGCAAGCTTCTGCAACGCATCGTGTCCATTTTCTGAAATCACAAAATCGCCTATGATTGTGCCGTTGTGAAAATTCATCAGGCTGAACGTGCACCAGATGTTGTCCGGTCCTTCTAAAAAGGACCCGTACACGATATAGTCAACCCGTGAAAGCTTTCCTTCTCTAATAAGCCGCTGTATTGTATCGATATTCTTTTCGACGTATTCATCGCTGAACACAATCGGCCCAAGGATGCTTTCGCGCTCGCGGATATTCAAGGCTTTCATCCGGCCGAACTGTCCGAGTGCGAAAGTGAGCTGGTTTGCAATCACCCTGCCCGCATCAAAATAGGACGGCACAACATTTTTTGGGCTAAAATCGAGCACGAGTACCACCGGTACGTCGCGGGGCGGTTCTTCATACGCAAACCCGGCACGATGATACAGCTTCTCTCGCCTTTTTATGATGGCGATATTGAGTTGTTCACGGTATCCATCGTCCGGGAAAATTCTTTCCATGTCTTTGAGCTCATCCAGATAGAAGCTGTAATAATCCTGCGCGAAATAAAAATCTTTTATGAATTTGCGCGCTTCACGCTTCAACGGATTGAGTAGCGCTGCTCTGCGGCTGTGGAAAAATGCCAGATCTGAAAGATTGAATTTTTGCGCGCGCATGGCCTTTTCGTAATGCACTTCGCCGCGGTGTACTCTTGAAGGGCTTCCCATTTTGTATTCGCGCGCTATCAGGAAATCCTCGAATCCGGCAGAGAGAATGCTATCGTAGGGAAAGCGTTTTATGGCTTTTGAATAATCGGCATGCGCGGCATCAATATTGCCGCTTCTGTCCAGCGCGACCGCGCAGTTGTAATGCGCGGGGGCGTTTTCGGGAACAGCATCACGCGCTGCGGCAAAATGTGCTGCTGCTGTTGCATACTCGCCTTTTAAAAGCGCAAGCATGCCTGAATATCGGTGCGCAGCGACGTTTTCGTTCTGTTTTGAAAGTGCATTCTGGAATTCGCGGGATGCATCTGCAAGTTCATCGGCATCTTCCGTGGCACGATATTTTCCCAGATGCAATGCACCGAGCGCGATATATGCTTCCGGACGTTCAGGAGACGCATTAATAGCTTTTTCCAGAGCGCTTTTCGATTCTGCAAATCGCTTTTCTCTAACTTTTATTTCAGAGAGAAGTACGAGCGATTCATAATGATACGGATTTATTTTGAAAATCGATTCGAGTTTGCGCTTTGCCCAGATGTCTTTCCCCATGCCGAAATAAATCGATGCAATTCCGTAATGCGGTTCAATGGAGTTTCCGTCCAGCGTATGAGCCTTTTCGAAAAGGTCGATTGCCTCTGAATATCTTCCCATGCCCGACATGGAAAATGCGAGGCCGGTTACAGCCGCAGCATTCTGATTGTCGAGACGAAGCGCTTTTTCAAAAAATTTTGCCGCCTCTTCGTATGCTTCGGTTTTAAGGTAGGATTTGCCGATGCCAATCAGCGCTTCACGGTAATTGGGATTTTGCCTGATGGCTCTTTTGAAATACAGTATTGCCTTCAGGACTTCATTTTTTTCAAGCGATTCCCATCCGATTTTATTGAAATACATCGCGTTTTTTCCCGTAAATTCCGCCTCTGCAGATAAAAGAAAATTCGCACATGCGGCAATCAGGATTATGCACGCAATAAAAGCTTTATAATTTCTCTTTGCAGTATTCATTATAAACTCGAAAAAGCATTCGCCACATAAGCTTTATGGGCACCTCTAAAAACCGCTTTCATCCTTAAAAATAGCATCAAAGAAAGCGGTTTTTACCTATATATTGTGCCCACAAGGGAACATCCTTAAAAATAGTTTTTAGAAGTTCCCTTATATCGAATATGATAAAAAACGCAGATGTTCATGGCGCGTCAATAACAATTTATAGTGTGGCTCGAAACATCACGCTACCGCGCACAAAAAGATGAGAACCGGCAATTTTTTTCTTGAAAAACAACTATACATGTGTATTGCTGTTTGCATTGCTCATTTAATGAGCATCATACCGCAATGGAGGTCGAACGATGATAAAAACCACGTATATGATGACGAAGGAAGTAGTGCAGATGCTCCAAGAAGCCGAAAAGCGTACCGGATGGGCGATGATTGATTTGATTATTGCGTTGATGCGCTATGCAATGCGCCATCACGCAAAATACGAAAGAGAACACGGAAGAATTGAATATCAGAAGCGGTTTGATAAGGCGGGCATACCGATACCAAAATTGCGGGTAAAAGTAAAAATGGATGAACGGGAATATGATTACTTTAATGATATGCGACGGTTTTTTAGAAGGTCGATTTCGCATGTGATTGCGATTGCAGTGCTGGAGTATCTGCCCGCCCTGCTGGAACTCATCGAAAGCGGTGCGTATGATGAGGAAGTGGAGAGTTATCCCTACAAAAGCTGCGCAATTTACGATAAATGTATAGAAGAAGCGACGGTATTTCACATCTGGTGGGGGTTGCCCAGCGATCCAGGGCTGTTAGCTGCTGAATTTGCACGTTAACACAATCCAAAATATCACAAAATCAATAACCGGCATAATCCCGGAAGAGATATCTTTGCATCTTATTACATCAATGCCAGGAATTGATTTTGTTGATGTGCCCTGCTTTGACTACCAGAGCTTCGCCCGCGAAGTTGTCGGGATTGATATAGCATTCGTGTAGTTTTAAATGTGTAAAATGATAATTACTTCCGTTGCTTTTTTGCTTTCTGAAAAAGATGTTCAATTGAACCCGGTATCTTAGCAAAAAAACTGTCCATTCTATGAAAATACAGCTTCGTTATCATATAATAAAAAGACAGGCTTTCCGAAACAAGATTATCCCAGCGGCTTTTCAAAAATCCAGGCGGACGAAACAAGCTGCGTTCAGAAACTCCCCTGCCCTGTTCGCTTTTTTCTTTAGAGATTCCAATTTGATGTGTCGTCATTACATTCATCCCTGCAATACTATACGCAATATCATATGGCGCATTCTGATTTTTCACTAAATCAGGAATATCGAGTTCTTTCGATTTTTTCGATGGACTTTCCGGTGCGTTCTTGCGCAAAGGCTTATTTTTTTTCGTAATGCCGTTTTTATTCGCATGAGTATCGGCGGGTTCTTTTCGTCTTTCAGCTTTCTTTTCGCCGGATTTTGACTGGTTGGCCCCTTTGGATACAACAAGCTCGCCTGAGCGCTTTTGAACAGGTGTCGCGGTGACATGAGCATGTCCGCCCGATACTACTGGCATAACGCCGGTCTTTTCCGTATTATTGATACCTGCTCCCTCTTTTGTACCTGCGTGACGCGCAATATGCGCGATATTGCTGCTTGCAAGCGGGCGGGTGAACATAAAACGGGGTAGCTTATAAGGATTACCGTTTGCCGAGAGAGGAAGCCTGACGGGTTTGCTCACTATGGTAAAACCGGTCGTGTATCCCGCATCGCGCAATGCCTTTTCGGTTTCCTCAATCGCCAGGCCGAAAGGATAGACAAAGCTGGTTATGGTGATGCCTAGCTTTTCTTCCAGTATTTTTTTAGATTTGTTGATTTCCTGCAGAAAATCGCTGCGCTTTTCCTGATACAGCTGTTTATTTAATTTTAGGTGAAAATAGCCATGCGCGGCAATGTCACAACCATCGGAAGCAAGGCTTTTAAGCTGCGACCAATTCATGGCATATTCTTTTTTTCCGATGATATTGGGATAAATGGAAAGAAGCGGCTTTATCCCCATAGGCTTGAATACTTCATGGTATGCTTTGTACACGCTGTGATTTCCGTCATCAATGGTCACAAGGATATTCTTTTTGCCGGTGATATTCCCCGAAAGCAGATCGCGGTAGGAGACAAACGTAAAGCCCCGCTGTTTGAAATAATGAAGATGTGCTTTCAGCTCTTCAATGGAAAAATCATAAGGGACACCGGGTCTCCCCAAAAAAGAATGGTAGCACAGCACATACAGTTCCGCTTGCGCCGAAGCAGTCAGCGCGAAAAAGACCATTGCCGATATGATGATTCTCATATATATCCGCCTTTATTTCGGAGTTTCGCGAAGAATATGGCATCTTTGCAGAAAAGCACTTTGAAGCCGTTTCTTCTCACTTTGAAAAAATAATTGACATTCGCAAATAATAACCAATGATTCATTCAATAAACACATACAATAAACACATGCCGGAGAAAGAATTAATGAATAAACGCACTCAATATTTAATCGACAAAAAATTTCAGCTTCGACAGACATTCTCTCTCATCGGGATTAAATTTTCCATCATAGCGCTCATAATCGGCGCAATTGCGTTCAACGCCGCATATAATAACAATCAGCTGAGCACAAATAACCGGCAATTGCGGAGTATTATAGAAAATCAGTCGAATGTTATTATTATTCAGGACAATAATGTCGAAGCGTTGCTCACCTATTCCCAGTATGTCAAGGATAAAACGCATCAGCGCGCAATACTGGATGTGGCACGCCAGCATGGGACGAACATGAAAACCGTACGGCAGAATATCACCACAATGGAAGATATTATTCGGCATAACGAAAATATCATATCGTATAACACGCTTCTGCTTGTGGCTGTATGTCTCTTCGTGCTTGCCCAGGGGGTATTTCTCTATTTTATGCTGATTCGAAAAACTCACCGGATTTCCGGACCGATTTATGTTATCTCGAACTATATGAAACAAATCACAGAAGGCAAAATTCCGGAGCACGTGAGAAAACTCCGGAAAAACGACGAGTTGCAGGAATTTTATGATATATTCGCAAAAATGGTTGAGAGCATAAAAAATCGCCTCAAAGACAAAAAAGAAGCTTGAAAAATTTCCAAGAGTTTACCTCATGTTGCAAATGAAATGCTTTTTGCGGGTGTAATTCAGTGGTAGAATGTCAGCTTCCCAAGCTGAACGTCGCGAGTTCGAGTCTCGTCACCCGCTCAGGAATGCAAATGCGTTTAGTTTTCCATATTTCTTTCGGGGTGCGCGCCTTTTTTCATTTTCTCGAACACCGAAACAGTAATAGCTCTTATTAATTTCAAAAGTATTTGAGGTAGTAACTATGAAGGAATCGCCGGAGAGGCGGAACAGCCATCGCGATTTCAACAACGCTCATAACGAGCATCCAGAAGAACCTGAACCGCAATTACCGATGCAAACGGTCTGCGGCAACATGTGCTCATAATCGCAAAAACAGTTTGCCTCGGGCCGCGTTGAGTTGTTGGCCCAATATGGAGGTAAACCATGACCAACCCTTTACTGATTCCTGAACTCCGTGAAATGATTGAACGTAGCGATACCTTATCGCTCAAGGAATTTTGCGAAGATCTTCATCCAAAACTAATCGCCGAACTCATTTCCGGATTGAAACCAAGGGAAATCTGGTCAATCCTTTCCGTAAATAATAACCATCTGCGAGCGGAAATTTACAGCAATATTGATGAAGACCTCCAGATTGAATTGATAAGCTCACTTCGCCGCGATGAGATTGTTAGTCTGCTTTCCGATATGCCGCCTGATGACCGAGTTGACCTCATAAAGAAACTGCCCGAAACGATTCTCGAATCGGTATTGCCGGCGATGGCACAGGCCGAGCGAGAAGACATACGCCGGCTGATTTCGTATAAAGAAGGTACTGCCGGTGCGGCAATGACATCCGACTATGCAACCCTCCCGCTGCATCTTACCGCCTCACAGGCTATTGAACACCTTCGGAAAGTTGCCCCCGATAAGGAAACTATCTATTATGCCTATGTTGTCGATGATAATAGAAAACTCCTGGGATTCGTTTCACTAAAAGATATCATTCTTGCACCCCGCCATGCTCGCGTGGAAGACATCATGCACAGGGATATAATCTATGCGCGCGTCAACGACGACCAGGAAGAAGCGGCACAAAAAATACAAAAATACGATTTGCTTGCATTGCCAATTATTGATTCAAACAATACGCTAGTTGGCATAATCACCCATGACGATGCCTTTGACATCATCACTCAGGAACATACTGAAGATATGGAAAAATTCATGGCAATCGGCGGAAGCCATGAAGCTGGTGCATATCTGAAAACATCCACCCTCATACATTTTAAAAACCGCGCTTACTGGATAGTAGGTCTTGCCGCGCTTGGACTTGTATCGGGCATTGTCATCCACACCTATGAAAATTTGCTAACCAGCTTTCTCATCCTTGCGCTGTATATGCCGATGGTTGCGGATACAGGCGGCAACACCGGAAGTCAGTCCGCTACCGTCATTGTCCGTGCGCTTGCGCTCGGAGAAATTCGTACCCGTGATATATTAAAAGTGCTTTTTAAAGAATTCAAAATTTCACTTCTTCTCGCGCTCATATTGAGTATGCTTTCGTGGATAAAAGTGATGTTTCTCTCAAGCGGGAGCGATATTCCGGCGGGTTATTCCCTTGGAAGAATTGCATTCACAATTGCCGTTGCTCTCGGATTACAGGTGATAACGGCCACGCTTATAGGTGCATTTCTCCCTCTTGCCGCTTCAAAGCTGAAACTTGACCCTGCAGTTGTCGCAAGCCCGGCACTCACGACTATCGTGGACATCACAGGACTCCTGCTGTACTTTTTTACCGCGAGGTTTTTGCTGGGTATTTAGCAAACAAGGTTGTGCTTTATTTGAGTTTCCAGGTATACAGCCTGTAGCGCAGCGCATTGAATCCGAAGGCAATTCGGTTTCCAAACCCGAGCGTCACAAGCCCGAGTGCCAATCCTGCAAGCGCTATTGAAATAGTCTTCCATCGCAGCGCGATTTTATCAAGAACGTACTCTGAATATCGTAGAACCGGCGACGAAACCACCGGTACATCGATAACAAATTCCCGTATCTGAGGTTCGGTCCAGAAATACCGTTTGGTTCCGCCTTCCTGCCTGAAATATTTAGCCCGGTATGCCAGGTAATATTTCCCGTTTTTTAGATTTTTTATACTAAAGACATTGCTTTTGAGGTTCAGCATTTCACCGACTGAAGGCTTCCTGGTATCCAAAACAATTGAATATCCTTCGATATTTTTTTCTGAAATATTGCGCGGAGATATATACACGTCAAAGGAATTTGTGGGATACGCCCTTGCGGTATCAAAAGGGAAGCGCAAATCGATTATCGGACCTGATACGCGCGGGCGTATTTTCGTTTCAGCGACTCCTCCCGCGGTTTCTTTATCCTGCAGATCCTTCGCTATCTTCTTTATTTTTTCAATATCGAGTTCGGCTGCGCTTCCGACGATAATTTCATAGCTGAACATCGTTCCAGGCGTATTTGTTTTATCCACGGTTCGAAGCGTAAAAAAGTATCGGCCTTCTTCCAGTCCTGTGTATTTTATGGAAAAGTCGGTGGTGAATTTTTTCGGTTCCTCTACCGTGTCTTTCGTCAATCCCACCAAAAATCCTTTTACGCGGATGAGATCATTCGGATTCACTTCCCATTTGAATTCTGCGTCTTTATTGTTTTCAGGAGTACCCTCGCGATGGGTCGTCGATTTCAATTCTGAAATCTGCGCAGGCGAACGGGATATTTGGAGTTTGTAGTGTACGGTTTTGCTGACGTTTCCCGCGTTGTCGATTGCGCGCACATGCACATAATGCACTCCGTCATCCAAGAGTACCGTCTGATATCTGGTTATTCTGCCGGGTATGGTTTCAACGTCGGGAGGATTGTAGTTCGGGTCCTGATTTACCACAATCGAATAGAATTTGATGCCCGCTTCGTCTTCCGGCGGAGTTATTTCAATGAGCGCTGAAGGGGCGCGCGACCATCTGTCTTCTGGATGCGTCAGGGAGGCGACGACCGGCGGTGCGACGAAAATGTCGGTATAGTTTGTTAGTATTCTGCTGCCTTCCCTCCAGGCAACGATGACTTTTTTGTCAGAGCTAAGTGCTACCGGTGCAACTGCCGGAATATCGGGTTTCGATATCATTGAAGAAGGGGGCATCTTGCCATCTTCCAGCGAAAGCTTCCGTGAATACAGCGCAGGCTGCCGTCCCCGTAAATCATACCATATAAAAAGCAGTTCATCACTGCTTGATTGCACCACCGAAGGGGAATAGCAGTTCGCATTTGTATCGGATATCTTGACCGGAGCTTCCCACGTCTCACCGCCATTTTTGCTCGTAGAAAGCCAGATTCCCCAGGTCTTATCCCGGTTGTTCTGATATGCCACATACACAGTATTACCCACGACTTCCACAGAGGGGGATGCGCTGCTTCCAAGCCCATAGGTGATGGGGCGGCTTTTGCTGAAAGATGAACCGTAATTGGATGATTTTAAGAAATATAAATCATCGGTGAACTGTTTGACGGCAAATTTTCTCCCCTGCCATACAACAAATATTTCGCTGCCCCTGAAACGAACAGCAGGAAAGAAAGCGCCTCGCATACCTTCCGTCATATCGACCAGCTTCCTCGGCATTTCAAATGTTTTTCCGTCATCGCTGACGGAATAGAAAAGATTGAATGTATCGCCGCGCAGCGCATGATAGAAAATATGCAGGCGGTTTCTGTCATCATATTCTATTACGGGGAGCATATCCATGTCGCTATCGGTCATGCTGTCTCTGATGATGCCTATCTCAACGGGTTCGCTCCAGGAAGCCCCCATGTCCGCAGACAGTGAATAGAAAAGGCGGCTGTTCGATTTCGGCGGGACGATATTCTGCCACGCGACCGCCACATGTCCAGGCGAGGATATCGCCGCAACCGGATTGTGGTCAAGTGTGCCGCTAACTTTTGCTACTTTTATTGGCGCAAGATAGCTTTTTCCGCCGTTGAGGGAAAGCGAGGCATAGACATAATGAATGCGCTCTTTTTTTTCAAACTCGCTTCCATGATACACGACGGCAATAATGCTTCCCCGCCGTACGATATTCGGGTTTTTCGCTTCGATATAGGGGGGAGAAACAAAAAAGCTTCTCTCCCACCCCACCGGATATGTTGCAACCGATGATGGTCGGAAAACGTTGATAACGATGAGGGCGGATGAAGCAAAGATGGCTATCCACTGGAATACTCTCAGCAGCGGGTAACGAGTATACAGAAATATAATGGAATATAAAAAACGCCTCATATTTATATTATCCTGCAAAAAAAAGAAATACGCAAGCATTTTTCTGCGTAATCACCATAGCAGGAATGGTACTGCAGCGGTATATTCTTTGAATGATTGTTAAAACGTATCGACCGGCTCTTCAGCATAACGGTAATACCACTTAACCCATAGCGAGGCTTTCGGCAACAGTTGTTTTTCGATTTCTGCAAATGATGGGTCTTTCGCAATCAATGCTTTTTTGAGTTGCGCGTGAAATTCTTCAGTCGGCGGCAAAAGGTAGTTTTTGCAATAGGTGAAATTTTTCCAGTCGCGCCGTTTTTCGAAATATTCGACTTTATGATTGACTGCAAGATGCATTTTCAATGCCACATCAAAAAGCTGAACCAAATCGTCCCTGGAAGCGGAATTCAGTATTTTCGCAAGCTCACGTTCCTGCGCCACGGATGGTTTGCCGGTATTCAAAACGCGGTACATGTATGTGATATCATACCGATGATTATATCCGATATTGAAATCAATGGTTTCAGCGGTGTTTATCAAAAGCTTTTCTGTTTTCGGATTAATGTACGGATGTCTGTGTTCACTGCTGGCGAACGCACCTGCTGTTGCTATCAGCATGATAATCAAAAATACGATAATTATGTTTTTCATTCAAAATACTCCATTTTCAGTAAAGAATCTTCTTCAATATTCACACGCGCGGTTTTCCCTATGATGTTCTCCTGCAAGGAAGGTGGAATACCAACCCCGGGCCGCTTCGCGGCGATGTCGTCGGGGGTGATTTTTTTCCCCGGAGGAATAAATCTTTTTGCATAAAGACTTCGCCGTGCTGATTTTGCAACTTCTTTTTGATGCGCATCATAGTCGATAGAACCGTCGCCAAGCATGGCCACCGCTATCCGACAGGCGTGTATCATTTCGCGGAATTGAACGGGGTCAAGTGAGACAGATGCATCAGGACATTTGAAATCGCGCGCAAGCGTGAAATGCTTTTCAAAAATCCTTGCGCCGAGAGATGCGGCAAGTGCGGCCGCGCTGCAGTCGGACGAATGATCGGAAAATCCGGCTTCAAGACCAAAGCGTTCGCGAAGCGATATAATCCGTTTGAGATTTGCGCGCTCCGGCGGCATCGGATAGAGGGACACGCAGTGCAAAAGCGCGATATCAGGAGTTCCGTTTTTACGCAGAGTTGAAATTGCCCGGTCGATTTCATGTTCCGTGCAGATGCCCGTGGAAAGAATTACCGGCTTTCGCGTTGTTCCAATTAACGCAAGAAGCGGCTCATTGGTAACTTCCGATGATGCGATTTTATACAGCGGGACATTGAGCTCTTCAAGAAGCGTGAGGGATGCATCATCAAAGACTGATGAGAAAAAGAGGGTACCCGCTTTCTTTGCGCATTCAGCAATGCGCACATATTCGTCTTTTGTAAAAGTCAGTTTCCTGAAAAAATCTATCAGGGAATAGTCCCTGTAGTAAGATTTCGATTCTTCCAGAAGCGATTTTCCGTATGAAGAAAACATCATTTCGGGAACGAAGGTTTGGAATTTTACCGCATCGGCTCCGGCATTTGTCGCTGCGTCAATCATTTTACATGCGGTATCAATATCGCCATTGTGATTGATGCCGATTTCAGCGATAAAAATAAAATCTTTGTTCTTAAAAATATCTCGAATATTCATTTCAATGAAGAATTTTCCTTTTTGTGCATCAGACTTCGAAACTCTTTTTAACGCTACGAATCACGTCAATTAATAAATCGGCAAACTTCAAAAATTTGTACTTTACAAATAGATGCATTTTCTTATCAAATGCTTCAATATCTTGTAATGTAAGAGTTATTGTTTTTCGCAGTTCTGTATCGCAGGAAATCAATTTCACGAAATGAGGTTTATGTATGGGGAAAAAGTTCATTTTAGCCATCGATCTTGGAACCACCGGCAACAGAGTGTTCTGCTTCGATGAAACCGGTCATCCAATATCGAGCGCCTACAAAGAATTCACCCAGCATTTTCCCAGGCCCGGCTACGTGGAACACGATCCCCTCGAAATCTGGGAATGCGTGAAAGGCCTCATTCCCGCAGCGCTTTCCCAGGGCGGGCTTTCGGCATCCGATGCGATTTCCATCGGCATCACCAATCAGCGCGAGACCACCGTCCTCTGGAATAAAGAGACCGGAAAGCCTATATATAACGCGATTGTATGGCAATGCAGGCGTACCGCCGACATGTGCAATCAGCTCAAGGAGCGAAAAGTTGAAGTTCTGTTCCGCCAGCGCACCGGCCTGGTAATCGATGCGTATTTTTCCGGTACGAAAATCAAATGGATTCTTGATAATGTCGCCGGCGCGCGCGATCTGGCCGCTTCGGGAAAACTTCTCTTCGGCACCATCGACACCTGGATTCTCTGGAATCTCACAGGCGGAACATCACATAAAACCGACTTTACCAACGCGTCACGCACTCTCATATTCAACATAAACGAAAAAAAGTGGGACAAGGAATTACTCGGAATTTTAGATATACCGGAAAACATACTGCCTGAAGTGCAGGATTCAGCATCAAATTTCGGCGTAACAAAAAACGTGCCTGGACTTCCCGATGGCATCATGATCGGAGGCATAGCTGGCGATCAGCAGGCGGCGATGGTGGGACAGGGCTGCGTTCAGGAGGGAACTATTAAAAACACCTACGGTACCGGATGCTTCATGCTCCTGAATACCGGCCAGCTCAGCAAGATTTCACAGTACGGACTTTTGACAACCTTGGTGTGCGATAATGTCGGAAAACCGGCGTACGCGTTTGAGGGTTCCACATTTATTGCGGGAGCCGTGGTGCAATGGCTACGTGACTACATGAAATTTTTTACAAAAAGCTCTGAATCAGAAGCCTTAGCCAGAAGCGTGGATAAAGAAGATGAAGTGGTATTGATCCCCGCATTCGTAGGCCTCGGCTCGCCGTACTGGAGGTCCGATGTGAGGGGCGCTATTTTCGGTTTAACCCGCGATACCACACAGGAGCAGATTATACGAGCCGGACTGAAGTCGATTGCCATGCAGACATTTGATATCATTGAAGCGATGCAGCAGGACTCCGGGAAATTCATCCATGAACTCCGTGTCGATGGCGGAGCCACGGGAAACAATTATCTCATGCAGTTTCAGGCGGATATCCTCGGCATCCCGGTTCTCCTTCCTGAGGTGACAGAATCAACCGCACTCGGCGCCGCGTATCTCGCAGGCCTTTCAGCCGGTTTGTACAATAATATCGAAGAAATCGCTAAGTACAATACTATCAAACACCGATTTGAACCAAAGATGCCGGATGAGGCCCGAGCGCGGGAGAAAAAAATCTGGAAAGACGCCATCAAAAAAATTCTTATGTGAGGCATTCTTATACGCATCATAGCAGGACACGCGAAATCTGCAGAATAACATCATGGAGGATTTGAAATGCCGAAACCACTGTTAGGCGAAATTTTGATTGAAAATAATGTTATCACCAAGGAACAGCTCGATAAAGCAATCGAGGTTCAGAAAAAAGAGGGAGGGCTCATCGGCATTATTTTAGTGAACCTGGGCTACCTTGACGAACCTACCCTGGTGAAATACTTAGCACGGCAAGCTGAAAGGGTGGTAAAATCGGAGCAGCAATAAACCGATTTGCCGGTAGCTGCCGGCGGTAATCTACCCTATAAATTTAAACGATTCCACAAGGCTGCCGAGCACTTCAGCATTTTCCAGGCTGGTAATTTTTCCCCAGTTGTCCCGCACTTCTTCGGGAGAGATATCGCGCGATCCGTCGCCGATTTTCACTCCGGGAGCGCAAACCACCGCAGTCCTGCTAAACCAGCCGGCAGCGCAGTTGAAAATCATCCCGCTGTCTTTGCAGTCTTCGGATGAAAGATACAGAACAAGCGGGACAATTGCCTCCGCGCGAAGTTTTTTATACAGATCGGGCGGGAGGACATCTTCCGTGAGGCGGGAACCCGCCAGCGGCGCAATCGTGTTACAGGTGATATTATATTTTGCGCCTTCCTGCTTGAGGGCATTCATAAAGCCTACCAGACCCATTTTCGCAGCCGCGTAGTTTGTCTGCCCGAAATTACCGTAAAGTCCGGTACCTGATGAGGTAAGCACAATCCTGCCGAATTTTTTTTCGCGAAGAATCGGAAATGCCGCCCGTGTCACGGAGAAGGAGCCTTTCAGATTTACATCCTGCACAATATCCCAGTCTTTCTCGGACATTTTTAAAATTGTTTTGTCGGCAAGAATTCCGGCATTATTTATTACGATATCAACCGTTCCGAATGACTCCAGAGCCGTTTTGACGATATTCTCTCCGCCTTCAATGGTCGCAACGGAGTCGAAACTCGCTACAGCTTTTCCTCCGAAAGATCGGATTTCATCCACGACGCTCTGTGCCGGCGTCGCATCACTGCCGCTTCCATCGCGCGAACCTCCAAGATCGTTTACCACAACCGAAGCACCGCGGCGCGCAAATTCAAGCGCGTAAAGCCTTCCGATACCGCGGCCGGCTCCTGTAACAATTGCAACCTTCCCATCAAAACGAATCTCAGCCATTGATATCCTCCAGTAATCAATTGTCTATGCCGTCATCCGTACTGCCTTTGTTCATCCGGTGCCGGAATCAATTCTCTTATAAAAAAGTGATGCGATTCTGAAATATATTGTCATGGGGAATGCAATCAACACCGATGCCGCCAGCGCATACGAAACAGTAACGACTACTTTAATCATATCGACATAATCAAAAATCCTGCTGCCGTAGTCCATGAACGCGCCAATGGGATCCGGCGAGGGAGTGATTTTCCGGATGATGTCAACTGCAAAGGAGCTGAGCGCAAGGTTTTGTATGTTGCGCGGATACGCAGCATTAATTTTCCATTGTATTGCCGCAGTAATGCCGAGCGCATACCGCGTAAGATAATACATTATTGTCACCGCAAGGATGAAAGCTGATATTGAAATTAAAAGATACAGGAGCACGTCGATCCAGTGGTATTTCAACATTGGCAGAAGATTTTTTCGAAGGTCCGTAAAAGAAGCGGAGCGCAGCACAAGCGGCGGCAGAAGCGCAATGATAGCAATAAAAAAGAGCACACACAAAATATTGCAAAAATATAAAATGCCGCTGAGAATACTCATGAGTACAGGGCCGGCGTACGGTATCATCCCAAGAAAGGACAGCGCGGATTGCAGAAAAACAAATACGTACACGAGCAGACTCACTATCAGCACCGTTCCGATAATGAGATAGGATTTTTTGCTGATACGCAGAACAAGCGATACGATGGTTTCATGTTCAGGCGATGCCGTTGTTGCGTTGTAAACGGCAGAAAAAGCGGCAAGCACGGATGAAAGCGCAAGGAGAAGACCCATAGCTTGAACAATAGTCCGAAGCACACTCCCCGCATAAATAAAAGAAGAAATAAATACTGCTATGGTGAAGAGCAGCATTCCGAACACAAGAAAAATCCATGTGAGTATAAAGGATTTTTTTAACACGTTGAACCCGAAACCGCGAATCAATTCCTGAAAGAAAATATCCATATGCACCGCCTTGATTTCATTCAGATTCTAAGGAACGATTGGGCATGTCAAGAAAAAACTCTTATTGACGTAAAAAAGCGATGCACATCAGATGTGCATGTATTTTTTTTATCATTTCGAATCGGATGATGGATACCGCATGCCTTTGTTTCGAATCATACTGTTTCAGAATCCCCTCGGCGAAAGGGTTACGAAAACCCAGTGCGAAGAAATGATGGCGTTCGAACCGCACTTCGTGTGTTTCCCGGAATATTATTTCGCAAACCGGAGGCTGGGCAATCACGGACAGACGCAGAAGAACCAGGAGCGGCAATTGCGCTACATAAAGCTTCTTTCAAAGAAATTGAACACTACCATCATTGGCGGGACGATGCCGGAGCTTTCGGATGATGCGATGTACAATACCTGTTTTGTGTTTCACAATGGCAATTTGCTCGGATATTATCGGAAGCGGAATCTCTTCTTTGCGGAAGTTGGCAAAATCACTCCCGGAAATGAATGGAAAGTCTTTTCGGCACATGGCGTTACATTTGGCGTGTTAATCTGCGCGGATGTATTTTACGAGGAAAGTTTTCTCGCGATGAAGCGACTGGGAGCGCGCATCATCTTTGTTCCCACTTTTTCGCTTCGCAAAGTGGAAACCATCGAGGAGAAAATTAAACGCGACAATGAAATTTTCGTGCGCGGAGCCGCTCTTTCGCAGGCGCTTGTCGTGAAGGTATGCGGAGTGCCCTCCCCCTACAAAGACTTCATTCACGCCCGAAGCCTGATCGCCGCACCCGGTGGGGTGCTCTACCGCGTCCGTCCCGATGAAGAGGAGAAGGCAATGATCATCAAGCAAGAGGTGATGGTATCGTAGTGCTTCATTTACTAATTTCTATTTCTCTGCCCTTTAGATATGGGGTACCTGCGGTAATGACATCCATAAAAAGCCCCTTCACGACAACCATGTCGCCGTTTTTAATGGTTTCGCCGCATTGTTCACAGTACACCTCCGCCATGCCGGTAAATTGGTCAGTCGCGCGGTAGTCAACCAGCAGATTAAAAACAATAGCGGTTTGCCTTTTTTTGACATTTGCGGATTTACCCTTCCATTGTAACGAGTATCCCCCGTAAAGATGCGGATTTTTCATTATTTCGGAGTAAGAAATCTCCTCCCACTGTCGATCTTCAATGGCGATGATGAAACGCTTGAGAAACGATGCGCGTTCCCGCACGGACATATTCGCATTGCTGTGTATGATTTTATTTATTTTTTTCAAAGCTTCGTTCAAACGGCCGCTTTTTATGAGCTGTTTGGATGCTCTGAAGTCTTCCTGAAGTGATTCGGAATTGTAATAATATTCAGGCTGTTTTTTCTTTGTAATTCTTTCGATAAGATCGAACCCGGAGCCATCTAAGGTTACCTGTTCTATTTCATCAAAGCGGGTATGAAATGCAAGCTCAGCTTTCGAGCATTGCACGCGCGTGCCGCGTAATGAAAAAAAAGCGATTACGGCAATAAAAATCAACGATGTGATTATAAAAATAAATCTTTTAACTCTTTTTGAAAAATAATTTTTTTCAAATAACGTTGGTGATTTCCGCGATATTTTTATCGCTTTCGGCGACGAAAATCGTTCGAAGAGCTTCCGGTTCGGTTTTGCAAGGGCAACAAAATCATCAATCCTTGCATTGCGCTGGAATTCCTCAAAATTTTTCACGCGCCGAAGTCGCGCAAGGGATTTTACAAGGATACGGTCTGATGGGATTTTTGCCAGAAGCTCTCCATAATATAAAAGCGCGCTTTCAAAATCAGGTGCGGCTTTCAGGTATAGAAATGCTTTAAGCTGATTGTAGAGTGGATACTGCGGCGCGATGGAGCCGGCTTTCGACATAAGCTCTTCAACTCTTGCGAATTTATTAAGCTGAAGGCATGCCATCGCACAGAGGATGATGCTGTAGGGATCTCTCGTTGATGAAAGCGCCGGGGAATCTAAAAGTGCCAGCACCTCAAGAAACCGGCCTTTTCTATACGCCTTGTATGCTTCATATACTACGGAACTGGCTGCATCACCCTGCACCGGACGCTACTCCGCATCTCTGTTTGTGAAAAAACGAATGAATGCCTCTGTCACGGAAATATCTTCATCGCGGCTTTTGCCGATGATAAATCCGATAAAAACCAGCAATACCACTATAATTGTCTTAACGATGCCGAGCGTAAATATCATTATTCCAACTATCAGCCCAATGCACGAGCCGATTGTTTTTCCGGGGTTACTATTGATGAGATCCTTGATGTACGTAAGGAAATCCATGTTATTTCTTAACCCTTTCAACGTACTCGCCGGTTCTCGTATCAATCTTAATGGTATCTCCCTGATTGATGAAAAGCGGGACTTTTACCTCCGCTCCGGTTTCCAGTTTGACAGGTTTTGTGACATTGGTAGCGGTATCGCCTCTCACTCCGGGTTCAGCATAGACCACTTTGAGTTCAACGAAAGTCGGCGGCTCAATCGAGATGGGTTTCCCTTCGTAAAATGATATGGAAACCGTGTCGCTTTCCCGTATATAATTGAGAATATCGCCCACGTACTCCTTTGAAACCGATTCCTGCTCATAGGATTCCGTGTCCATGAACACCAGCGCATCGCCCTCATCGTACAGGTACTGCATCTGCTTGCTTTCGATGCGCACATCTTCGACTTTTTCACCGCCTTTGAATGTCTTGTCGATGATGGAACCCCGGGTGAGAGATTTGAGCTTGGACCTCACGAACGCTCCGCCGCGCGCAGGCTTCACATGCTGATATTCAAGTACGGAATAAATATCACCATCAACTTTGATGACCATGCCCCTTTTAAAATCATTGACCGATACCATCATCAACTCCTTATTCTCGCTTATATGACATAATCATATGAAATTGGATTCGCTTAACTCACTCAATAACCACGATGTCTTTGGTGAATTTTGTCAACACTTCATGGCCTGTTTCTGTTACAAGCACCATATCTTCGATTCTCACACCGCCCTTTCCGGGAATATAAATGCCGGGTTCTATTGTTATCACCGTGTTTTTCGAAAGGCGGAATGTACTTCCAGTTCGCAGCGCGGGAATCTCATGAACATCGAGACCGACACCGTGGCCAAGCGAATGAGAGAACGACTCGCCAAAACCATGTTGCGCAATAATACCCCTCGCAATTGTATCGAGCCGACCAGCACTTATTCCCGGCCGTACCGCATCAACTGCCGCCTGCTGCGCTTCCTGCACTATCGAATAGATGTGCCGCACCGTTTCGTCAATCGTCCCGATGAAAATGGTTCTTGTCAAGTCTGAATTATAGCCTTCGAGATGGCAGCCCATATCGATGAGAAGAACATCGCCGGGTTCTATTTTTTTATGCATCGACGTAGCATAGTGAGGCATGGAGGAACCGCTGCCGGATGCAACGATGGTAGGAAACGAAGTGCCCGCACAGCCGTTGGCGCGATAGAAAACTTCAATTTCAGTAGCAACTTCCCATTCTGTAATGCCCGGCTTTATAAATCTTAGAAGATGTTCCATGCATCGGTCGGTGATATCTGCTGCTCTTCGTAACATGGCTATTTCATGTTCGTCTTTGCGTATTCTCAGCGCGTTAACTGCATCTCCGCCGCGATGCAGCTTGATGCCTTTCAATGATTCAGCTAAAGAATAATACATGGAAAGGGTTATTGAATGTTCCTCCGCAAACATCGATTTTGTGCCGAGTCTTTTAAGCGTTTGCAGCAGGGTAGCGGGAAAACTGTCTTTTTGAAGCACGAATGAAACAGAGTGCGGAAGTATTTTTTTCGCATATTCCTCATAGCGGGAATCGGAAATAAAGACAGCTCCTGTGCCGTGAACAAGCAAATAGCCGTAGGAACCTCTGAAGCCGGTCAAATAAAAAATATTGGGAAGGCTTGAAATGAGATACGGAAGTTTTTTCTCTTTCGCAAGAGCACGAATCAGTTTTTTAATTCTCATCGGCGTTGCATTTCGGTTTTTATTGTATTAATTGCTTTCTGCAATTTTACTACAATTTCATCGTTGTCTTCTGGATCGGCAAGGTCTTTATAGCGTTCCCGGTAATCCTTGATGAGCTCAAGCTTATCCTGAATGATTTTCAGCTTGATGTCCAGATAGCGGTCGCGCTGTTCGGATGTGGCAGTACCCGCCCGCACCATGCTTCCGAGCATGAGCATTTCACGCAATAAAGCGGTGTGGCGCTCTATTTCTTCTTTATCGGTGCTGTTCGGATACCATATTGATTCCGGCAATTTTTCTTCTTTCTCGAGGCGCTCCGACAATACATTCAATTCGCTGCGATGCGGCCCCTCTTTGCTTTCTTCAACGGTTTCTTCATCTGTCTGTTCGTTCTTTTTTTCTGAAGAGCCGAAGAAGCCGTCAAGAAATCCCCAGAAAGAAGTACTTTCGCCTGTAACAGCGGGAGAGTGCCGCTCTTCAGCGGTGCGATGAAGTGAGTTATCTGGCGCGGAATCCCTGCAGGTACGAATAAACGCCGCGGCTACTATCACAGCAATAGCGACAATGATGATTTTGTTAAGTGTTGGCCGCATGGCGGACATTTATTTTCGCAAGAACTTAAGCCGCCGCTGCTGCTCTTTTTTCTTATCGGTGAGCACATCAAGTTTTTCCTGTTTGGTCACGATATACGGCGTGATGAACACAAGCAGATTGGTTTTGCTGTCTGAAACAGAATGCCTTTTAAAGAGGTTCCCTAAAAGGGGAATGTCTCCTAATATCGGGATATACGTTTCCGTTCGGCTTTTGCTGTTGCGTATAAGACCGCCTACCACAATGGTTTTGCCATCGCCGACAGTCACTTTGGTTTTGAAATCTCTACGACCGAGTTTCGGAGGAATGACGCCGCCCTTCTCGAGCACGGTCGTTTCGCCTAACACTGAATTGACCTCGAGAAAAAGGTCCAGTGTGATCGAAGCTTTGTTGGTGATGTGCGGTTTGCATTTGAGCTTAACACCCACGGATTTATACTCAAAGGTATAAAACTGCGTGCCGGTATCGCTGATGCGATTGTTGGTGGGAACGGGAATTTCTTCACCGACATTGATTTCGGACTCGTTATTGTCGATGGCAAGTACCTGCGGCGTGGAGAGAACATTGAAATTTCTGTCGGAAGCCGAAGCGTTTAAAAGCGCATACCCCAAAATCGATTTGTCGGCAAGATATCCAAGCTGAAAACCAGTGCCGAGAGGCACGGCAAGCGTTTTTCCGGAAAGGCCTGACGGCACGGTGAAGTTGGGAACAGATCCTGTGATATTCGATGTGCCCGCGATGTGACTTCCCCACTGGTTGCCGAGCATCCAGTCGATGCCGAATCCCCATCCGCTGTCGGCGGATACTTCAACGATAAGCGATTCTATGTACACCTGTTCGCGGACGATATCGAGTTCTTTAATGACGCGCTTAATTTCATTGTATTCTTCGGGCAATGCGGCAATGATGAGCGAATTTGTTTCTTTGTTGGCGATAATCGACAGCTTGCCCTTCGGCTGGGCTGCCTTTGCCTGCGGGGTGGATTCTTTTATGTCTTTTGCTTTTGCCGCGGTTTTCTTTTTGGGTTGTGGCGACTCCGGCAGCGGAGAGGTGTCGATCATTGCTGTCTCAGAAAACGGAACCCTTGAAAGCACGGAAGCAAGTTCGCTGGCATCGGCATTTTCAAGATGTACCACATGGATTCTTCCTGTCGGCTTTTTTTCTTTCTCTCCAGCTGGCAATTCTTCAGTGATTTCTTGAATTGCGCGATCCAGAGATTTTGCAACAGAAATCAGGCTGTTTACCTCTTCCGAGGCGCCGCGCAGAATGAGCATATTTTCCGGCTTGTACGCGATGAGGTCGGAATCTTTTGATTTGAGGCTTTGCAAAACATTTTTTATTTCATTAACATCGGCGTTCTGCAGAGGGTGAAGATAGGTGACGATTTCACCAGACGGCACTGTCTTTCGCTCCTCTTCGGTTATCACTTTGAATGAACCCTGAATTGCTTCTTTCATGGGTACGATTTTGATGTAATGCTCGGTTTCAACCATCGCGAATCCGCGCAGCTCAAGAACTGTTCTGACTACATCAACGAGATTCTCTATGGGAATTTTTTTGCTGGATGTGATGGTGATTTTCCCGCGCACCTTATCATCGATAATGATGTTCTTCCTGGTCACATTTCCAAGAGTAGTAAGTACTTCGGAAAGCTCGGCGTTGTTGAAATTTAGCAGAACACCGCGTATCACGCCTTTTTTATCGTCTTTCTGCGCGCCTTTTTGCGCCTTGCCCTTGCCGGGTTTATCGTCGATTTCAATGACAATTTTCGGAGCGGAGCTTTCCTGCTTCTGGGGCTCTGGCTTTGCTTCTTGAGAAGGCTCTTCTTTTTTTTCAATTATTATTGCCGGAGCTCCCTGTTTCGTTTCCGATTTCAGGGACTCTTTATCTTTCTTTTCATCACGTTCGACTTCAGGATTTTGCGCAAAAAAGACACCGGCTCCGGTTATTGGCAATTGTTCATTTTTTCCGGCGAAAATCTGAATGCTCAACAGAACCACAAAGATAATCACGCACATTGGGATGATGTATGATGAAAAGCTTTTAATTTTACGAAGATGGCGACTCATCGTATAAACCTCGGGATATTATTTCAGCAGCTGTGGCTTTATTTCCTTCATGTGATACATAATGTCCATTATTGCAATAATATTTATGAAATGTCAATTACACAAATGACAAATTATTAATAAAATGATATGTATCGGATGGATAAAGCAATCACCTCATACATATCGAGGCATCTATCTGCATTCAGAAAAGATACGCCGCATCTTCTTCCCCGTCAGTTTCCTTCAGGCAGAGCCGAACGGTATCCGTAACTTCTGTTTTTATGGTAAAACCGCAATAATCCGGCTGAATGGGCAGTTCCCGATTGCCGCGGTCTATAAGCACGAAGAGCCGTATCGTTTGGGGACGCCCGAAACTCATGAGCGATTCGAGGGCCGCTTTAATGGTGCGGCCGGTATAGATGACGTCATCAACCAGAAGAATGGTCATTTTTTCAATATCAAACGGTATGCGGGTTTCCTTTATCACCGGCAGCACCCCACGTTTTGAAAGATCATCGCGGTAGAAGGTAATATCGAGAACGCCGAAAGGCACTTTTATCCCCGATTCTCTTTCAACACGCGCGCGAATCCTTTCCGCAAGCGTAACGCCGCGGGTCTGAATGCCGACAATCGCAAGCGAATTGAGATCAGCGCTGTTTTTGCATATTTTGCGCGAGGTCTCTTCAATTACTCGATCTATATGGGCTGCGTCCAATATCTTTTTCCCGGTCATTAATGTATCCCTGGCAATGGTCTTTTTACCTGTTGTTAATCACAATAATCGGCATATTTGATTATCGGCATCTGATATGCCGCGTGAAAATCATTTTGCATACCGCTGATTACCCGATATAGCAATGTTTTGTGTCAAATCAAATTCTGCGATGGGGAAAGGCATATTCTTCACATATTTGAACGCCTGCCGCTGTATATCGGAAATCTGGAATACACGCAGCCGCAATACCGCTGACGGTAAAAATTTTCAGCACGGGAAATTTCAAGGGATTTGCGAAAACCGTCGTTTTTCTTGAAATCAGCAACAAGGAACGATATTCCATATTCTTTCGAAAGGCCGAGGCCAATTTCATTGATCATTTTCGCATCTTTATGGGGGCTTATGGTGAGCGTGGTACCGACAGTCTCAATTGATTCCTCTTTCGCTTTTTCAAATGTTTTCCGAAGCCGCAGCGTGATGCAACGCCGACATCGCTCCGATCGCTCGCCACGAAAGCGCTCTGTTTTCACGCAATCGAACCACCGACGTGCATCGTAATCGCCTTCTATTATACTGAAGCTTTTTGAAGCTGCATATCGTAATAGCTCCTGCCGTCGTATTTCATATTCTTTCCCGGGATGTATGTTGGGATTATAGAAGAAAGCCGTGATGGAATATTCCTTTTTTAGCAGAGAAATAACATAACCCGCACAGGGGGCACAGCAGGTATGGAGCAATATTTTTTTCAACGCAGATGGCTCAATACGCGGAATCGAGGAGGTATTTGCATATAAACTCGCCAAGCGACCTGGCCTTCGCAGGTTCGCTCTTGCTGTCCAGCCACAAGAGGAGTTCGGTACTCACTCCTTTCGGAGAATGATATTCATGATGTATGATGTACTTCGCGATTTCAAATTTCAAATCCTCGAAAATCCTTTCGGCCAGCGCAAGATTTGACGGGGATGAGCCGAGATACTGGCTGATCGCGCATATAAGCTCATGCTTCTGAGATTCTTTGAGGGCTTTTCTGCATGTTTCATACACGGGTGATTCGCTCATCACGACATTGTCCGCATACAGAAGGCCGCCTTCTTTTGCATTTGCACTTCTTTTTACCTTTGCAGATTGACCGGGCATTTTAAAAAAACCGACTAAGAATTAAAGAAATTTGTGATATTAATACATGTAATATATATAAAATTATTTACAACGTCAAGGTAAATGAACATATTTTTTTGTTTTGAAGTAATTTTTTATGATTTTTTATATTTTCATTTTAAAGAAGTTCTTATAGTATGCCATGCTGGTATAAATACCAATCCGGGAAGCATATCATATTGTTATCATGCCACCGTTTATGCATTTGTTTCGCCCGGCATTTTTCGCTTCATAAAGCGCCTCATCGGCTATTCGAATCATATCGGTTTTAAGCGCTTCCGCCCTTCCCCTCACTACGGTCTTTGTTGAGTTTCTGGCAGCACCCTCCTTCGAGTATGCCTTTTTGCCGTCTAATGTCGCAACACCAATAGACACGGTTTGCCGTATCTTTTTCGTAAACTCAGCATTTTCAATCTTCTTCCGGATTCGTTCCGCAACCGCCATGGCGTGTTCATTATCGGTTTCCGGAAGAATGATTGCGAACTCCTCGCCTCCGTATCGTGCGGCAATATCGACAACCCTCACCTGATCGGTGATGATATGCGCTAATTCCTTAAGGATTTGGTCTCCGGTCTGATGGCCGTGGGTATCGTTCACAGTTTTGAAATGGTCGATGTCTATCATGAGCAAAGAGAGGAACCGGCCTGTGCGGACGGAATTGAGTATCTCTTCGGATAACCTCTGCCTGAAAAATCGCGATATATAGAGCCTGGTGAGACCGTCTCTGATCGCCAGCTCATACAGCCGCGCGTTATCCAGCGCGATGACGATGTGATTTGCCAGTATTTTTAAAAGTTCTACATCGCGTTGATTGTACAAATCATTGCTTTTTCTTTCACCGATGAAAAGCACACCCCTGAGCGAAGCCTGATAGGTCATTGGAATCACAAATGTGGCGCGATACGCTTCGAATACCGCCACTATTTCTGGCGACAAAAGTTCGCCCCCTTCTTCAAGGTCATCCCTGAAAATTTCCTTGTTCAAAAGGCGGATGAACCGCAGCAGATCGTGCATCGGAGAAAGCGGAATCAAGCTGGTGCTTTCAACCCCATGTGAAGCGATGGGCATAAACATATCGCTTTCTTCGTCATGAAGCAAAAGCGCATAGGAGGAAGCGCCCACGATATTCACGATGGTATCATTAATAATTTCGATCAGACGTTGATAATCAAGGACGGATACCACCTTCATGCTCATGTCCATGATGGTTTTCCGGTAATCGAGCTTTTTGGGAAATACAATTTTTTTCGCAAATCGCTGAACGAAGACATACAGAGGATTATAAAAAGCAACAACCAGAAGCCCGTAGAGTATCGATATCACTACCGAAGTGTTTTCTTTTGCAGTACGCGCGATAAAAATCACCCAGATACCGAAAAAAAATGCCGAGAGTAAAAGATATACCAGTAGCCGCTGAAAAAGCTCTGTTACGTCAATAAGTCGGTATCTGAGAATTGCGTAGCTAATAAAGAGAAATGCAAGAATGATTCCCGCTCGTCCCCATGGGAAAAGCGGATAGGCGTATCGGTACATCAGCCATGAAAAAATCAGATTCACGGCAAACAGAACGCACAACACATAAATACTCTTATTGAAGTGAGTGAAGAATTTTTTCCCCTTGATTGCAAAGTGATAGGTTATAATTTCCAGTGCATAAAATATTGCCACAAGAAGCTGAATGCCGAAATTGACATAATGCATACGCCAGGTGATGAGGGTTTCTTCCAGGCCCGCAGTTGATGAAACTGCGTAGGTGGTTTCGGAAAGGCAGAAAATAAAACCGATGGAGGTGCCGAGCCACAAATACCATGCCTGATTCCTCCGCATGCTCGTGGAGGCTTTGCGGTATTCGACATAGAGAAGTCCGAGCGCATACCCCACCGCGGTAAAATAATAGGTATTGATAATAATATTCCAGGGGTATTTCAGCTTCGGGTAAAAACCAAAATAGTTGTACTGCACTTCATGGAGCATTCCGAAAAACGCGGCGGCAGCGAAGATAACAGAAACGATGAAAAACATAAGAAGATATTTTTCCTTCCGACCAATGAATACATAGGCAATGTTCAAAAAGGCGACAGGAATAAAAACCCAGGCAAAATAAAAAAAACGGCCAAGCTGAGCGGCAATGGAAAAATGCGGCGCGATGATCATACATCCGCCCGAGATGAGCCATACTAAAAGGCAGATGCAGAATAGAAATGTGGCCCGAACCATCGGCGATTTGAATCCGCGAAAAATCAGGTTCAATGACATAAGGAAGATAATCACACCTGCAAGAAGCGTCATTATTCCGTAGGGGATCAAATTATGAAAATAGACATCTAATCCTTCCACTGTGCTAACATGCTCCTTTTATATCCTCCAACGCGAATATGCGCAAGGCGGGTCGGCGCAGGTATTCTGTATCCGTCAACACACGAATAGACGATATCGGCCGCTTCTTCAATTCCCACTAAATGTCCCGGCGAAACGAAGACTGGACGGGTATTCCTTTTAGTGCGAAGCACTATTCCAATTGGAGATTTATTGTTGTCAACGATATAACTCCTCGAACCTTCTTCATCCGAAGGTTCTTCATAAGAGCCGAAAAGCCTGCTTTTTGCACAGCCGATAGACGGCAGGCCGAGCAAAAGGCCTACGTGTGAAGCCACGCCGAAACGCCTTGGGTGAGCAATGCCCTGCCCGTCGAAAATTATGCAATCGGGAATTGCATTGAGCTTATGAAATACGTCTAAAATCAAGGGAGCCTCTCTGAAAGAAAGCAAACCGGGAACATAAGGAAATGAAAGGGGGCCAATGCCGGTTTTTTCCTCAACAATATCAAGCGAAGGAAATCTCAAAATGATTATTGCGCAAAAGCCGCGCTTATTTTCATTATCGAATGCGATATCGACGCCGGCAATCAGTTCAATTTTTGACGGCCTGCCGCTGATGATACTATGCGCGGAAAGTTGCTTTTGAAGTTCGATTGCTTCACCGGGTGTAATGTCCCAGGGATGTTCATATTGCACATTCACGATAGAATACCGCTTGATACCGCAAAACATCTTCTATCGCCGCACTGCATGCAAGAACAATTATTTTCAATTAAAATTCATCTCTGAATTCTATGCGTATAATGCGGTGCACAGGTTCATCGTTCTGGAAAAGAAGCCCGAGTTCTAAGCCGAAATTCATGTAGGAATAGCGAAATCCCATATTGAAGAGCCATTCTTGCGGCCTTGAGAAATTATAATAAATCCGCTCTCCTTCCATCTTAATCATGAAATATTGTCCCATGGGCACATCGAGGGAGATAAAATACGATGAATCACCCGGCACATAGTTCGGCTGAGTCGGTACTCTGACACCGAAGTTGATATGCTGCTCATCGTCCAGCAGGTAAATCGGCTTGGTTATCACGAAGTATGGGCCGTAAATCATCCTGTTGAGTTCATTATTGCTGTAGTTCACTTCGTCCGGTTCGGTCTCATTGCGGTAAACCCTGCCCTGCTCTCCAATATAAAACGAATCGTAGCCAACAGCAAGCGATATGGGAAAGCGTTCCCATCCATCGGTGAGTTTTAATTTCGCGACCACACCGGGGACATTGGGCTCGGTTTTTTCTTTTCCGATGGCGTGCTGTACGTCGAACGAAACGCCTAAAAAGAGATTATCGTGCAGGCCGATGAATGTTTTAAGCTCCATTCCTCCGCCATCATACCCTAAAATGGAAATCTGATAGGTGCCGCGTGTTATGGTATACGCGGTTGGGGTATCGACTACCATCGTGTTGCGAATGTAATTCTGCGCAAAAAGGGGTAGCGAAGAAAAAAATATCATCGCAAGCAGCGCCGCATAATTAAAAATTCTTTTTCGCATAGCTTTTTTACCAACAATATTTATCGCCATCATACAGTGCACGCATCGCGCATATATGCGAATAATGCCACATACTCATTTTCGGAATTTTTATGCCCGCTTTAGAGTAAAATCTTTTATTCCTGTAAAGGAATTTTATGTTGACGTATTATCAAATGGTAGTATTATAATCTTATGTCCGGACAATTATCCGTGCATCGTGAAATTTGTTCGCCATGCGCAAAGCGCAAAAACGACTATTTCTCAAAATCCAATTCTGGAGGTTCGCAATGGGCGATAGGGAGACCTATACCGAAGTGACAAGCCAGTCGTGGTTCAGCCGGCTGGGTGAGTCGATTAAAAGCGTGGGGCTTGGGATTATTATTTTCATAGCCGCATTTCCTGTGTTATGGAAAAACGAGGGATGCGCCGTGAAAATTGCCCAGGGCCTCACCGAGGGTGCAGGCGCGGTTATTTCGTTACCTGAACCGAAAGTAAATTCTGCAAACAACGGCAAGCTGGTGCATTTTTCCGGCGATGCAACTACCAGTGATATTCTTTCCGACCCCACCATGGGCATCAGTGAAAACGCGATTCGCCTTGTGCGGTCGGTGCAGATGTACCAGTGGAAGGAAGTGTCAACCAGCAAAACCGAGAAAAAGCTCGGCGGAGGAACCGAGACGAAAACAGAATATCGCTATGAAAAAGGCTGGTCGGACAGCGTCATTAACTCCGGAAGCTTCAAAAGGCCGGAGGGGCATACAAACCCGGCGGCGATGGAAATTCAATCCGAAACCTTTAAGGCGCAGAATGTTACTGTAGGGGAATTTGCCCTACCCGAGGGGCTGGTGAGCCAGATTTCCAATGAAGAAGCCCTGCCGGTGACACAGGACAGAATTCCAAACCAGTATCAGGGCAGAGCGCAAATAAGCGGAAATGAAATCTATATCGGTTATAACCCCGCTAGCCCGCAAATCGGCGATCTCAAGGTGAGCTATAAAATCGTCCGCTCGCCTCAAAAGGTATCGATTGTTGCGCAGCAGCAGGGAAATACGTTAACCCAGTATATGACGAAAGCCAAAACAACAATCATGATGCTTTCGATGGGAGTGGTACCGGCCGATCAGATGTTCCAGCAGGCACAGGAAAGCAATGTCACCCGCACCTGGCTTGTGAGGCTTTTAGGATTTATCCTCATGTACATCGGCCTTTCGATGATTTTTAAACCGATTGCCACATTCGGCGATGTGGTACCGATTGTTGGAAGCATCCTCAATTTCGGCATCGGAGTCTTTTCGTTTATTGTCGCACTTGCGCTTTCGCTTGTCGTTATCGCGATTGCATGGATTGCGGCCCGTCCCATTTTAGGCATTGGGCTGCTTGTAGTGGGTGTGGGCGCATTTGTGGCATTCAAAGTGCTCGGCAAGAAAAAACAGGCGCAGGCTGCGGCGCAATAACTATTGTTTCATTTTTATTGAAAACACCAGCCTCAGTGCTGGTGTTTTTTTGTTTATTGCTATTGCGGGGAGTTGTGCATAAAGCAGTGAAAGCAAAAAAACGGGGTGAGCACCACACAATGCGCACTCACCCCCGCTTTAGTTCAAGATTTTACGTGATTCCGATGAACGCAAAAACTACGATTAGCGTCCACCAGCTTTTTGAACCTGCATCGACTTCGCAACGCGGATACCGACATAGTCGTACCGCAGATGCATCGCGAAGTTCCGCCTGAAGGAAGAACGGCATTCTCCGCTCGAGAATTGCCAGCTTCCGCCTCTCATTACCCGCTGGTAGCGGGCTTCCGGATCCTCACGGCCATCGGTGCCGATATAGGGATAGCGATAGTACAGCGAACTTGTCCATTCAAAGACATTCCCAGCCATATCGTAAAGACCGAAAGGATTGGGAGGGAATTGTCCCACCGGTGCGGGAGTATTGAGCCAGGTATCCTTTCCTTCAACACCCCAGAAATTCGCCAGGTCGTGGCTGATGCTTCCGCTTGAAGTGGGATATTCATTGTTGCGTCCCGCACGTGCGGCATATTCCCATTCCGCTTCCGTTGGCATGCGAAGATTTGCCCATTCGCAATATCCCTGCGCTTCATACCATTTGACGCCGGTGACTGGTTTTTCCGGTGCATTATAGTCCGGATCATCCCAGTATTGAGGTTCCGGGAAACCTGTTGCGCGCAAAAACTTCTGATACTGCTTGTTCGTGACTTCGTATTTGCCCATCCAGAACCCTTCGATAGTTACCTTATGGCGCGGCTTTTCATCAGCATCGCCGTCTTCGCTGCCCATCTGGAATTCACCGCCGGGAATCCATACGAGCACTGATTCATCATACGGGTTGATGTATTCTTCGCCAGCCTGAGGCGCTCTGCCGGATTCTGGAGACCATCGGCGCCCGGAACCCGCCGCGTTATCCTTCTTGCAGGCGAAGATTCCGGTTACGGTGGCCAGAATAAACATGACCGCCAGTGCCCAAAAAACATTTCGTTTGTTCATTGCGTATTCCTCTTCTTTGAAGTGCTTACATTTTTTCAGCTTATAGTTTTACGTACCGCTGAAAACCTGCCGCATGAAAGACTTCTTCATGCGCAGTGTGATGCGAAATGCCCGGTTGGCGTCAGATGCGAACCGGGCAGAATTTTACATTACTGAATCTTCGTCGCGGTCCAGCTATACGCGTAGTTGAAATCAAACGGGCCTTCTTCGCTGTAGGTGATGACCGCCATCTTGCCGTTGCCTGTATTTCCATCAAGCGTACCTTTAAACACTGCAAGACGCTCGCGCCCGTACATCGGAAGGCGGAAATATACGCTGGAACCCCAGATATATACATCTCTCAAACGCTCTTCGCGGCCTTCGCTCTTTACGAAATACGTAGCCTGAATTTTTCTTCCTTTAAGCTGCAGGGAAAGCTTTCCGCTTAAGTTTACAGGACCAGCAACATTGAGTTCCCATTTACCCTGCGGGATCTGCGAAGCAAATTGAGCCACCCACACATATTTCTGCCCATTGCTCCATTCCTGGGTTCCGCGGATGGTGTTGCCTTCGGCAATACCCTTGTAATTAACTTTCACCGCCTGCCCCTTTGCGTTGATATTCGCGGAGAAAGAAAATTCTTTGCCGGATACATATGGATTCTGAATGGCGCCTGAAGGCCTGCCGTCGGTTGTGAGTGTTCCATTAACGACCTGGAATGCCTGATTGAGAGAAAGGGTATTCTCAATTTTACCCGATGCGGTGGCGGTAGTCCATTTCCACGTTCCTCCCAGATGCGCGGGAATCACCCAGAAAGAAATGCGGTTGTTGCGCGCTTTTGGGTGCTGGATGATTTTATCCTGCTTCCAGTCGTGCATGTGGAATGCGTGCGCGACGCAGCGAGAACCCGGGGCGAGTTCCTGAAAGAGCTTCGGGCGCACCATAAGGTTGACGCTGTCCAGAAGATACATCGCCACCACATTGGCAGGGCTCACATCAACTTCCATGATGTTTCCCTGTACATAGCGCACTTTGTCGAAAACCCCTGCACCTTTTGCCCTTTCCTCGGCTTCTTTGAGCCTTTGCGGGTTGAGGTCGATTCCAACAGCCCGTGCCGCACCAAATTCCGCAAGCGCGGTTACGACGATACGGCCGTCGCCGCAGCCCAGGTCGTACACCACATCACCTTTTCCGACATTCGCAAGCCTCAGCATCGCTTTGATAACCGAAGGATGCGTCGGTTCGTAAGGAACATCGAGTTCGGGATGCATCTTGTCCGCATGACCGGCAACAATCGCCAGCCCGATTACCAGAACGACTGCAGCGGCCAGCGCACCAGCGCGATAAAACGTTCGTTGTAACATCGATTGAAATTCCTCCTTATTAATCATTAAACGTAAAATACAGCATATATCGTTTGAAAAGCGGTTTTCAGAACAACTTTTCAAAAACGTGTGCTCACTAAAAGAATCCCCCGCGTTAGAACATCAGAGTGATTTCACTTTACTGCAAAGTGGATGGAAAACAACAAGCAATTACGTAAATATTATGCCTCTTATAATGTCAAGGAAAAAACATACACAATATCCATTATGCGTTTTGAGTGTCCGAGGCTCGTTTTGTTTCACATTTTTTCGGCTTTTTTAGTCAATGTTACTGAGAGATTCTTTATTGATGAAACCGCCGAAAGATATTCCAGAGGCATCTCGGCGCGAAGATTGTGAAGAGCGAAAGCGATATAGCGGTTGTGATGAATATCACCAGGTCTGGTTGAGTCCACAAGTCTCCACTGCCCTTCAAAAAATGCCTCGGCCCACATATGAAAAACGAAGATATTGCGATGAATGCCGAAGCTTTGCGTAAGAATCATGCCCACCACCGCACGCGCAGGAATGCCGAGGGCGCGAAGCAATGCTACCGTCAGCACTGCGTGTTCGGTACAATCACCGGTTCGGGTCTGAAGAACGGTACGTGCGCTGACAATAGGGATGCCTTCTGTCTTGTTGCTGATATAATTGTACACAAAGCGCATAACATCATTAATCGTATCTCCCGATGTTGAAAACCTTTTTTTCAGGGATTGTATTTCCGGGCTGTGGATTTCCAGAAGGCGCGTGTCAGCCAGATACCGTGTTAGACTTTTTTCTTCATGGGCGCCTGAAGCTCCTGTTTCGAGAATAACCTCGGAACCGGAATTAATTTTTTTTACGCGCATCACGCGCTGAAAAGGAGTGTCTGGCAAAGAAAAATTTTTATCGGATGAGGCGATAGTGAATGTCGATTTTTTTTGTGCATACACAGCCGGCGTTATGCCGGATGCGCGGACGAAATACATGGAATCCTGTGCGGATATATCACCGCACTGAAACGCAAGCGCGCACAATATTGCAGGAATAATCGGATATTTGCGAAATTGGGCAATGCGTACCATAACAGGTTTCAGAGTTATTCGCGTACGAGCTGAATATTCATATTGAGCATGGTAAGCTCCGCCTTCAAGAGCACACCCTTTTCATCAAGGTACATATCGAAGCTCTTAAATTTTTCAATATACTCGATTACATGAAATGACTGATAGGTTTTCTCGCCGATTGCGATAGTTTCTCGTCCCACTACATACACTTTCATCAGAATGGGTATTTCAGGGTCAATTGCAGGTTCATAGATATAGTGTTCTATCTTCGTATCCTTCTTAAAACCGGCCTCGATGAGTTTCGACAGAAAATAATTTCCTTCGAGTTTAACGTCCTTTTCGAGTTCAATTTCCTGAATGGAAGTGCCGGCAGTGAGCTTCACTTTTTTCCCGGAAAATTCAGCCGCCGTGTCGATATTCTGGACCATGCTTCCTTTTATAATTTTATTATACGTCTCGTATTTCACAGGCGTAAAATTCTCTGTTTCAGTGATAATGGTCCTGGAAATACTGGTCACCTCGCCGGCTTTCATGGTCATTTCTGTGCTGGTAACATATCGACCGCTTTCATGCGATTGTGTTATTGATGCCGAACCGACCCGGCTGCCGTTGAGGTACAGCGCGTACTGCCAGCTTCCGGAAGGAATGGCAGAAGGAGCCTTCGTGCAGGTGCCAAGAAAAAGCGCAATCGCAATCACGCGAACCATAGGATGTGCTTTACCTTTTTGTGATTGTCCGCTCTGATGAGTTGTGCTGTCCGAATCGGAATGTGTATTATTTCGCGAAGTGGTCATGGCCGTAATCCTGAAGTTCTTTTTCAATTCCATCAATAATAATGGTGTAACCTTTATTTCTCATCTGGCCGATGAGACGAATCGGCACATCGTTGAGATACAGATGAATGGTATCGACAAGCTCTTTTTTTGACGTAAACAGCAGTTCGTACTCTTCACCGCTTGCAAGCGCATACACAAGCGGAGATTTTCCTTTCCTGCTGGCATACGCCTCAAGACCTTTGCAGAGAGGAATTTCGTTGCCATACAGGCATGCCCCCACACCGCTTTCTTCGCATACATGCCGGAGGTCGGAAACAAGTCCGTCGGAGATATCAATCATCGAGGTGGGAGCAAACTGCGCGATGATATCGTTTACGATATCGTGCCGTGCGCGTGGCCGGCGGTGACGTTCAAAAAAAATTTCATTTGTTTCATCCACGATGCCTGATTTCAAAAGCTCAAGACCAGCCAGAGAACCTCCAAGAGTACCTGTTACATAGAGATATTCCCCTTCGCGCGCGCCGCTGCGGTAGATTTCACTACCCTCTCTGGTTTCACCATACAGCGCAATACTTATCACAAGTGCCCGTGCGCGCGAAATATCGCCGCCCACCACCCGGGTGTGTGCATCGGATGCCGCATCGATGATGCCGTGGTACACATTGAGCACGTATTCCTCTTCGGTATCATCAGGTATGCCGAGAGAGACGAGCGCGTACAGCGGCGTGCCGCCCATCGCAGCAATGTCGGAAATATTCGCTATCATCGACTTCCAGCCGATATCGGCAGCGGACATATACGAGCGATCGAAATGCACGCCCTCTATGCTGATATCCGCGGTGAGAAGAACACGCGACGATGCGGCAGGTTTCACAACCGCACAATCATCGCCGATTGCGGTTATGATGCGTTCGTTTCCAAACGGCTGGCTCTGTTCAATAAGCCCGCGAATTTTTTTTAAGAGGTCCCATTCGCTTGTGATTCTGATGGCGTTCCTCCTTATTGCTGTTCCGAATAGAAAAACTTCTGATATACATATTCCGCCCGCTTTCTGCAGCCTTCGAATCCTAATATTTCGATCACGTGTTCGAGATCAGGTCCTTTGAGTTTTCCCGTGAGAAGCGCCCGCAGCGGATGAAAAAGATGTTTCCCTTTGAGTCCAGTAGCCGCTTTCAACACAGTTACCAATTGAGTAATATCGTTTTGAGGCTCGTGATTAAAAAAATTACATGATTCTTTTATAAGGAGTGCAGCTTCCGGGGTAGAAAGCAGTGTTTGCGCTTCATCATCATATTCAGGTATCTCCGCAAGAAGCATGCCCGCCAGATGCCTGATATCGCCGATGAGTTCGCAGTACGGCCGAAGAATTTCTATTGTGCGCAGAAGTGTTTTCTGTTCAATCGCGTCGGTATCGATACCAGCTCCTCTGATATGAGGAAGCATCAGCGGGAGAAGCTCTTCGAGCGATTTGGCGCGGATGTAGTGCCCGTTCATCCATCGCAGTTTCTGAAAGTCGAAGATGGCGGCGCTTTTAGCCAGTTTTTCAAGCTCAATTTGCTCGACGATTTCATCCACAGAAAGTATCTCCCTGTCACCTTCCGCCGCCCAGCCGAGCATTGCAAGATAATTCACCAGAGCCTCCGGCAGATACCCCTCCTTGCGGTACATATCAACCGACGTGATGCCATGACGCTTCGAAAGCTTTTTGCGGTCATTGCCCATCACGAGGGAAAGGTGCGCGTATTGAAGAACTGGCAGTGAAAGCGCGCGAGCGATGAGAATCTGTTTTGGCGTGTTCGAAAGATGGTCTTCCCCGCGCACCACATGGGTGATGTGCATCAGCGCGTCGTCGATGACGACGATGTAGTTGTACACCGGCACGCCGTCGGAGCGCACAATGATGAAATCGCCGCCGATGTTTTCGCTCGAAAAAACCACTCTCCCTTTTATTATGTCATCAACCACGACTGTTTCGCCGTCGGGTACCCGGAAGCGTATGGTGGGCTTCCTGCCTTCGGCGATGAACCGTTTTTTTTCTTCACCGGATAAATTCCTGCATCGGCCTGAATATTCATACGAACCCGTCGCAGCCGCATTCGAGCGCATTCTTTCAAGCTCTTCCGGCGTGCAATAACAATGATACGCTTTCCCTTCAGCCAGCAATTGGTCGCTGTAGCGTTTGTAAATGTCGAAGCGCTCCGACTGGCGGTACGGCCCAAAATTGCCGCCCGCATCCGGTCCCTCATTCCAGGAAATACCAAGCCATCGAAGATCGTGCAATATGGACTCCTCGGACTCTCGGCTCGATCGGTCAATGTCCGTATCCTCGATGCGCAAAATAAAATCGGCGCTGTACTTTTTTGCAAGGAGATAATTTATTATGGCCGTGCGAGCATTGCCGATATGCAAAAAACCCGTTGGGCTTGGAGCAAATCTGAGTCTCATTATTGGCATTCCTCCCTTGAATAGACCATACCAATTAAATTTACATACTAGTAACGTCAATGAAGATTTTATACTATCTTTTACTTGACAGCACAATCGGCTCCACAAAAAGAATAAAGAGTTGTAATGGCATCATCGCCATTGATTTTTCAGGAGGATACGATGTCCGAAGATAATGAACGCGCAAATACGGCCGATGCGAAAGAAGAAAATGTGAAACGTACATCCAATTTCATCAAAGAAATCATCAACGAGGATCTTCGAATCGGGAAAAACAACGGACGGGTTCATACGCGGTTCCCACCGGAACCGAACGGATACCTTCATATCGGCCACGCGAAATCCATCTGCCTGAATTTCGGCATTGCCGCGGAATACAATGGCCTGTGCAATCTCCGCTTCGACGATACCAATCCCACGAAAGAAGATGTCGAGTACGTTGAATCCATTCAGGACGATGTGCGCTGGCTTGGCTTTGATTGGGACAACAGGATGTATTATGCGTCCGATTATTTTGAACAGCTCTACGAGTTTGCTGAAATGCTCATCAAAGCCGGAAAGGCCTATGTGTGCGATCTTTCCCCCGAACAGATGCGCGAATACCGCGGAACGCTTAAGGAGCCAGGCAGGGAAAGCCCCTATCGTAACCGCTCAGCGGAAGAAAATCTGGATCTTTTCAGGAGAATGCGCGCGGGGGAATTTCCCGACGGCGCGCGCACTCTCAGGGCAAAAATCGATATGTCCTCCGGAAACATCAATCTGCGCGACCCGGTCATCTACCGAATACAGAGAACTCATCATCACCGCACCGGAGACACATGGTGCATCTATCCGATGTACGATTTCGCGCATCCGCTTTCCGATGCCATCGAGAACATCACGCATTCAATATGCACCCTTGAATTCGAAAACAACCGCCCGCTTTACGACTGGTTTATCGAAAACCTGCCGGTGAAAAGCAGGCCGCGGCAGATTGAATTCGCACGTCTCAATCTCACCTACACGGTTATGAGCAAACGAAAGCTGCTTGAACTCGTCCAGAAAGGCTATGTTTCCGGATGGGATGACCCCCGCATGCCCACAATCGCCGGTCTTCGGAGGCGGGGATACACACCGGAAGCAATTCGGGATTTCTCAGAAAGAATCGGCGTTGCCAAGGCCGACAGCGTGGTCGATGTCGGGCTTCTTGAACACTGCGTGCGGGAGCATTTGAATAAAACCGCGCTACGCAGGATGGCGGTGCTGAGGCCCCTGAAAGTGGTACTGGTGAATTATCCTGAAGACAGGTTTGAAGAACTCGAAACGGAAAATAATCCCGAAGATCCCGGCGCCGGAAAAAGAGCCATTCCCTTTTCGAGGGAAATCTTTATTGAAGAAGATGACTTCAGAGAAGATCCACCGAAAAAGTTTTTCCGGCTTGCGCCTGGACAGGAAGTGCGTTTAAAAAGTGCGTATATTATAAAATGCCTTGATGTTGTCAAAGACTCCTCCGGTAGCATCAAAGAACTGCGATGTACATACGATCCTGAGACAAAAAGCGGCACCGGAAGCGAGCGGAAGGTCAAAGGCACCCTGCACTGGGTATCAGCGCGCCATGCGGTCGATGCCGAGGTGCGCTTATACGACCATCTTTTCCTGAAGCCGAATCCGGACGATGTTCCCGAAGGAGGAGATTATAAAACCAATATCAATCCGCAATCGCTCATTGTGCTGAAAGGCTGCAAAATTGAACCGTCGCTTCGCGAGGCAAATGCCGGCGATAAGTTTCAATTTTTGCGCCAGGGCTATTTCTGCACCGATCTGAAAGATTTTACCCCGGAACATCCCGTATTCAACAGAACTGTTTCCTTAAAGGACAGCTGGGCGAAGATCGAGAAAAAGGGAGAATGAGCGGGGCAATCAGCCGGTTCGTTTCATGACTGCGATGGTTGCACCCCAGTTGCCCCGGTCATCAAAAAATGCTGCTACGGAAGGCCTGCGGGCAAGTTCCGCATACACAATCGATTTCATCACCGAATGTCCCTTTCCGTGAATAATCCGTACGCGGGAATAACCCTTTTCTTCTGCGTTATCTAAAAATTCGGAAAGGAGATTTTTCGCGTCTCGGGGATGAAAATGATGCAGATCGAGCTCATCACTGAATTTTATGTGTATGATTTCTTCCATAACGCATTTGATGTTTTGTTTGTATCATCACCTCATCTTTTGATATTCATTTCAAGAAAAAAATATTGACACCCGCATCCCATTTTGAAATGAAACGGTAAGATTACAATGAAAATCAACGCCAAAGCATTCTTATTCGATTTTGACGGCACCCTTGTCGACACCATGGGCGGCTTTGCGGATATCGCGGGGAGAGTCATCCACGAGCACCATCCAGAAATGAGCTTTGAAGAAGCGCGGCGTCGCTATCTTGAGACTTCCGGTGTTCCTTTTTTTCAGCAGCTTGAAATTATCTTTCCAAATCACCCGAAAAATCCCGAAAGCGCGCGCATCTTCGAAGAAACGAAAAAAGAAGGCTTTTTCAGCCAGCATTTTAGCGATGATGTCCGCTGTACAATCAACGAACTTCGGAATCGCGGCTTTATCGCTGGGGTATGCTCGAACAACTTTCAGGAACTCATTGACCGCTTTGTCGCGCGCGAGGGTCTTACGTTCGATGTGGTGCTCGGCTTCCGCGAAGGCTTTGAAAAGGGCAAAGCGCACTTTGAATATGTGATGCATAAATTCCAACTCTCGCGCGATGAACTGGTTTTCGTCGGCGATTCTCTGAAAGATGCGGATAAGGCGAAGGTGAATGGGCTGCAATTCGTTGCAATCTGCGGCACCTTCACCAGGGATGATTTTCATGCGAAAGACGCTTCTATTATTACAATATCAAATATACGGGAGCTGTTGGATCTATGAGAGCAATCGTACTTGCCGCAGGAACAGGCAGCAGGCTTGGCGAAATTACCAGGGCGCGCACGAAAGGCATGGTGCCGGTCAACGGCAAGCCCCTCATCGATTATCTAATGGAATTTTTTGAATTGGACTTTTTCGATGAAATTATTGCGGTAGGCGGGTTTTATTACGAAGACCTCCGCGACCATCTGAAAAAACAGGGATACCCCAGAGTGCGGGTAATTGAAAATCCTGAATATCTCAAGGGCAATATCTTCACGCTCCTTCGGGCGCTGAAAGAATTTAACAACGATTCATTTCTCATCACAAATGTCGATCACATCTACCCCCGGACAATGTTTGAAAGGATGAAAACCGCATTCTCATCGGATATCACCGCAATGTGCGACTTTGACCGCACCCTCGGTGCGGATGATATGAAGGTAAAATTGCGGAAAGACGGAAAGTCCGTTGCGGCAATCAGCAAACAGCTCACAGATTTCGACTGCGGCTATATCGGCATGACATATGTCGATTATCTGAAAGAAAAGGTGTATCGTAAAGCCGCTCACAATGCTGTTGAGCGCTTCGGCGATAAGGCAGTGGTCGAGAACATTCTTCAGATTTTAGCCGAAGACGAGAAAACAGCTCCTGTCATCTGCGATCTTTCCGGTATTGGCTGGTACGAAATCGATACGCCGGATGAACTGGCATACGCCGAAGATAAGCTGCGGAGCGATAAAAATTTCACATAGGACATGCAGCATGCGAAATACAGAGGCCTCGTTTATAGGACAATTTCTGCAGCTTGAATCGGCAAGCGGAATATTAATGATTATTGCGACATTGCTGGCGCTTCTCATAGCAAATAGTCCTCTTTCAGAATATTACGGTGCGTTGCTTGAAATACCGTTCGCTATTTCAATCGGTTCTTTTGCCATTGCAAAACCTCTTCTTCTCTGGATTAATGACGGGCTGATGGCCGTGTTCTTTTTTATGATCGGCCTTGAACTCAAGCGGGAACTTATTGAAGGGGAACTTTCAGAGATTAAAAAAATTTCCCTCCCCGCAATCGGCGCGGCAGGCGGGATGCTCTTCCCGGCTCTGATATATGCGGCCTTTAATTATGGCGACTCAGCCGCGATGTCGGGATGGGCGATTCCTGCTGCAACCGATATTGCCTTTTCCCTCGGGATTCTTTCGCTTTTAGGGAAGAGAGTGCCGGTCAGCATTAAAATATTCCTAACATCCCTTGCCATCTTCGATGATTTAGGAGCAATCATCATCATTGCATTTTTCTACACCGCTGAACTTTCGTTTGTTGCGCTGGGGATATCGCTTCTCTGCCTGCCGCTTCTTTTTGTGCTCAATAAAAAAGGCATCACATCAAAAAGCATATATGTGCTTATTGGCCTTGTCATGTGGGCCGCGATGCTCAAATCCGGCGTTCATGCCACGCTTGCGGGTGTTCTTCTGGCGCTGTGTATTCCTTTGAAATCCGCTGATGGAACTTCTCCACTAAAAGAGTTCGAACACGATATACACCATGCGGTCGCATTTATTATTTTACCGGTTTTTGCCTTCGCGAACACCGGCATTAATTTCGCTAACATGACGATTGATCACGTGCTGCACAATGTCACCATTGGAATTGCGGCAGGTCTTTTTTTCGGAAAACAGATTGGCATTTTTGTATGTTGCTTTATTGCAGAAAAATTGAACATCGCTGCGCTTCCTTCCGGCGCAAACTGGAAGATGCTGTACGGCACATCTCTTCTATGCGGCATCGGCTTTACCATGAGCCTTTTTATCGGTTCACTTGCGTTCGAAGCAACGGGAAGGGATATGCTTTTTGACGAGCGCATCGGCATTCTTGCGGGCTCGCTTTTATCGGGTATTGCCGGATTTTTAGTGCTGCGGATTAATTCGAAGACCGCTGCGTAGCCCACCTATAGGATGCGTTATCATTTCAGCATTTTGATAACTCATGCGTGAATGCACACATACTGCGCTACAATTTTTTATTCAGTTTCCTGTGGGTGAACTTTTTTCTTCCTTCCGCATATTCCGCAACCGTATGACCATTGCCGATGAGCTTGTACTTGTAGATAAGAAGTCCTTCAAGACCTACCGGACCTCGCGCGTGAATTTTATTCGTGCTGATGCCAACCTCGGCACCGAGTCCATAGCGGAATCCGTCGCTGAATCGGGTGGATGCGTTCCAGAAGACATTCGCAGAATCGACGAGCTCCATGAATCGCATAGCAGTATCGCGGTTTCCTGTGACGATTGCGTCGGTATGACCGGAACCATACTGATTGATATGCGCGATCGCATCGTCCAGGGAATCGACTATCTTTATTGAGAGCTTGTAGTCTAAATATTCCGTTCGCCAGTCCTCTTCTCGTGCCGGCGCAGCAGAAATGATGTTGCGCGTTGCATCGCATCCGAGAAGCTCAACGCGCTTTTCGTCCATAGCTTTTTTCAGAGCCGGTAAAAAATCCTTCGCGATTGATTTGTGTACTAAGAGGGTTTCCAGCGCATTGCATACGGAAACGTATTGGGTCTTCGAATCGACGGTAAGAGCAATTGCCATATCGACATCGGCATCGTTATCCACATACAAATGGCAGATGCCGTCCGCGTGCCCCAGCACAGGTATGCGGGTATTGTCCATGATGTAGCGCACGAACTCGTTCGAGCCCCTGGGTATTATCAGGTCGATGTATTCGTCCAGACCGAGCATAGTTTTTACATCTTCTCTGGTTTCGAGAAGATGCACCCATCCTTCGGGCATTTCGGTCTGTGATGATACTTCGACAATTATTTTTGTGAGAATTCGGTTCGTTTCGAGTGCCTCGCGCCCGCCTTTGAGCAATACCGCGTTTCCGCTTTTTAAGCAGAGCGAAGAAATCTGCACGAGCGCATCGGGGCGCGATTCGAAAATGACGCCGATAACACCGATGGGACAGCTCACCCGGTAGAGTTCAAGCCCTTCGTCGAGTTCCATCGCGTACCGGGTGATGCCCACAGGCTCGGGAAGTTTCACAAGGCTTTCAAGGCCGCTTACTGCTTCGGCAATTTTCGCCTCATCGAATTTCAGACGCTTCAGCAATGGTGCGGAAATCCCCTCTGTTTCGCTTCGTGCGATATCTTCACGGTTTGCCTTGATGATATCCTCTTCATGTGCTTTTAGTGCATTTGCAAGCATGGCGAGATAGTCATTTTTTCTTGCGGTATCAATCGCGGCTAAAAGCAGCGAAGCGTTTTTAGCTTTTTTTGCATAATCGATGATATTCATATACGATGCACCTTTGATAACTTTTCAATTCCGCAAACAATATTGTATAATCGCCTATGTGTATCCTAATATCAATTTGCGAAAAAAAATGACAACTTCATTTCGCCTCAAAATATAAAAAATCATTGACAGAGTAGTAATCCGGTATCAGAGCGCCGCAAGCAATGCTTGACCGATAATGTGTTCGGCAATCGACATTGCAACCCTACCTTTTTTTAGGAGTTGTCGTATGAAAAAACTCATCGTTTTAGCAATGGCAGTTCTTGTCTGCGCGTCGCTTGGAATCGTTTCCGCAGAGCAAAAAGCTCAGGCCCCTGCTCCTCAGGCAAAGCAGGAAGTAAAGAAGGAAACGAAACAGCAGGCAGCACAGGCTACCCAGAAGCAAGCCAAGGCACAGGCCAAAAGCGAAGCAAAGGGACAGCAGAAAGGTCAGCAGGCTCAGAGCAAGTAAGGGCACTTCTAAAAACCCCCGTTTTCGCGCCCTTCTGGGCTTGTAATGGTCAAAATTATTACAAGTTATGAATTGCACCCAATACACTGCGTCGTTACCTTCTCACAGTGCACCTCATTTGTAGTACTTTTTTCATATATCCATAACCTCCACACTTTGCACGTCACTGAGTCGACACAAGAAACCTATATCGTCACATATTGTACAAAAGATTTGTCAGCATTATATAGCTTTCTGCGCGAGCAAGCCCCCTGGCTCGAAAATGACATCCTTTCATCACCGTTGTTACAAAACCAAATACATGTTCC
>CAKZSV010000008.1 GCA_937921485.1 uncultured bacterium
GCGGGCTATCGGAGCTGGTGCTGCTGAGGTAGTGTGGAAGCTTTCGGTGGCTGGTGCTGGCAGCGGGCTATCGGAGCTGGTGCTGCTGAGGTGGTGTGGAAGCTTTCGGTGGCTGGTGCTGGTGGCGGGCTATCGGAGCTGGTTGCAGTTGATGTAGATTGAAAGCTAATCTGGAATAAACGTGGAATTCATAATACGACATAAGACAATTGTTGCTTTTATTTCCTTTACTCTTTTTTGCCTCATTTCACTCACTGCGCGTTCATCTACGGCAATTACTTCATTTGAAGGTCTTGGCAGCCTCTTCGTTGTGCCGTTTCAACATGGCTACGAGGCTCTTCAGGGCGGAGTGCGGCGCTTCTGGGTCGGTTTTACCGAACTCGGGGAACTGCGCGATGAACTCCAGCGGACCCGCCAGAAGCTGATGAAATACGAACAGATTGCGGATGAACTCGGCGAACTGAAAAAAGAGAACGAGCGGCTTCGCCAGCAGCTTCAAATGGCGTCCCGCATCGAATACGAATCTATCCCTGCGCGCGTGCTTTCCCGCGATCCCGACAACTGGTTTCGCACCATCATCCTTGATCGGGGAAGTTCGGATGGCGTGAAAGTGAATATGCCGGTGGTGGCATATTCCGGCGCGGAGAAGGCGGTCATCGGGAAAATCATCGAGGTACGGGGAGGCGTTTCGCGCGTGCTTCCCGTCATCGCGCCGGAAATGAAACTCGGTGTGATGCTGCAGTCGAGCCGCTATCCCGGGCTTCTGCACGGGTATTCCTCGAGTTCAATTCTCTGCGTGATGGATTATGTGAGCAAATCCGCTCTGGTGAAATTCGGCGATCCGGTGGTGACATCGGGGCAGGGCGGCATCTTTCCGCAGGGGCTTTCGGTGGGAAAGGTGCTGCGCGCGGAAGTCATGGAGGCGAGCGCGTATCAGCGGGTCATCGTCATTCCGGCCATCGATTATGAAAAGCTGGAGGATGTTTTTATTATGAAAAAAGAGCCTGATGCAGAATTTTTAGAGCTTCTCAAAAGTGCGGGGAACTGAAGCATGATCGGATATATATTCACAGCAGCGCTCATCATCGCTTCGCTGATTATTCAGGGGCACGATTCGTTCGATGCCCTCAAGGTGGCGGGGGCGAAACCGGATTTGCTGTTCATCGCAGTGGTCTTTTTCGGTTATAATTTCGGTTCATTTTACGGCGAGGTAACAGGGTTCATCGCGGGCCTTCTGCACGATGCTGTTTCAAACGCGCCTCTGGGATTGCTGACTTTTCCCAAAGTGGTCATCGGGTATATCGTGGGAATGTTCGGCCGTTCTGTGCTCCGGGAAAATTTAGCCACCATTTTTCTTCTGGTGCTTGCCGCTTCCATTGTCAAAGGCATTATCACTCTTTTTCTCTGTTATATCTTCGATTCGGTTTCAATTGCCGCCCGGGCTGCGGTCATCATACCCGAATCCATCTACAACGCCGTAATCGCGCCGTTTCTTTTTCTTCTCTATGATAAAATATTCGAGCGCGAAATCGAAAGGGAGGGTAATTAAGCCTTGCTGGTGACCGTCAAGTCCAGAATGCTTGAGGCCTTCAGGACCAGAATGTTCATTCTTCTGGGAATCGTATCCCTCTGCTTTATAATTATTTTCTTTCAACTTGTAAATGTCCAGCTGCTTCGTGGGGAAGAATTCGCCAGAAAATCCCGGCAGAATATGGAAAACAATATTCCCATACCGGCCGCGCGGGGCGAGCTTTACGACCGCAATTTTGATCCGAACAAAAAAAACGTCGTCATTGTATCGAACAGGCCGTCGTTCAATATCACCACTGTACCCGCGAGCTTCCGCGATAACGTAAAAATGGAAGAAACGGTACGGCTCGTGTGCAAATTGCTCAAAATCAGCGGCGATGATGTCCTCAACGATATAAAAGGCCGCAATCCCTGGGAACGGGTGGTCATCAAGGAAGACGTGCCGTTCGATGCGATAGTGTCCATTGCCACGCATCAGGACAAATTCCCCTTCATCGACTGGGAAGATTCGTCGGTCAGGGTGTACAACCACGCGAACATGTTCGCGCATGTGGTCGGATATATCGGCGTCATCAGCAAGGAAGAATACGCGCAGCTGAAACATCAGGGATACCGGCAGTATCAGCGCGTCGGGAAATCCGGCATCGAAAGCCAGTACGACCGTGTGCTTCGCGGGCGCGACGGCTACATACGCCGCATCGTTGATGTGCGCAACCGCGTGGAAGGGGAAGAGGTCGGGCTTGAACCGCAGGCGGGCAACAACCTGGTGCTGACCATCGATTACGGCATCCAGCAGGCCGCCTATGAGGCAATGGAAAACTACATGGGCGCGGCACTCGTCATCAAGGCTGCGACAGGCGAGGTTCTGGCGATGGTCAGCCGGCCGGATTTCGACCCCAACACGATTATCGCGCGCAACAACCTCGGTATTATTCAGCAGCTTCTCAACGATCCGAACAAGCCTTTTGTAAATCGGGCGATTCAGTCGCGCTTCCCGCCGGCTTCGACGTTTAAAATTATCACGGCGATTGCCGCGCTTGAGGAGGAGAGGTGGAACCCCGTAACGACGCTTTTTTGCGGCGGCACTTTCACCCTTCGCGGTTTTGTCGATACAGTCTTTTTCGATTATCGGGCGCATGGAAGTTTGAATCTCTACTGGGCCATTGCGCGTTCCTGCAGCGTTTATTTTTATCAGCTTGGCCTTCGGATCGGACCAACGGTGATTTTCAGCTATGCGACGCATTTCGGTTTCGATCAGCGTACGGGCATCGACCTTCCCGGGGAAATTACCGGTTTTGTTCCTTCAAAGCGGTGGAAGCTTCGGGTGTTCGGACAGTCCTGGTACGATGGCGACACCGTGAACCTTTCCATAGGGCAGGGGTTTATTTCTGTCACACCAATTGAGATGGCGAATGTCATTGCGGGGATTGTGAACAACGGCATCGTCTATACGCCGCATATGGTGCGCGAGGTGCGTTCACCCGACAATCGGACGGTCATCCAGACGTTTCCTCCTCGGCGTCAGCGGGAGGTGCCGATTTCTCCATCCACGCTGAGCATCATTCGCGAAGGAATGCGCCTTGCGGTGACATCGGGCACCTGCAGTCAGCTTGCAAGCCTTCCTGTGCCCATTGCAGGAAAAACCGGTACGGCGCAAACCCGCTCCAACCGCTACGAAGAAGCGTCGCAGCATGGATGGTTTATCGGCTATGCGCCGTATGATGGCCCGCCGGACCGAACAGTGATTGTGGTGGTCTTTGTCGAGTATGGCCGCGGAGGGGCCGCAGCGGCGGTGCCGGTTGCGTATCGAATATTTTCGAAAATGGTGCAATTGGGATATTTCTAATGTTCGGAAAAAATGAAATTTATAAAATCGACTTTGTGCTGGTCACGGCAGTTATTCTTCTTGTCTTTATCGGAATCCTGACGATTTACAGCTCCGGCTTTGATCCCATCGATAAGGTCAACAGCGGCCTGTATAAAAAACAGCTCATCTGGTTTATTGCCGGCTTTGCCATCATGGTGGCGCTCACGGTCATCAACTACCAGTTTTTAGGCGATTATTCGCTTCATATCTACGGCTTTCTCATGTTCCTGCTGGTTATCACCGTGATATTCGGCACGCCCATCCGCAACACCAAAGCGTGGCTCAATTTCGGGCTTTTTTCGATTCAGCCTTCCGAGTTCATGAAGCTGGCGCTGGTGATAGTGCTTGCGAAATACCTTGAAATCCGCGAGCGGGATATTATGCATCTAAGGGAGCTTTTAATACCGGCGCTGCTCACGGCGCTTCCCATGCTCATTATCCTTCTTCAGCCGGATTTCGGGACCGCGGTGGTATTCGTCCCGATTCTCTTCACCATGCTTTTTATCGGCGGTGCCGATATTTCGCATCTTCTTTCAATCGTCGCGATAGCCGCGATTGCGATTGTGGTACCGATGGTCATAACGTACCGTGAATGGGTGGGCGCGGTGGGGACGAATTTCCTTTTGGACTTTTTCAAGGAGACCAGGCTTATCCTCATTGTGGCGAGCATCACCCTGTTTGTTGCCGTCACGACATTTATTTTGCATTTTTTTCTTGTTGGGAAATGGTACCGGCGGGTGTACATTCCCTCGACGGTGCTTTCGCTGGGGCTTTTTTTCTCCATCATCATACAGAAGTATTTTAAACTCTATCAAAAGCGAAGAATATTGGTATTTCTCAATCCGGAACTCGATCCGCATGGCTCGGGCTATAATGTCATCCAGTCGAAAATCGCCGTCGGTGCAGGTCAGTTTCTGGGAAAAGGCTTTCTTAAAGGGAGCCAGTCTCAACTCGGATTTCTGCCGGAGAAGTCATCGGATTTTGTCTTTTCCGTTTTTGCCGAGGAATGGGGCTTCGTCGGCTCAATAATCCTGCTGGCTTTGCTCGGCATTGTGATCTACCGCGGCATTCAGATTGCCATTGAATCGAAAGATAAATTCGGTGCGCTTCTGGCGGGCGGCATCGTCACCATTTTTTTCTTCCATCTGCTCATCAACATCGGCATGGTGATCGGCATTATGCCGGTGACCGGCCTTCCTCTTCCTTTCATATCCTACGGCGGCTCCAACCTGCTCATGTCGCTGATGGCTATCGGCATACTCATCAGCGTGCGCATGCGGAAATTTGTGTATTAACATCAAGTGCTTTTCCGCAAAAAAGAAGTATTGACAAACAATTCCGCCTGTGATATTGAATTAAAAAAAGCCTTCGGGGAATCGTATCGCAGTGCGCTATTGCCCCGCCGGGCGCCTTCGATTGGAGGATGGTCAATTCACAATGTTATTGTTAGTGTTCTTTCTCCTTCTTGCGCTCAGTGTGGCGGGGCACATCGCGAGCCTGGTATTATTCATAAAGAAAAAAGAGAACAAGTACGTCCGCTGGTTCGCCAACACCGCAATTGTCAATATTGCCCTTGCGGGAGTTATCACGGTATACGTTATTTACGATCCCGCTGCGCTGGGAGGAATAAATTTAAAGCGCATCTTCTGGATTGTTTCAGGCTTCATAACATGCCTTATGATCGGAATACAGGCGGCAATCTTCCGCAGACTCTTCGTGCGTATGAAAGATCCCGCGTATTATCACTATAACTATTTCGGAAAGAAAGTACTCAACGACGGCGTGATGTCCAAAACGGAAGTATATGCGTTTTTTTTCAGCATCCCTTTTCTTCTGCTTTTCGGAGCGTTTTTTGTGGTAAGAATCATCAACTACTTTAAATACGGTTCGGGATTGTAAAGGATATATGGTTATCCTGGCCCTCCTCATTGCGCTCTTCATTTCCTTTGTCGTACATATTTATTTTCTATTCCAGTATCTCCTGAAAGTTAAAAAGAAGTATTTAAACGGCTTCATCAACACCGCGGTGACGAACATTCTCATCGCGGGCCTCATTATGTTTTCTCTTGTCTATAAGCCTGAACTCATCAGGGGGATAAATCCGGGGCAGGTTCTCTGGGTTTTTTCAGGGCTCATTTTTCTTGTGACCTTCGGGGTGCAGGTGAATGTATTCCGGAGAATATACCGCACTTTTAAAGATCCGGCGAATTACCATCTGAATTTTTTCGGAAAAAAAGTCTTAAACAAAGACGCGGTGTCAAAGTTCGATGTATTCGCATTTTTCGGAGCCATGCCGTTTTTCCTGGTAGCCGGGGCGTATTTTATTGCCAGGTTAATCAATTACGTATTGTACGGGAGGCTGTAGTGCCGTCGTTGCCTGGGGGTGTTCGCGAATGTGCAAGAAATTTATGCAATATGAAAAAATGAGTTGAAAGATTATGATGCCTGATGCATGATGCAGGTGAGTTTTTTGAAATCCGCCGGAAAAATGCTATATTGATAACGCGGGAGAATCACCAAAAGCAAGGAGAGGGATATGCCACTGATTACCGAAAACACCAGAAAAAAAGCGGACAAATGCAAGGAATGCGCAATTATGCGCGTGAGAAATATCGATAAATCAAGCGTCCTCAAAGAAATGGGCAAAGCGCTTGATATGTATGATGAAGCTTCAATGGCGATGGAAGCAGTTATGCGGGTGAGCTGCAATAGCTGTCCCAATGTTGATGATTTTGTCAAAGTCTATGGCATGAAACCCTACGAGTATTTTATAGTCGAAAAGCGCAAATGACGCGCCGAAGTAAATTGTTCTGATGAAGCGGGCGGTTGTTCTTTTAAGCGGAGGGCTTGATTCTGCCACGGTGCTTGGTTTCGTGTGTCATGAAGGCTTTGAAATAATCGCTCTCACTTTCAGATATGGTCAGCGGCATGCGGTGGAAATTGCCCGTGCGCAGGATCTTGCTCTCAAATGGGGGGTGTTTGCGCACCTAATCGTCGATATTCCCGATTCGCTATTTGCTGCTTCAGCGCTTATTGCAGCAAACAGGGTCGAGGTGCCGCCAGGTGAAGAACACAGCGCTAAAAGTCCGATTCCAATAACGTATGTGCCGGCGCGGAATATGCTTTTTTTATCGTACGGAGTTGCATGCGCCGAAAGCTATGACGCGGAGGCGGTGTTTATCGGCGCGAATGTCCTTGATTACAGCGGCTATCCAGACTGTCGGGGCGAGTTTCTCGAAGCGTTTGAGAAAGCAGCCGGGTTGGGTACGAAATGCGGTGTTGAAGGAAAACCCATACGCATCATCGCTCCGCTTTTGCATCTCACGAAGGCGGAAATTATACGGATGGGAGCATCTCTCGGCGTTGATTATTCGCTGACCCACAGCTGCTATTCCCCTGATGAAGAAGGCAGGGCGTGCGGCAGGTGCGATAGCTGCAGGATCAGGAGAAAAGGATTCGAAGAAGCAGGGATCCAGGATCCCACATTATATGCGGGAATTGAAAAATGAATCAGGCTCTGGGAATTATTGTAGATTATTTCTTCCCTTCGGATTGTGCGGCCTGTGGGAAACCGGTTACTGCGTTTGATGGAGGCCTTTGCGATGATTGTGCTGCCGATATTCATCCTCCGCGAGATGCATGCCCGCGCTGCGGGGGGCAGATTGTTGACGGAAAGTGCGTCATTTGCAGTGATAGAGCGTGGTATCCCGACAGATGTTTCGCCGTGGCTGAGTATTCGGGTGCGATGAAAGCGCTTCTAAGGAATTATAAATTTCAAAAGCGGCGAAAGCTTCACGGTAAAATCGCGAAGATCGTTCATGAGGCTGTATGTTCTGCCTCATTGGAAGTGGATGTCGTTACCGCGGTCCCTATGGGCAGGGCAAAGGTTAAAAAGCGCGGATTCAACCAGTCAGAACTCGTGGCTTGCGCAGTGGCCCAAAAAATCGGCAGAGAATACCGCCGGCTTTTGAAGGAAGCAGGAAAAGCAAGAACGCAGAAAGATCTGAACTTTCTCGATCGCTTTCTAAACGTGATCGGGCGTTATGAGATTCTGGAAGCTGATCTGCGGAATGCGCGCGTGCTTTTGATTGATGATGTCTTTACCACCGGTGCTACAATCAATGAGTGCGCCCGCTTGCTGAAAAGCGCGGGTGCGGGCGAAGTGTATGCGGTTGCGTTTGCAAGAAGGACTTTATATGAGGAAATGCAAGACACAATGGGGGATATGCCATGAAACTGATTTCGAATGACGATATCGACATCATTGTCTTAGACGGAAGGATTGATCAGGATGCTTCTGCCGAACTCGAATCCCTGCTCGACAGCTGCATAAAAAAAGGCAGGATTAATATCTGTATCGATATGATAAACGTTAAGCATCTATGCAGTTCCGCGCTGGGCGTTCTTGTGGCGAAAAAAAGAAAAATAAAGGACAGGGAGGGTGATATAAAACTCGTCATTATCGATGATAATTTAATGAAACTTTTCCAGACAACAATGCTTGACAGGGTGTTTGAAATTTTCGAATCTCAGCGCGAATGTCTGGGAGCTTTCGACTGAACACCGACCGGTTCAATGGCTAAATGAAAATGCACAATAATGTTAAACAAAAACTTTCCGCGATATTGTCCCCCATCGCGCCCTACATGGTTAGAGTGGATGAGGAAATCCGGCAGAAAATTAAAACCGGCGTCTCTCTCATCGATGAAGGTTCTCTGCATCTTCTGCAAAAAGGCGGGAAAAAAATCCGCGCGGCGATGATAATATTAGCAAGCGGATTAAAAGGAAAAATTCCCGATGATGTGGTGGAAGTCGCCGCCGCGGCGGAAATAGTGCATGCGGCAACATTGGTTCATGATGATATCATCGATGGATCCACCTACCGGCGCGGCGATCTCACCGTGGCGAAGAAATTCGGCAATCGGATCGCTGTGCTGGTTGGAGACTATATGTACACGCGCGCACTTGAAGTTGCGGTGGGCGATGACCGGCTCGATCTTTTTCCTATCATGGTTGCCGCGACGCGCGATATGGTCAAGGGAGAACTCTATCAGATTGAATATTCCAACATAAAAAAAATTGACAAAGTGCATTATCACAGGATTATAGAAATGAAAACAGCCCGTTTTATGGCGGCGTGCGCCAAACTTGGCGGAGTAAAATCTAAAATGAGCGACGAAGAGTCCGACGTTCTCTATGAGTTTGGTCTGAACTTAGGCTTCGCGTTTCAGATTGTGGATGATGCGCTCGACTTTGTCGATGCCGGAGAAATCACCGGGAAAGACGCCGGAAATGATTATATGCAGGGGAAAATCACGTTGCCGATGCTGCATCTGATTGAAAGAATCGGCGATGATGAAAAGCGGAAAATCGAAAGCCTTATTAGCAGCCCCTCGCGGGAAGGGTTCGAATATATCCGCGGGCTGGTGCGCGAACATGGCGGTATTGATTATTGTCTGCAGGAAGCCGAGAAATATGTCCGGAAAGCTTTAGAATATCTTGATGTTTTCGGACCGACACAATATAAGGATATTTTAATTGCGCTGTCGGAATTTTTTCTGGAAAGGAATTATTGATTTTTGTTATAATGACGTTCACGAAAAAAGGAGGCCGATATGCTTTCAAAAGAAAAAGAAGAAGTGTTGAAACATTACAATATGGGGCTTGCAGCCTACAAGCAGAGGAAGTGGGATGACGCGATAAGATATTTCGAATCGGCACTGAAGATTGACCCTAAAGACGGACCATCAGAAGTGTATCTTGAACGTTCGAAAAATTTCAAGCTCAACCCTCCTCCTGCCGACTGGGACGGCGTCTATACGATGACGACGAAGTGAATGCGGCTACCATTCGAAGCTTTGAATCACAATAACGCCGCGATTGCTTGCTTCTTCAAGAAATCCCCTGGTTGCGAAATGCGTAACGATTAATTTGACCGTTTCAATTTCTCCGAGCTCAGTTTTTACGGCGTTAATCTTTTGTTCAATTTCTAAAAAAACATCGCTCCGCCATTCTCCTTCGTCGAGACGGATTTTTGATTCTCCGATAATATATACCTCTTTGCCGTCCTTTTTTGCTTTTCCAAAAAAGTTTATCTCTTTGCCGCCAATTTCCGCTCGTACCATTTTTTCGTTTATTTCATATCCCCATTTTTCGCGTAAAACCTTAGGGATGTTGCGATACGCTTCATTTTCAAATGCATAGCTGAAGCTTCGCGACAGGCCTCCCAGCTGTTTGCGTGTATCATTCAGGCCGATTGCAAGTTTACGTACTTCTTCTTCGGTGCGTTTTTGGGCTTCAGCGAGCTCTTTGACTATAGATTTAAGTTCGGAAAAATCTTCTTTCGTAACATGTGCCTCAGCAATGCGTTCATCGATAATTTTTACGATTTCCCGTTTCATCTGCGGTGTGATAGAAACTCGAACCTTGCCCGGCATGGTACAACCTCACATGTGAATATAATCATATCTTAAAGATATTCAATCGCACATGTGTTACTTAAAGATGACTATAATTTTTGCAAGCAATTAATCAAAGATATGAAATTTCTGATTCGGTTAACATTCTCAGACGTGTTTTTGTTGTTGACAGAAATATTTATAAATCATGTAAAATTCCAATGCGATGAATATTTCTTCGCCGGCTTGTAGTGCAGTGAATTATTAATATTCTAAGTGGAAAAAAATGCTTAAGAGTCCAATTTCTGATACAAGGATGCAAAAGCACCATGGCACGAAAAGTAATCCAGATTAACAAAAATCCCGTGTATGAAATCGGCATGATCAATACCGTTTTCAGCAAGGATATGTCGTTTTACGGCGATTTAAAATTTAAGAAATCATTGCAAATCAATGGGTATTTTGAGGGCGAAATTATCTCTGATGGATATTTGGTAATCGGCGAAGGCGCAACAGTAAAAGCGAATATTAAAGCAAAAACTGTTATTATTAATGGCGAAGTCCATGGAAACATCGAAGCGACCGACCGACTGGAAATATTGACCGGAGGCAAACTTCACGGGAACATCCGAACGGCAAAACTTAAGATTGCCGATGGAGTGGTGTTCGTCGGCAAATGCGAAATGATTCATGATTATGAAAAGACAGAAAGAAAAGAGAAAGCCGAAAAGGTGAAAGCGGAAACCGCATCATAAAAAGCGATATGGGGCAATGCGCTAAGCGGGGTTTCGCCCCGCTTTTCGTTTTTATGGGGGTGTGCGATGAAAAGAGAAGCAGCACATTACATACAAAAAGAAAGCGGTGTAGAATGCGGGCTGTGCCCGCATAGATGCGCAATCGGCGAGGGCAAAACCGGCATTTGCGGAGTACGGCAAAATGAAGGAGGCAGGCTTTACAGCCTCATCTACGGCGAAGTTACTTCGATGGCGATGGATCCGATCGAGAAAAAACCGCTCTACCATTTTTTTCCGGGAAGCGAAATTCTTTCAATCGGTACGAAGGGATGCAATTTTAAATGCCCATATTGCCAGAACTGGACTATTTCGCAGGATGCAAAGGCGCGAACAAGATTTTTCTCCCCTGAAGAAGTGGTTGAAACGGCTCTTCGAGAAGGCTCGGTGGGTATAGCTTACACATACTCGGAGCCAATCATCTGGTTTGAGTATGTAATGGATTGTGCCAGGCTTGCAAGAGAGAAGAATCTGAAAAACGTGATGGTGACAAACGGGTATATTAATCCCGCTCCGCTGGAAGAACTGCTCGAATACATCGACGCGATGAACATAGATCTGAAAAACTTTAGAGAAGAAAGCTATAAGAAATTTCAGAAGGCAAAACTTGAGCCGGTGCTTCGCTCGATTGAAACGGCGCACGCCAGATGCCATGTCGAGCTGACCACGCTTATAGTCACGGGCATCAACGATACACTGGAAGAAATGGAAAGCTTGATTGGTTGGATCGCTGGTTTGGACAAAAACATCCCCTGGCATGTGTCGCGATATTTTCCTAATTACCGCTACGAGGCGCCTGCAACCGATGTGAATTTTATGCTTGAAGTTTGTAAGCGTGCGCAGGGCAAGCTGAATCACGTGTATTGCGGAAACGTTTCGGGAAGCTATGGCTGGAGCAATACAATCTGTCCCAAATGCGGCAGCACGGTTATTCGGCGCTCGGGATACCGAACCGAAGTCTGCGGACTGAAAGGAACCGCGTGCGCAAAGTGCGGAAATGTATTGTATATGGTAAGCCCGTGATTGGAGGGGGTTGCGGCACCCGGCTATTTTGAGTATTCGCATGTGATTTCATAACGAAAAGTTTGGTTATGCGAATTTTATGGATATCTGCAATTTCATAAGTGTTTATTGACAAACAGTCCGAAAGTATGTTGCTAAATATTCAAACGCGCCTGATAATATATTAAACGAAAATTCGCTGAATGTATGCATAAAAAAATACATATAGCGAGAGAAGTACTCAGTCTGTTTGATGATTTAGAGATTGACACTGAATTGGACAATACCACATGATTATGGAATGTTATACGAATATCATGTTCGCAATATTTCCATATCGGGAATGTTATACGAACGTTTTATATATGCAGTATATACGCAATATGGTGGATATAAGCTAGTTAGGCGCAATGTCTGGCGTCTTTGTTCTGTATGTGCCGCCGTCCTGGCGGCATCGTACTGCATATAAATATATTTATTGAATTGTGAGGTATAAATTGGATCCAAATAATAATCCCGTATATTTACCTTTAGAATTTGGTAAAAGATATTTGAAAGAACACAAACTCTATGATGCTATTGAACAAATACGAAATATTAATCTAAAAGTAAAAGAAAGGAAACGCCGAAATATTATCAAAGGATTGATTGTTACAGAACTTGAAAAGAAACGTAACCGTCCAATCTTCCCGCCCCGTCAAAAAAATTTCAAATTCATAAAAATCAGGGAACTTCTAAAAACCATGTATAAGGATGTTCCCTTGTGGGCACAATATAAATGCCCGGTTGAAGGGCGCCGGGCACGATTTTCAACTGACCTTCCGAGTTAACGGCAGGCCCTGCCGCGTGATCATTTCGAAAGGAATCGGAGTGTGCGAGGGAGATGATTTCCGGATTGAGATGAAATGCGATAAAGGCTTTGGCCCCTGGGTAAACATACGAAGGGACATGAATGCGATACCGCGCAGAGCTGATACCGCTTCAGACTGGGAAGACATTGACAATTCGGGATCGCTTGTTTTCCTGGAAAAAGGAATTTACGTGGAGGGTGAAAATGATGACCTCGCCGCCGCGTATTCCTTTCTTGAGACGCTGGGCGAGGATGTATCGTCCGGGCTTATCAGGGCCATGTCGGAAACTCCCGTTGAGTCATTTACCCTGGAAGATAAGCTTGTTAAAGTCAAGCTGGTAAATGATGAAGATGAAATGCACAGCCATATTGTGAATAATCGTGACCCCCTCGCAGCGCTATCTAAGCTTATTGATGTCTGCGCCCGGACGGCGGAACTGATTGACCAGGGGGAGGCTTCAAAGGTAAAACCCGGCGATGCCGCCATCCCGGAATACCGCAGGGTGAGGTGCCGGTATTGCTCCACGGTATTCCTTTTCGGGAGACACGAACATTGCCCCAATTGCGGTGCACATCATGAGGGCTGACAGCTATCGGCACATATTGTACAAAAGATTTGTCAGCATGATATAGTTTTCTGCGCGAGCAAGCCCCCTGGCTCGAGAATGATATCCTTTTAGAACAGTTGCCACAAAACCAAATACATGTTCCATCCGTGCCCTTTTTTTCAAAGTATTAAGTAATGGTGCATATTCCGCTGTATCCTGCCGCCCGTTCCGGAAAATGCGCGCCACTTTGCATGCCGTATCAATCGCGCGACGGGCTAATCAAGAGTTGGCGGGTTACAGTGGAATATTGTTTCGTACGCGTATTAATACATTTCCTTTTCTGAAACCATGTTTCACGATTAGCTTGTGTCCTTCAGGCCTTTCCATAATATTTCAGGCGAATGTATTGAAAGTCGCTCTTTTAGTTCTTTTTCGGTTAAATATGTATTTTCGTATATGCCCGTTTGATAATTCTGACTCCAGAGCATAAATTTTCCATCTCGATGGTATTTTATGCCCCAGCAGTCTTCCTGATGCCTTGTTGAATATTCATATTTGCCGGATTTAAGATAAGATATAAATGAATGTATGTCCTTTGCGCCGGCGACGCCGGGATTATGATTGGTATTTTTCATTTATGTATTTTTCCGTAAAGACTGAAGATTTCGGCCAACCCCTTTATACATCATCAGATACTTTCCGTATACTGCAGGTGTGTAATGTTTACTACACTTTTCACCCGGATCAAGGTCTGTTGTGTTTACAGGCGGGTAAGGCTGATTGATTACCGGTTTCATATTAATTCCTCAATATATGTATGTTTTTACTGTTAGCGTCTGCGAGATTTCGCTTCGCACCAATGAGATCATGGATGTTCTCTCCCGGCCGGTCAAGGGTTTTTAAAATTTGGTTGAAAAATTTTCATATTTAAAATTTAACCGTAATTGATAGAATCACGCGCAATTGTATAATTCCATGCCGATAATTGTAATGCAGACCGGGAAGCATCTATTGACGGAGCCGTTGTGATAATCGGGTCAAAGATCGGTTTCGGTTTTATCTTCAGCCTGAACGACATCGAAACCATCTCCCACATCGGATTGGTGTTATTTCTGCTTCTCATCGGCCTTGAAAATGATGTAAAAAAACTGAGATACATCGATTTTTTGAAACTTTTGAAGTAGTGCCATTTGGTGATGATTGTTCAAATGTGTATTTGAAAATTCGATAGGCATTGAAACTATAAGGTGCAGTTATTGGGTCAAATGATTGTACATTTGCTGCGACTGTTTTAGCAAAAAAATGGAAACTTTATAGCAAATAACAAGAAAGAATTTATAAATGTGAAGAATTAAAAAATGAAGATTGGACCGTACAATAAATAACTCGCCATGCAAACAGCCGGATTAACGAAAATATCGGATTGCCTCTACGAGATTAGAACAAGCTTCAAAAAAGGGATGCGCGTTCCCGCGCGCATTTACGGGAGCGATGCGATCATCGCGGGTATGGATGAAGCTGTCAAAGAGCAGATTACCAATGTCTGCATGCTTCCCGGCATCCAGCGCTATGCGCTCTGCATGCCCGATGGCCATTCGGGGTATGGATTTCCCATTGGGGGCGTCGCCGCGATAGATCCCTCCGAAGGCGTCATCTCGCCGGGCGGTATCGGATTCGATATTAATTGCGGCATTCGTCTTCTTTCTACGAGTGTGCGCCTGGAAGAGGTGGAAGGAAATGTAACAAAGCTCATCGACAGGCTTTTTTCGCGGATTCCGGCCGGCGTTGGCAAAGATGGAATGCTTTCATTTTCGAAAAAAGACTTTGATGATGCAATGGTAAAAGGCGCGCGATGGGCGCTGGAGCGCGGATATGCCGAAAAAGATGATATTGACGCAATCGAGGATGGCGGATGCATGCAGGGCGCCGATCCCAAATGCATCTCATCGCGCGCATACGAGCGCGGGATTGGCCAGATGGGCACGCTTGGTTCCGGAAATCATTTTCTGGAGATTCAGGTTGCCAAAAAAGAACATGTGTATGATGATACTATCGCGCGCGAATTCGGCATTGTGCACGATAATCAAATCATGGTTATGATTCATTGCGGGAGCCGCGGCTTCGGCCATCAGGTCGCGACCGATTATCTGCAGAAATTTCTTTCCGCGATGCCGAAGTACGGATTGAAGATGCCGGATAGGGAGCTTGCCTGCGCACCGTTTGATTCAAAAGAGGGACAGGAGTACTACAGAGCGATGAACTGCGCCATCAACATCGCTTTTCTCAACCGGCAGCTCATTGCGCATCGCGTACGGGAAGTGTTTGCGGAAGTTTTTAATAAAAGCCCGCGGGAACTCGGCATTCGAACTGTGTATGATGTGTGCCACAACACGGCGAAACTTGAAACGCATGAGATTGATGGCAAAGAAACACGGCTCCTGGTGCACCGGAAAGGCGCGACCAGAGCATTCCCCGCAGGCGAAAAGGAACTTCCCCCGCGGTACCGTGCCGCGGGACAGCCTGTTATCATCGGAGGGAGCATGGAAAGCGGTTCGCTTCTTCTGGTGGGGCTGGAGAGCGCGAAGGATGCATTTTATACCACCGCGCATGGAAGCGGCCGCGTGATGTCGCGTTCGCAGGCGAAGAAGCAGTTTCGCGGCGATGCGCTTCAGAAGGAACTCCTCGGCAAAGGAATTTATATTCGGACCGCGTCGCTTTCCGGACTTGCGGAGGAAGCCGGTGCGGCGTACAAGGATATCGACGAGGTAGGGCGCTCCGCCGAGATGGCAGGATTAAGCAAAATAATAGCCAGGCTCTTTCCTATCGGAAATATCAAAGGATGAATACGGGATTCGAAATTGTCGATGGGCTCACCAGCGCGGATATCGCGGTGCGGATATGCGCACACTCAATCGAAGAGCTGCTTGCAACGGCGGCGTTTGCGATGCTGAAAATTTTGCTTGCAAATCCCGAAGAATTCAATCCAGAATTGAAGCAACGCATCGATATCGAAGCGGAAAGTATGGAAATGCTTCTGTACCGATTTCTTGATGAACTTGTTTTTTTAAAGGATGCCAGAAAGCTCCTTGCGCTGTTCGATGGCGGTACGATTGAACATTCCGTGGAAGGTTATGCGCTTCGGGGGGTTATCGCGGTAGATTCAATTGATGCAGCAAGGCACAGGTTCAATGTGGACATCAAGGCGGTGACGCTGCACGGGCTTTCGTGCAGGAAACAACCCGATGGATATATCGCGCAGGTCGTGTTCGATGTGTAATGTTGTTTAATAATGTAACATAAAAAAGGAGGGCTGCATGGACCTTGGCATAAAAGGAAGAGTAGCTCTGGTAACAGCCGCAAGCCGCGGATTGGGATTTGCTGTTGCCGAACAGCTTTCGCGGGAAGGCGCAATGGTGTCAATTTGCGGAAGAAGCAGGGAAAGAATCGATGCCGCCGCGGAGACTATTCGAAAAAAAACAAACGGTGACGTTGCCGCCTTTGAAGCAGACGTCACCGACCATGGTGCCGTGAAGGATATGGTGCAGGAAATAAAGAAAAGATTCGGTTCTTTAGATATATTGGTATGCAACGCGGGCGGCCCGCCTCCGGGGATGCATCACGATTTTTCTATTGATGATTATCGTGCGGCGCTTGAGCTAAATCTGCTTTCCACGATTAATCTCTGCTACGAAGCATTGCCTTTTATGAAAGAGCGACGATGGGGGAGGATTGTCGCCATCACCTCGGTAGCGGCAAAGCAGCCTCTCGACAATCTCATTCTTTCAAACACCGCGCGCGCGGGTGTGCTCGGCTTCATTAAAACGCTTTCGAATCAGGTGGCATCTTTAGGCATCACTGCGAACTGTGTCTGTCCGGGGTACACGAAAACCGAGCGGGTGGAGGAACTTGCAAAAAAATTTGCTTCCGATGAAAAGGGAAGCGAAGATGATTTCTATGATAGACTCATCGCAGCCATACCGGCGGGAAGAGTGGGAAGCCCTGAAGAATTCGCGCAGACGGTGGCCTTTTTAGTTTCAGCAGGGGCTGGCTATATCAACGGAGTGGCTTTGCAAATCGATGGAGGATTTTATCGCGGTATAATTTGAAGGCGCTATTGGAGCCATATCTGCTCCCACAGAGTTTTATCCTCCTGTCCGATGCGCCAGAAGGAAACGCCGGTGATGCCGAGCGATGCGTACATTTTGAGCTTTGCCATAACCGATGCGGCGGTTTCATAATACCCTATGACCCGTACAGGTACCTCGAATTCAAAGCGCATGCCGTATTCGTCGTCCTCGCTTTTTATGATATTGTAATTTGCAATAATATTTTCGATGTGCGAAAAACGAAGCGCTTTATCGTACCTTTTTTCCTGCCACGCGCGCCCATAGAGAGGAAGCCCCATGATGAGTTTTTTCGGTGGAATTTTCGAAATGGAGAATTCGGCGACCGCACGCGACCAGCTTTTCGCAGCGACCGGGCCGGGTTTGCTGGTGCTGTAATGCTGGTCGTACGCCATGATAATGACCCGGTCGACGATTCGTGCGATTGCAGGATAGTTGTACGCGTCGTTTACAGTGCTTCTTCGTGCAGGAAGAGCGACGCTTATAATTTTTTTGGGCATGCGTTTTTTTAAATCGCGCAGAAAAAGCTGGAAATGCCAACCATCATCTGAAGGCACACTTTCAAAATCTATCTGAACGCCGTCGTAGCGCTTTGCTGCCTGTGTGATGTCTGCGATGAGTTTTTTTCTTGCGGACGATTTTGGTTTAAGCACATAATGCATGCGGGAATAATTATTTAATTCACTGATGACCAGATGCAAGCGAAAGGGAATTTCGCCGTTTATCGATAACACCGGCGGAGTAATATCGCCGATGAGATTTCCGCTGTTGTCAATGGTGGCACTGAAATAACAGATGTCCGTGAAGGGCTCCTTCCCCGTGAGGTATTTTTCTTCACCCTTCATCAGATAGCCCCAGGTTTCCCGGAAGAGCACTGATTCCGTGGATCGCATTTCCTGAGGGAAAAGTGCGATAGAAATAAATTGAATAAGAATGCTTATAAATAAGAAAAAAAATATTTTTTGTGTTCTCATGAAGCTAATTCACCAATGATGATATTGCAATCGGAAGCAATTCATGTGATGATTGATGTGCTGTCAATTCAATTATCGTCATAAAGCGGTTGGGGCTGTACTGCGTGTGACGTGTCCGTCATCACGGGCAGATGACGATATTTTTCGCCCAGAGGCATTCACCGCATGGGGTCTCGTTTCCGTAGCAATCTTTCGTGTCAACCGTCCGATGCCAGCACATGTCGGGTTCGCGGCAGAGCGTGCAATCGGGAAATTCATAGTATTCGAATTTTTTTCTGAATTCGGAGAAACTGCTTGTCTGCCAGATTTTCTCCAGAGGTGTTTTGGAAATATTTCCGAAATACAGCGATCGGTGCATTCGTTTGGAACCGAAATACCATGCCGGATGGGCGTAGGCGAGTTCAGGACATGGAGCGATATTTCCCGAAGATGTTATGAATACCGTGCCACGCTCGATAAAAGGACAGTTTCGCTCGGTGTCCGCCGCCTGGTTTGCGATTCTGATTGGACGAGTGTGCTTGTTTTTTGTTAATAACTTTAAGATAGAAACGTCTGGTTCATTGAAAACCGAGTAGAGAATTTCGTCTTTCATATTTTCGGAATACGGGAAGATGTTCGATATGATGAATTCTTCGATGCCGGCTTTTTCCCCGAAATCGATGATTGCGGGAAGTGCATGTGTATTTGAACGAAGAGCTACTACTTCCATGCCGAGTTTCGGAAGATATGACTCATGCCGGGTGCGCGCTTCGATGAGCAATGCGATTTTTCCCGCGAATGCATCCGAAGACACTCCCTGCCTGATGCGGCCTCTTCCCGCGGGATCATCATCCCATGAAAGCCAGAGTTCGTGTATCGGGAGCTCGATGAGGAAATCAGCAATTCTTTCGGTGATGAAATGCGCGTTCGATACGAGCACGATCGGCGCATTGCATGTCTTCAGCAGCGAAAGATGATGCATGAAATCCGGATTGCATAGCGCTTCGCCGAAACCTAAAAGCACAATGCGCGAGAGTTTTGGCAGGCTCTGCAGCATGGGAATAATGCGTTGCATCATCGGTTTTGCGAGGTGCCGCGGAGCGAAGTTTTCAATTGAGTGACGCACGCAGGTTTTGCAGGCAAGATTGCAGTGCGTTGAAAGTTCAATGTACACCTGGGTTATCTCATTCGAAACGTCCTGCCGCTCGGTGCGCGTCATCCAGGAAAAGTATTTATCGGTATGCATGATAGAATTTTTTCAGTTTTCAAACGTTTTCGGAATATCTTCGATGAATCGACGAATTTCATCGCGCACCCGCCGATAATGCTGCATCGCCTCTTCTTCGGTTTTTGCTTCTTTTGCCAGAAAAGGCGGATCTTCGAATCCGTGATGAACTACTTTTGTCTTGCCCGGAAAGAACGGGCATGTTTCGTGCGCGTGGCCGCAGACGGTCACGACGTAATCGAATTCGATCTTGGGGAGATCGTTGATATGCTTTGAGTAGTGATGTGAAATATCCACTCCCGCTTCAGCCATCGCCTTCACTGCGCGAGGGTCGAGCGAATGCGGTTCAACGCCTGCAGAATACGCATCGATGGTATCGCCCTTCAGGTGCTTTGCCCAGCCTTCGGCCATCTGGCTGCGGCAGGAGTTTCCCGTACAGAGGAAGAGAATTGTTGTTTTCTTTTCGTTCATATCAGTGTTTTCCTGTAGTGTTTTGCTATTGTGCGATCAGCAGATATAAGTATCGCGTTTCTTTTTTTTGCGTGCGCAACAATAAAGCGATCGAAGGGATCCCGCGTCCATTTTTCATTGATAGCTACTTCAATGAGTTCATCAATCGGAATGTCGTCCACTGCTAAATCAACCGAATCGGTCAGAACGCCAAGGATATCCTTCGGTCCCTTTGTAATCTTTCCGATCTCGTATAAATATTCAAGTTCGAGTTTGCATATTGGCGAAATATTAATACCATGTGTATCAAGGGCCCGTCGGGCTTTCGCAGAAAATAGTTCCGTGCTGCCATTATATAACCACACGGCAACATGCGTATCGATAAAAATCATTACAGGTTGTCGTCCTCCTTCCATTCCTTTGTCCAGTCGATTGAAATGATATCGTCTGGACTTCCTTTTATGATATTTCGCTTTTTGAGATTCGAAAGTTTGCTCTTCGGTTCAATTAGCATTATCCTCACGGTTTTCCCCTTTCGCTCAATGTCAATGGGATTGCCAGTCTCGATAATTCTGTCGAGAAGGGAATACAGATTTTTTCGAAATGAAGTTGCGTTTATCTTCATTATGTGCCTCCGAAAACAGAATGATAATATAACGTACGCATGTCAATAATAAAACGTACGTATAATACCTTTTTCTTCTCGGCGTCCGAAAGTGGTCGTTGGCTACTTTTATATGCATCCGTTTATGAACATAACTGCGTACGCATGCCTTTTACATTTCCTCGAAAAGCATTCCCGTATCGGCGACTCCGAGCCCGGAGCAAATTTCAAGAAATGCAGCTTTGAGGCGCGAAAAATCGCCTTCGAATATTGGCATGCACTGGGACGGTTTAGCGTTTCCGCTCCAGAGGGAAAGAGCGAAAGCCATGCAGGTTTTTTGACCGCAGATGCCGCAGTTGGTTCCTGGAAGACGCTTGTAAATTTCAAGCGCGGGCGGTTTTTTCCGCATCTCATACGTTGGCTCGATTGCCGCACGCCGGGCGTACACGTCGTTAATCCGGCAGCGGATTTTCTCGAGAGTGCGCCACGCATCAATGATATCGTCGGCTTTCGCGATGGAAATTCGACGCGGATAGACTGTTATCATGCGATATCCGTCCATGAAGGTGAAAGTCTCGCCGTCGGCATTGTAGCATCCCTCGCGCATCTCCGTGTTGAGATAAGGCATTGCTGCGCCGACATCGCCTGAGAGATGGGCGACAAGCCGAATTTTTTTTTCGTCAGCGATGCAGGGTGCGATAACCATAATCGATGCGGTGACGAAAATATCCTCGGCGAAAGACGGCGGCGGCGATGCTGGAATATGGATAGATGTGGGACGGTACTCAACCCAGCCGGCAGTGATACATTTTTCCGCATGCGCTGATGCAAGTGCGGCTCTTGTTTCCGGTTCCATCGCGATGGCCGGACATCCCACGCGGGAGTAGCCGGGAGAAGGGTCGATGATCTCAAAGGGAAGCCCGAGAGTTGTCAGGGCTTCCCTCATCTTCTCGAATTCGCTTGCCCGCGGAAATGCAGTCATCACTTTCATTGCGATTTCTCCTTAATTAAAGCCGCAAGCTTCTCTTTTGAAGGCAAAAATTTTCCGCGATGCGCAACTTCGCCGTTAATTATCAGGACCGGCGTAAGCGGGACGTAGCGGATCACCTTTTTAAGCTCGGTGATATAGGTCACCTCTGCGTCAATACTCTCTTCGGCGATGGCCTGGTTCACCATGTCGTGCAGTTTTTTGCAGAAACTGCACCCTGGACCTATGACTTCGATGTGTATGGCGCTCATGATATTTAGTTTTGCCAGGTGTACTTTTTCTTGAAGTAGAGCGCCACGTTCACTAGCATGATGAGCACCGGAACTTCCACGAGGGGCCCAATGACTGTGGCGAAGGCCTGTCCGGAATTTATTCCCCAGATGGCGATTGCAACAGCAATGGCGAGTTCAAAATCGTTCGAGCCCGCGGTGAAGGATACGGCAGTCGTCTTTTCATAGCTTCCGGTAATTTTACGCACGATAAAAAACGTTACGAACCACATCAAGCAAAAATAGATGAGCATGGGTATTCCCGCGATCACCACATCCTGCGGTCGGTCGATGATTTTATTGCCCTGCATGGAGAACATAACCACAATCGTAAAAAGAAGGGCCACGAGGGTAATGGGGCTGATTTTCGGAATAAACTTCTGCTCGTACCATTCTTTCCCTTTTAAAGCGATCAGACCGAATCGGGTGATGAGACCGCCCAGGAACGGAATGCCAAGGTATATGAAGACTGTCTTTGCCGACTCTGCCATCGAGATGGATATATTCAAACCCTCGGCAAGGCCGAGCCAGTTTAAGGCAAGAGTTATAAAGATGTAAATATATACTGCATATAAAAGCACCTGGAAGACCGCGTTGAAGGCCACCATGCCCACCGCAAGCTCCCGGTCGCCTCCGGCAAGTTCGTTCCAGACAATCACCATGGCGATGCATCGTGCAAGGCCCACTAAAATAATGCCGATCATATACTCGGGATAGGAGCGGAGCAAAAGCACCGCAAGTCCGAACATCACCAGCGGTCCCACCACCCAGTTCATGAGGAGCGAAATGCTCAGAAGTTTTTTATTTTGAAAGATTTTTCCCATCTCCTCATACTTCACCTTCGCAAGCGGCGGATACATCATGAGGATGAGGCCTATGGCGATGGGGATATTGGTTGCTCCCACCTGCAGCGAATTGATGAAATCTTTCACGCCGGGAAGCCAGTATCCCATAGCAACGCCCGCGGCGATGGCGATGAAAATCCACAGCGTAAGGTAGCGATCCACAAAAGAAAGTTTTTTTGCTATTCCGTCTGACATGTATTTACCTCAAGTTCAATGTGATTGCGTAAAATGTTGATATTCACCAAATTCATCGTACGCGATTATGCGCAACTGATTTTTTTACTTTAAAGCCGGAACCAGAAGCACCGGATGGGGTGAATTCTGAAGCACGTTCCAGCTTACGCTGCCGACAAATACGTTCTTCACAAGGCTTCTCCCCTGTGCTCCCATCACGATCATGGAATAATCGTTTTCTTTCGATGCTTTTATTATCTCTTCAACCGGCATTCCGTAGGTAAGCATGATTTTCACGTCTTTCATTCCTTTGGCGATGAGACGGTCCCGGAGCATTTCAAGCCGTTCCGTATCGATGGCGTTGAATTCATCAAGCCGGTCCTTGAGGTGCTTTTCGATGCGCGATTTACTCTGCACGTGCAGCAGAGTAGCCTTTTGCGCGCCGCTTTCTGCCATTTTTTCCAGATAGGTGAACGCGAGTTCTGCCGTATCGGAAAAATCGGTGGCGAAAAGCACGGGTCTGCCGATAGAAAGGCAGTCGGCGGTGCAGGTATGCTCCTTGCCTTCAACAAGCGCCAAACGTATCACCAGCAATGGTTTTTTCATCCCGTGAATAATCTTGTGCGCCTCGCCGCCTAAAAGAACATCGAAGGCTAATCCGCGGCCGTGGGTGCCGATGACGACGAGGGAGGCGTTTTCCTTTTTTGCAAAATCCCAGATTTCTGAAGCCACAGAGCCTGTGGCGATGTGGGTTTTAACAGTATACCCGAATGACTCAAGCATTTGCGTTTGCTTCTGCAATACAGGCTCGGCGTCTCTTGCCAGTTCGTACCGCATGTCCTGCAAATACCGAATTCCCAGGGCATGAAAAAGAACCGCTTCCTTTGTTCCAAACTTCTTCAAGTCCTGAACGCATTCAATAATGTGGTCTGATGCCTCCGAAAGGTCGGTGGCGATGATGATTTTACTGTACATGGGTTCCTCCTGATGATATTTGAATTGATTTATTTTGCAGCTCCACGGTGGCCCGTGTCGCCATGGTGAGTACCGGGCACCAGACGCGCGGTATTCGTGGGTCTTTCTCCCCGGCAGCGAGACGCTCAAATCCGGGACGAAGCTTTCGCAGGTTGACCGCGCTGGCCCCGAACATGATGAGCATGCCCGCCATAACCGTTGAGAAGCCCAGAACAAGCGCCGCCGTCCATCCAATGGTTCCGCCCGAGACATGGCGCATGAGGAACGCGGATATCAGAGAAATGATTATCCAGATGCTCATGACCACGGCATAAGCGGGGATATTTTTTGATGAAAGTAAAGGATACTTTGTTTTCATGTCGATATACACCTCCGTTGTTATTCCTTGTTTGTGCCCGCATCCGAGAATACATCGGATTTCGACGCCTCCCCGGCCTTTTTTTTATTCAGCAGAGCGTACGCGTTTTTAGCCCTTGAGCCGGGCATTGCTTTTTCCGCGAGATAGGCGATATAGTCTGCAATCGCCTCAAAATCGCCGAAAGGGAAACCCAGGACGGATTCATTGTGGCCGATGTCCGTGGCGTCCCTGCAGCCGTAACAGCCGTAACTCAAATTCATTCTTTGAGTTTTGTAGGGAACGAGCGTGGCGTCAACGCTACTCAACCGCAGCACCCGCCTCCGGGCGCACATCCGCCGCCAAATTGTGATCCGCCGCTTTTCCCGCTGATGAGTGCAATGCCGGAAAACACCTGGCGCACCCGCTCGCTTCCGCACATGCGGCAGGTGACCGTGAGGCCCTTCGCTTTTTCCGCCATGGTTGCGATGACGGTGAAGGTGGATTCGCAGTCGTCGCATTTGTATTCATATACTGGCATTTCCCGCTTCTCCTTTTTCACGTTCTTTCTTCAGCAGTTCTTCCGTCAGCTTGTAAATGTCGGCAATGGGGCGCTCTTTGACGCGTTTCGCGAGCTCAGCCGCCTCGGCAATTTCATCAAGGGAACATCCCGCTTTTAGCGCTTCTGCGAAATGATACCTGAGACACGGCATGCAGTTTCCCGCGATCGACGCGCCCAGGGCAATGAGCTCTCGTGTTTTTGAATCCAGGATATAATTGTTCTGTGTTCCAACCTGTATCATTTTCATACTCTCATGTTTTACTTTCTGCCGAAAAGCTCTTCTTCAACCCATTGCAGTTTATCCAACCCGTTTATCTCCTCGTCAAACAACTTGATCCTGAACATGGGAAGCTTGAACTGCTCATCGGCCACTTTCAGGTAATGCTGCTGCATGTTGTAGCGGCTCGTGAAGAATTCCGATTTGGGATTTTGGTCAAGGATGTTGTTGGCGATAACCGCCTGCACCTCGATGCCGGCGAGTTTCAAATCGTCGAGCGACCTTTTAGCTTCGAATATCGGCGTATACTCCGGATAAAAGACGAGGAGGAACGAGCAGTAATCTTTGTTCTTGAGATTCGCCACAAGCTCTTCGAGTTTCTTTTTCGCGTCGCTGGTGAAGTCCGCGTCGCCCTTCACGTTCACCATCATCTCAACCTGCTTCGCGTAGTCGTACGGAAGTTCAAGCAATCGCAGGGTATGGCCGGTGGGAGCGGTATCGAAGACTATATATTCGAAATTGCCGCTGCCGATAAGACGCGAAAACTCCTCGAACACCGCCATTTCCTCGGTGCAGGGCGATTCGAGCTCCTCTTTAAGCGCCAGGATCATGTCGCCGGAATAGCCCGCTTTTTTTGAGTCGGCCAGTATTTTTGCCTTGTAGGTTTCCACCGATTTTTTCTGATCGATCCGTGCGGCATAAAGCCCTGAAATACCCTTCATCGGAGTGATAGTATCGCTGATCTTTTCGTCAAGCACATATCCTATGTGTGCTGCTGGATCGGTGGTAACCAGAAGCGTTTTATTTCCTTCCTTAGCCAATCGTGATGCCAATGCGCATGCCGCGACGGTTTTCCCCACGCCGCCCTTGCCGGTGACAATCACCACGCGGTGATTGAGCTTACGGGTGAGTATATCGCGAAGCGCGGTGTTTGTCGCGAATTTTTCAAACGGGTTTTCCTGGCGGAAAACGGTTCTAAGCTGGCCGCCTCCATCGTACACGATCTTAGAAAAAGCTCGAATGTTTTCAATGCCCTTTATCTCGCCGCTCTGCAGATACACTTTCCGCGACGGATACGGGAAAGCCTTGCCGATTGATTGTATATGCAGCTTCTGTGCTTCAATGATTTTTTTATACTTTCCGTTTACGGCGTCTTCAGGGATAATCCCGTTGATGATGATTTCGTAATTTAAAATCCCGAGTTTTGAAAGCTCATCGTGCGCGCGCACCGCTTCGGCCAGGGATGTTTTCTCCGGCTTCATGACCATATAAAATCGGGTTTTCGCTGCGTCGCGCATCGCGCTGATGGCGTTGTCGTATTTTTCCTTTGCTCCCTGAATGGATGATACAGGCCCCAGGCAGGTTTGGCCGCTACCCCGGGAGCTTTCTTCGATATGCTTTGACCAGTCTATCGGAAGTTCCAGCAGGCGAATGGTGTGGCCGGTGGGGGCAGTGTCAAAGACGATCACATCAAATTCGTCGTTTGTGAGAAAATCGGTAAAGCGGTCGAAGGCAGCGATTTCAACGGTGCATGCACTTCGAAACTGTTCCTCCATAACCTTCATGACGTCCTCGGGAAGGATGCCGCGCATGGGGCCGATGACTTTTTCCTTGTAGTCCTCGGTTGCCGCATCGGGATCGATTTCCATGGCATACAGATTGGGCGCGACATCGACAATGCCGTGCCCGATTGGTTTTTCGAAAATATCGCCCAGGTTGCTTGCCGGATCGGTGGATATGATCAGCGTTTTTTTGCCTGAGTCGGCATTATGTACGGCAGTGGTTGCAGCCATGGTGGTTTTCCCCACGCCGCCTTTGCCTGAAAAAAACAAATATTCACTCATTGTGGTATCCTATGGATATTCAAGATTGTTTGACGTGTTAACAGCAGCCGCCCGATTGCTGTAAACCGAGGATGGTGAAACCTCTACGGGGACCATCTTCAATATAGTCAATGGTGGCATTGGCAAGGCTTTCGGATATGGTTGGATCGATATACACCTTTAATCCGTCTTTTTCCACAACATCATCGCCGGCGTTTCCTTTTTCCGAAATGTCAAGGCCGTATGCGGGACCGCAACAGCCCCCACCGCTGGCAAAGATGCGTATGCCAGCGCCGTCGGCATTTGCTTCGCCAATAAATCGTTTAAATTCTTTTACAGCCGCGTCTGTTACATCTAACATGATTTTCCTCCTGATGCTTTTATTATCCCACCTGCAGTGTGATGGGTTTGTTTGTGCGCAGCGGTTCAATGCCAAGCGCTCCGCACAGTTCTTCGTACGATGGATACTGCCCGGATTTAAAAACTGTTCCGTTCAGTATCGTAATAGGCAGAGATTTTATGCCGCTTTTGTGGACGAGCGCCATGACCTGTGCGTTATCTTTGATGGTCGCATAATCGCTCCTGAGGTTGTAGCGATCAACCTGCACACCCTGCTTTTTCAATGCAAGGATGGCATCATTCATTTTTATCAGATCCGGATCGATAGCCGGACCGCAGAGTCCCGTCGGACAGCACATTGGCGGATCGTAAATTTCAACTTTCATTGCTTACTCCTTGTGATAGTATATTCATATATGAACATATAAACATATAACGTGAAAATATTTTAAATTCTTTCGCATCGAATCATAACCCCCGAAACCGGCGATTTGCTCATTTTCTCGAACTTTTTGCGGTCAAGTGTGAATGTCTCATCCTTGTTGAAGGATGATTTGAGATATTGCGCGAGAGCATGGTGTTTTTCGAAAAAATCCTTATTTATTCGGTAAAATACCCATTGCGCTTCCTTACTGCTGTCGAGCAGGCCGGATTGCATCAATTTGCTCAGATGGCGCGACACATTCGTCTGCGACAGGCCCAGAATCTCCTCGATTTCACACACGCAGAGCTCTCTTCGAAAGAGGATGTTCAGTATTCTGAGCCTGTTTTTGTCGGCCAGGGCTTTTAATATTTTTTCAATATTCATGATGCGTATATTCAAATATAGTCATATAGTAGCGCACCCCTCTTTTTTGTCAAATTTTTTTTGTTTGCATAGGTCTCCCTTACAGGGATACGCTTGTCAAAAATGGATGGATATTTTGAAAGCTCTTATCGAGCAAATTCAGCGGCTAACAGGGCTGGATCGCCTGGCAGACCCCACCAGATGTGAAACACCGTCGCTTCTTCTATACATTTATCGTAAATTGCACAGTTTTTGTATGGATAAGAATCCGCTTCCTCATCGTATTCACCGCTTTCAATGCGCTCCACCAGTTCGGGCAAATAGGTCAGCACCGCAATCGCAATCACATGCGAAATCGACCTTCTAAAAAACCTCCGCATGTCGTTAAAATAATCATACTCCCTTTGAAGGAATTTTGCCTTCACGCGGAATTTAGGTATCGGCATGCCATCTTTATCAAGGCGCTTCTGGTATTCGATTCTTCCCTCCTCTCTTTCGTATTGAGCGTGATGCCGCATTGCATAGCGCATCACCGCAATGATGATATCAATCATCGTCCAGCCGGTGCGCTTTTCGGCATCTTTGAGCCGCAATAACACCTCTTGTGTCATCATGTATGTTGTTTTTATCATCATTTGACCTCCAAAAGTTATGATACCCGGCGAATGAATAATATTAACAACTGTACATATGTTGAGTATTATTTCAAGTAAAAAATTGTGTACATTTTTACAAATATCAAAATTCATGAAAAAAATATAGATGCGAATACTGAGGGAAAAGAACTATGGATGAATTACTCGTACAAATGCACAAGAAATTAACCGTAATCCTCAAAGGCATGCAGAAAATCTGCATTGCCTTTTCCGGCGGCGTTGATTCGACTCTTCTTTTGAAAATTGCACAGGATGCACTGGGGAAGAATAATGTGCTGGCGATAACCGCGGTATCGAATACCTATGCGCGTACCGAAAAGGAAACTGCATCACGGATTGCGGCGCTTATCGATGCTCAACACTTCTTTCTGCCCACCGATGAGATTGCTGATCCAGAATACGCGTCGAATCCTCCCGATCGATGCTATCACTGCAAAAAGCATTTTTATGAAACGCTGCTGCCAGTAGCACGCTCCAGAGGCTTTGAGATTATATGCGACGGGTCGAATCTCGATGATCTGGCTGATTATCGTCCCGGGAAAAAGGCAGGCGGAGAGTTGGGCGTGCGTTCACCGCTCATCGAAGCTGGCATGCGAAAGGCTGATGTGCGCGCCCTTTCGCGCGAGCTTGGGCTTCCCGGCTGGGATCGTCCGGCAAATCCCTGCCTTGCCAGCCGCATACCCTACGGAACCAAAATAACCTCAGAGCGATTGTTAGCGGTCGAAAAGGCCGAAGACTTCATTCACTCCATGGGCTTTGCGCTCGTCCGCGTGCGGCATCATGAAACGATTGCGAGAATAGAAATCCCCCCTGAGGATATGCCCCGATTTATGGAACACCCTCAAAAGGATGAATTGTGCTCGTATTTGAAAGGCCTCGGATTTACCTGGGTGGCGATGGATATCGCAGGATACCGGACCGGAAGCATGAATGAATCGATTGAAACTCATGGTTTGTGAGCATAAATAGCTGTGTGCGACTTCAATCGGGAGTAATATCATCCCTGTGTATCCACAAATACAGTGTTGGAAGCAAAACAAGCGTCAATAGTGTAGAAGTGATGAGCCCTCCGATCACTACGGTCGCGATGGGACGCTGCACCTCCGCTCCCATGCCGGTATTGAGCGCCATGGGTTTGAACATCTTGCCCTCTATCCCCTCAAGGGTGAGGATGGGGATATAGACGACCATGATGATGACAAGACCGAATATGACGGGCTTCGCTACTTCGGCGCATGATTCGGCAAGGAGCTCGATTCTTCCGGACGTCGTAATGGTCTCACCGCTTTCTGCCTGTTCATCACGGCGGCGCAAGTAATTTTCGATGAGCACCACAGAGCCGTCCACGAGAAGTCCGAAGTCCACGGCTCCCAGACTCATAAGATTTGCCGATATGCCGAACACGTTCATGCCGATGGCCGCGGCGAGCATGGAAATGGGTATGGCAAGCGACACGAATATGGCGGCACGGACATTGCCGAGAATGAGGAGGAGGACCATCACCACAAGAGCCGCTCCCAGGGCGAGGTTTTCCGCCACGGTTTTTATTGTGGCGTTGACTAAAAAACTTCGGGTGTAGAGCACCTCTGTTTCCACGTCCGCGGGAAGGGGAATTTCTCTAAGCGCGCGCTCTGCGTTTTTGGCAACCTCGCGGCTGTTTGATCCCAGGAGCATGAACACCGAACCGAGCACGGTCTCGCTTCCGCCGTAGGTGGCCGCGCCGAGGCGCTGTGCATGGTCCTCGCGCACGGAAGCGACCGCACCAAGAACGACGGAACGTCCATCGGGCATGAGCTTTACGGGCAGAGAACGGATAGTGTTGATATGGTTTAGAGCAGCGTCGGTACGGATGATGACCTGCTTTCCGTTTTTGTTGATGTAACCCCCGCCGAAATTTTCACCCAGGGTTACAAGTTTCTTGTGCATGTCATCAATGGTAATGCCGAAGCGTGCGAGCTGGACAGGATGGAAATCTATATGAATCTCTTTTTTATAACCGCCGATGGCGTCAATCTCAGCCGTATCGGGAATGGCAGATTTGAGATAGGGCCGGATGATGAAATCCTGCACGGTGCGAAGATAGGTGAGGCGCTCACGATCGCTCTTTTGTGCAAGAGGCGTTCCTTTCTTTGCCATCACGGCGTAAATGAGCACCTCGCCGAGTCCCGTGCTGATGGGGCCCAACTCGGGGCTCAGGTTTCCGGGAAGGAGCTCGCGCACGTTCTGCAGGCGCTCCGCGACGAGCTGGCGGGCACGATACACATCCGTACCATCCTTAAAAAATACCACGACCTGCGAGAGGCCGTAGCGCGAAAGCGACCGCACGTCGTCGACGCGCGGAATGCCCGCGAGCTCGGTTTCGATGTAGTACGTGACGGTCTTCTCCACCTGCTCCGGATCGAGCGCGCCGGTTTTTGTGTTTACAATGACCTGCGTGTTGGTGATGTCGGGTATGGCGTCGATGGGAAGCGTCGCGACTGCGTACAGGCCGATAGCGGCCACCAAGGCGGATATAAATGCAACCCAATTCTTGTTTTGTATAATGAGTGTAACGATTCTGCGGTACATGATGATCTCCTATTGATTCTTCGCGGCCTGTGGGGGAAACACAAAATCCTCGCTTCCCTGAAGGATCAAAAGCGCGGCGTATTTGTCGACGAACTCATACTGTGTTCCAAGGACAGCCAGGTGCGTATCGAAGGCTTGCGTTTCGACCTCGCCGTAGGTAAGCAGATCGATAAATCCTCTATTGAATGAATCATCGGCATCGGCGAGACGTGTGTGAATTTCATCGAGCATGGAAAGAGGGAGGATATCAAGGTTTTTCCTGGAAATTTCATATTCAATAAATGTCGTCATGAGCGACTGTTCGGCTTCACGCCGTACCAATGAAGTCATGGCTTTTTCGGACTCCACAGTTGCCTCCATGCTCTTGATGCCGGACGTGAATCTGTTCCACAGAGGAAGGTTGAAGGATAATCCAGCGCCGATGAATCGTTCCACATCGGGAACGCGGTCCTCACGGTATAAAATGGAAAAGCTGAAGTCGGGGTAGGCAAGAAATCGAGCAAGACTGGTTTCGGTCTTCGTTCGCTCCAGCACAAGGATTTGCTTTTGAATATCAATATTACTGCTTTCAATCTTTGCAAGAATGTCTTTCGGATTAAGCACCTGGCCTTTTTTGAACCATGGCACCCTTACGGTCACGGGTTCCTGCATGCCCAAAAACAGGTTGAGTTTGGCCCAGATGCTGTCTTTGCCCGCGCGCACCTCGTTGAGATTTTTTGCAAGGAGATTAAGCTTCATCTCGACGATGTGCTTTTCCATGCGTTTTTTCGGTGAAGGAAACGGACGGCTTGCAAGATATTGCTTGATTGTCCTGAATCGCTTCACCCTCTCTTCAAGATGTCGCGAAAGTTCATCGGCGATTGCGTGCTGATATGAAAGCCTGATGATGCTGTAGCGGACAAAAAGACGTGCCTCTGCCATGCTGAGGCCGGCAAGTTTTTCATGAACCCCGGCGATATCGCCGGCTAATTTTTGTTTCCCTGGAAAATAGAAGGGCTGGGTGATGCCCGCTTCATAGGAAATGCCTTTCTTGCCGGTAGTAGATTTGTTCCCCGCGCTGAAGGAGATCGCAGGATTCTGCCAGGCGGTTGACTGATCTTTTGCAAGGTGCGATGCTTCAACCAATTTTTCATGTGCGGTAAGGAGTTCGGAACGCTTCAGCGCAAGAGTAATCAATTGGGGTACGTCAAAGGTCCTTCCGGTATCGGCGTGCGAAGGTATGCTGATTATGACGGCAAGAAGAATGACTGCAAACGACGGTACTGTTCTAAACATGAGAACCTCCATAATCTTAAATAATGACAGCACACATACCTCGACACCACAATTTTTATCATGTGATGCGGGGCAGTATGGAGCATGTACTGTTAAAGAGTTGCTGGAGGAGCGCGGTCGGAGAAGGTTTCGAAAATCAGCAGCGGCTTGAATACCTGGTGTTTACACGCATACGAAGTCTGAATTTTAAAGGGTGCCAGCGAAAATGAATACCATGACGGAAGGATGACAGGGATGAATAAATCATCAAAAGCGTTACCATCCGCAAGGTACCCGGCGCTGTGATGGATGACATGCTCGATAGGAGTTTCATCATTTTCGCAGGGAAGAGAGTGCCTGTCGCCTGAATCATGGCCGGGAATGGCTTCTTGATGGTTTGCATGAATAATCTCGACAGAAGTGGCGTGATGGACTCGGAATCCGGATACTTCGCCCATGATGAGGAAGGTGAAAATGACTGTTAATGCAACAGAAATCTTTTTTGGTATTTTTATCATATACAAGCTCGAAGCCAATTACTATCTAATCGGTACTTTGTCCATGGAAAATATATCTCGTGCACTGTAATTCGTCAGAAAAAATACAATCGAAAAATTAATTTTTTAGATATCGCGTACATCCATTGTAACCGTCCAATCTTCCCACCTCGTCAAAAAAATGTCAAATTCATAAAAATCAGAGAACTTCTAAAAACCATTATAAGGATGTTCCCTTGTGGGCGCAATACATAGGTAAAAACCGCTTTCTTTTAATAGTAATTTTAAGGATGAAAGCGGTTTTTAGAGGTGCCCATAATAAGAATATCCATGTTTAAATTATTATTGACATATCTTTATATACTACTAATATGACCTAATTGGTAGTAATAAAGATGAGTTGCAATTCAGTAACAGCGAAAAATTACATATGGAATAAACACATAATGATATACGACCTTTAATCTGACATATGTCCGCTTGTACAACAGCCTTTAAAGCGTGAGCACGGATGTGATGTTGCAATTCATACGTAGTGTGTTTTGGTGAAAATTGGACTAAATTGATACCATGTTGAAGGAGAATATGAAATTTTCTACTCGAAGCAGATACGGCGTCAGGATGATGTATGAATTGGCGATTCATTATGGCGAGGGCCCAGTGATACTGAAGGACATTGCACAGCGACAAAATATATCGGGAAAGTACCTTTCAAAGATCGTGATTTTGCTTAAGGGCGCGCACCTGGTCAGATCATCGCGGGGTTTAAACGGTGGATACATCCTGGCGCGCGATCCCTCGAAGATTACGCTCCGGGATATTATCGAGACACTGGAGGGGGGCATTACGCTGGTGGAGTGTGTGAATAACGGGAAAATATGCAAACGGTCGGGGGATTGCCCCACGAGGGAAATCTGGTGCGGGCTGAACAAATTGATTGCAGGATACCTAGACAGCATCACCCTCAGGGATCTGGCCAAAAAAAGAGTCCACGGCGATGAATTATTAAAAACTGTAATTAGTTGAAAAGAGGGAATGAGTATGGATGACCTGCAGTAATATAGTACATCCCCCCGGGGTGATGTACTGTATCTATTATCGGAATGTCGGATTTAATCTTACCTATGTCGCACGAAAAAGACCATCAAATCGATATTGTGATTTATAGGGAGATGCTATGAAGCGAACATTCTATGCAATTCTTACTATTGCGCTCCTTGCTACGTCTCTGGATGCCATTACCCTGGATGATCTCCAGCGGACTGCTGTGATGGAAAACCCGCGCCTGCGTGCCATGGCTGCAGAGGTGAAAATGGCGAAACTCCGTGCGAGCTCCAAATCCTCGCCTGAGGAGCCGAAGCTCAAACTTTCACTTAACAATCTCTCCGTGGACAATCCATCCCTTACAAGCGAGGATATGACATCTCTTGAGATAGGCATTTTTCAGATGTTGACGCTGTGGGGGAAGATAGGGCTTCGGGAACGGATCTTGCTTGCGCAACATCGCCTTACGATAGAGCGCTTCCGGCAGGAAAAGATCGAAATTCTTCACCGTGTCCGCTCCAGTGCTTACAATCTGCAATACCTCATGTCATTTAGGCTGTTGCTGGATGATATTAAAAAGCAGTTGAAACTTGTCATCTCGAGCGGGGTGATGGCGAGCAAGGTTGGCACGGGAAGCCTCTCCGCCGTGATCAAGGCGAATGTCGAGTATGCTATGATCGACGAGGAGATTTTAAAGCTGGATCAGCAGATGCGCGAGGAGCGGAAGACTCTGCACTACCTCGTCGGTAAGGATTTCGGCGATAATGTCGATCTTCAGCCGGAACCTAATTTCTTGGAGCCTGACGCAGTAGAGGTAAAGCGTATTGCCGCTGTGTCGAATCCGGAACTGGCCGCTGCTCGGATAACCCGCGAGATCGCCGAAAGTGAGCTTTTGCTTAAAAAACGCGAGTATTTCCCTGATGTTGAACTCGGATTTTCCTACATGTACCGGAAAAACTCTGTGGACATGCGACGCTCCGACATGGTTTCGGCCATGGCTACCATAAGCGTGCCGGTCTGGTTCTGGAAAAAGAATATGCCTATGGTCGACGAGATGTTCGCTCGTGACGCTGCCGCAATGGACCTGGTGCGCGACAAGTCGAACGAGATTGAGGCGCGGGCCGACATCATCATTGGTCAGATAAAGCGCACTAAAGAACTATTTCATCTCTACAGAGGAAGAATCATCCCGCAGACGGAACTCTCTCTTGAGACATCCATTGCGCGATATCGGACTGGTTCGGGAGAATTTATGTCCGTCATTGACGGAGTGAGAATGCTTCTGCGTTTTAAAAAGGAGCTCCTCATGGCCGAGAAAGAGTACCGCATGTCGTACTCGGAGCTGCATGCCCTCATGGGCCGGGAGGTGCTGCCATGAAGAAAGGCAGGCGAGGTATCGTCATCGTGACCGCCCTCATCGTGCTGGGCGCGTCGGGCTTTTATATCATCCCCCATCTTTTCCATTCACACGGCGGGAGCGCGATGTACACGTGCCCCATGCACCCGCAGATTGTCCAGGACCGCCCGGGGGACTGCCCCATATGCGGCATGCGCCTGGTGCCCATGCGCAAGGAGGAGAAGAAGGGGGGCGATAAACATGGCCCCGGAGTAGAGGGACTTTCCTCCGTGAATATAGGCCCGGATATGCAGGCGAGGCTCGGAATCGCCTTCGAAAAGGCCGTTATGCGAAACATCGTGAAGGAGATCCGCACCACGGCGCGCATACTCCCCGACGAGACGCGCCAGTTTAAAGTGAGCGTAAAAGTGAATGGATGGGTGGAGAAGCTTTTCGTGAATCAGACGGGGCAGTACGTACGACGTGGTGCACCCTTGTTGTTGCTCTACAGTCCAGAGTTGTTATCGGCGCAGCAGGAATATCTCTCAGCGCTGAAGGCAGCGCGGAAGCTTTCGGATGGGCAGAGCGGCGATGAACTCATCGCCAAAAGCGTGGAGGAGATTGTGCAGGCTGCGAGAGAACGGCTCCGTCTCTTCGATATCTCAGACGGCCAGGTAGCTCGCATCGAAAAAACGGGACGTGTTGAGCGTGCGCTTATCATTCATTCGCCATCGTCGGGTTTTGTGCTGGAGAAGAACGTGTTTCCCGGCCAGAAGGTGATGATGAACGAAGTGCTCATGACCATCATTGACCTTACGCGCGTCTGGGGTGAGTCCGATATTTTCGAAAACGACATTCCTTACATTAAAACCGGCATGCCCGTGGAGGTGACGCTTCCAAATTGGCCAGGTAAGGTGTTCCGCGGCAGGATTAGTTTTCTGGAACCAGTGCTCAATCCCGAGACGCGGGCTCTCAAGGCGCGCCTGGAAATTTCCAACGGAGACCTGTCGCTGAGGCCCAACATGTTCGGCGACGCGAAGATCTCCGTGGCGCTGGGGAAACGCCTTGCCGTCTCCGAGGGCGCCGTGATGCGCACTGGAATGAAGGACTATGTTTTTGTGAAGAAGAACGAGGATGGCGATATCGTCCCGGTGGAGGTGAAGCTCGGCGTGCGCACGGGCGACGGGTTCTTTGAAATAGTATCGGGGCTGAAAGGTGGCGAGATGGTTGTGTCTGCGGCAAATTTCCTTGTGGACTCAGAGTCATCGCTCAAGGCTGCATTGAGGTCAGCTTCTGAGGGGCATAAGCATTGAGCGATAGTAGGAATGTGTAACGAGCGGGTGGGTACCAAATTATTTTATAATAGTTCAATATGATAAGAAGAATAATAGACTTCTCCGCTCACAACAGGATGCTCGTGGTGATACTCGTCGCCGCGGCGGTGGCGTACGCGATTTACGCTGTGCGTACCATTCCGCTAGACGCCATCCCTGACCTCTCGGACACTCAGGTGATCGTCTATTCGCGCTGGGACCGGAGTCCCGACATCATGGAAGACCAGGTCACGTATCCCATCGTGAGCGCGCTCCTGGGGACGCCCCGGGTGAAGGCGGTTCGCGGCTACAGCGACTTCGGTTTTTCCTTCGTTTACGTAATCTTCTCCGACGGCACCGACATCTACTGGGCGCGCAGCCGCGTGCTGGAATACCTTTCGAAAATACAGAGTTCTTTTCCCGCCGGAGTTAAAACCGAGATAGGCCCCGACGCCACGGGTGTTGGATGGGTCTACCAGTACGTCCTGGTGGATAAAAGCGGGAAGCTCGGCGCGGCGGAGCTCCGCAGTTTTCAGGACTGGAACCTGAAATACGCGCTCCAGGGCGTCCCCGGCGTGGCCGAGGTGGCCTCCGTGGGCGGCTTCGAGAAACAGTACCAGGTGACCGTGGACCCCAACCGCCTGCGTGCCTTCAATATGTCGATCACCGAGGTGATGGATGCGTTGAAGCATAACAATAACGAGGTCGGTGGGCGGCTCATCGAGTGGTCCGGCAAGGAGTACATGGTCCGCGCGAAGGGCTACGTGAAAAACCTCGATGACCTAAGGAAGATTGTGGTGCGGCAGAAAGGCGGCACGCCGGTGCTCCTGGAGCACGTGAGTTCCGTGGCAGTGGGGCCGCAGATACGGCGCGGCGCTTATCTTCATGGTTCTCACCGTGCCGGTCTTTTTGAAACTCGGCTCCGAGTTCATGCCGCCGCTCAATGAGGGAACCGTGCTCTACATGCCCACCACGCTGCCTGGCATCTCGGTCACGGAGGCTCGCAAACTGCTCGTTCTTCAGGACCGCATTCTCAAGGGGTTCCGCGAGGTGCTCTCTGTTTTTGGTAAGGTGGGACGTGCAGAGACTTCAACCGATCCGGCGCCATTTTCCATGGTGGAGACGACAATAGTCCTGCGGCCACAGTCAGAATGGCGAGAGAAACCGCGCTGGTATTCCTCCTGGGCGCCTGAGTTTCTGAAAAGCATCCTGCGCCATTTCTGGAACGATCGCATTTCCTTCGAGGAACTTATTGCTCTTATGGACCAAGCGTTACGATTTCCCGGTGTGAGCAATGCCTGGACCATGCCCATAAAGGGGCGCATCGATATGCTCTCCACAGGGATCCGCACGCCGGTGGGGATCAAGGTCTTCGGCGCGGACCTGACCGTGATCCAGCGCATCGGCGGCGAGATTGAAAGCGCGCTCAGGAACGTGCCAGGGACCCGCAGCGTCTACGCCGAGCGCGTGGGCGGCGGCTACTACGTGGACATCGTTCCCCGTCGGGAGTCACTGGCGCGCTACGGTATCAGCATCGACGAGCTCCAGATGGTGGTGATGAGCGCGATCGGCGGCGAGACGGTCTCCACGACCATCGAGGGGCGCGAGCGCTATTCGATCAACGTGCGCTATCCGCGGGATTTCCGCACCGACATTGACGCCCTCTCCCGCGTCCTGGTTACGTCGAGCGGAGGCGCCCATGTGCCGCTCTCGCTCCTGGCAGACATCTCCCTGACCTACGGACCCTCGATGATCCGCGACGAGAATGGCCAGCTCGCGGGGTATGTATATGTGGACATCGAAGGGAGGGATGTGGGTTCCTACGTGGAAGAAGTCAAACAGCTTGTTAGCACCCATGTACGCCTTCCCGCTGGGTATTTCCTTGCCTGGAGCGGACAGTACGAGAACATGGCGCGTGTCGCACAACGTCTCAAGATTGTGCTGCCCATCACCATCTTCCTGATTCTTATTCTGCTTTACATGAACACGAAGTCCGCCATGAAATCGTTCATCGTCCTCCTCGCTGTGCCCTTTTCGCTGGTGGGTGCGGTGTGGCTCCTGTACATTCTCGGCTACAACATGTCCATCGCCGTCTGGGTAGGATTGATAGCCCTCATGGGTTTGGACGCAGAGACCGGCGTCTTCATGCTTCTCTTCCTGGATTTATCGTACAACGACGCGAAACGGAATGGCCTGCTGCGCAACGATTTCGAGCTGAAGGAGGCCGTGATCCACGGCGCGGTGAAACGTATCCGCCCGAAGATCATGACCGTGGCCACGGCGGCCATGGGGCTTTTACCCATCATGTGGTCTCTGGGCGCTGGCGCAGACGTTATGAAGCGCATCGCGGCCCCCATGATCGGCGGTCTTTTTTCATCATTTGCGCTGGAGTTATTAGTCTACCCTGCTATTTATTATCTGTGGAAGCGAAGGGAACTGAAACTGGACTCATTTTACTAAGAAGAGTCAAAAAACGGAGGTTTGGCGATAATAGATGGTACTAATTAATTTTTTTAGGAGGGATAAAAAATGAAGATTTATTTGACTGTTGCAATAACAGTACTGGTTTCGACGCTATCGGTGTCGTACTGCAAAAAGGCGGACGATCACCAAGCCGGGCACATGATGGACACCGACACAACAAAGTCGTTGATGCTTGGTGACATTCAGGCGGTCTTCGACCTCATAGATCGCGTGCATCATGAGGGCATGATAGCACATATGGGCGCAAAACATGGCACAGCGGAGAAGTTCAGCCACTACGTGCTCCTCACCATGATGAAGAAAGCAGAGCGCAAGCTCATCATGGACGCTGAAGTGATGTTTACATTGACGGGGCCAAACGGGAAATCTGTGGTAAAAAAGAGTCACGTGATGTCGGGCATGGGTATGCACCACTATGCTGTCGGATTTGACATGAAAGCAAAGGGTGACTATAAGATTAGCGCAGCAATCAAACTTGGGGGGAGAGAATTGAGCGCCAATGCGATTTTTACCATGAAGTGATGTATCACGCTATTTGGGTGGTCCATAATTTCGGCTTATTATTCTTGCTTGACTGAATGACATGCGTTATCATTCGTTATCATTGCAATGATGGTTATTTGATCACAATAGTAAAGAAGCGAATACAAGCCACTTGAGAGTGAACCAACCGCATGAATCATACGAAACTTTATTAATTTTTATAAGATATTTCAAAAGAATTAAAAAATTACTTGACTTTATTGACTGATTATGTTATATTTATTTCGACTAATTAAATCAAGAAAGTAAACAATATGTTATCGTTATCTACAAAGACAAAATATGGTATTTTAGCTATCGTTGAATTGGCTGAAAATTACGGTAAAGAAATGGTTCAAATAAGGGATATTGCCAAAAGAAGAAAAGTGCCGAAGAATTATCTTGAGCAGATACTAAACAGACTCACAAAACAGGGGATAGTTAAAAGTGCTCGTGGAAATAGAGGCGGATATGAACTCGGGAAAGATCCCGGGGAGTTGAAACTATTTGATATTATTGAATCGCTGGAGGGAAAAATGAAGCTGAAAGAAAACGCTGGCCTGCCAGCACTGCAGGTTTTGTTTGCGGCGGTTGAAGAGAGTATCAATAAAATACTTGATATTTCGATTTTGGAATTTTTGGAGCTGCAAAAAAAGCACGAAAATGATGTAATATACTATATTTGAGGCTGTTTAGTATGAACATTGCTCCTGATATAACAAAACTCATAGGGCATACACCTATGGTACGGTTGAATAATGTAATAGAATCGGGAAACAATATTATTGCGGCGAAGCTGGAATCCTTCAATCCTGCGGGATCGGTAAAAGAACGTGCTGCGATAAGTATGATTGAAGATGCCGAAAAAAGAGGTCTCCTCGTGCCCGGCGGAACAATCGTCGAAGCAACGAGCGGAAACACGGGAATCGCTCTTGCCTTTATTGCTGCTGTCCGTGGTTATAAGTGCATTATTGTCATGCCCGATAGCATGAGTCTGGAACGGCGAAGAATTTTAAATGCCTTTGGAGCACAAGTCGTGTTTACCAATGCGCATGAAGGGATGAAGGGAGCAGTTGAGAAGGCCAAAGATTTGCAGTCAAAGATTGAAGGGTCTTTTCTGACAGAACAGTTTGATAATCCGGCCAATACTAAAGCGCATGAATTGACGACCGCAGAAGAAATTATCAAAGATACTGATGGCAAAGTGGATGTGGTTGTTGCGGGTGTTGGAACAGGCGGTACAATTACCGGCATCGGGAAAAGGCTGAAGCGTAATAATCCGTCAGTAAAAATTATTGCGGTTGAGCCTTCTTCTTCAGCAATTCTAAGTGGCGGGAAATCAGGTTCACACTGCATTCAGGGAATAGGTGCTGGTTTTAAACCTTCGATATTGGATATGTCGGTTGTCGATGAAGTAATCACCGTAAGCAATGAAGAAGCATATTCATGGACAAGGGATATCACTAAAAAGGAGGGTTTATTTGTTGGTATCTCATCAGGCGCAGCCACTTGTGGCGCAGCCAAGTATCTAAAAAAAGCAAAACCGAATAATTCAATTGTGGTAATAATTTTCCCTGACGCAGGCGAACGATATATAAGTGTTTCAAAACTGATGGATGATAAAGAGCATCAAAATTTAAGGTAGCAATTTTTATATGAATTAAACTTGACTAATATAGTCAAGATAATAAGGAATAAAGATATGAACCTCAAAATCAACGGTGAAGAAATAATCATCAAAAAAGATAATCTGACTATTTACGACATACTGTCTATCTGCAAAGTTGAAATGCCGGAAATGGTATCGGTCCAACTGAATGGTGCTTTTGTCGAACGCTTGGTTTTTGCTTCGACTGTCGTTTCTGATGGCGATGAAATTGATTTTCTTTATTTTATGGGAGGGGGCGCTGAATGAACGGGTTTATGACCAAAGCCATCCATGGAGGCCTTCGTAAAAAGGACCCTCATGGATCACTCAGGTTTCCGGTATATGATAATGTGGCGTTTGAATTTGAAACAGCCCGTGATCTTGAATTGTCATTTGAAGGGAAAAAGCCTGCCCATGCTTATTCACGGATTTCAAACCCGACGGTTGAGGATTTCGAGCAGAGGGTAAAAACTCTTGCGGATGCACTATGTGTTATTGCGGTTTCATCGGGAATGGCTGCGATTTTAAATGTTATTATATCGATAGCGGAGGCAGGCACAAACATCATTGCGTCACGTTTTCTTTTCGGAAACACCATCTCGCTCTTTGAGCATACGCTCAAGCCGTGGGGGCTGTCGGTTAAATATGTTGATATGGACTCTCACGATGCTATAGCCGGGGCTATAGATGTTTCAACCCGTGCGGTGTTTCTTGAGACAATCACCAATCCACAGCTTCAGGTTGCGGATATAAAAAGCATCGCGGACATTGCCCGAAGCCGCGATGTTCCCCTGATTATCGACGGAACATTGACCACTCCCTATCTTTTCCGTTCAAAAGACTTTGGTGTTGCAATCGAAGTTCTATCCAGTACCAAGTATATGTCGGGTGGGGCAACATCGGTGGGTGGTGTCATTATTGACAACGGAACCTTCGACTGGGGTAAAAACCCTAAACTGGCATCAGCTTCATGGAAATACGGCCCTTACGCATTGATCAATCATCTGAGGCGGGAGGTGTACCGCAATATTGGTTCCTGTCTTTCACCCCACAACGCATGGTTGCAGACGTTGGGATTGGAAACTATGGCACTCCGAATAGAGCGGAGTTGCGCTAATGCATTTGCCATAGCAAAATTTTTAAAAGAACAACCTGCAATCAGTTCAGTTAACTATCCAGGGCTTGAGGATTCGCCTTATCACAATATGGCTATAAGCCAATTTAAAGGGATGGGTGGCGGATTATTAACATTTAACCTTGGAACAAAGGATAAGTGTTTCCGCTTCATGGATGGCTTGAAAATCATCCGTCGCGCTACAAATCTCAACGATAATAAAACCCTGATTATTCATCCTGCTTCGACGATATTCTGCGAATATTCAGAGGAACAAAGAAAAGAAATGGGAGTGGACGACGGAATGATTCGCATCGCTACGGGTATAGAAGAATCGGAAGATTTGATTGAAGATTTAAAACGGGGGTTAGATTCAATATGATAAATTTTACTGAAGAACAGCTTGAACGGTACAGCCGCCATATCCTTCTCAAAGACGTGGGGGTGGAAGGCCAGGAGCGGTTTATGTCTGGCAAAGTACTCATTATCGGCGCAGGCGGTCTCGGCGCGCCTGCGGCGTTGTACCTTGCCGCAGCAGGAGTTGGTACGCTGGGGATTGTTGATGGAGATAAAGTCGAGCTATCTAACTTGCAGCGTCAGATTATTCACTTCACAGAGGATGTCTCAATTGCGAAGGTAGTATCTGCTACTCAAAAGATACAGGCGCTTAATCCTGATGTAAAAGTAAATGCAATTCAGGAACATGTCTGTGCCAGTAACATACGCGACATTATACGGGGCTACGACTTCATCATCGATGGAACGGACAATTTCGCCGCAAAGTTTCTGATTAACGACGCCTGTGTAATGGAAAAAATTCCTTTTTCGCACGGTGGAATACTCAGATTTACCGGACAGACCATGACTATCCTTCCCGATCAATCGGCATGCTATCGGTGTATTTTTTCGGCTCCACCTCCCAGGAATGCTGTTCCTACCTGCTCGCAGGCTGGTGTTCTGGGAGTTATTGCCGGGATGCTGGGAACAATACAGGCGGCCGAAGCGCTCAAATTTTTAGCAAAAGTTGGAACGCTGCTCACCAATAGTTTGTTAACTTTTGATGCACTTGAAATGGATTTTCGCAAGCTCGTGTTGCGTAAGCAGGCTAATTGTCGTGTATGTGGTGAGCATCCGATAATCCTGGAGCTTATTGATGAAGAACAGCCGGTTTGCGATTTAAAAAATAGTTGAGGGAAGTCTATGCTGCAGATAAAACAAGAAGTAATCGATTCGATTGTCAAACATGCTCTCAAAGATGCTCCCCTCGAAGCATGCGGATATTTGGCGGAAAAGGACGGCGTAGTCGAGCTGAGTTTGCCGTTAACAAATATTGACGCTTCAAGCGATCATTTCTCTTTTGATCCAAAGGAACAATTTGAAAGTGTTCGAAAAGTGAGATCGCAGGGTATGAAACTCCGTGCAGTGTATCATAGCCATCCGGATTCGCCCGCGCGGCCATCAGAAGAGGATATCCGTCTGGCTTTTGATCCACAATTGAGCTATGTGATTATATCACTTAAACAGGGAACATGCATTAAATCGTTTCGTATCAAGCAAGGGAGCGTTGAAGAAGAAGCAATAGAAACCATCTGATGAGTGAGGGACAACCATGTTGTCATTGTTGTATGAAATACCAGCCTCTCTGGAAAATGAAATAAATAACCTTGAATCGCTCATTTCGGTATATCGCCGTAACGCGATTTCTGAACCCGAACTAAAAGCCCACAGGGTGCCATTTGGGATTTACGAGCAACGAAAAAAAGGGACCTTTATGGTTCGCATTCGTTGCGCTGCAGGTATCATCACGCCGTCTCAATTAAAGCATGTAGCGGAATTGTCTCTCCAATTCGCTTCGGGTATCTTGCATATTACCACGCGCCAGGAGATTCAGATACATGATGTTGTGATTGAAAATTTAATTTCGATCATACGCGAGTTGGCAAAAGTTGGACTCTCAACGCGCGGGGGAGGCGGAAACACTGTACGCAACATTACCGCATCATGGGACTCCGGCGTCGCTACTGACGAAGTGTTTGATGTCGCTCCTTACGCGGTTGCTTTAACGTCTGCAATGATAAATAGAAGTGATTCATGGCTTCTGCCACGCAAGTATAAGATCGCCTTTTCAAATTCCGAAAAGGACACCGCATTTGCATCGGTCAGCGATCTCGGCTTTATAGCTAAGATTAAAGATGGAGTGCCTGGATTTCGTGTGTTTGTTGCAGGCGGCATGGGACGGCATTCGCAGCCGGGTCATCTGCTTCATGAGTTCGTCCCGGCATCCGAAATATTCATCATTGCTGAAGCTATGAAACAGGTATTTTCAAAATATGGTAATAGGAAAAACAAACATACCGCACGGTTGCGCTTCTTATGGAAGTCTCTTGGGCGTGAACAATTTATTGCTCTTTACGAGAAGGAAAAAGAACGGCTTCTCAAGAATGGCGTCAGATGCCCTGAAATCCGCGCTATTGCAAACGAATTGACATTTCCCGTATCGATCAAGCCTGAAACGGAAGTCTCTGATGATTTTGATATCTGGAAAAAGCGGTATGTCCGTTCTCAGAAACAGCCGGGAGCGCACATGATTATCCTCCCATTCATTTTCGGACACCTTACAGCCGAGAAAGCAAGGGAACTTGCCGATTTTCTGCTTCCTTTCGGCGACAACACGATCAGGTTCACCCATAATCAGAATCTTGCACTTCGTAATATTCCAACTGAATATTTGCCAAATGTCTATCATGTTGTTCAGGGGATTACTGATCTGGCCAAATATCCTGCGTTGCTGGGCAGTGCTGTGGCATGCGCGGGAGCAAGCACCTGCCAGCTTGGGATATGCCGTTCGCGTGGAGCGCTTGAAGCCATCATTGATAGATTGAAAGTCTCATCGGTTAATCTTGATATTCTGAATGACTTCCGATTGCACATTTCGGGATGCTCGAATACGTGCGGGCAACACATGATTGCAGACATCGGGTTCTTTGGCAAAGTGGGGCGGAAAGATCAGCATAGTTATCCATTGTACTCAATTGTCGCAGGAGCGGTCATCGACCCGAAAAGTCAATCACGTCTAGCTGAACATATTGATAGTATCAATGCACACGATTTACCCGTATTCGTTGAGAATTTATTGCATCACTACAGCGAAAGGAAATCTCAATATTCGACATTTGTCGCTTACCTGCATTCTGAAGGGCTTGAGGTGATTCATAGACTGTGTGACCGATTTAGAGAAATTCCCTCATTTGATATTGACCGAAGCTACTATCGTGATTGGGGAGACACTGAGCCTTTTTCACTTGCCGGAAAAGGTACCGGCGAATGCTCGGCTGGATTGTTCGATTTGATCGAACTTGATCTTATGCGCCTCCGTCAGTTACAAACAGCGCTTTTGGAAAATAGTTTTGAAGCGTCTGCTGCAAGGATGTTGTATGAACTTGCACTTGTCAGCGCGCGAATGCTACTCATTACGCGCGGTGTTGAAGCTACATCCGATAGTGATGTCTTTGACCAGTTTACAAAGCTGTTTATAGATGCGGGGCTTATTGACGATCGTTTTCGTTTAGTAATAGAAAAAGGTCGCTCGGGAAAAGCCGAAGAACTTATTTCTCTTCGCAACGATGTCTTTGCCTTGTCGAATGCCGTAGAAAAGCTTTATCAGAGTATGGATAATTCACTGCAATTCAAGCCGCATGAATGGGATACGACCGCTCATTCGCACCATGCTATACAGGAAGAACAAACGCATGTGGATCTTTTCAAGGATTTTCGGGGTGTTGCATGTCCCATGAATTTCGTCAAGACGAAGATGACTCTGGCGGGATTGAAACCCGGACAGGTACTTGAGATCATGCTTGACGACGGCGACCCCATAGACAATGTGCCGCGTTCCCTGATTGAAGAGGGACATCAGATAATCGAGCAAAGTAGACGAAACAATTATTGGACAGTAAAAATCAGGAAGGGTCATTAATGCACGAAAAACGTTATCGCAGTATTGTCAAGGCTGTATCATGGAGATTGACAGGAACTATTGATACGATTGTCATATCTTTTTTAATAAGCGGAAAGATTGGAATAGCTATTTCTATTGGGTTTGTTGAGCTTTTTACAAAAATAGCGCTCTATTATTGCCACGAACGGCTCTGGAATCGGATATCGTTTGGACGCGCAAAAGATTGTTCACAAGAATATAATATCTAATGGAGCAAAACAGATATGCAAGCAATCGAAAAACTGAAAGAAATCATTGCGAGTTGCCACAGCGCGATCATTGCTTTTTCCGGCGGAGTAGATAGCACTTTTCCCGCTGTGGTTGCAAAGACAGTTTTTGCAAATTGGCTTCTTCCGCCAGAGAATGGCAGTTTTGCCTGTCTTGCGTCCCGTTTTCCATACGGCGAAACTATTACTGTTAATTACTGAGGAGCGCAATGAGCATGAATGACATGATATTCAGTCTAAAGCTTGCAGTCAGTGGTAAGGATGCCAAGGGTATTATCACTGAGGTATTAAAGCTGATCCCTCCGAATAGAATCGTTCTTGCCTCGAGCCTCAGCGCTGAGGACCAGGTACTGACGCATATAGTATGCTCTGCAGTAGAGAAGCCTCGGATCTTCACAATTGATACGGGGAGGCTTTTCCCTGAAATTTATGAAACCATGGAGCGGTCAATGGAGCGATATGGTTTCCACTATGAGGTGCTTGCTCCCAATACGTCGGAAATTGAAGGGATGGTCGGTGAGCATGGCCCTAACCTTTTCTACCGGAGCATAGAACTTAGAAAGCTATGCTGCTCTGTGAGGAAGATTCATCCACTCATGCGTGTTCTTTCAACAGCCGATGCATGGGTTTGCGGATTGCGGCGAGATCAGGCGATTACACGGACCGAAACAGAGCCGATTGAATGGGATGATGAAAACAATATCATTAAAATCAATCCACTTTTTGACTGGAGCGAAGGAGATGTTTGGAAATTCATCAGACAGAACGATATTCCTTATAATCCTCTCCACGACCGAGGTTTTCGCAGCATTGGATGCGCGCCGTGCACAAGAGCTATTGGGCCTGATGATGATGTCCGGGCAGGTCGGTGGTGGTGGGAGGAACCGGAACATAAAGAGTGCGGGTTACATAACAGACAAAAACAGAACTAACGGAGGATGAATATGAATCATCTCGGAAAACTAGAATCAAAAAGTATCTACATCCTCCGGGAAGCTTACCGGGATATTAAAAATCTTTGTATGCTATGGTCGATAGGGAAGGACAGCACTGTGCTCCTATGGTTAGCCCGTAAGGCTTTTTTTGGTCACGTGCCGTTCCCTCTTGTCCATATCGACACACATTTTAAGATTCCCGAGATGATACAATATCGGGACAATCTTGCCCGGCAGTGGCGTTTGAACATGATATATGGCGAAAATTATGAAGCGTTGAACCGGAAACAGACTTTTCCCGATGGCAATGTCGATCGCCTGACATGTTGCAAACTCCTAAAGACCGAAGCGCTGAAACACACGCTGGCAGGCGACTGGCCGCGATATCGTATGAACCATGAGGTCGGCGCGTATGAAGCCGATACAAATAAAGAGCCTTATACCGGCGTCATTGTCGGTGTCCGGGCCGATGAAGAAGGCAGCCGCTCAAAAGAGAGATACTTTTCACCCCGCGATAAAGAAAACGAATGGGATGTGGCCGACCAGCCGCCGGAGTTGTGGAACCAGTTTAAAACCGATTTTGCACCGGGAACGCATGTGCGGATACACCCTTTGCTTGACTGGACGGAGCTGAACATATGGGAGTACATCGCACGCGAGAAAATACCCACGGTCTCGCTGTACTACAATCAAGGCACCGGGAAGCGCTACCGTTCACTCGGATGCTGGCCATGCACAGGCCCCATTGAATCCGAGGCGCGTACCGTGGATGAGATTATAGAGGAATTGCGATCCGGAAAGCTTAAGAACATCGCCGAACGCTCGGGCAGGGAGCAGGACAAGGAAGACGGCGGCGGATTGGAAACGTTGCGGAAAGATGGGTACATGTAATTATGACACATAGAGAACAGATGAACATTGTTGTTGTTGGTCACGTTGACCATGGCAAGAGCACGGTTATTGGTCGTTTGCTTGCTGATACATGCTCGCTCCCGCAGGGTAAGCTGGAACAGGTTAAAGCAGCTTGCAAACGAAATGCCCGCCCATTTGAATATGCGTTTCTGCTCGATGCACTCAAGGACGAACAGGCACAGGGTATCACCATCGATAGCGCCCGTTGCTTTTTCAAAACGGAGAAACGAGATTACATTATCATCGACGCACCGGGACATGTCGAATTTCTCAAGAACATGGTCAGTGGCGCTGCGCGAGCCGAAGCTGCGCTTTTAGTCATAGATGCACAGGAAGGAATAGCTGAGAATTCGAAACGACACGGGTATCTCATTTCCATGCTGGGAATTCATCAGATAGTCGTTCTTGTCAATAAGATGGATCTGATAAATTATAACCAGGACCTCTTTAAGTCTATCAGTACAGAGTATGGCGGATTTCTTGAGGATCTGGGAGTTAAACCAATAGCTTTTATACCGATAAGTGCCCGCAATGGCAACAATCTGGCAGCGCACTCGAAAAACATGCCATGGTACTCCGGACGCACTGTTCTTGAACATATCGATGCATTTACGAAACAGGAGGATAACATCAGCAAGCCGTTCCGGATGCCCGTTCAGGATGTCTATAAATTCACTGAAGCTGGAGATGATCGTCGTATCATTGCGGGGACTATAGAGACGGGCAAGATTTCAGTCGGCGATGCAGTGGTCTTTATGCCGTCGGGGAAAAAGTCCACCATTCTTTCAATAGAAGAGTTCAACTGTGATACACGTTATTCAGTTTCTTCCGGATATGCTGCTGGTTTTACACTCAAAGATGAACTTTATCTGCCCCGTGGAGAAATAATGTGTCGCATAGAAGATCGTTTGCCGCAAGTAGATACTCGTTTTAAGGTAAGAATATTCTGGATGGCTTCAGCTCCCATGATCCGGGAAAAGAAGTATAAACTCAAGATAGCGACTGCTCGAGTAACCGTGAGGCTGGTGGAAGTGTTATCGAGTATCGATGCGACAGATTTGAGCAGTGTTAAAGGTAAACGGCAAATCGACCGCCATGACGTGGCTGAATGCATTCTGGAAACAGTGCGGCCTATTGCCTTTGATCCTATAGATGACATCCCTGCAACAGGTCGTTTTGTTATTGTGGATAATTACGACATCGCCGGTGGTGGAATAATTATTGCAGGATTAAGCGATAATCAATCCGTACTGAACGATCATATTTACCAGCGTGAACTTCATTGGGATAGAGGATTGGTTAGCGCAGAAGATCGATACCGCCTGTTCGGACATAAGGCCAAATTTGTCGTAATATCCGGTGACATCAATAGCAGTCTCATTGCTAAGCAGCTTGAACGTCGCCTGGTTGATTATGGGAATGTAGCTTATTATCTGGGACCAGCGAGCCTTGCTGACGGTCTGGATGCCGATGTAATCGACGAACATGAGCGGCATGAAGAACAGGTACGGCGACTTGGAGAGCTTGCCCGAATTATGACCGATGCAGGGGTAATATTCATCACCGCGTTCAGCAATGCTGACACCTATGATCTAAAGCTACTTTCCCGATTAACGGCACCAAACGACTTTCTGCATGTTTCGCTGAACGGTGGCGAGGATGACGAGTATAACAGGCTTTCTTTTAGCGAAAACCTGGCGCCTGAAGTAATAGCCGATGCAGTTCTGCTGCGATTAAAGAAGCAAGAGATTATCGCTGAGTATATGATATGAAAGCCTTTATGCTGCTTTATATAGATGCGTATATCCATTTCATGCAAAGGTGGAAAAAAATATAAAGTTAAAGTGCCGAAGGCGGAAAATGTGCCTTATCTCCCATTACAGTTGGCACCACGGGTGAGTTTGTCTGCTGCAGTGCGATCTCCTTTTGTCCCTGGTGAACTGCTAAAAGCCTCTATGGCCTTATCAAACATCGCCCTGGCGAGGGGTGAAAGGCTGTGCGCGATACTAAAAAACACCCATTTGCCCGATTTGCGGGATTGAATGAGTCCCGCCTGTTTGAGCACCGCCATGTGTCGGGACACTGTGGAGGGCGCAAGCCCAAGATAACTCATGAGATCACAGGCGCAGAGCTCTTTTCCCTGCAAGGCGTAGAGCACTTTGAGGCGGTGTTTTTCCGAAAGTGCTTTTGCGATGAGCATTATTTCATCAAGGGGATCCTGATTCATCGAAAAAGCTCCCGCCGGGCTGATTCAATGCGAAACCGTATCTCATTCCGAAGTGCGTTCATCTTCTCGCGGATCTCGTCATCACTGCCGGTGAATCGGGAGGGGTCCGGAAGGCTCCATTTCTCGCTTCGCTTTGTTGGTATATCCACGCATATCTCCTCATCGCAGAGCGTTATGACTGCATCAACCTTATCCAGCGGCACGGATACGATACGCTTCGGTTTCTGTGAGGATATGTCAATTCCGATTTCTGCCATTGTGCGTATGGCAAGCGGGTTTACGGAAGTAGCGGGGTCAGAGCCGGCGCTGAATACCTCTACTCCCTCTGGAAAAATGCGTTTCGCGAAAGCTTCAGCTATCTGGCTGCGCGCACTGTTATGTACACAGAGAAAGAGTACGCCGCGTATGGGTTTTTGCGCGCTTTCCCGCGATTCCCTGTGGCGGACGTCCTGGCCTCCGGTCATATATACGATGAGTTCTGCGATGTTCTTTACGTGGTCGCCCATACGCTCGAGGTTTTTTATCACCGACTGGTGGCTCATTGCGGCAAACGTATTGGCGTGATCCTTTTCGATGAGCTTCAGAGTTTCCCGAAAGATTTCCGCATAGTGTGCGTCGAGAATCGCGTCCCTCTCGATGATGTTTATTGCGAGAGATGCATTGTACTCGATAAAGGCCTTCTTCGCATCATCAAGCATGGCACGCAGTGACTCCGCCATGGCGCGCAGGCTTCCGGTATCCGCAAGGCCGACGCCATTCGGGCGCTCCGAGGCGCGCCTGCAAACTGTGACCGCGTGATCGCCGATTCGTTCAAGATTGGGAACCAGCTTCAGTACGGCAACAAGAAACCGTAGGTCAGACGCCACAGGTTGCCGCTTTGCAAGCACTGAGACGCAGAGGTCGTCAATTTCGATTTCGAGGGCGTTCACCTCGTCTTCAAGCGCACTTGTTTTTTCAATTATTGAAACGTCATTTTCAATATAGGCGCGGAATGCGATATCGAACATCGCCTGTACCTTTTCCGTCATGGCGACGACCCGATCGCGAATTATATTGAGCTGCGCCTGGTATTCCCTGTCAGTATGTTGATGGGGCATATTATAAACCTCTGTTCTTAAATTATTCCTCAGCCAAATCTTCCGGTGATATAATCCTCGGTCCTGGAGTTGTGCGGCGCGCGGAACATGGTATCCGTATCGCTGTATTCCACGAGTTCTCCCATGTAGAAGAAGGCGGTATAATCCGAGACCCGGGCCGCCTGCTGCATATTGTGTGTCACGATGATGATGGTGATGGTCTGCCTTAGTGTGTGAATCAGGTCTTCGATCTTTGCTGTTGCGATGGGGTCGAGTGCAGAGCAGGGCTCGTCCATAAGCAGTATTTCCGGTTCGATGGCAAGTGCTCGCGCAATGCATAGCCTTTGCTGCTGGCCGCCGGAAATGCTGGAGCCCGGTTTATCGAGTACATCCTTCACTTCATCCCATAGCGCCGCCTGGCGAAGCGCCCGCTCTGCGATTTCATCCCTGTTTGTGGTGTTCTTCCCCTGGAGCGGAAGTCCTGCGAGCACGTTTTCTTTAATCGACATCATGGGGAATGGATTTGGTTTCTGAAAAACCATCCCAATCTGTCTGCGCAGCATAACGGGATTTACATTGGGAGCATACACGTTGTGCTCTCTATAGAAGATGCTTCCTTCCACGCGAGCGCCCGGAACAACCTCATGCATGCGGTTGAGGCAGCGTATGAATGTGGATTTTCCGCATCCCGAAGGTCCGATGATTGCAGTCACTTTTCCGGCGGCGATATTGATATCAATCCCCTTCAATGCCTGCATGCTTCCGAACCATGCCGTAAGTCCGGCTGTTTTTATGAGTGCGGCATCTTCCCGTAAGCCGGTATAATCCCTGCGTATGCCGTTTTCGGTGTGCGCATCGTTTGAAGCGGCGGTGACCGACATATATGGATGTTCGTTGGATATGCTCATTGTATCTTCCTTTGAAGTTTGAATCTGAGAAAAATGGCGATGCTGTTCATAGCCAGCATGATGACCAGAAGCACGATGATGCCCGCAGCTGCGTTCACATGGAAATCGGTCTGTGGCCGCGAAATCCAGTTGAAGATCTGCACCGGAAGCGCCGTAAAGGAGCTCGTGACCGAATCGGGCAGGAAGGCCACATAGGTGAGTGCGCCGATGGTGATGATGGGCGCCGTCTCTCCAATGGCACGGGCCAGGGAGAGGATGATCCCAGTGAGAATGCCCGGCAGGCTTAAGGGCAGCACGACCTTGCGGATGGTTACCCACCGGTCGGCGCCGAGGGCATACGCGGCCTCTCGAAGGTCGTTGGGAACCGTCCGAATCGCCTCACGCGCTGCCATGATAATCATGGGAAGCGCCATGAGTGAGAGCGTGGCGGCGCCGGCAAGCAAACTTCTGCCCATCTGCATAAAGCGTACAAAAAGGCCAAGACCAAGAAGCCCGTAAATAATCGATGGAACCCCGGCCAGGTTGGCGATATTAAGTTCAATAAAAGTGGTTATGGCGTTTTTGGGTGCGTATTCCTCTAGATATACTGCCGCGCCGATTCCCAGCGGAACTGCAAAAAGGGCAGTGAGGCCCATGAGGATGATGCTCCCCACAAGGGGCGAGAGTATTCCCGCACTGGAAGCAAATCGCGAAGGAAAGGAGGTGAGAAAATTCCATCCGAGGCGGGGATATCCGTCAACAAATGTGTCCACAAGAAGAACAATCAGAATAAGAAACGGAAGGATGACCGCTAAGGCCATTATCGCCCTGAACGCTTTTTCTATCTTTCCATCGAGAGGTGTAAAAAAGAAATCGGACCTGTGTGATTCCTGTTGCTTCATAGTACGCCCCTCTGAATTTTCTTTTTGAGATATAGTGCAATAAGATTAAATGTGAGCGTTATGACAAAGAGCATTGAACCAACGGCAAAGATCGTTGAATATTCAAGCGTTCCGTGAGGAGTGTCTCCCAGGCTCACCTGCACAATGTATGCCGTCATGGTTTCAATGGGGACGCGCGGGTCAAGGGTGAGCACCGGCTGCTGTCCCGCAGCGATTGCTACAATCATGGTTTCTCCCACGGCGCGCGACAATCCAAGGATGAATGATGCCGCAATGCCGGAAAACGCGGTAGGAAGTATCACATGGCGCAGGGCGCGCAGTCGTGTTGATCCGAGGGCAAGCGCACCCTCGCGCAGTGATGCAGGGACGGAATAAATTGCATCCTCGCTTAATGATGCAACGATGGGCGTGATCATGATGCCCATGACGATGCCGGGCCCAAGGGAATTGAATCCCGCAAGGTCTGGAATGAACTTTTGCAAAAGCGGCGTCATGAAGGTGAGTGCGAAATACCCGTACACCACCGTGGGAATCCCGGCCAGAATTTCGATTATTGGTTTAAGGAATCGCCTGATGCGTTCCGGTGCGTATTCGCTTAAAAAAATTGCAATGGAAAGGCCCAGAGGAAGTGCCGTGAGCATGGCGAAGAGCGTGGTGAGCATGGTTCCTGCCATGAGAGGCCAGATGCCGAAATGCTTATCCGCAAAAAGCGGTGTCCACTGAGTGTCCAGGAAAAAATCGGACAGAGACACCCGGCCGAAGAAATCCATGGTTTCGAAAAGCAAAACTGCAATAATACCCGCGGTAACGACGATGGACACCGCCGCGCAGGTGAAGAGCACGGCGGCAATCCAGCGTTCTGTTAGGCTTCGTTTCCTGAATATGTCCGCTTCATGTGTTTTCATGCGATATTTTGTTACTTCTTTCTCAGAAGTTCCTCAACGCTCACGCCTACCTTGGAGCCCGAGAATACGGTGCCCGTTACCATATTGGCGACGCGTTTTTCGCCCAGCGTGTACGCTGCAGCAGGAAGCGGAATATAGCCCACCTGACGTGAGAGCGTGGTCGCGTGCTTCAGGTAAAAATCCACGAAGGCGCGCACTTCAGGCTTCTTCTCGAGAGCATCCTTCCGTACGTAAATGAAAAGAGGGCGGGAGAGAGGCTGATAGGTTCCGTTTATGACGGTTTCCAGACTTGGAAGGATTGGCCCGCGGCCATTGTCTGCTTTTTCGTCATCGATTGCCACAAGTTTCAGCTTGTCCTTGTTTTCCTCAAAGTACGCGAGGCCGAAGAAACCAAGGGCGTATTTATCGCTGGAGATTCCCTGAACCAGGACATTATCGTCTTCGCTGGCGGTAAAATCCCCACGGCTGGAGTGCTCCTTGCCCACAATCGCCTCGGTAAAATAATCGTATGTGCCGCTATCGGCTCCCGCACCGTAGAGGTGGATGTCCTTATCCGGCCAACCTGCCCTGATCTGGCTCCACTTGGTGATCTTTCCCTGTGCTTCCGGTGCCCAGAGCTTCTTGAGTTCGGCAACCGTCATGCTCGAAGCCCAGTCATTCTGAGGATTGACCATCACTGCGAGGCCGTCATAGGCAACGGGAAGCTCAATGTACTCGACGCCCGATGCAGCGCATTTTTCCTGTTCGGCTTTTCTGATGGGCCGTGACGCGTCGGATATATCGGTTTCCTTGTTGCAGAACTTCTTGAAACCGCCTCCCGTACCGGAAATGCCCACGGTGACCCGAATTCCTTTGTTTGCTTTTTGAAATTCCTCGGCCACTGCTTCGGTGATGGGAAAAACGGTGCTCGAACCGTCAATGGTGATGGTCGCAGTTGGCTTACTGCCGCATGCAACTGCAAACAAAGCACCCAGTCCGATGAGCGCCGTCAACAACAGTTTTTTCGTCATAAGGCTTCCTCCTTGAGGGATGAATGTATCGATATTTCGCCAAATAACGAAACATCGCTATGCGTATGGAAATATCTATCGGAAGTCAATACATTTTGAAGACATTATAAAGAAAATGTAAATTTCACAATTTTCCAAAAACGGCTTGATCAATCGGCTGGATTGAGTCACTCTTTCCAGATAGTGCAAAAAACGATAAAAGGATGCATAACGTGCTGGAATGGTTTACTCGCAACCCCGGGTTAGTGTTTCTCGTGTACGGCATGACCTATGTCATCATCGCGACGGCGATACTTGCGCATAATAGAAAAAAAAGCGAGTATGAACTGGCGGGAATTTTATGGCTTTTTGCCGTGTATGCCCTGATGCATGCCCCTGCCGATTTCATCAATATGTGGTATGCATTGACCGGCCATGAGGGCGGCGATGTGCGATATTTCGGAACGCTGTTGACCTACCTGGCATACGCGTTCCTTTTTGAATTTGGAAGGCGCGTGCTGTTGCTTACCCGTCCCGCTGCGACATTGCTTCCCTGGTATCTGCTTCCCGCCCTGGCGACGGTTGTGGTCGTCCTTGCGCTGACTACCGCAGATTTTCGCAATAATCTGGATGCGCTTATCGGCTATGCTATACGATTTCCCGCTGGTATTGCTGCCGGCACAGGAATAATTTTTTATTACAGAAATTTGCGCGACCCGTTGCGTGCTGATTCCCTGGAAAAATACTTTTGTTCCTTTGGTATTGCCCTCATCCTGTGGGCGGTATTCTGCGGAATCGTCAGAGAAAAGGGGAGTTTTTTCCCTTCTACAGTGCTGAATGTTGAGTCGTTCCTTCAATTTGTCCGCGTTCCCGTGTTCATTGTGAGATCTCTGTGCGGTCTTGCGGCTGCATGGGCCATCATCGGCATGCTCAATATGTTTCATTATGAAAAGCAGGCGCGCCTTGCATCCGCACTTGAAAGCGAAAGCAGGACGAGGAACTATCTTGAAAGGATTATTGCAAACATCACCGATCCGCTGGTGGTCACCGATCCGGTTGGCAGGATTGTTCTGGTGAACAGCATGATGGAATCGATGATTGGACGCGGACAATCAAAACTTTCAGGTGAACATATTGGCACCCTGCTTGCACCGGAATTTCGCATTCGCGCAATTGAACCTGCACTGATATCCCGCCAGGCATTCGAGGGAGAAGTACGCTTTATTGGTGAGGGGGGAAAAGAAATTCCCGCAATATTATCACTTTCCTCTATTCCCACAGGCGATGACAAAGGCATTGATGGCTTTATTGGAATTGCCAAGGATATTACGATACGGAAGAGGATAGAAGCCGCGCTTATTGCAATGGCGGGCATCACTTCCGGGGGCGAAAAAAAAGCAACAAGCGAAACGGGAATGCTTCAGGAAGAACATGTGAAGAGAAATGTTGCGGAGATAGCGCTTCTTGACTCTTACCGTTTCCTCCAGAGTATAATCGACAGCGTGAACGATGAGGTGATTGTCAGGAGCAGGGAGGACCGCATTGAGATGATGAACATCGCCGCGCGCCGGAGAATGAGCGATATGGCCGGAAGCGATGCCTGCTGTGTGAACGTGCTTGACGGCAGTGCCTATCCCTGTGATGATTGCGGAAGCGGAAACCTTGTGAATGCGGTCAGGGATGCAGGGAAAACAGTTTTTTTTGAACGAATTTTCACCACAGGGCAAAAGCGCCATATTTTTGAAGTGTCGGCAAGTCCTCTCCTGGGCGATGATGACGGCCTGGCGGGTATCGTTGAGGTGGGCAGGGATGTCACCGAGCGCAGGGAGCTTGAGATGGATGTGCTCCGCGTGTATGAATCGGAACAACAGCGTATCGGGCAGGATCTCCACGATGACCTCATGCAAAATCTCATTGCCATCGATGTGCTTTTGAAAATGGCCGCCAATTCGATGAAGACGAAACACGCTTTAGACGAAGAGCATGATGAAGATTTTATCAGGCTTCGGGAAATTACGCGATTCCTTGGAAACGCGATTTCAAAAACGCGCCGCCTTGCCAGAGGATTGTGCCCGGTGGCGCTCGGCCAGGACAGTTTTATCCCTGCAATACGGCAGATGGTGAATGAAACCGCAGAAATATACGGCATGGAATACGCGGTGGACATTCGTGTCGAAGAACTTTCTCTGGATGAACTGACGGCGCGGCATCTGTACTACATCGCGAAGGAAGCGGTCACCAATGCCGGAAAGCATAGCGGTGCCACGCGCATTGCGGTGTCTTTTCGGGAAGCGGAGGAATGTCTGGAAATGCGCGTGGTGGACAACGGGAGGGGCTGTGATGGCGAGATCGGTTGCAGGGACGGCCTGGGAATGCGCATCATGAAATATCGGGCCGATATGATAGGGGCGAAGTTCAGCATCGCAAGCACCGGGGAAGGAACCGCGGTCACCTGCCTTGTTGGTTTAAAACGAGTGTGATATAGGTGCGGAATGAGCGAATCAAGGAGCCTGAAAAGAAAAAAAATATTTATTGTGGACGATCATCCGGTGTTCCGGTACGGACTTTCTCAGCTTATTAAACTTGAAATGGGCCTTGAAGTCTGCGGAGAGGCGGACAGCGCGGAGAAGGCTTTGCCTATGATACGGGAATTAAAACCCGACCTCGTAATTGTGGACATCGGTCTTGAGGGGGCAAGCGGCCTTGAACTCACAAAGGATATCGTTGCGATGAATCCAAACATGCCGGTGCTGATAGTGTCGATGTACGAGGAGGCGCTGTATGCCGAACGCGCGCTGCGCCAGGGGGCGCGGGGCTATGTCATGAAGCAGCGGACGTATGAAACGGTGATTGCCGCGATAAAGAAAATTCTCAGCGGCGGCATTTACCTGAGCGAACAGATGTCGGAAAAAATCATCAGCAGAGCCGTTGCCGGAACACCTTCTTCAACTGACGATCCCCTCGCCGGGCTCACCGATAGAGAAATAGAAGTTTTGCGCCTCATCGGCAACGGCAAAAGCGTACGAGACATCTCCGCAACGCTGAATTTGAGCGTGAATACCGTCAATACCTACCGCGAGCGCATCAAATCGAAATTAGGCCTCAAAAACAACCTCGAACTGCAGAAATACGCAATACACGCGATGAGCTGTAAGAATCTGTAGTGCTCCTTCTGTGGTCATTTCGACCACATGATAAAAATACGTATTGCCACATAAAAATGGACGTCCCTGCGATTGTATTTCCCGCCGTACGGTGGTAGTGATTTTGTTGCGACGCGGTTTCGCACACCATTGAGGGGGATACTGTGAGAAAACTGCTCTGGGATATCTCGGGTGCATTCGGCGACATCGGCGTTTTTTTCCCGCTCGCGATTCTTTTAATTGCGAAAAATGGCATATATCCAACGGCACTCTTCCTTGCGGCGGGGTTGTTTTATATCGCCTCCGCGTTGTATTTCAAGATAACCATGCCGGTACAGCCGCTTAAGGCGATGTGCGTCATAGCCATTGCTTCGGGACTTGATTTTGAAATCCTCAATGCTGCGGGCATTACGATGGGAGCGCTTTTACTTGTCATGGCGGTAACGGGGGTGAGCACGCGGCTGGGAAATCTCTTCCCTGTGTCGGTGATACGGGGCATCCAGCTTGGCCTGGGAGCCATGCTTGCGAGGACATCCTTCGACCTCATCGTTCCCGATATTCTCATCGCATGTTTTGCAGGTGCGCTATTGCTCATAACTGTCACCATCTTCAAACAGGTGCCGCCGCTTATACCGGTGCTGATAATAGGTATTGTCCTTTCCTTCAAAAGTGCCTCTCTCTCATTGACTGGCTCAACTCCTTTAACATTTACATTGCCGAATTATTCTGATCTTATGACAGGATTTGTTATGCTGGTTCTCCCGCAGATTGCGCTCACTTTCGGCAATGCCATTGTGGCAACCCGGGATACGGGTATTATGCTCTATGGTAAGCGCGCACATCGGCTGAATCTCACCAGCATCCCGGTAAGCATTGGGCTGGCGAATATCGTCTCCGGGCTTATGGGCGGCGCGCCGATGTGCCATGGTTCCGGCGGAATGACCGCACACCATACGTTCGGCGCGAAGGACAATATCTCAGGGTACATCATTGGCGGGACGCTTATCGCGCTGGCGCTTCTCTTTGGAAATTCAGCAGTCTCGTTCATTACCGCTTTTCCGTCGGGAATTCTTGGCGTGCTTCTTTTGTATGTGGGTATCCAGCATGCATTGTATCTCAAAGACATCATTGATGAGCAAAAGGCGCTTGTCATTGCGCTTATCGTGGGGATTACCGGATTTGTGCTGAATAATCTCACAATCGGTTTTCTTGCGGGGCTTACGCTATACCATGGGTATGCAGTCATAAAAAAGATTACAGCATCAACACAAAGTACCATGTAGCGCGCAATAAATTGTAAGTGTAAATTTTGTAATACTATGCTGGATTTCATGCACCAGAATCAGTCACAGCAAGGGGGAATCAGATGGCAAAGAAATCAAAATCCAGATTGCCGGAGAAAAGCGGTGATACCATCTCGCCGGAATACAACGGTGATGAAGTATTTGATGAAAAATCATATGTGCTGACGCCGGTGGACAGAAAGCGTGCGATTTCACTTATCGGCGCGGCAATCGGCGTGGGTGTTCTCTCCACTGTTGTGTCACGGTTTATTCCAAACCCGCCGGTGCCGGAAGGCAATGCCACGGTGCGTTCAATACCTCCGCTTCAGCGCGGCGATATGGAAGGGGATGTGCTCATCCGCATGCAAAACGAACTGCGCCGCGCTATGGCCAGGCCGATGGAGGAACGCCGCTGGCTGATGGTTATCGATACCAGAAAATGCGTCGGCTGCCATGCCTGTACGGTGGCATGCATTGCCGAAAATAAACTCCCGCCTGGCGTCGTCTATCGTCCTGTAATTACCGAACAGCAGGGGAAATATCCGCGGCAGGTCACGCGATTCTTTCCGCGTCCCTGCATGCAGTGCGACAATCCGTCCTGTGTCTCTGTATGCCCGGTCCGCGCCACCTGGAAGCGTCCCGACGGGGTGGTCATCGTCGATTATGATAAATGCATCGGCTGCAGGTACTGTCTCACCGCGTGTCCCTACGGGGCGCGCACCAGCGATTTCGGAAACTACTATACCGAACATACGCCGGAAATACAGCCCTACGAAAAGCAGCCGTCACATGAATACAACAAGTCATGGAGCCGCGAAGGCCATAGCTCCCCCGTGGGCAATGCGCGGAAATGCCATTTCTGCCTGCACCGGCTTGAACAGGGGCTTTTGCCTCAGTGTGTGAGCACCTGCATAGGCCGGGCGAACTATTTCGGGGATGCCAATGACGCCACAAGCCTTGTGGCCGAAATGGCTCGGGCAAGCAATCAGGTGCGGCTCCTTGAGGAAAAGGGAACGAAACCTGTGGTCATCTATCTGGTGTGAGGTGTGCAATGATTGAAAAATTGAAAACATCGATTGAATGCTTCAGAAATGAATCGCTCATCAATAAGATCAAAATTCTCTGGCTTTTTCTTTTTATTCCAGGGCTACTGGGGTTTATCATCAAGTTTGCCTCAGGCGAACGGCTGACGGGATATGGAAGCTATGTTCCCTGGGGGCTCTGGATTGCGGTGTATTTTCATGCGGTGGGCATTTCGGGCGGAGCCTTTGCAGTGGGCGTCATCGGCTATTTGCGCGGAGTGCGGGGATTACGGGAAAACCTCACTACCACCCTCCTTCTTTCAGCCGTAAGCCTCGTGACGGGACTTCTGGCAATATGGCTCGACCTCGGGCGTCCCTTCCGCGCCTACCGGGTTATGGTGTCGCCCAATTTCGCGTCCATGCTCGACTTTAATGCGTGGATGTACAGCATCTTCCTCGGACTGGTGGCACTCATGCTCTTTTTAAGCATAAAAAAACGAGCCCATGGCCAGGTGAATGATAAAACAGGGTGGCTGGTGCCTCTTTTGCTGCTTGGGGTGGTTCTTTCTATTGCGTATCCGAGCCAGAGCGGCGCGTTTTTCGGTGTTGTTGATGCCAAGCCCTTCTGGAGTTCGGCCATTCTGCCGGTGCTCTTTTTAACTTCTGCAGTGACATCCGGTGCTTCAGCACTTCTGGTGGTGCATTATTATCTGCAAAGGGAATCTGCTGCACTGACAAGTCCCGATGAAGAGCCTTTTCCCTATCTTCGCAAAATAATTCTTGCGGGAATCGCCGTCTATTTCATGGGCGAGTTCAGCGAGTACAGCCTCGCACTCTGGTCTCCTATTTCGCACATCAAGGAAGTAATTTTATTGGTTTTGTTCGGTCGCTTCTGGTGGGTTTTCTGGGTGATCCATGTGGGCGGTGCTCTGGTAGGTTTCTATCTCATTTTCAGATCACAAACCATACACAGGCTTGCGTTCGGTGCGCTCATCATTGTCACTTCGTTCATTTCGACGCGGCTGAATATTCTTATTCCGGGACAATCAATTCCAGAGCTTAAAGGGCTTAAAGAGGCGTTTACGCATTCCCGCCTCAATTTCAACTACTCGCCTACCATGGTGGAATATCTCATCACCATGTTTGTGGTGGCGTTTGGACTGGCTCTTTTCCATTTCAGCCGTGAGTTTCTCAAATTCTATATCGCGAAGCAGGATGGAGGGCAGCAATGAAGAACAGGAAAGTATCCCGCCGATCGTTTGTGAAGGAAGCTGCAGGAACTCTCCTTGGCACGGGAGGTGTTGCAGCTCTTCTGGGAATCCAGGGTTGTGCTGAAGGCACCTATGCCATTCTAAAAAGCTCACGGCCCGATGAACCTTCGACGCTGAATAACCCTGAGAATATCATCAACACAGTATGCCTCAACTGCAATACCGGCTGCGGCATCAAGGTGAAGCTCCAGAATGGCGTGGGCGTGAAAATCGACGGCAATCCCTACAATCCATTCAACCTGGTGCCGAACATCCCTATGGCATCCACGATCGATGAAGCAGCTCAGATCGATGCGCCCATCTGTCCGAAAGGGCAGGCGGGGATTCAGACTGCGTATGACCCCTTCAGAATTCGCAAGGTCATCAAGCGCGATGGTCCCCGGGGATCAAACCGCTGGAAGAGTATTCCTTTTGACGTCGCGGTGAAGGAGATTGTTGAAGGAGGGAAACTCTTTGCGCATGTGAGAGGAGAGGAAAACCGCACCGTGGAAGGGCTGAGATCCATCATGGCCTTAAAAGATGGCAATGCGGCGAAAGCCATGGCAGATGACATCCATAGGTACTGGGATGAAAAGGATCCGGCACGGAAAAATGCGCTTCTGGAAGCATTCAAAAGAAGGCATGCAAGCCACTTGAACGCGCTCATTGATCCGGAGCATCCCGATCTCGGGCCGAAAAATAATCAGCTCGTTATCGCCTGGGGAAGGCTGAAAGGCGGCCGCAGCGATTTCATCAAGCGATTCGGTGAAGGTTTCGGAACCACGAATCTTCATGGCCATACGACTGTGTGCCAGGGTTCGTTATACTTCACATGCAAAGCCATCAGCGAGCAGTATGTGGATGGAAAATTTAAAGATGGCAAAAAGTTCTACTGGCAGACGGATCTGGAACACGCGCGCTACGTCCTGTTTGTGGGTGCAAATCTTTTCGAGGCGAATTACGGCCCCACCAACAGGACCGCCCGGCTGATGGCGAATCTTGCAAGCGGCAGAACGAAGATTGCGGTGGCAGACCCGCGATTTTCCAAGCTGGCCACAAAGGCGCATAGGTGGCTTCCGGTAAAACCCGGGGAAGATGCCGCGCTTGCCATGGCGGTGATTCGCTGGATTATTGACAACCAAAAGTATGATGAAGGCTTTCTTCGGTGCGCGACGAAAGGGGCGGCGAAAGCGCGCGGGGAAAAATCCTGGTCCAATGCAACATGGCTTGTCGAAGTGAAGGATGGCAGGCCAGGCAAGTTTATCCGCGGAGGAGGGAATACGCTTTGTGCGATGGTGAACGGCGCACCGGTCTTCTTCGATCCCAATAGCGAGAACGCCCGGATTTATGGCGATCTTTTCGTCGACCGCCAGATTATGCATGAAGGCAAAACAGTTACAGTAAAGTCATCGCTCCAGCTTCTCAAAGAATCCGCTGCACAAAACACGTTTCAGAAATGGTGCGAAATAGCCGGCGTAGAGCCGCGCGATGTGGAAGATGTCTGCCGAAATCTCACCTCGCACGGTAAACAGGCCTCGGTGGACGTCCATCGCGGGGTTGCACAGCACACCAATGGTTTTTACAATGTGCTGGCGTGGATGTCCGTCAACATGCTCCTCGGCAATTTCGACTGGAAGGGCGGCATGATTGCTGCGAGCACCTATGCGTATGACGGCAAAAAGGGAGGGCCATTCGACCTCACCCGCGTGAGGGATAAGATCGAACCATTCGGCGTGACTTCCATACGCCATGGTATCGCCTATGAAAAAACATCGATTTTTCAGGGCTATCCGGCAAAGCGCAACTGGTATCCCCTCTCCAGCGATGTGTATGAGGAAATCATTCCGAGCATCGGGGATGCGTATCCCTATCCGGTGAAGGCGCTCATCCTCTACATGGGAACCCCTGCGTATGCGCTGCCTGCGGGACATACCAACATCGAAGTACTGGCCGATGTAAACAAGCTTCCCCTGTTCATTGCCAGCGATATCACCATCGGCACTTCTTCGATGTATGCGGATTATATCTTCCCCGACCTCTCATATCTGGAGCGCTGGGAATTTCAGGGATCCCATCCGAATATGCCGGATAAGGTGCAGCCCGTGCGCCAGCCGGCGATATCGCCCATCCCGGAGATGGTGCGTGTCTATGGCGAGGGAATGCCGATCAGCCTGGAAGCCATGCTCATGGCTTTTGCCGAGGCGCTGGGACTGAAAGCCTTCGGACCCGATGCGCTGGGAAGCGGCCTTCATGTTAACCGGCCGGAAGAATTTTACCTTCGGGCGGTTGCCAACATCGCCGCAGGCGATGGGCCGGGCAAGGAAGTGCCCGATGCCGACGAGCGGGAAATAGCCCTCTTTGTGCAATCGCGCAGACATCTTCCTGCTGCTGTATTCGACGCGGTAAGATGGGCCTCTGTATGCGGATCACACTGGAAAAAGGTGGTGTATGTGCTCAATCGCGGGGGTCGCTTTGAAGATCATTCGCGCGTGTATGATGGCGACCATGTCAAGAATGCCTACGGGATGCTGCTCAATCTCTATCAGGAAAAAACTGCGAGCAATAAATATTCCGGAAGCGGGAAATCGTACCCCGGCATCGCCACGTATTTGCCCCAGCTCAACTATCAGGGAGAGCCGCTTGAGGATTTGAGCAAGGGATACGATCTGCATCTCATCACGAACCGGACCGTGACGCAGACGAAGTCGCGCACCACGACCAACTACTGGCTGAAGCCCATCATGCCCGAGAACGGCATCATCATCAGCAGAATTGACGCAAAGAGGCTGCGGTTGCGCGAGGATGATCTGGTAAAAGTGGTGAGTGCCACCAACACTGCCGGAGAGTGGGATCTGAAAAACGGCACGAAAAAACCGATGATCGGCCGCGTGATTATCACCGAAGATATTCGTCCCGGAGTCATAAGCTTTGTGCTCGGTTTTGGCCATTGGGCTACCGGTGCATACGATATGGTGATCAATGGAGAAACCATAGATGGCGATCCTCAAAGGGGAACCGGCATACACGCCAATGCCGCGATGTGGACCGACCCAACATTGCGCAACAATACCTGTCTTTTAGATCCGGTCGGCGGGAGCGTATCGTTCTACGACACCAAAGTGCGCCTCGTGAAGGTCTGACGTTGCGCGATATCATCTCATCGCGGCAGGAACGGCAATGAATATTGCAAAGAGAAACCAGCTCAGAGGGACAATCTATCGGAGCCTTGCCGGTTGTTTCCAGCCGCCCGGTAGTGATATTGGTGTCAGAGTAGAAGTAATGAGCGATGCCATCTGCGAGCTGTATCCTGAGCTTGTGAAATACCTCCCGGACGTAAGCGAGGGTGCAGACGCCATTCGCCAGGATTTCGAGCGGCTCAGTGCTGCCTGTGGCACACAGCCGGAAGAAACAGCGCCCCCCGGTGTGCGGGAAATGCGTGTGATGATTTCCGCTGACGATATTCTTCGGCTGCGAGAAAAAGCCGATCTTTCATCAGAGGAATTATCCGTGTCCTGTCATCTCGCGCTTCTTTTTAAGCTTGCCGGGTGTCTCGTGCAGAAAATGCCTGCTGCCGATACCGATGCAACAGATGCGGCAAGCGATGATGATGCAATATTGAGGGAAGTGTTGATGATATGCCTTGCACCTCCCGTAACAGATTTTTTTGGCTGGATCGAAAAGAGTGCCCGCACTGCCTTTTACCGCGACCTTGTCCGATTGACGCGTGCGTTTCTTCATGAGGAGGCGGCAGCTGGAAAGTGATGTGCCGGGCGATATGTCCGAATTCGGGATATAAATGATTGGACGCGGATGGGTGGTGCAGAACAATGTGCGATATGACGCACATGATGCAGTGCGCAATTTTGCACAGCGGAGGCAGGAACATGACTGATGTGGTGATATCGATCGTGGGAAGATCGAACACGGGGAAGACGACGCTTCTTGAGAAGCTGGTACGGGAGCTGACTGCCCGCGGGTATCGGGTGGGCACCATCAAGCACGATGTGCATGGGTTTGAGATCGATCATGAGGGCAAGGATAGCTGGCGGCACAAGCATGCCGGCGCGGCTCTCACAGTTATATCATCGCCGAAACAGGTTGCAGTGGTAAGGGACGTTGATCATGACGCGGAGATCGATGAGATTGTGGCTCGCTACATCGACGATGTCGATATAGTTCTCACGGAAGGGTATAAGCAATCGAAAAAGCCGAAGATCGAGGTGTTTCGAAAGGCAGCCTATGACGATCTTCTCTGTTCGGACGGCGATAATCTCATCGCGATTGCGACGGACTCGCAGCACAATCTCGATGTGCCGCAGTTCGATCTCAACGATGCCAGGGGGCTGGTTGATCTCATCGAGGAAAAGTACCTTGCCGCAAGAGCGCAGGAGCTCATCTCGATGGAGGTGGACGGCGCACTTGTGCCAATGAAACCGTTTTTGCGCGCGATGCTTCTTCGGTCAATATCGGGCATGATAAGCGCGCTTCGGGGATGCGCGGATGCGAAAAAAATTGTCATTAAAATTGAAACCGGAGCAATTCGTTCAACGCATAATCACTCTGATGGAGTATATTAATTAATTTTTTTCAATCGCATAAAAGGAGTCATTACAATGCGCAGTACAAGAAGTATTTTATTTCTGTTCATCGTTTTTCAATTTTATCCTGTGCTTTTGATGGCGCAGTCGGCTGTTGAAACGCGGGAAGCGCCGAAGGAATCGGTGAAAGTTTCCGGTGTGCTGTTTCTCCAGTGGCTGAAGGAAATCGAACGGCCGGGCGATGGCGAGAATCGGAATAGCTTCGATATCCAGCGCGCATACCTCAATGCCGCGTATCAGATCGATGAAATCTGGAGTATGCGACTTACCCTTGATGTGGCGAACGACAATGGTACCGACCAGCGCTATCAGGCGTATCTCAAATACGCGTATATCCAGGCGGCTCCGGATCCTGGATTTGGAAAGCTTGCTGTACAATTCGGCATGATCGGAACATCGGTCATCAGCCTTATCGACAAATACAGCGATTACCGGTGGCTCAATGAAAATTTCATCAATGCATCGAACATCATTTTGCATAATCAAAAAAGCGCGAATATGGGACAGCTTACTGGACGAACTCCAATCGCAACGGGATGGTCGGGACAATCCATTGATACCTCGGCAGACCTTGGCGTGGGTGTCAATCTTGCAGTTGCGAAAATTCTAAATTTTGATGTGCAGGTGACCAATGGGGAAGGCTATAAAAAAACGAATGATATCACGCAAAACGATGACGGTAAGGCGTATCTGGCACTCCTGAGCATTACTCCTCTTGAAGGATTGTGCATCGCGGGCTATATGCGCCACCTTGTCACCAATGATTCCGAAGCCGGAAATAATTATAACCGCTATTATGGACTCAGTTTGTTTTATGCATTTCGCGATATCCGGGCAGGCGCTTCGTTTGTAATGGCGCAAGTGAGCACCATGACCCCGCCGGCAACGGATCCGGCGATTGCGAAATATCGGCTTTTCGATGCGTTCGTGATGGCGAATCTGAAATCACTCACCGGCGTTCCGGTGCTTTTTGCAGGCCGCTATGTCCTTGGATTTACGCGCTATGATGAAGGCTATGCGGGCGCAAACGGTGCTGAAGCGCGCGCGCGAGTGTGGGCAATGGGCGTCGGCTATCAGTTCAACAATTTTGTGAGAGCAATGCTGTATCTAGAAGATCAGCATTCATACTCCGATGATATTGCCGTTGCTGACTGGGATCACGCCGCAAGGAATGTATGGCTGAAAGCGGAAGCATCGTTCTGAGTGATGCTGGTTGTACCATCCGCTTTTAATTTTTCGCATGTTTTATTGCATGCGGTTCTGTTGTGCATGTCTGTGATGATGATATGGTGGGGGTTTGAGGTAATCCGATGAACTCGCTTGAAGTGATATCTGTATTGCCAATTGCGCTAACGATAGTGCTTGCAGTATCTGTTCCTGCTGCCATTTTGCTGCTTTCCCGGATGATTGGACCGCGCAATGACAACGCGGACAAGCTTTCGGCGTATGAATGTGGCATTCCGGAAAAAATTTCGTCTGGCAATGCCCGGCGTCGCTTTGCGGTGAAATTTTATCTTGTGGCACTGCTCTTTCTGCTTTTCGATGTGGAAATTGTGTTTCTTTTCCCATGGGCAGTCTGGTTTCCGCAACAACATGCGTACGGAATACTTTCCATGTTTGTTTTTTTAGGCATCCTTTTTGTGGGATGGCTCTATGTGGTGAGGCGAGGAGGGATCGAATGGGAATAAATTTCAACAGCCATTTTCCAGCCATCACAACGAGGCGTGATGCCGTCATTGCCTGGAGCAGGAAAAATTCCCTGTGGCCTCTTCCCTTCGGAACCGCTTGCTGTGCCATCGAATTTATGGGGGCAGTTTCTTCCGTGTTTGATATTTCGCGCTTCGGGGCGGAACTCGTGCGATTTTCTCCACGGCAGTCCGATCTGATGATTGTTGCCGGCACCATCACCTTTAAAATGGTTCCAATTTTAAAGCAGATTTATCATCAGATGTGTGAGCCGAAATGGGTGATTTCGATGGGTGCGTGCGCTTCTTCGGGAGGCTTTTACGATAATTACTGCACCGTGCAGGGCATTGATCAGATTATACCGGTGGATGTTTACATCGCAGGTTGCCCTCCGCGGCCAGAAGCAATCCTGGATGCCATCATTGCACTTCAGGAGAAGATTGTCTCGCCGCACGAGAAACGCGCGGCGCACCTGGTGTCAGTTGCGCCTCAAAAGTGCGCCATGGAGTGATGCATATGGCAGACAGCATGGTTGTAACCATCTTACAACAAAAAGGCATTGAGGGAATTCAGGAGATTTTTCATGAGCATGAGCTTTGCAATGTCATTGTTCAACCGGATGAGATTCGGCGCGTGATGCAGTTTTTAAAAGGGGATCCCGATTTGAAATTCAACATGCTGATTGATATTGTGGCCATTGATTATAGCGCCTATCCTCACGGGAAGCAGGCGCGATTTGGAATAGTATATCATTTAAAATCGCTCGCGCATAATATGCGACTTGCGGTGCGAGCCTTTTTAGACGAGGCGCGCCCTCAAATCGATAGCATTCATGATCTGTATAACAATGCTGATTGGCTTGAAAGAGAATGCTGGGATCAGATGGGAATACGTTTTTTGGGGCATCCGAATTTAAAGCGGCTTCTCAATCATAAAGATTTTATCGGACATCCTTTGAGAAAGGATTATCCGATCGATCGACGGCAATGGCTGGAAGAGCCTGATGATCTGATGGATGAAATGGAGAGAAAATTATTGGAGAAAGGAATTCGACTGGCCGTGCGGAATGAGAGGGAATGATATGACGCCGGAAAAAAATATTATATCGCCACGGCAGGATTCTCGCGGGCTGGATTATAGCCGGGAGATTGATTCGAAAGATCTGGTATTTGTGAACATCGGACCGAGCCATCCTGCCATGCACGGCACGTTGCGGATATTAGCAGCGCTCAGTGGAGAGACTATTGTGGCAGCAGTTGCTGAAATGGGGTATCTTCACCGCGGATTCGAAAAAGAATGTGAAATGCATCCCTATCAGCAATGCATTCCCTACACCGACAGATTGAATTATGTGTCCGCCATTATGAATAATATCGGCTTTGCCAGGGCAGTTGAGAAATTGTGCGGCATCACAATTCCGGAGCGTGCCAGAATAATTCGCGTCATAACCGCAGAGTTGAATCGCATTATCGATCATCTTGTGTGCATCGGTGCAAATCTGGTCGATATTGGCGCTCTGACCAATTTCTGGTATTCGTTTAATGTGCGGGAAAAGGTGTATGATATTCTTGAAAAGCTGTGCGGTGCGCGGCTGACATCCAATTACATTCGCATCGGTGGTGTGGCGCGGGATCTCTATGATGGATTTGAAAAGGAAGTGCGTTCTGTCTGCAGGGATATTGTTCAGGCCGTCAGCGATATTGAGCGCTTAACAGAGAATAATAGAATTTTTCTGGATAGAACCCAGAATGTCGGGGTCATCAGTGCGGAGGAAGCAATTTCCTCTGGATGGACAGGGCCCACGCTCAGGGCATGCGGCGTTGCCCACGATCTGCGGAAAGCGGAGCCGTACTATGAGTATGAGACATACGATTTTGATGTCATCGTCGGAACGAAGGGCGATACCTTCGATAGAATATTCGTGCGAATGTATGAGATAAAGGAATCAATAAAGATTATCGATCAGGCGCTGAAACGGCTGGCGCCGGGGCCGGTTATGACCGATGATAAGAGAATCGCACTTCCTCCGAAAATTCATGTCTATGGGAGCATTGAGGGCCTGATGAATCATTTCAAACTCATTATTCACGGCATTACGCCTCCGAAGGGCGAAGTGTACGATTGCACCGAAGCCTCGAATGGCGAACTGGGCTTTCATATTGTGTCAGATGGCACGCAATATCCGTATAGAGTGAAGTGCAAGTCGCCCTCATTGATGAATTATGCCGCATTTGCCCGGCTTGTGGAAGGAGGCATGATTGCCGATGCCATTGCGACGCTGGGATCCATTAACATCATCGCAGGGGAATTGGATCGATAGGAGAGAGTATGGCGGTGCAATTCAGCGAAGCAGCATTGAAAGAGTATGAAGAAATTGTGACGCGGTATCCGGATAAAAAAGCAACATTGCTGCCGGCCCTGTGGCTTGCGCAGAGGGAGTTTGGTTATGTATCCGACGAGGTGCTGGAATACATTGCACAACTGGTGGGTATGCCGGCTGTGAAAGTGTATGAGGTGGCTGAATTTTATACAATGTTCCATAAGAAAAAACCCGGGAAATATCATCTGCAACTCTGCCAGACGATTTCGTGCTATTTGCGGGGAGCGGAAGATCTGCGAAGCTATATTCAGGAGACCTTGCAGGTGCTGCCGGGAGAAACCAGCGCCGATGGCTTATTCAGCTTTCAACTCGTTGAATGCCTTGGTTCATGCCATACTGCACCGGTGATCAAGATCAACGATGAGTATTACGACAGCCTCACAGTGGAAAAACTGGATGCCATTATCCGGCATTTGAAGAAAAATAGCAGCGGGGAGGATCATGGAGTTTGAATTGCAATTGACAAAGAGATTTTCCATTCCGAACTGCCATACGCTCGAGGTGGCGCTGAATCATGGAGCGTACCGATCCTTTGAGAAATTATTTTCGATGAAGCCGGAAGCAATCGTGAATGAGGTCATAGCGTCGAAGCTGCGGGGAAGAGGAGGAGCTGCATTTCCCACCGGCCTTAAGTGGAGCTTCGTTCCAAAGGATACCGCACTGCCCGTGTATCTCTGCGTCAATGCCGATGAGAGCGAACCAGGAACATTTGTGGATCGATACATTTTGGAATACGATCCCCATTTGCTCATCGAAGGCATTGTGTGTGCGGCCTATGCCATCAAAAGCCATGATGTCTATGTGTATATTCGCGGCGAGTACGTGAGGCCGTATATGATTTTCAAAAAGGCGCTCGATGAGGCATACCGCTCAGGCTTTGCTGGACATAATATCAAAAACTCGGGCTATGATGTGCACATCTGGATTCACCGCGGAGCCGGCGCGTATATTTGCGGCGAAGAGACTGCCTTGCTCGAGTCCATAGAGGGCAAAAAAGGGCAGCCGCGCATCAAGCCGCCATTTCCGGCAGTGGAAGGATTATTTGGATGTCCGACAATTATCAACAATGTGAAAACAATTTCCCATATTCCATGGATTATTGAACATGGAGGTGAAGCCTTTGCGCGCATCGGCACTTCCGAATCCACTGGCACAATGCTGTTTGGCATTTCGGGGCATGTAAATAACCCGGGTTTCTGGGAGTTGCCCTTCGGCATGCGCGTGCCGGAATTTCTGGAGAAATATGCGCAGGGTGTGAAGGGCGGCTCATTAAAAGCATTGTTCCCCGGCGGTACCTCGACTGCAGTGATGACGGCAGATGAATGTGCGGATTTGTATTTGAGCTACGAGAGCATGCGCGCACATGGGACAATGCTGGGTTCCGGCGGTTTGATTGTGATGAATGAACATGCCGACATGCTGCACGCATTGCGCACAATAACGCGCTTCTACGCAGAAGAGTCCTGCGGCCAGTGCACGCCCTGTCGTGAGGGAACGTTCTGGATACACAGATTGCTTGAGAAGATGGTACGGGGCGAAGGAACGACAAAAGAGCTGGATCTCTTGCTCGAAATAGCAGACAATATGGAAGGAAAAACAATCTGCGCGCTTGCTGCCGCCTGTGCAATCCCGGTTCGAAGCTGTGTGGTAAAATTCAGGCAGGATTTTGAAAAGTATGTAAAACCGGTTTTTGTGCCTGTGGCGGCAGCTGCGGAAAAGATGCTCGGGGATGATGCAGTCCCTTTTTAAGCAGGATAGAATTATGCAAAAGATGATTACGGTTAATATTAATAATCAAGAATATGAAGTGCAAGAAGACTGCAATATCGTAGAAGCCTGCGATGCACACAATATCCCCTTGCAAAGGTTTTGCTATCATCGGTATTTGCCGGTAGATGGTAGCTGCAGAACCTGCATGGTGGAAATCGAAACGCCGCAGGGAATGATGGTAACCACCGCATGCACCACGAAGGTGAAGCCGGGAATGGCAATTTACACCAATTCGGAAAAAGCCGTAGCCGCTCAGAAATCAGCTCTGGAATTTTTATTGCTCGATCATCCACTGGATTGCCCGATCTGCGACAAAGCCGGGGAATGTTTATTGCAGGATAATTATTTCGACTTTGGACGCTATGATTTCCGGAGAACCGTTGCGCGCTATTTCAAGGGAGGAAAGGCCCTCAATGCAGGAGAGCACATTGTCCTCGATCAGGAGCGGTGCATTTTATGCCGCAGATGCATCCGCTTTTTTGATGAGATTGTGCGCACGCCGGAATTAGGAATTATTTCGCGCGGTCACGAATCGTCGATTTCGCTATTTCCGGAAAAATTCATCCGCAATCCCTATTCCGGCAATAGTGCCGATATCTGTCCGGTGGGCGCGCTGACGCTGAAGGAATTTCGCTTTAAACAGCGTGTCTGGTTTTTGAAAAAGACAAAGAGCATCTGCACGCAGTGTGCCAGAGGATGTTCCATCTACATTGAGCACAATAAAAATACCGTATGGAGGTTTATGCCCCGGGAAAATCCCGCCCTGAATCGCGTCTGGATGTGCGACAGGGGAAGGTTTTCTTTTAATAAATTACATGAGAAAAGAATATTTACGCCATTGAAACATCAGGAAGAAATTAGTTTCAATCAACTGTACGATGATATCGCTGAACTGCTGAAAACACGCCGCAGCGGTGAAATTGCCTGGGTGGTGGGACCCTTTTCGTCGAATGAGACGTACTATGCTTTAAAAACATATTGCGGCGATAATGCCGTCTGTCTGATGCCACCTGCATCTGGCGAGCGCGATGATCTTTTGATGCTTGCGGAAGAATACCCGAACGCCCAGGGCGCCACATTTTTTGGACTGCAGACGGAGACTGCCCCGCTCATCGATAAGATCCAAAAAGGGCGCATCGCTGCGCTGATCATTGTGGAAATGGATTTGTTTAACCTGCGCAACGACTCTTTTGCACAGTGTCTCATGGAGAATATCCACAAAATTCCTTTAAAGATATATCTCACCGCCTATCGGGATGAAACGGTTGCCCGTGTGGACTACGTGGTGCCGGTGAGGACATACGCTGAGACGAACGGGACATTCATCAACGCTACTTCCCTTTTGCAAAAAGCCTGTCAGGCGCTGGTGCCGGAACATCCGGATATCGATGCTGCCTGCATTGCGCTGTATACCATTGCAACTGGTGCACGGAAGCACCAGCGACGCTATTCAGATGCATCCGAGATGTACGATAAGTTAAGAAGCCACTATGATGAATTACGAAGCTTCCAATTTAATCAGATCCCGGAATATGGCATTGCCTTGAATATGCCCAAAAGGGCGGATGAGCCTTTTAAAGGTATACATGTTGATTTTAATGTATGCAGCACCGCAAAGCCGCTGGAGGAGTCGTGATGGATTCTTTAACCTTTGGTGCAATCAATATTGTGGTGATGGCTGTCGTAATGTGGAATATACCATTGCAGTTTATCCCATTGATGATATGGCTGGAGAGGAAAGGCGCAGCCATCATACAGGATAGGATTGGACCACTTCGCGCAAATATTTTCGGGATCCGTTTGTTTGGCTTACTTCATACCATCGCCGATGCGATTAAATTATTATTTAAAGAAGATATAATTCCCAATCATGTGCACAGGCTGTATTACGTGATGGCCCCTTTCTGGTCGATGACGGTTGCGCTTGTGCCGCTTATGTTGATACCCATTGCAAGCCCCCTGCAGATTGGCGCTCACCTTTTCAGATTTCAGGTTGCCGACTATTCGTCGGGGCTTGTGCTGTTATTTGCAATTACCGGACTGGGGGTGTACGGAACATTCTTTGCGGGATGGGCATCGAATAATAAATATTCCTTGCTCGGAAGCCTTCGCTCATCTGCGCAAATGATTTCATACGAACTGGGGATGGGCCTTGCCATCGTTGCAGTGTTGATGGCATATCAGGAAATAAGTGTCAGCTCAATAGTAGAAAAACAATCCGGAATGATGAAACTCTTCCATTGGGTGGTGCCTTTGCCCAACTGGGGAATATTCCTTAACCCTGTGGCATTTGTTGTTTTTCTGGTTTCGGCGTTTGCAGAAACAAACAGAACGCCGTTCGATCTGGTCGAAGGTGAATCCGAAATTGTTGCGGGTTACCATACGGAATATTCGAGTATGAAATTTGCGCTCTTCTTTATGGCGGAATATGCGCACATGGTTGTCGCCTCGATTGTTATGGCAACATTGTTTCTCGGCGGATATCAGATTCCCTATGTCACCACCGAGCAATTACGGCACAATTCGCATTACGCGCTCTGTGCGATATTGATCATTATCGCGCTTTTGTGCCTCATTGCGGGCATTATCGTCTATAAGCGCGCAAAGGCCTATGGGATGAGCTTCGCGGAGAAGCTCGGGAAAAAGGAGTATTTTGTAATCAGCTATCTGCTTTTCGCCGCAGCGCTTATGAGCATTTTCCTGGTGCCACTTGTGGTGCAGATGCGGTTTGCCGCGCTGCCGTCGCAGATAATTGTCGCAGCGCTTCAGATGATGGCGCTTTTCGGGAAAGCAATGATCTTTTTATGGCTCTACGTGCATGTCCGATGGACTTTGCCGCGATTCCGGTATGATCAATTGATGAACCTCGGATGGAAAATACTATTTCCTGTTTCACTGCTGAATATTGCCATCACCGGCATCGTGATCTCTTTTACGTAGGAGTTGTTCCAATGGTGAAAATTGTACGCAGGCCGCATCTTGCAGGTATGCGAAAATTGTATGTAGTTGAAATCCTCGGAGGATTGCTCACGACGCTGGCACATGTGCTGCGCAATCTCTTCTTTCCGGAGAAATTGCCCACTGTATTTTATCCCGAAAATCGCAAGGCAATTCCCGCTGCGTACCGCGGGCGACATCGTTTGATGAAAAGGGAAGATGGATCGCCCCGATGTACCGCCTGTATGCTATGTGCCACCAGCTGTCCTGCGTTCTGCATTCACATTCAGGCCGGTGAGGCGGATGATCCTTTTAAAGAAAAATATCCGGTTGATTTTACCATAGACTTGTTGCGATGCGTGTTTTGCGGATTATGCGTTGAAGCCTGCCCGCTCGATGCCATTCGCATGGATGTGCCGCTGGTCAGTTTTGCCGGCTATCGAAGAGAAGATGTTATTTTAACGAAGGAGATATTGCTGCAGCATGAGAATGCGGATTATGCGCATGCGCCGGGCTACAATCCGCACCGGCCGCTATCCGTTACCCATGGAGTTCATTATATTAATTTTTTAAAGAATATAAAATAATGATGAGCGAAATTACATGAAAACAATGGAATTGCAGCTCGAAATATCACGAAACGTATACGAAAGGTATTGCTGATGGTAGAATCGCTGCTGTTTATTATTCTGGGAGCTGTGTTGATAATCACCGCACTTCTGGGCATCACCCGCACAAATCCGATATCGTCATCATTGTGCCTTGTTTTCGCGTTCTTATCGCTGGCGTCGCTCTATGCGATGCTTTCGTCCGCGTTTGTTGCGGCAATTCAGGTCCTGGTGTATGCGGGCGGAATACTGGTGCTGATAATTTTTGTAATTATGATTATGCATTTGAACGAAAAGGATTTGGTGCATTTAAAACCGAAGTATATGCTTATGCTTGTGACAGCAGTGATTGTGGTGGCAGGAACTCTTGCGCCATGTTTGTATGTGCTTTCACGTTCGTCTTTTTTTGCAGCGCAAACGCTACCTGAAAATTTCGGAAGTGCAGAGCTGATTGGAAGCGTGCTGTTTGAACACTATCTTTTTCCATTTGAGATGCTTTCACTGATTTTATTAACTGCGATTGTGGGAGTGATGGTGATTTCCAAAAAAAAATTGTAGGAGAAGCCAATGACAGTATTACCGCACCATTATGTGATACTTGCAGTCATCGTCTTTACAATTGGCACTGTGGGGGTGCTTACGCGAAAGAATCTTTTTATCGTGCTTCTGTCAGTTGAACTGATGCTGAATTCTGCAAACCTTGCCCTTGTGGCGTTTTCGAAGATGCATGCACACATGGCCGGGCATATCATCGTGATGTTCAGCATAGCGATTGCAGCTGCTGAGGTGAGCATAGGGCTGGCGCTGATTATAGCGCTGTATCGGCTGCATGATGATATTGGCCTGGACGTGCTTACAAAATTGAGAGGATGATATGCCGATTGTAGAAAATCCGTATCTCGCGTTGATTGTGGTATTCCCATTGGCCGGAGCACTCATCAATGGGGCGTTGCATCTCATTGCATGCAAAAAAAATGTTCGGCTAAAAACTATAAGCGCAGGTGTTGCAATTGCAGCATCCTTATTGTCATTTATAGCCGTTCTGAGTACCTGTTACACATATACCGCGCATCATGCTGATATCATCCTCAAACAATCATTATGGAATTGGATTGTTGCAGAGCCGCTTTTCATTTCTCTCTCATTGCAATTCGATTCCTTAACGGCCGTGATGCTTCTTTTTGTGACATTTGTTGCAACATTAATTCATATCTATTCTGTTGCATATATGGCAGACGATGAGAACTTTATTAAATACTTCTCATATTTAAATTTATTTTTGTTTTCCATGGAGTTGCTTGTTCTGGGAGACAATCTGGCAGTGCTTTTCATCGGGTGGGAAGGAGTTGGGTTGTGTTCGTATTTGCTCATTGCATTCTGGTATGCCGATGAAGAGAAGGCGAATGCAGGAAAAAAAGCATTCATTGCAAACAGGATTGGCGATGCAGGATTTTTAATCGGAATTTTTCTTTTGCTTCACGCCGCGGGAACACTCACGTTTTCTGATTTGATGCATAAACAGGAGGTGCTTGTGCTCTCTGCGACCGCAATCGGCATCTCGCTTTTCATTGGCGCAACCGGAAAGTCGGCACAGATTCCGCTGTACGTGTGGCTGCCGGATGCAATGGCGGGACCAACGCCAGTATCGGCATTAATCCATGCTGCCACAATGGTGACGGCAGGAGTCTATATGGTCGTCAGAATGAATTTTTTATTCCAGCTAAGCCCTGTTGTTTCTACAGTTATTGCCATCACAGGAGCCGCAACCGCCCTTTTTGCAGCCATCATTGCGCTGAGGCAAAATGACATTAAGAAAATCCTTGCCTATTCCACCATCTCACAGCTCGGATACATGTTTCTTGGCGCGGGAGTGGGGGCGTATGCGGCAGGGATTTTTCACGTCATGACCCATGCGTTCTTTAAGGCATTGCTGTTTTTAGGTGCGGGCGCAATAATCCATGCGTTGCATCAGCAGGATATTCGTGCGATGGGCGGCCTCAGAAAAAAAATGCCCATCACTGCGTACACCTTCATGATTGCATGGCTCGCAATTTGTGGCATACCGCCGTTTTCCGGTTTTTTCAGCAAAGACGAAATTCTATGGAACGCGCTTTCGCAGGAAAACATCATCATGCCTCACCTGCCGGTTGTGCTCTACATCAGTGCGATGATCACTGTCTTTCTGACGGCAGTATATATGACAAGGCTCGTCGCGATGACATTCTTTGGAGAGGGCAAAGCGGGATATATCCGCCATGATCAGCACGTGGAATACACGGAACATCCTGCGATGTACATTCCATTGATGATATTGGCGCTCTGTTCTGCTTTTGCGGGGTTTGCCGGTGTTCCCCATGTGCTTGGGGGAGGCAATCACATTGAACATTTTTTAACATCTGTCCTGAGTATGCAGGAGGGAGCTCGCGTAAGCCCCGAGATGAAACTGCCGTTGATGGGAATTTCCATCCTTGTGGCACTTTGCGGCATTGCGTTTTCTCTCTATATCTTTTTATGGCGTACAGCGCCTTCACAACGCCGTGCTGCAGGGTTTGTGCGAATGAAACGCATCATAGAAAATAAATTCTTTATCGATGAAATATATGAAGCGATGGTGTTAAAGCCGCTTCGAACCTTTGCAGATCGAATTTCATTTCGAATCATCGATGCTTCTCTTATTGAAGGGTTCGTACATTCGCTGGGGCCATTTGTATATTTCTGGAGTAAGAGGCTATCGCGAATGCACACAGGGAATATCCAGCATTATGTATTATACATCTTCCTGGGCATGAGCGTGCTTGTGTATCTCATGTTAGTGCAATTATAATAAAAGAGGTGAGGTGTGATAAGTTTTTTGATTGCATTTCCTTTGCTTGGCATTGTGATGCTGTTGTTTTTTAATGGGAAAAAACAGCTGGCTGTTATAAGCTTTTTGATTACGCTGATTGAATGTATTGCTGCAGTATGGCTGTATTGGAACATTGATTTTGATGCTGCGCGCTTTCAGTTAATTGAAAGCTTCAAATTGATGGAAATCTTTCCATTTTATTATACCGTGGGTATAGATGCGCTATCCTTCTGGATGATTTTGCTTACGGCGTTTTTGTTTCCCTTAGTCATAGCCGGAGGCTATACCGGCATTACGAAAAACCATAAGGGATACTATATTGCGCTGCTCATCCTGGAGTCATCAATCATAGGGACATTTGCGTCGCTCAATCTGTTTTTATTTTATATTTTTTGGGAATTGATGCTGCTTCCCATGTTTTTCATTATCGGTGTGTGGGGAGGTGCCGACAGGATTTATGCAACCATAAAGTTTGTGCTCTTTACCATGTTTGGCAGTTTGCTGATGTTTATTGCGATTATATATATTGGCATCCATTATCAGACATTCGACTACGAACAGCTTGCGTCAGCACAATTCAGCATGCGGGAACAGTATTGGCTTTTTTTGGCATTTGCGCTGGCGTTTTTAATTAAAGTGCCAATTGTCCCGCTCCATACCTGGCTTCCCGATGCGCACACGGAAGCCCCCGCCGGCGGTTCTGTGATTCTTGCGGGCGTGCTGCTGAAGCTTGGTGCCTATGGGCTAATACGCGTTAACCTTCCGCTGTTTCCTGTCGCATCGCAGCATTTCTCGTATGCAATGTGCGCAATTGCGGTGGTTGGCATTATTCACGGTGCATTGACGGCGGCGGTGCAGACGGATATGAAGCGGTTGATTGCGTATTCGTCGGTCTCGCACATGGGATATATTGTGCTCGGAATATTTACGTTTACCGTAAGCGGCCTGCAGGGAAGCATACTGCATATGGTAAATCACGCGCTTTCCACCGGAGCATTGTTTTTCCTGGTAGGTATGATGTATGATCAGACTCATACGCGGCAAATATCTGACTATGGGGGAATTGCGAAAATCGTGCCGGTATTTGCTCTTTTCTTCATGATTGCCACGCTCTCTTCGATTGGATTGCCGGGCCTTAACGGGTTCATCGGCGAATTTACCATCCTTGCAGCTTCTTTTGGGGTATATATGGAATTGACTATTATTGCTGTGGGAGGAATTGTGCTGGGTGCGTGGTATATGTTAAAACTGTATGGCAGTGTATTTTATGGAGAAATGAAAAATGTGCATTTTCAAGATTTTCGTGATGCCCGCGGGGTGCAGATTGCGGTTATCATCCCGATGATTGCGTTGATGTTTTATCTGGGACTGTATCCGAAAGCTTTTTTGAATTCAATAAAAAATTCGGCACAGTATCATCTTGAGCATATCCATAAACAATTTTAGGAAAAACGTATGGCTGAAGAATTTGTAGTATTATTGCCGCTATGGATCATTGTGATTGGAGCCATAGGAGTATTGATCATTGAGGCAGTGTGGGGCACAAAAGGAAGAAGCGTGTTGTTTGCAGCTACCATGGCAATTTTACTGCTGGCCTTTATTGGTGAGATTATGGTGTATCGCTGGACGTGTGCCGGTGCGCAGGATATTTTTCTGTTTAACCGCGTGTTAAAAATAAGTGCGCTTACGAATTTGTTCGTGTTGAGCGCCATTGTAGCGGCGATATTAACAATTCTATTTTCAGATCATTATTTGATTGCACATGCCGCAACAACAGGAGAATATTATTTTTTAGTTTTGATGGTTGTGGCGGGAATGATCAACGTCATTCTCTCGCATGAGCTTGTGACGTTTTTAGTTGGGCTGGAACTTTTGTCTCTCGGAAGCTATGCCCTTGCAGGATATTTTCGAAACCGCGAAAAATCAATTGAAGCAGCGCTTAAATATTATCTGCCCGGAATATTTTCAACCGCAATCATGGTAATGGGAATTGCGTTTATATTCGGCGCAACCGGAACAACCTTTTTCGATCAGCTCAATCAGGGCATGCTGCAGATGCCGCATCGCTCGATTGCGTTTGTTTTTGGTTTTATTATGCTGCTGGCAGGTATCGCGTTTAAATTAACCCTTGTTCCTTTCCATGCGTATGCGCCGGATGTCTATGAAGGTGCATCTGCGCCCATTAGCGGGCTTCTGTCAACAGGGATTAAAATTGCGGTGTTTGCTTCTCTGGTGCGGATTCTGGGAGACGCTTTTCAACTTCCATCTGGAAAAGCGATGTTTGTTTTTTTATCGACTGCCACAATGGCTGTGGGCAATAGTATGGCATTAAAGCAGGAGAATATAAAACGGATGCTGGCGTATTCGAGCATTGCCCATGCAGGATATATGGTAATAGCGCTGGTTTCGCATTCCGCAATACCTGCGAGGGACATGCATTTTGCGATTGGATTTTATTTATTGGCCTACACCTTTATGACACTCGGTTCATTCGGAATACTTGGATGGCTTTCCGGTAGGGAAGAACGATTTATTTATCTAAAAGACCTGGCGGGAATATCAAAAAGATGCCCTGCAATTTCCCTCGCTCTTGCGGTATTGATGTTTTCGCTTGCGGGATTTCCCCCAACCGCAGGGTTTTTTGCTAAATACTATGTATTTCGATTAGCAATTGTTTCGGGTGATTTGTGGCTGGCTATCTTTGGCATTCTGAATAGCTTTATCTCAGCCTATTATTATTTACGGGTTGTCGTGTACATAATGATGAAGAATGACAACGATGTGCAGTTGCCGGCCTTGCGCCTCTCGTTGAAGCTCGCAATCCTGTTGAGCATTCTTGGAACGTTTGCAATTCCATTTATCAGTTTTCCGTGAAATTCAGCAATTCGCAATTTAAGTGTTAATTTCCCTCTTCACATAGCTTGAATAATCATTCACTGCAGGCTGATATTCCCGCTCCAATAGGGGCGATGAAATCATGAAATCGGCAGTGGCGCGGTTGCATGCGATGGGGATGTTGTACACCACCGCGATGCGCAGAAGAGCCTTGACGTCCACATCGTGCGGATGGGGTTCCATCGGATCCCAGAAGAAAATGATGCAGTCAATTTTCCCTTCGGCAATGAGCGCGCCGAGCTGCTGGTCGCCGCCAAGAGGGCCTGATTTGAGCTTTGTGATTGTAAACTCAAAATCCTTTCCTTCTTTTTTGAGTTTCGCGTGAATTGTCCCTTCTACCATTTTCCCTGTCGTTCCCGTGCAGATGAGGGAGTGCTGAATGAGCACATGATAATTCCATTCGACCCATTCGACAAGGTCTTTTTTTCGATTGTCGTGTGCCACCAGCGCGATTGTTTTTATTTTGTCCAAACCATACCTCGATATCGGATTGATTACATTGTATACATGTGTTATTGATAAAACACTGCGCGATATAGCGCCGTGGATGCGCCTGCCGTCAAGAAAAAATTTTCATTATTGCACAAGATGAAGGATGAGCTCCCGCAGATGATTCTGCTGGATAAGCTTATTCGGAATTCGCCTGCCGTTGACAAAAAGCGCGGGAGTGCCGGTGAGATGCAGCCGTTCGCCTTCCTCTGTATCGCGATTCAGTGCGCTGGTAGTTTCGAATGTATCGATGCATGAGGAAAATGAATCGCTTAAACCGATTTTCTTCCGCATTTTTTGCATTGAATCCTGAGAATGTTCTATTCCCGCTTCAAGGTCCGCATACAGCGCGTCATACGCTGCCTTGAATTTTCCTTCCCGGTGCGCACATGAAGCGGCAAGCGCGGCGATGCAGCATGGTTCAAGCGTGTTTCCCTGCCGCGGAGGGCATTCTCCGCAGAGAGGGAAGAGCTTGTAGGATACTTTTATTGTATCTGGAAATTCCTTCTGCAGCGATGAGATAACCTTACCCGCGTGGAGGCAATGGTCGCAGGTGAAGTCGATGAACAGCACGCAATGAACCTGCGCATTTGCCTTTCCGGAGAATGGCGCATCAGCGGTATCAATTGAATGTATTGGCGCTGAACGATACACTTCAAGGATTTCTCCTTTGCTTTCAGTGGTGCGCGCATAGGCTTTAAACTGATATCGTGTGATTGCCGTGCTGAGAAAACCGGCGGAAAGGGCAAGCAGAGCGATAATCCCGACGGAAATCATCTCCCGGCGCGATGGAGTGAACAGGTGCTTTTTAGCATCACCGATTGCATTTCCCCAAAGGGCGATACCCGCGCTGATGAACATGCCGATGGTGGCAAGGTAGGAAAGGGAGCAGAGCGCGCACACCGCTTTTATTTTGTAAACGGAAATAACATACAGCGCGGCATCGGCAATTATTCCAGCAATGGAAAGCAAAAGCCCAAGAAATAATCGCGCGCGCGCATGTTCTTTTAAATAAAAATTCAACATGCCCATGAGTGCAGAAAAAGCGTAGAACATCACGCCGAGCGCGGCGGTGGGAATCTGCCCTATGACGGGAAGTGTAGCTATGAGCGCATACGGGCTTTCCGCAACGGTGCGGCAGGTGTTGATGCCGCTTTTTGCTGAAGTGCAGATTGCGCGAACGGCACCGGAGGAAAGCCCGAAAAATTCACTCACTAAAAGAAGCGCGATAGCAAGGCCGAAAAGCGCTGAGAGCGTAAAGAGAATAGTGGCAATTAATTCATTGCGTTTCATACTTTACCGCGTTGTGACAATGAGATATATTCCGCCGAGTATCACCAGCACGCCGCAGATTTTTTTCAGAATCGCCGCGCCTTTCGAGTTTTCATTCCAGTTTAAGTATTTCTGCACGATTTCGGTAAATGTCCCTGCACACACGATGATGGAACAGTGTCCGATCGCATATGCCAGTATAAGCGACACGGCGAAGAAAAGCTGTGTTGCCGCCACGCTGAAGACCACACCTAACATCGGCGCCATGTAGGCAAATGTGCAGGGGCCGAGCGCCACACCGAAGATGAGGCCGAGGATAAGCGCGGCGAGGAGGCCCTTGCGGGTGAAGTTCGAAGCGTTTGCGCCTCGTTCCAGAAACGGCAGGGGGATGATGCCCACAAGATGCAGGCCTATGATGAAAAATATCACCGCCACAAAATAGTTTCCCCATTTGCCGACATCGCCCAGCATCCTGCCGGCAAGGCCTGTGATAAGACCAATGAGGCCGATGGTGATGAGGATTCCGGTGGAAAAAAGCAGTGCAAGAAAAAACGCGCGCTTTGTGCTGATTCGTCCCTGTTCGTCGATAAAACCCACAATGAGCGGGATGCTTGCCAGATGGCAGGGTGAAAGCAGAATTGATGCCACTCCCCAGATAAAGGCTGCGGTGAGTGCGATTCCTGCCGAGCCCGATATGGCCGTAGAAAGCCAGGTGAAAAAATCTATCAGCATCAGCGAACTCCCTTCATCGCGAGCACCTTTTCAACTTCGGGCAGGGGGAAGAAGCCTTCATGGCGGAAATACTCTTTCCCGTGCTTATCGAGGAACACCTGCGTGGGAATAACGCGGATATTGTACCTCATGGCGTCATTCCTCCCTTCGATGGTCCATACGTCGTAGAACACGATGCGCACGCGGCTGCCGTACTTTTGTTCCACCGCCTTCATTACCGGCTGCATCATACGGCAGGGAATGCAGTTGACGGAGCCAAGTTCTATGAAGGTGACTTCGGGATTCGATGCGGCCGATTGCGAAGTGGGTGAACTTGTATCCTGTGATGCCATTTCCACGGGCGGTGCTTTAAGAGAACTTCCCTCGTCCGCGACGGCATTCTGGTGAGATTGCTGATCGCTGCATCCGAAAATTCCCAGAAGGCCGGCGAGCGGTTTTCCGCAATCGCACTCATCCGAATGCGGGAGAATCGCTATTCCAAGTGCTACGATGATTGGCAAAATGAATGTAATTTTCTTCTTCTTCATTATGGTTATCCTGAAATTATTTTTAAATTGTAACGTACCTTGTCTCAGCAGCAGCATCCCGAAGAGGCGCCGGTGGCTGCGGGCATTTTTGAATCGGCCATTGCTTTGATTTCATCTGCCACGCGCGCGATTGCTTCTTCGGTGACTGCTGATTCGCCTCTTTTGTATCCGAGATCTGCAAGGATAATGGAAATTGGCTCAATGCCTATTCGCTGGAGGGATTTTCGCGCACATGCGACAGGACATCCATCGACCACAATATTGACGTCAGCTCCCCTGGCAGAAGAGACAAAACCCGCGATGTCGGCGCCTACGCCGGCGAGGCATGTTTTTGCCGCGAAGCCTCCTTCCCAGAGTTTACGCACTGCGCGATCGGCAAGCTCACCTGCGTCTGATGCTCCCGAACAGGCATAGAGCAGTACCCTGCTATTGTTGCAACAATCGTTTGCCATATTATGCTCCTTTGTACGAAATGTTACGTGTTACATTGCGTTCATTTGCCGCTTGAAGGTTGCCGCTTCTGGGCAGGTCGGTAATTTGCCTCGAACACAGGAACGCAATGAGCTTCAAGCGCCTTTTTTACTTTTTTTACAAGGCTTTCCCGAATGAATGCAAGCGCGGCATCTGCATCGGCATCGACATCCGCTGCGATGATTCTTTTTACCTCGCTCGCGTCGAGCCTGATGACCACGTCTTTCAGTTCCATTGGTTAGCCGTGTTATTTAATGAGCTTTTTGACATCATCGATAGATGGGACTTTGCCCGCAAGCTTCACCACGCCGTCCACCACCAGCGCAGGGGTAATCATCACACCGTGGTTCATGATGTCCTTCACATCTTTCACCTTGGTGATTTCGGCATCGATGCCGAGTTCCTGTACAGCCTGGCGGGTAATCTCTTCAAGCTTGATACACTTCGGGCATCCCGGACCGAGTATTTCAATTTTCATTGTCATGCCTCCATAATGATAAAATTAGTACGTTCATACATGTCTCTCGAATTTTGAAAAATCCACTAAGCTTTTTTCACATAATTTTCCATTGAATATTTTTACGTCAATACCTATTTTACTATAAGAAAACTTCTTGACCCGGTATCGCGGCGCGGCGCGCCTGTTTTCTTTCCCTGCGCTCCTCCAACAGCACATACGCCGCGGGCATGAAGTAGAACGTGAGAAAGAGCGAGAAGATGAGCCCGCCTATTACCGCCACCGCCATTGGCTGGAGAAGCTCCGTGCCTTCACCCCAGTTCATGGCGAGCGGCAGAAGTCCAAACACCCCTACCGCCACGGTCATCAAAATTGGCCGCAGTCGAAGTGTTGCGGCAGTCGCGGCGGCATCTTCCAGTGAAAGTCCGCTCGCCTGCTTTTCGCGTATAAAGGTGATGAGCACCACCCCGTGGATGAGCTCCATGCCTGCAAGGATTACCACCCCGATAAGTACCGTCACGCCGATGGGTGTGCCGGTGATGAACATAATCGCGGTGATGCCGGCCAGCGAGAGCGGTATGCGTATGAGGAGAAGCAGGGGCACGCTCAACGATTCAAACTGGATTGCCAGAATCACATAGGCGAAAAACAGCGCAAGCGATATGATGAGCGCCAGGGCTTTGAAGTTTTCAGCCATCATGCGCGCCTGGCCGCCCAGTGACATGCTCCAGCCGGCGGGAAGTGCAAGATCCGCAAGCTTTTTTTGAACCTGTGCATTTACCTCGCCGACATTTCCTCCCGGCACGGATCCGGTGACCTTGATGACGCGCGTCTGGTCCATGCGGTCAATCTGCACCGGCCCCTGTGCGCGGCTGACCTCTCCCACGCTCCCGATGTACAGGGGCGCGCCGCCCACGGTCATGAGGGGGATGTTGGCGATGTCGAGCTTCCCGCGAAACTTATCTTCGCCCAGAACCACGCGGATGGGGTAGTAATACCCTCCTTCGCGGTAGTTCGATGCGACGGTGCCGTCGATGAGCATCCGTGCGGTATTTGCCACCTGGGATACGGTGAGGCCGAGGTCGGCCAGGCGGTTCCGATTGAGGGAGATGCCGAACTCCGGTTTGGTGACATCCAGAGAGACATCAAGGTTGGTCAAGCCCTTGATACCTTTGAGCTTTTCCATCGCAGCGTGTGCGGTGAGTGCCATATCTCTTATCGAGGCGCTTTTCGGTGCCCGAAACTCCACTTCGACATCGTACTCTCCAATCTGCCGAACGCCCTTCATTTTTGTATGCATCACCTTGACTTTGGCGCCCGGATACTTTGCGGATTTTTGCAACTGCTCGCCGAATTTTGCCACGTACTCATCGGTGGTGAGGCGGCGCTTGCCGGCGGATACAAGCTGAATGTTGACCTCGCCTTCGTTGGCAATTTCATAGGTCACCAGCCCCCAGACCTTGCCGCCGGCGATGGCTGAAAAGCTCTCCACATCGGGGAGCTTTTTAACTTCACGCTCGATGTTCTGTATCACCTGATATGTCTCGCCCATGGCGGTGCCGATGGGCATCTTCACCTTCACCATGATCATGCCGTCGTCGGCCCTTGGCAGGAACTCTGTGCCAATAAACGGAAGTACCGCAATGCCCGCAACAAAAAGAATGAGAGTGACCGCGATAATCCTTCCTTTGTGCGTCAGCGCCTTTGTGATGCTGCGGTTATATCCTGTTGCGAGGCCATGCATAACGCGTTCGCGGAAATTATGCGTTTCCGCATGTTCGATGATGCCACCGGAGAGTTTCGCGGCGAGCATGGGCGTGACCGTGAGGGCCACCAGGCGTGAGAAGCCGATGGCGATCGCCACGATGATGATGAGCTCCTTGAAGAGCAGGGACACCAGTCCCGCCACCATGAGGAAGGGGAGGAAGAGCGCCATGAAGGTCAGCGTGGCATAGGTGAGGGCAGGTCCCACCTCATTGGCGCCGCGCTCAACCGCATCGCTTGCCTTCTCTTCCTGCAGGCGCGTGATATTTTCCAGCACCACCACCGAGTGATCGAGGATGATGGTGATGGCAATAACCAGACCTCCCAGGGAGAGGATGTTCAGCGAATATCCCAGCACGTTCATAAGAAAAAAGGTGAGTAGGAGCGAAAGCGGCATGGCAAGAAAGATATTGAGAATTCTCCGCCAGCCGGAAAGAAAAAACCAGGTTGCAAGCATCACCAGGAATGCCGCGATGAGCGCCGCATCGCGCACGCCGTTGTTGGCGGCGCGGATGTATTGCGCCTGATTGTAGATGATGCCGAGCTTCACGCCGGGCGGGAGGACCGATTCAAGCTCCTTGATTTTTCGTTTCAAGCCCTCTTCAACCTTAATAGTGTTCGCTCCGGCCTGCTTGAAAATTGAAAGCTTTACTCCTTCAACGCCGTTGAGGCGGGTGATGATTCTCTGAACGTCGTGGGAGTCCTCCACGCCGGCAATATCGCGGAGATACACATTGCGACCGAGCTTGTCCGAGGCGACGATGATGTCGCCTATCTGCCGGATGCTGTCGAATTTGCCGAGGGTGCGGACCACATATTCCTTCCGCTCCCCCGTGATGCGCCCCGCGGAAAGCTCAATATTGGCGTCGCGTATCGATTGCATCAGCTTTTCCGCCGTAAGTCCTATGGCCTGCATCCGGTGGGGATTCACCACCACGCGAATTTCGCGCGCCATTCCTCCGGATATCTCGGTGCCTGCCGTACCCTCCACGGTGGAAAAGCGCTTTTGAAGATCATTCTCCACCCAGGTTCGAAGCTTCACAAGGTCGTGCCGGTCGGAGACCACCATAATGTCCATCACCGGAAGCTGTGAGGGGTCTGCCTTGATGATGATGGGCTCTTCAGCATCGCGAGGGAGTTTTTTCCGAATGAGTCCCATCTTCGCGGTCACGTCCTGGTAGGCTACGTCGCGGTTGGCGGCATAATCGAAGTTCACCTGAAGTGAATACAGCCCTTCAGTGCACGAAGATTCCAGATAGTCCAGATCGTCCACGGTGGCCATCTTCGGTTCGATAACCTCGGCAACATTCTCTTCGATGTCTTCAGGAGTGGCGCCGCGCCAGTTGACGTACACCTTGATGAGCGGATAGGTGATATCGGGCAGGAGGTTTACCGGAAGCAATGAAAAGCCGAAAATTCCTACCACCGCCGCGGCGGCCATGAGGACGCCGATCGCCACAGGGCGCGTTATTGAAATGCGGGTAATATTCATGGCATGCGCTCCCCGGCCGGTTTATTGTCCTTCTTTTCTTCTTTTACGGAAGGGGAAGCGATTTTCACCTTCACGCCGTGTTTGAGGTTTTCCTGTCCCATGACAACTATCTCGTCGCCGGGATTGAGTCCTGAAACAATCTCTGCGCGGGTATTGTCTTCAATCCCCGTGACGACGGGGACAACAACCGCTTTTCCTTCCTTAACTGTGAAGACTTTCTTGTTGCCCTCGAGGTCCGTCAGAATTGCTTCCAGAGGAACGATGACGACGCCGTTTCGTGCGGCGGTAATGAACTCGACCGCGCAGGTCATGCCGGGACGTATGCCGCTGCGTTGCGGTATTGCTATCTCAACACCGGCGGTGCGCGTCTGGAAATTCACTCCAGGCGTTACCATGGAGATTGTCCCAGGAAAACTTTTCTCGGTATCAGCGTAGAGCGTAATGCTCACCTTCTGGCCGGGGCGCAATTTCGATACCACGTCTTCGGATACCGAAGTCTTGACGATGAGCCTTCCGAGATCGGCGATTTCAATCAGGGGTTGTTTCACCGCCACGGTACTGCCGTTTTCAATGGATTTTGATATCACCGTGCCGCTTACGGGTGCCACAATGGGGATGCGCTTGAAGAGGTTTTTTGCCAGATTGTATTCGCGTTCCGCTTCAAGCAGTTTTAATTTCGATTCTTCGTCGGATTTATCGCCCGTGCTTTGTTTTACCCGTTCGTATTCCAGCCTCGCCTGGCCCAGCATGTTCTGGCTGTCCGGCGGCATGATGTAGCAAAGCACCTGACCTTCGCCGACGCGGTTGCCTTCGACCACCGATAGCGACTGAACAGTCCCCTCGGCAGTTGCCTGCGCCCATGCATGAACTTTCGAGTCGATGGTGCCCATCACCGTCATGGTTGTCGCAATGTAGCCGGTTGACGCGGGCGCGGTTTTGACCGGAAACATCTTTTCCTGCTTCTCTTCCTTCTTTTTGCAGCCGCTCTGAAATGCGAAGAGCAGTACGATGACGGCGGTGAGTGCTGTTTTGAACTTCATTGTTTGCCTCCGGGCTGACGGACTACTGCATGCGGACATATCTGCTCTATTTCCGCCATTGTGATATGCGTATCAATGAGGAGCTTTTTATGGCCGAGGCGCGCATTGTACCAGACCGTCTGCGCGTCGATAAGTTCCAGCGCCGAAAGCTTTCCCGATTTATATTTGAGCAGGGAGGTTTTGTACGATTCTTCAGCCAGCGCGAGGACCTTTGCGGTAGTTGCAAGGCGGTTGAGCGAATCGATGATGGTAGCCTCGGACGATTCAAAACGGACGGCAAGCTCCTTGCGGACATCATCCAGCTTTGCCTGGTACTGAGCGGTGCGCGCTTTTACTTCGCTTACGGCTGCCGCATCGGAGCCGCCGTGGAAAATAGGGATTGTCATGATAACGCCCACATACCAGTTGGGATTACCGGGAAAGAATGTCTTGTCCTCAACGTTGTAATTTCCGCGCAGGGAAAGATAAGGATAGTGGGCGCCCTCTGCGGTCATCTCATCATAGCGGGATTTTTCAAGCTGGAACTGTGCGGTGAGAATCTCCGGATTTTTTGAGAAACCTTCGGCAAGGCATGCGCGGCTGATAGTGAAATTGCTTTCAATGATTTCCACATCCGTGGAAGTTTCCACCGGCGTTTCCAGCCCAAGGATGCGTCCCAGGGCGAGTGAGCGGATGCGCAGGGCATTTTCTGCGTTTTTCAATGCGTCTTTTGCTGAAGCAGCCTGAGTTTCAACCTTCAGCATGTCAACCACGCTGAATTTGCCGCCTGCATAAAGAAGCTTTGCGATGGATACCTGTTCCTCTAAATTTTTCGACAATTCCTTCTGAATATCAAGAGTAATGGCGCTTCTCACGCGCTCGTAATACGCGCGCTTCACCGCGATTGAAACAGTGCGGCGGGCCAATTCCAGACGCTGTTTTTCGGCGTCAAGGTTCATTTTCGCGGCTTTAATTTTGCCCCAGTTCTTTCCTCCCTGAAAAAGAGGAAGCTTCATTACCAGCTCCGCGTAATAATCGTCGAGCGATTCGCCGAAGCGCTGTTTCTTCGACGGGAGCTGTTCCCTGTAGCGGTCATAACTCAGGTTAGCATCAATCTGCGGGAGGAGAAGCCCGAGTTTTCCTTTGTACGAAGCCTCCGCCTCGGCAACTTTGGCACGGGCAATCTTGATATCGGCATTATTCTTCTCTGCAAGAGCAAGGCACTGGGAAAGGGTGAGAGCGCCCGCATCCGTGCCGGCATCCTGCGCAGATAAAGGTGAAGCGAGCGCCAGAAGTGCTATGAAACACCCCGCGATTGTAATATGTAGGCGCGCAATCATGATGTTGTCCCGTTACAACTACTTCTTTCTTATGCCCATGGGCCATTTCGGTATTCCCTTCTCGTCCCGGAGTTCTACTGTTACATTGTCTTTTCTGATGGAACGGGCAATGATGAGCTTCTCTCCGCTGTCGTTGAGATACTTCGACCCGGTGATTTCCACGCTGTCGCCCTTTGTTACCGATATCTTTCCTTCGAGATAGCGCCCGGGAGCAAGAGCAATCCCTATCGTGTCATTGCCGGATTTAAGGCTGAGATGGACGAAGCCGGTGCAGGTTTCGCTGAGTTTGAATGTTTCGACGGTCGCTACCGTACCGCGTACGGTTTCCACGGTTGCCGGGTTGTATTTCCTCCCCTTCTGGTTATAGTAGCGGAAGTTTTCGCCCTCAACTTTGAACTCTGCTCCAAAAAGCGATGCGGCCAGAGCAATAAAAAGCACACTTATCATGAAACGTTTCATTGTAATTTCTCCAGATATTGGTTATGTTGGTAAAAAAATCTCTTCATTATCAAATGTTACATTTTTAAAAGCCTTTTGTTTTGCCTCCTTCACCGCATTCGCTATAACGGAATGGCGGATTTCTCTCTGGCTCATATATCCTGTTCGTCCTTGACAATGTACACCGAGCAGGGTGCCTTGCGGGCGATTTTTTCCGTCGTCGAACCGAGTCGTTGCGACGCAAACTTGCTCTGTCCACGGCTTCCGATGACGACCAGATCGATGCTCTGTTCCCGGATGTAATCGAGTATTTGCTCCATGGGATGCCCCTCGCGAATGAGTGTGTCGCCACGGAGATTTTCGGGTATTTTCGAAAGAAGGTCTTTCAGCTTCGATGTGCATTCGGAAAGCACTGTTTGATGGAATTTGTCGATGATGGGAATAAAATCCCGGTCCATCACCGTACACACATGGCCCTGCTTGATGCGGAACACATCTTCCTCCACGTGCAAAAGATAAATCTTTGCGGCGGTTGCAGTGGCCAGGGTAATGGCGGCCTTGATAATCCTGTCAACCGATGGTGAAAAATCCACTGGAACGAGAATCTTTCGTATGGTCATAACGCCCTCCTTAAAAAAATGCCCCGAATATCATCCCTGAGATGGTAGCCATGACCACCACAAGGGAACAGTATATGATAGTTTTTTTCGTGCCTATGAAGCTTCGGATGACGAGCATATTCGGAAGCGAGAGCGCCGGACCCGCCAGAAGCAGCGCCAGCGCAGGCCCCTTGCCCATGCCGCTGCCGATGAGCCCCTGTACAATGGGCACTTCGGTGAGCGTGGCAAAGTACATGAAGGCTCCCACGATAGCGGAAAAGAAATTTGCCCGGAGGGAATTGCCGCCAACAAGCGTTGCTACCCATTCATTCGGAATGAGCCCTTCGTGCCCCGGGCGGCCCAAGAACACCCCGGCTAAGAGAACGCCGAAGAGAAGAAGCGGCAGTATCTGCTTGGCAAAGTCCCAGGTGGAGTAGAACCAGTCGCCACCTTCGCCCTCATCGGTGCTGGTGATGACTGAAAGGCCAAGGGCGCCGGCAGCAAAAATCGCCACGGGATATTGCTCGGGAAGACGTTCCGAAAGCCCGGGTATGATAAAGGGGACCAGTGCCAGTACTGCAGGCGGAAGGGATGCCAGAAGCACTTTCCACCATTTGAAATCAAACCAGAGGACGAGCGTAGAGGCAAAAATGACGGAGGCAGCGGCGGTGATATACCACTTATATGCGAACATAAAAAACCAGAATCCGCTGGTTTCTTCCGGCCTTCCCCAGTTGGCGAAGACGAGAATGGCGACCATTGAAGCAAAATATATCACATCTTTCCAGAGAGGGCGTTTAGTCTCCACGGGAGGCAGTTGCAGGGCGGCGTTTACCTTTTCAAGCTCTTCCTTACGGTAAATAAAATGCATGATGGCACCGATGACTACGCTAAAAGCAACAGCTCCCACAGCCCGAGCGATGCCAAGTTCAAGCCCAAGCACCCGCGCGGTGAGGATGATGGCGAGCACATTGATGGCCGGTCCCGAATAGAGAAAGGCGATTGCAGGACCGAGTCCCGCGCCCATGCGGTAGATACCCGAAAAAAGCGGAAGCACGGTGCAGGAACAGACTGCAAGGATTGACCCGGATACCGAACCGACGCCGTAGGCAAGAATCTTATTTGCAGTCGGGCCCAGATATTTCATCACCGATTCCTGCTTCACGAAGACGCCGATGGCTCCCGCGATGAAGAAGGCGGGTACCAAACAGAGAATAACGTGCTCCCGTGCGTACCATTTCACAAGCTGAAAGGCCTCGAGGACGGCATTATCAAAGCGGGAGGTTCCCACGGGCAGATAAAACGCGGCAAGAAAAAGCGCGACTATCCAGAACAGCGGTTTCCATTCAGACTTCCATTCAAATTTCATTACAAGAGCTCCAATATATCAGAATCAGACAGGCAACTGTGAAACATTAGCCTGCGTTGTGTCATTTTTTACAACAGCGGAGAATTTCCATCTGGCTTTGCGCGTTTGCTGTAAGGACGTCCTCCACACAGCCGATGAAATTCAGTATGCATTGCGTTCGAAGCCGATAGCAGATGTTGGTGCCGCGCTTTTCATCAAACACCAGGCCGGCATTTTTCAGAATGCTTAAATGCTTCGAGACTGTTGAAATATCTGCGCCTACCATCTCAGCAAGCTCGTTTACACACCGCTCCCTCCGATTGAGTTCCTCAATGATGAAGAGGCGGCTGGGATGCGCAATGGCTTTGATGATTTTGACACGCGCTTCGTACTGTGCCTTTTGCGATTGATTCATTATTAATTTTCCTATTTGGCAATATAGCCAAATAAAGGCTTTTTGTCAAAATATTTTTTCAAAAAAATTTTACGATTCCGCCATTGGAATCGTATTAATAGGTAGAAACACGAATTTGTATGAAAAGGAGACCATTGCCATGAATATCCGCACCACCTATGTTATGCGCACAGAAGTATTACAGCTTCTTTTGAAGGCACAGGAGGAAACAAAGCTATCAATGGAGCAGCTTCTTTCGCACGTGATGCGTAAAATGCGTAAACATCATAAAGATTACCTTCAGGATGATGGGCGCATCCAGTATCAGAAGCGACACGATGAGACGACAAAGTTACCTATAAAGAAAG